>NZ_CALIXW010000020.1 GCF_938046015.1 uncultured Porphyromonas sp. | reverse complement strand
GCGTAGTTCGGGGGCACGCTGCGCCAGGTCGATGACGGTCATGCTATCCTGATCGACTTGGGTCAAGTCCTGCATGTAGAGCACCTCACGGGCGCTACCACAGGAGGTCAAAAGGAGGCCGCCCATCAAGGCTAGGGCGTAGATCAACGTTCTCATTTGTACACTTTCAAATTATGCGGGAGCCAAAGGACAGAGGCCAATTGCCCGAGCCCAAGAGGCCTACCATAGAGCCTAAGGAAGCAGCCCCAGCAGCAGGGTAAAGGGCTGCGCACAGAGCTGCACAAAGACTCAATTCGGCTACTAAGAAAAGAAAAAAAAGGGACTTAGCCCACTTGGATGGGCTAAGTCCCTTTGTTTAAGAGTCTAGCGGGAGGGCTGAGACCTCGTGCGGCAGGTAAGCCAGCACAAGGCTCACGGCCTCGTCAAGCTACTGGCGACCCTCGGTAGCGACCTCTGGAGCGATCTTCTTGACGAGCCCCTGCAGGACGGCACCAGGCCCGACCTCGATGAAGGTCGTAGCGCCGTCGGCGACCATGGCACGCACGCTCTCCGTCCAGCGTACGGGGGCCGTGAGCTGTGCGATGAGGTTCTTCTTGATGCCATGGGTGCAGTTGACCGCGCTGGCGGGGACATTCTGATAGATGGGGCAGCGGGGCTTGTGGAACTCGGTGCCCTCGATGGCGCGCTGCAGCTCCAGGCGTGCGGGCTCCATCAGCGGAGAGTGGAAGGCCCCCCCGACGTTGAGCTTGAGGGCGCGCTTAGCACCAGCCTCCTTGAGCAGCTCGCAGGCCTTGTCGACCCCTGCGACAGTCCCCGAGATGACGAGCTGGCCGGGGCAGTTGAAGTTCGCTGCTACGACGACCTCATCCTGGATGCTGGCCACGATCTCCGTGACGCGCTCGTCAGGCAGGCCGAGGACAGCAGCCATCGTGCTGGGCTGCAGCTCACAGGCAGCCTGCATCGCCAGCGCACGCTTGGAGACCAGGCGCAGGCCATCCTCGAAGCTCAGGGCGCCAGCAGCCACAAGCGCGGAGAACTCACCCAGCGAGTGGCCAGCAACCATATCGGGCTGGAACTCGTCGCCGAGGCAGAGCGCACGGATGACAGAGTGGAGGAAGACGGCGGGCTGCGTGACCTTGGTCTGCTTCAGCTCCTCGTCCGTCCCGTCAAACATGATGTCCGTGATGCGGAAGCCGAGGATCTCGTTGGCCTTCTCGAAGAGTTCCTTCGCTAGGGGGTGGCTCTCGTAGAGCTCCTTCCCCATGCCGACGAACTGTGCGCCCTGACCGGGGAATACATAAGCTGTTTTACTCATTTACTTCTATATCTATATACCTTAATGATTGTGCTTAGACCTGCTCCAGCGCCTTGGTCAGGATATGCCAGCAGCGCTCTACCGAAGCTATGGAGACGCGCTCGTCGGGCGAATGCGGAGCGCGGATGTCGGGCCCGAAGGAGATCATATCGGCCTCGGGCATGACGCCCTGTAGGATGCCGCACTCCAGCCCAGCGTGGATGATGGTGACCTCGGGCGTCTGACCCGTGACCTCTTCGTAGGCTGTACGCAGCGTCCCGAGGATGGGCGAGGAGGCGTTGGGTGCCCAGCCGCCGTAGCCTGCCGAGTAGTCCACCTCGGCGCCAGCGAGGTTGAAGGCGCTCTCGATGGCGCCAGCGACCTCCATCTTGCGGCTATCCGAAGAGCTACGCACGAGGAAAATCGCCGAGAAGTGCCCTGCCTCCAGCAGCACACGTGCCATATTGGTCGAGGACTCGACGATGCCGGGGAACTCGGTGAGCATGCTCTGCGGGCCGTTGACGCAGGCCACCACAGCATTGATCAGCGCGTCCTGTATCTCCTCGGGGACGACCGTCGCGGGGAGCTCGGTGCGCTCCAGCGCGAGGCTGATCGACTCCTCGACGCCACGGTACTCGACGCGCAGCTGGTCGGCGAAGTCGGAGGCGAACTCCCACAGCCCATCGGCCTCAGCCTCGGGGATCGTGACCACGGCGAAGGCCTCACGGGGGATGGCATTGCGCAGCGAGCCGCCGTCGAAGCTGACGAGGCGTGCGCCGTAGCTGGCGATGGCCTCCTTGAGGAAGCGCGCCAGCTGCTTATTGGCATTGGCACGGCCGAGGATGATATCCGTCCCCGAGTGCCCGCCCTTGAGTCCCGTCAAGGCGATGCGTACAGCGATATCGCCCTCGGGGGTCGGCTCCTGATCCTTGTACTCGAGCAAGACCTTGACGTCCACTGCACCAGCGCAACCGACGAAGAGCTGCCCCTCGTCCTCGCTATCGAGGTTGATGAGGATCTGCCCTGCTGAGAAGCCGGGCTGCAGACCGTGCGCGCCGACCATACCGACCTCTTCGTCGATGGTGAAGAGGGCCTCGATCGGGCCATGGCGCAGCGTGTTGTCCGCCAGGACAGCCATCATGTAGGCTGCCCCGATGCCGTTGTCCGCGCCAAGGGTGGTATCGCGTGCCGTGACCCACTCGCCGTCGATGTAGGCGTCTATGGGGTCGGTGATGAAGTCGTGCTGCACGTGGCTATTCTTCTGTGGCACCATGTCGAGGTGCGCCTGCAGCGTCACGACGGGGCGCTGCTCCAGGCCAGGCGTAGCGGGCTTATGCACCAGCACATTCCCCACAGCATCCCGCTCGGCCTTGAGTCCAAGGCGGGCGGCCAGCGCTAGGACATAGTCCTGAGCGGCGAGGGTATGCCCCGTGGGGCGAGGGATCTGCGTCAGATCGTAGAAGTAGCCCCACACGGCGGAGGGCGCTAGGGTCTTAATCTCTGTTGCCATAGTCATTCATTATTAAGGTGTAGTATGCTCCGTGGCGAAGCGCTGGCGCACGTAGTGCCTGTTGATGATCGGGAGTGCGAGGATAGCGATGAGCCCGCAGAGCGTGATCCACAGGGTCTGTGCCGTGTGGACGATGAAGGCGAAGTCCTGTGCGGGCTGCAGGGCCATGCCGAAGGTGGTGAAGGTCGCGATGACGGCCGCATGCCAGGCGCCCATCCCTGCCTGCACGGGTACGATCACCGACATGCTGCTCAGGGCAAAGGCGATGCCTGCGACCGAGAGCGGCAGGTGCTCCGTAGCGGGGAAGGCGAAGAGGGCAAAGTAGAAGTAGCAGAAGTAGCCGATCCAGATCAGCGCCGTCAAGAGCAGGAAGCGCCCACGGTGCGGCATCTGGCGTATGCTCATCCCACCCAGCCAGAGCTGGCGGAGGAAGTGCGCCACGCGTCCCTCGGGGCGATAGCGCAGCAGCCACAGCACCAGCGCCACGCTCCCCAGCCCTAGGGCGATGAGGACGAGCATCCAGGGGCTGTGGGCAAAGGCCACCAGCGCCTCGAGCACCTCGGGGTGCTGGGCGAAGTAGTCCCTAAAGAAATCCGTGCTCGAGGCCACGATCCCCACGAGGATTAGCCCCAGCATGAGGACATCCACCAGACGGTCTACAATGAGCGTACCGAAAAGCTGCGCAAAGGGGATCTGCTCCCTGCGCTCCAGCTCGACGCAGCGCCACACTTCGCCCGAGCGGGGGATACCCATGTTCACCGTATAGGAGCCGAGGACAGTACAGATGGTATTGATACGCCGCGGGGGAGCGCCGTCGGTCGCCAGCGGCGCTACGAGCAGCTCCCAGCGGAGGCCACGACAGAGGTTGCTCATCAGGCCGAAGAGGAGGCTGAAGAAGAGTACTGGGTAGCGTACCTCGCTGCTCAGCGTCTGCCCCAGCTCCCGCCAGTCGGTCTCTCGGTAGAGTCCCCAGAAACCCAGCCCGCCGATGAGCAGCGGGATGACGATCCAGAGGATGGCCTTTGTCGTAGGATTGGTCTTCATATCTGTGTATGTGCTCTCTGCCGCGCTGGGGTCTGCTCCGAGGCGGCGGGCACACAGCTCCTTATACTATTATATATATGCCTTGGCAGAGGCAAATGTACTAAGTTTTCGCCATTCACCCCGCAGCGCCCTGCCACTACCTTTCCCGAGCCGCTCCTCCAGCGGCCACGACCCAGCGCCTCAGCCCCCCAAGACAAGACAGTCGACCAAGCCGCCCCCGAGCCTCCGCCTCGAACTCCTTCGACCCAAGCCCTCCCCTAGCCCGCCAAGCTAGGATACGCAGGACGGGAGCAAACCTAGGCTCTTCGTAATGCCGCCCCGATTGGGCTACCTTCTGCCCCTAGGGCCTAATGCAGAAGCGCTAATCAAACGCGGTGTAGCCATCCCACCCTAGGCTAAGCCCATCGCCCTGCCCTACCCGAGACAAGCCTCCCGCTATCAGGCAAGGAACCCAAGCGCCCTGCCCCAGCGCTGTGAGGGATATCAGTGACGACGCTGACTGACGTCCCTCACGCGAGCCACGGGCGCCCCTCAGAGCGCTGACTGATATCCCTCTCCCTAGCCCTCCCCCAATAGGCGCAGGAAGCTGCGGCAGGGGCAGTAGGGTTGTGCTTGGCCCAACGAGGCGAAGGCGAAGGCTCCTTACGTAGCGGGCATCCTTTCGCTAAGCCTCCCGTCTCGCCTGCGGATTTGCTCCGTCTTGGGCTGCATCGGGGGCGCTTGGGAGCGGCTTCGTCCCCCGCGGACAGCCCAAGAAGAGCATCGCGCAAGCGCAGCTCGCATGGAGCCTCGCGCTTGATCCTCAAGGTGCTAGTGGCTGACTATCGTCTAATTGTGGTATTTTAGCGCTCTACTAAAGGACTAAGTATTCACCACGATACATGCAGCAAGTAAAAGCAAAGAAAGCCCTCGGGCAGCACTTCCTCACCGACCTCAGCATCGCCGAGCGCATCGCACGCTCCCTCGAGGACTACCGTGAGCTACCTATCCTCGAGATAGGCCCGGGGATGGGTGTCCTCACCCAGTACCTCCTCGCCCTAGGCTTCGACACGCGCGTCATCGAGCTCGACCAAGAGTCCGTGGCCTACCTCGGGGAACACTTCCCCCAGCTCGAGGGCCGCATCATCTCGGGCGACTTCCTCCAGCTCCCCATAGAGGACTATATGCCCGATGGCCTCTTCAGCCTCATCGGCAACTACCCCTACAATATCTCCTCTCAGATCTTCTTCCGCCTACTCGACTACCGCGAGCGCATCCCCTACTGCGCGGGGATGCTGCAGCGCGAGGTCGCCCAGCGCCTCGCCTCACCTCCGGGCAACAAGGACTACGGCATCCTGAGCGTGCTGCTGCAGGCCTGGTACGATGTCGAGTACCTCTTCACCGTGGACGAGCACGTCTTCAATCCACCCCCCAAGGTCAAGAGCGGCGTCATCCGCCTCATCCGCAATCAGCGCCAGAGCCTCGGCTGCTCAGAGAGCCTCTTCAAGACGGTCATCAAGACGGGATTCAACCAGCGGCGCAAGACGCTACGCAATTCGCTCAAGGGACTCTTCGGGCCCGACTACGACTACAGCGACCCGATCTTCGGCAAGCGCCCCGAGCAGCTGGGCGTGGAGTCCTTCATCGACCTAACGCTACGCCTCGAGGCCCTGCAGGCTGCCCGCGGCTAGCCCATCAGCCCCGCCGCCCATCCACACACATCCGCTCAAGCTCTAGGGGGAGCAGCCCAGCGTCTAGCACGGCGCGCGGCTGCTCCCCCTAGACTTTATCCTTCCCCCTTGCCTTAGCCCGCACTCCCTCCCCTCGAGAGCGCTCCGAGAAGAAGGGCGGGGACAAGGACGGAGCTGTGTACGAAGCGTCCCAGGCTAAAGCCGACGCGTACCCCCAGCCCCCCAAGGACGCCCCTAAAGACAGCGCCCCCTGCAGTGCGAGACTGCAGGGGGCGCTGTGCATTGCCCGAGGGCAGGATCTGTTTCTCTAGCCTGGGCCTGGGCCGAGCGACGGCTAGCCGCCGAAGTCGTCGAAGAAGAGCTGCGAGCGCTCTACGCCGAGGTTCTCCAGCATCGCCTTGACGGCATTGGCCATGGGGCCAGGGCCGCACATGTAGTACTCGATATCCTCGGGAGCCTCATGATTCTTGAGGTAGTTGTCGAGGATGACCTGGTGGATGAAGCCGGTGTAGCCCGTCCAGTTGTCCTCAGGCTGAGGATCGGAGAGGGCGATATGGAAGCTGAAGTTGGGGAACTGCTTCTCGATCTCGCGGAAGTCCTCTTCGTAGAAGATCTCCTTCTTGCTACGCGCACCGTACCAGTAGGATACCTTGCGGCCCGTGTGGAGCGTGCGGAAGAGGTGGAGGATCTGCGCGCGCAGCGGTGCCATACCTGCACCACCACCGATGTAGAGCATCTCAGCATCCGTATCCTGGATATGGAAGTCCCCGTAAGGACCACTCATGCGCACCTTGTCCCCAGGCTTGAGGGAGAAGATGTAGGAGGAGGAGATCCCTGGCGAGACGTTCATCCACTTATGCGTAGCGCGGTCCATAGGAGGCGTGGCGATACGCACGTTGAGGGTGATGATGTTCCCTTCGGCAGGGTAGTTGGCCATAGAGTAGGCACGGATGGTCTCCGTGTCGTTCTTACACGTCAGGCTCCACATGTCGAAGTGATCCCAGTCCCCGCGGAACTTCTCATCAATATCGTAGTCCGAATACTTGATATCGTACTTGGGGATGGTGATCTGTGCGTAGCTACCGCTCTTGAAGTTCATGACCTCACCCTCAGGGAGCTTGACGACGAACTCCTTGATGAAGGTCGAAACGTTGCGGTTAGAGATGACCTCGCATTCCCATTCCTTGACGCCGAAGACCTCCTCGGGGACGATGACCTGCATGTCCTCCTTGACCTTGGTCTGGCAGGCTAGGCGCCAGTGCTCGGACTGCTCCTTGCGAGAGAAGAAACCCTTCTCCGTGGGGAGGATCTCACCGCCGCCCTCGACGACGCGGCAGCGGCACTGACCGCAGGCACCACCACCACCGCAGGCGCTGGAGAGGTAGATATTCTCACTCTGCAGGGTGTTCAGCAGGGTACCCCCGATGGGCACCTCAGCCTCCTTCTCCCCGTTGATGGTGAGCTTGACATTGCCCGAGGGGACGAGCTTGCTCTTAGCGACGAGCAGCACGACGACGAGCAGCAGCGTCAGCAGCAGGAAGACTGCTACGCTGATGAGTATGATGGTTGTATTCATTACTTAGAGACTTCGCTATTACATCTTGACACCCGAGAAGCTGAGGAAGGCTATACCCATCAGCGCCGTTATGATGAAGGTGATCCCTAGACCACGCAGGGGCTTGGGTACGTCCGAGTACTGAAGCTTCTCACGGATAGCTGCCATACCGACGATAGCCAGCATCCAGCCGATACCGGAGCCGAAGCCATAGACGGTAGCCTCCCCAATCGTGGGGAACTCACGCTGCTGCATGAAGAGCGAGCCCCCGAGGATAGCGCAGTTCACGGCGATCAACGGGAGGAAGATCCCCAGCGAGGCATAGAGCGAAGGACTGAAGCGCTCGACGAGCATCTCTACCAGCTGCGTGAAGGCAGCGATGACAGCGATGAAGATGATGAAGGAGAGGAAGGAGAGGTCAATGCTCGCAGCCTCAGGACCGAGCAGCCAATCGAGGGCTCCCTGCTTGAAGACCTTGGTCTCCAGAAGGTAGTTGATCGGCAGCGTGAAGGTGAGGATGAAGATGACCGCTAGTCCCAGACCAAAGGAGGTCTTTACGTTCTTCGATACCGCCAGGAACGAACACATCCCTAGGTAGTAGGCGAAGATCATATTGTCGACGAAGATCGACCGGAAGAATAAGGCTAATGTATCCATTCTTTCTTGATACTACTAGTAGGCGTGGGAGATGTTAGTTTTCCTGCAGCTCCTTGTTATAGGAGCGGTGGATCCAGATGAGGACAGCCACGGAGATGAGTGCCATCGGAGGCAGGATCATCAGGCCATTATTGACGTAGCCATGGATACCATCGGTAGCGTAGAGCGACTGAGGGATGACCTGGAAGCCCAGCAGCGTCCCCGAGCCCAGCAGCTCACGGAAGAAGCCGACGACAGCCAGCACGATGGCGTAGCCGAGGCCGTTACCGACCCCATCGAGGAAGGACTCCCAGGGACCATTACCAAGGGCGAAGGCCTCCAGACGACCCATGAGGATACAGTTGGTGATGATCAGCCCGACGAAGACGGAGAGCTGCTTGCTCACGTCGTAGGCATAGGCCTTGAGGACCTCACTGACCAGCGTCACGAGCGTAGCGGCGACCACCAGCTGTACGATGATGCGGATGCGGTTGGGGATCCCCTTACGCAGGAGCGAGATCACCACGTTGGCAAAGGCCACGACGATGGTCACCGACAGCCCCATGACGAGGGCGGGCTCCAGCTTGGAGGTCACGGCAAGGGCGGAGCAGATGCCGAGCATCTGCACCATGATGGGATTGTTCTTGCTCAGCGGACCGAGAAGGGTTTCTTTATTCTTTTTATTCCAGAGAGACATAGCTACTGCGCGTTATAGGTTTCGAGGAACTTTTGGAAGGGAGCGAGGCTATGGTGCAGCATGTCGTGGACGCCGTTGCTGGTGAGCGTACCGCCCGAGATGCCGTCGACATAGTCCTTATCGTCCACCTTCTGCCCGGGCTTGACGACAGCGATGCCCGTGAACTTGCCTTCACGGAAGAGCTGCTTGCCCTGGAATTCGGCAGAGAAGCGAGGCGTAGAGATCTCGGCACCGAGCCCTGGGGTCTCCCCAGCGTTGCCGAAGTCTGCTCCCGTGACCGTAGAGTGGTCAGCGGCGTCTACCGCGATGTAGCCCCAGATCTTATTCCACAGCCCAGCGCCATTGAGCGGCAGGACGTAGACGGTCTTACCCCCGACCTCAGCGACCCAGACGGGCAGGTCACGCTGCTCGCCCTTGGCGATGAGCTTGTAGTCGAGCTCGGTATTGGCGTTGAAGGCAGCGCTCTTACCGATCTCCCCGCCCTCGAAGGACTGGACGACCTGTCCCTCGGCGTTGACTAGGAGTTCCTTCTTGATCAGCCCCTCGTAGGTGGAGATGACGTCGGCCTTGGAGGGCGTCTGCCCGAGGGCGCGCAGGATCTGCTCCATCTTATCGATACGAGCGTTCTCCTCCTGCGAAGGCTTGAGCAGGATGTTCGCCCCAGCCAGGAAGACCGCGGCGAGGATGACCATCACGGATGCGTAGATGATCACGTATGAGTTCTTGTTTGTATCCATCGTGTGTTGCTGCTGTCTTAGTTCTTAGCTACTGCGAGGCGTGCCTTACGCTTGTTGACGTTGCGCTCTACGACGATGTAGTCGATGAGGGGAGCGAAGGTATTCATCAGCAGGATGGCGAGCATCATACCCTCAGCGTAGCCCGCATTGAGCACACGGATGAAGACGACCATGACCCCGACGAGGAAGCCATAGACCCACTTACCCGCCTCGGTGCGTGCAGCCGTCACAGGGTCGGTAGCCATGAAGACGATCCCGAAGGCGAAGCCCCCATAGAGGAGATGGTGCAGTGCCGAGACCTGCATGGCAGGCGTAGCGCCGATAGCGTTGAAGAGCGAGGCCATAGCGAAGACCCCTACCACACCCGATACCATGATCTTGTAGCTAGCGATCCCCGTGAAGATGAGGATGAGGGCACCGATGAGGATAGCCAGCGTGGAGACCTCACCCACAGAGCCGGGGAGGAAGCCCAGGAAGGCATCCCAGTCGGTGAGTGCACCGCCGAGCGTATTGTGGATGTCAGGCAGCGCGCCCTTGGCAGCAGCGATCTGCCCCAGAGGCGTAGCGCCCGAGAAGCCGTCCACGACCTTACCCTCGCCACCGAAGCCGAAGCTCGAGCCCAGGCGTACCCAGACGCTGTCGCCCGACATAGCTGCGGGGTAGGAGAAGAAGAGGAAGGCACGCGTCACCAGCGCGACGTTGAAGACATTGTAGCCCGTACCACCGAAGACCTCCTTAGCAAAGACCACAGCGAAGGCCGTAGCTACGGCGATCATCCACAGGGGCGTCTCCACGGGGATGATCATGGGGATCAGGATCCCCGTCACCAGGAAGCCCTCCTGGATCTCCTCATGCTTGAGCTGAGCGATGATGAACTCGATCCCCAGACCCACGGCGTAGGATACCACGATCTGTGGCAGTACCGAGAGGAGCCCGTAGAGGAAGGTTGCCCAGAAGCTGGACTCCTGCCCGAGGGCTATATTGTGCTGCAGCCCGATGTTGTACATCCCGAAGAGGAGGGCAGGCAGCAGGGCGAAGATCACCACGCTCATCGTGCGCTTGCTGTCTATGGCGTCATGCACATGCACGCCACGACGCTTCGAGGTCGTGTTCGGGACGAACAGGAAGGTCTCGAAGCCATCGAAGACAGACTCCAGGGCCGCGAAGCGACCACCCTTAGTGAAGGCTGGCTTGATCTTATCGATTTGTTTTCTTAAAGCGTTCAAGGTCGTTGTCCTTTAATAAGTGAAACCTGGGGGTTAGTTCATTTCCTTGTAGAGCTCATCCAGCCCCTGGCGCACGAGCTGCTGCAGGGGTATCTTGGACGTGTCCACGAACTCGCAGACCGAGAAGTCCTCGGGCGCCACCTCGTAGATACCACGGGCCTCCATATCATCGATATTGAAGGCGATGAGGCTCTTGAGTAGGAACTCAGGGTAGATGTCCATAGGGAAGACGCTGTCGTACTGACCACTCATGATCATGGCGCGACGTCCACCCTTGATACGCGCATCCAGCGCGTACTCCTTACCTGGCATCAGCCAGGAGAAGTAGGTGCGGCTCATGCTGAACTGCTTGAAGCGAGGCAGCGCCCAGCCCAGCACCTCGTGCTGATCGTCCCCCTCGGGGATGATGGTGATCTGGTCGATGCCGAAGCTCATACGATCGTGGGCCTCATCTACCTTCACCCCAGTGAAGACATCACCCTCGATGATACGCTCGTGGCTATCCTTCTTAGCTAGGCGCCCTGCGAGCACCTCATCGAAGCGTGCCCCAGGCAGCACCTTGACGTAGCCCAGCTCCTTAGCCTCCGAGCCCGTGAGGGCAATGGTGCGGGAGAAGTCTACACGACCTGTCTTGAGGAAGCGGCCGATGACCAAGAGGTCGGTAGCCTTGAGCGTCCAGACGACCTCACCCTTGTTGACAGGTGCCGTGTGATTGATCAGTACGCCGACCAGCCCTGCAGGGTGTGGACCGCGTACCTCTACGCGCTCTACCGTGCGGATGCCCGTCAGCTCACCCGTCCCGACGCCGAGGTAGACCTTACCTGGGGTCAGGCGCGTGAGCGCATCGAGCGCCAGCTGCAGTTCGTGCTCACGTCCCTTGACGAGGTAGGCGAACTTAGGCGCCAGCGGAGCCGTCAGGTTGGCCGTGACGAAGATGTCACGAGGCGTATCCAGAGGGTTAGCGATGCGGTCGTAGGGACGCTGCTTGAAGAAGCTGAACATACCACTCTCCAGCAGCAGCGACAGCAGCTGGCTGCGCTCCATGCTGAGGGCGTCAGCCGTGGCGTACTCCTTGTACTCGATGGTCGCCTCGGGGCGTACCTCTACGCTGAGTACCTTGCGCTTCTCGCCTCTGTGGACGGCGACGACCTCACCGCTGACGGGGGAGGTCAGTTTGAGCTCGGGATGAGCCTTATGTGCCAGCAGAGCTTCCCCTGCCAGCACGCGCATCCCTGGCTGAACGATCACCTTGGGGACAAAGCCCACATAGTCCTCGGGGACGACAGCGTAGGAGCTAGCTGCAGCCACTGGTGCGAGCTGTTCCTCAGGTGCCTTCCCTTTCAGATTGAGCGTGAGCCCCTTCTTTATCGTGATAATGTTCGGCATAACACGTGAATGATGAATTGTTTAGTTAAATTATTTGGATACAAAAATACGCATTCTTTAGCATATATACCTAGAGCTAGGGACGGGCTGGGGCGGAGGCGTCCTCACTTTTAGGTAAGCGCCGCCCTCGGATTAGGCGCGCTGGAGCTCCAATCTTAGTCCCCAGCTACCCCAGCCCAGCACTCCGCCAGCCTATATATAAATAAGGAGTAGCTGAGTGCCGCACCTCAGGGGAGCCCCCGCGGGCCTCGAAGTCACACCCGACAATTCACCTAGCCTCTGCTGCGAAGCGCGCCAGCCCGCCGAGGGATAAGCCTCACCCAACTGAGGGATAAGGCGCGGCGCGGCGAGAGCCTAGGGGGAGGGAGAAAAGTAATATAAGATTTAGGGAAAAGTTATATAAGAATGCGTAGAAAGTTATATAATAATCCGCCCAAAGTAATATAACTTTCCCCGCCCCGCCTTAGCTCGGACGCTCGGCTCAGCCTAGGCGGCCTCCGCTCGGGGATATCCTTCAGCCCAGCGCGCGCCCTAGAAGCGCGCGCTAAACGGCGAGGGGCAGGCGCCCCAGCCGCTAGTACTCGCTACGCGCAGACCAAAGAACAAAGCATATCCCCAAGGCAGATATGCAGGGCTACCCGTAGCTCCCACCCGTCCTCAATAGGCTGCGAATAGACAGGCAAGCCCCTCGGGGGCGACCCATCCAAAGCCCAGGGTGAGGGAAGGCTGTAAGCCTGACGGAACCCTGGGTAGAGGTCAGATATTATCAAGAAGCCCTACAGGGGCGACCCACAATACGATCGAGGACTACGGCTAGCTTAGTACTACGATGCTCCGAGCCTATTGAGGGTCGCCCCTGTAGGGCTCTGCCCTTTTGGCTGCAGCTTACCCAGGGTTTGGTCGCCCTTGCAGGGCTGCGCACCCTGGGCTTTGAGCGGGTCGCCCCTATTGGGGCTTAGCGCCGTCGGAGAGCCGTAGGCAAGCAGCCGAACAAGCACCTCCCTACACTCTTGCCTCCCAAGGCTAGCATAGAGGAGCCCCCACAGACACCGAGCCTAGGCTGTTCCCCCTAAGCTCCTGCCTCTAAGGCTAGCACAGAGGAGCCCCCCACAGACACCGAGCCAAGGCTGTTCCCCCTAAGCTCCCGCCTCTAAGGCTAGCACAGAGGAGCCCCCCACAGACACCGGGTCAAGGGAATATTCCAGCCTGAGTACCACTAGGTGCACAGCAGAGGCGGGGCGGGACACTCGGCGGCGCTTTGCGAGATCCTCACTACCTTTGCGTTATGGCGAAGAAAAAGACCATTTACCACTGCGCAGAGTGCGGAGCCCAGTACCCCAAGTGGCAGGGCTACTGCTCGCAGTGCGGCACGTGGAACAGCATAGAGGAGGAAGAGATCGTCGTCAGCAAGAAGGACGCCGCCCCTGGCTACAGCCCCAAGGCAGTTCCCAGCGCGCGCCCCGTACGTCTAGCGGACATCCAGCACCGCGAGGAGCTGCGTATCGACATGGGCGACCCCGAGCTGAACCGCGTCCTCGGCGGCGGGCTCGTCGAGGGCGCCTTCGTCCTCATCGGGGGCGAGCCCGGCATCGGGAAGTCCACGCTGGTGCTGCAGACCGTCCTCAGGCTACCGCTACGCACCCTCTACGTCTCGGGCGAAGAGAGCCTCAACCAGCTCAAGATGCGCGCCGACCGCATCGGCGGCGGTAGCGGTGACGACATGATGATCTATGCCGAGACGAGCCTAGAGAAGATCCTCCACACTGCCGAGGAGCTGCAGCCCGACCTCCTCGTCATAGACTCCATACAGACCATACAGACCGAGCTCAGCGAGAGCTCCCCAGGCAGCGTCTCGCAGATCCGCGAGTGCGCCACCGCCCTGCTCAAGTACTGCAAGACCGAGGGCGTACCCGTCATCGTCATCGGCCATATCACCAAGGAGGGCAGCATCGCAGGGCCCAAGGTACTCGAGCACACGGTGGACGTGGTGCTGCAGTTCGACGGCGACAAGCACTACATGTACCGCATCCTGCGCGGGCAGAAGAACCGCTTCGGCAGCACCGCCGAGCTGGGTATCTACGAGATGCGCCAGACGGGTCTGCGCCCCGTGGAGAATCCCTCCGAGCACCTGATGACCAGCTCCGACATGCGCCTCAGTGGCGTGGCCGTCGCGGCCGCTATGGAGGGCGTGCGCCCCTTCCTCATCGAGACGCAGGCACTGGTCAGCTCGGCCGTCTACGCTACCCCTCAGCGCTCCTCGACCGGCTTCGACACCAAGCGCATGAACATGCTGCTGGCCGTGCTGGAGAAGCGTGCGGGCTTCAAGCTCATACAGAAGGACGTCTTCCTCAACATCGCTGGCGGCATACGCCTCAGCGACCCCGCCAGCGACCTAGCCGTCATCACGGCCGTCCTCTCCTCTAGCCTCGACCTAGCGCTCCCCGAGGGTGTCTGCCTCACGGGCGAAGTCGGGCTGTCGGGCGAGGTGCGTCCCGTGGCGCGCATCGAGCAGCGTATCCTCGAGGCCGAGCGCATCGGCTTCCGCGCCATCCTACTGCCCGAGGGCAACCTCAGCCACATCGCCGACGCCCCAGGGCGCAAGATCCGCCTCATCGGGGTCAAGACCGTAGAGGAGGCCTTCCGCCTGCTCTTCCGCCGTCAGCCCGCCGAGACCGACGCCCCCTAGACCCTATAGACACATCACTCATTATATATACGAAGATGAAGATACAGACCTCTAGCCTCAGACGGGTAGCAGGCATCGCCCTCGCTTCCCTTGGCCTCCTCCTCGGCGCAGCGCCCCTCGCGGCGGCGCCTGCCGACAGCCTCCGTCTGATCCCACGTCCCGCCTCCATCACCTGGGGTGCAGGGCACGCTCAGCTCCCCGAGACGCTCACCGTCTCGCCCCTACTGCCTCAGGTCATCCAGACCCAACTCCGCCAGCAGGCGGGGCTCAAGGTCAAGGCCACGACCAAGGCACCCCTGCTCTCCGTGCGCCTCGATAGGCGTCTCTCGGGACGCGAGGCCTACCGCCTCAGCGTCGGCCCGCGCGGCATGCAGCTGCTGGCCAGAGACAGCAGCGGCCTCCTGCAGGGCGGACAGACGCTGCTGCAGCTGGTCGGGCAGTACGGACGCCGCCTGCCGCAGCTCTCCATCACGGACTCGGCACGCTTCGCCTGGCGCGGTATCATGCTCGACGTATCGCGCCACTTCATGTCCGTCAACTTCATCATCCAGCTGCTGGATGAGATGGCGCGCTACAAGATGAACCGCTTCCACTGGCACCTGGTCGATGGCGGCGGCTGGCGCTTCCCCTCGGACAAGTACCCCCTGCTGACGAAGAAGGCCGCCTGGCGCACCCTGGCTGACTGGGACAGCTGGTGGCAGCATGACCGCCGCTTCTTCGATGAAGGCACTCCTGGAGCCTACGGCGGCGCCTACACCAAGGACGACATCCGCCGCGTCGTAGCCCATGCCGCCCGCCTCGGCATCACCGTCGTCCCCGAGATCGAGCTGCCGGGACACAGCAACGAGCTGCCAGCCGCCTACCCCGAGCTGACCTGTAAGGGCAAGTGGGCCTTCGACGCTACCGACGTCTGCATCGGGCGGGAGAGTACCTTCCGCTTCTTCGAGGATATCCTCGACGAGGTGCTGGAGCTCTTCCCCTCCTACTACATCCACATCGGTGGCGACGAGGCCGCGATGAACCACTGGGGTAGCTGCCCCGACTGCCGCGCCCGTATGAAGCAGGAGGGCCTCAAGGACGAGCACGAGCTGCAGAGCTACATGATACGCCGCATCGAGCGCTACCTCAACGGCAAGGGACGTCAGCTCATCGGCTGGGACGAGATCCTGATGGGCGGCCTCGCCCCCAACGCTGCCGTCATGAGCTGGCGCGGTGAGGAGGGCGGTATCACCGCGGCCAAGGCGGGACACAAGGTCGTCATGACCCCAGGCAACTACGTCTACCTCGACTTCTACCAGCGGGAGAGCAAGGGTGAGCCCCGTGCCATCGGTGGCTTCACTCCGCTGGAGAAGACCTATTCCTACAACCCCATGCCCACCGTCCTCAGCCCCGCCCAGCAGCAGTACATCCTCGGCGTGCAGGGCAACCTCTGGACGGAGTACGTCCAGGACGAGCAGCACGCTGCCTACATGCTCTTCCCTCGTCTGCTGGCTATCGCCGAGATCGGCTGGACGCCGCAGGCTGAGCGCAGCTACCCCGACTTCCTACGCCGCGTGGCCGCCCAGCTGCCTGCACTGAAGGCCAGAGGCATCAACAGCTACCCGCTGAAGCGTATCGCCGTCTACAGCGAGATCGACACCGCACGCCGTGAGGTAGCGCTGCGCCTCTCCAGCGAGCAGCCCACGGCTGAGATCCGCTACTCCACCGACGGCAGTATGCCCACGGCCTCCTCGCGCCTCTATACTGGGGAGCGCATCACTTCGCGCGACTCCATCCTACTGGTGGCACGCCTCTTCAAGGACGGTAAGCCGCTGGACTTCCCCGAGGTCAGCTACCGCACGGACTATCACCTCGGCATCGGCAAGCCCATCTACTACAATGAGGGCTGCCAGTGGAACCCCAAGTACCCCGCAGGCGGCGCCCGCGCTCTCGTCGACGGCCTGCGCGGCACGCCGACCTACCTCGATGGCCTCTGGCAGGGCTTCACCATGCCGCTGGATGTGACCGTCGACCTTGGGGATACGAAGGCGCTACGGCATGTCTTCGCCAAGTTCATGCAGGAGAAGATGCAGTGGGTCTATATGCCGCACCACGTCGAGCTCCTGCTCAGTGACGACGGGACGAACTGGCGTAGCCTCGGCCAGCGCGTGACGACGACCGACGACGGGGACTTCCTCCCGAGCTTCGAGACCTTCTCCTTCCCCATCGCCGAGCGGGCTCGCTACGTACGCGTCAAGGCCGCTAACCAGCGCTCCGCAGGGCACTTCATCTTCCTCGACGAGCTGGTCATCCAGTAGCCCCAGGGCTATGTGGGCTTTTTAGCCTAATTTTGCCCTATACATAGGTATTAGTGTGGAGGCAGGTCGAGGTCAACGCCTCAGCCTGCCTCCTTCTTCATCCGAGACCAATGACACAAAGGACAGAGCTCTCCGAGGCCCTCTTCGAGCGCGCCTCACAGTATATCCCCGGCGGGGTCAATAGCCCCGTGCGCGCCTTCCGCTCGGTAGGCCTGACACCGCGCTACATAGATCACGGCAAGGGGGCACACATCTACGACGTCGATGGTAACGAGTACATCGACTACATCTCCTCCTGGGGGCCCCTGCTGCTAGGGCACGCCTATCCGCCCATCCTCGAGGCCATCGAGCGCGAGCTGCACCGCGGCACCAGCTACGGCGCCTGCAATGCCCGCGAGGTCGAGATGGCCGAGCTGATCTGCACGCAGTTCTTCCCCTCCGTGGAGCGCGTACGCATGGTGAACTCGGGTACAGAGGCTACGATGAGCGCAGTGCGTCTAGCGCGTGGCTTCACGGGCAGGGACAAGATCCTGAAGTTCGAAGGCTGCTATCACGGGCACGCCGACAGCTTCCTCATCTCTGCAGGCTCGGGGCTGGCGACCTTCGGCCAGACCTCTAGCGCGGGCGTCACCGCCCACACGGCAGAGGACACACTGGTCGCTCAGTACAATGATCTGGAGAGCGTCGTCGCGGTGCTCGAGGCGCACCGCGACGAGGTCGCTGCCGTCATCCTCGAGCCCATCATGGGTAATATGGGGCTCATCCCCCCCCAGCCGGGCTTCCTCCAGGGGCTACGTCAGCTCACCGAAGAGGAGGGCATCCTGCTGATCTTCGACGAGGTGATCAGCGGCTTCCGCGCAGCACGCGGCGGGGCGCAGGAGCTCTACGGCATACGCCCCGACCTGACGTGCCTCGGGAAGATCATCGGCGGTGGGCTCCCTGTGGGCGCCTTCGGTGGTCGCGCAGACATTATGGATAGGCTTGCCCCGCTGGGGGATGTCTATCAGGCAGGGACGCTCTCGGGCAACCCACTGGCTCTGGCGGCTGGCATCACGATGCTGCGTGAGCTCGCTGCCCCCAACTTCTACGAGCGTCTGGAGGCTCAGGGCGTCGCCTTCGAAGCCCGCATCCGCCCCATCCTCGAGCGCTACAGCGATCGGCTGAGCTACAATCGCGTGGGCTCGCTCTCGACCATCTTCTTCCGTCCTGGCGGCGTCCGAAGCAACGCCGAGGCTCGGGAGAGCAACACCGAGACCTATGCGCGCTACTTCCGCGGCATGATCGCCCGCGGCATCTACCTACCGCCCTCCCAGTACGAATGTATCTTCCTCTCGATGGCGCACAGTGCTGAGGACTTCGACCGCACGGCCTCGGCCATGGACGAGGTACTGCGTGAGGTGCTGGGCTAGCCAAGAGACATCACCCCGACACTTAGACCCTAAGGATGCAATATACCTGCTATACCCTCAGCGTCGTCCATCGTCCGGAGACGCTCGAGACGGAGGTCCTCTTCGATCTCCTAGCCTCGGAGCTCGCCTCCGTAGGCTTCGACAGCTTCGACAGCCAGGACGGCGAGCACCTGCTGGCCTATATCCCCACCGCACTCATCGAGGGCAACGAGGCCCTCACCGAGCTACTCTCGACGCCCATCCTCGAGGGTGTGGAGCTCAGCTACAGCAGCGAGCAGATGCCCGACATCAACTGGAATGAGGAGTGGGAGAAGCACTACTTCCAGCCCATCGTACTGGGCGAGGAGGCCTGCCTCATACGTGCCCCCTTCCACGCACCCCGTCCTGAGATCCCGCTGGAGGTCATCATCGAGCCCAAGATGGCCTTCGGCACAGGCAACCACGAGACCACTGCGCTGGTCGGCAGCTGGCTGCTGGAGCACGATCTCACGGGGCTGCGGGTGCTGGACATGGGCTGCGGCACCGGCATCCTCGGCATCATCGCCCTGAAGCGCGGCGCCCGTCACCTCACCGCCATCGACATCGATCCCTGGGCCTACGACAACGTCCAGGAGAACGCCCAGCTCAGTGGCGTCACCATCCAGGAGATGATCTGTGGCGACGCCTCCAGCCTCGAGGGCAAGGCGCCCTACGACCTGATCCTGGCGAACATCACCCGCAACATCCTCCTGGAGGATATGCCCCGCTACCGTGCCGTCATGGCCCCAGGGGCACGCCTCGTCCTCAGCGGCTTCTACGAGGAGGACGCTCCGCAGCTCATCGCCCGCGGCGCGGAGCTCGGCCTCAGCCTCGTCTCCCAGCACAGCCGCCAGCGCTGGACCTCTCTGGAGCTACAACTCGCCTAAGCCCTAGCCCTAGGGTGACTCCTCTCGGAGCTTGCTCTAGGGTCTCTCTCACCCCTATAGCCACACGACAGCTATGACACATCAGTACTACCGACTCTGCACCCTCGCCCTCGGGCTCCTAGCCCTAGGCAGCACCGCCCAGGCACAGCGCAAGGCCAGCACGAAGCAGGCCACACATCAGGTCACCCCACAGCACGGCCGCCCGCGCCTGGTGGTGACGATGATGGTCGACCAGATGACCTGGGACTATCTCTACCGCTATCAAGCGCGCTTCGTCGAGGGCGGCTTCAAGCGCCTACTTACCCAGGGCTTCAACTGCGAGAATACCCGCATCAACTACCTGCCCAGCGTCACCGCCATCGGGCATAGCTCCGTGCACACGGGCAGCGTACCCGCCATCCACGGCATCGCGGGCAATGACTTCGTCAAGGACAACGCCCCCATCTACTGCACACAGGACCGCAGCGTCACCACCGTCGGCGCGCCCAACGGCAAGAGCGGGCAGATGTCGCCCCGCAACCTCCTCTCCACCACCATCGCCGACGAGCTGCGCATCGCCTCCAACTTCCGCAGCAAGACCATAGGCGTAGCCATCAAGGACCGTGCCTCCATCTTGCCCGCAGGCCACACGGCCAACGGGGTCTACTGGCTGGACGATGCTACGGGCAACTTCATCACCAGCAGCTACTACATGCAGGAGCTGCCCGAGTGGGTCAAGCGCTTCAACGAGCGTGACCGCATCACCGCCCTCTTGAAGGACGACTGGCACCCGCTCTTCCCCATCGACAGCTATAAGCAGAGCTCGCCCGACCTGAACAACTACGAGAATCCCTGGGGTAAGCAGGGCGAGGTGCCCCCTACCCTACCGCTGCCCACGGCAAGGCTGCTGCAGGAGCAGGGCAAGGGCGTCATCCGCACCACGCCCTTTGGCAATACGCTGACCTTCGAGATGGCCAAGGCTGCCATCGAGGGCGAGCAGCTGGGCAGCCGTCCTGAGGAGACGGACTTCCTGGCCATGAGCCACTCCGCCACCGACTACGTAGGGCACCACTACGGCACCTTCGCCATCGAGACGGAGGACACCTACCTGCGTCTGGACCGCGACCTGGCGGACTTCCTCAGCTATCTGGACCAGCGCGTGGGTAAGGACGGCTACGTCTTCGTCCTGACGGCAGACCACGCCGCGGGGCACAACCTCACCTTCGAGCAGGAGCATAAGCTCCCCGGCAGCGGCCTGCGCACCGACCGCGCCCTCAAGATCGCCGACTCTACGGCGCGTGCCTTCACAGGGCAGAATCTAGCACTGGTCACCCGCGTGGCCAACTATCAGGTCTTCTTCAACAATCCTCGCATCGACTCCCTCGGCATCGATCGCATGGCCCTGATCCGTGCCGTCAGCTCCGCGCTGCGCGAGCGTCTGCCGGGGGCAGCCTTCGTCATCCCCGCCGAGGAGGCGCAGCTGGCGACCGCCCCACAGGCTATCCGCGAGCGTGTCATCAACGGCTACCGCAAGGGCCGCAGCGGGGAGATCTTCATCGTCGCTGATCCAGGCTGGTACGCCCGCAGCAGTGGCAAGCGCGCCCTCGGCACCAGCCACGGCGTCTGGTCACCCTACGACACGCACATCCCGCTGATCTTCATGGGCCGCGGCATCCGCCCTGGGCACCTCTACCGCGAGACCTACATCACCGACATCGCCGCTACGCTGGCGGCGCTGCTCAAGACGCAGTACCCCTCGGGCTGCATCGGTCATCCCATCACGGAGGCCTTCGCGGGACACTAGCCCGAGGCTAGCCCCACCCAAGTACAAATAAAGCGCTGCGGCTGACTGCCCCCTCTCGAGAGGGGAGCGGTCAGCCGCAGCGCTTTTGGTCTATCTAGGGGAAGAGCTCCGCCGCTAGACCCTCACCGCGGGGCTAAGGTCTAGCGGCAGTAGCCCGACTAGAGCTGGTAGCGAAGCGTCACGAGCGCGTTGGTAGGCTCGGCAGGCATCAGCTGCGTGCCCAGCGTGGAGGCCCAGGACTTCGTCCCGAGGACGTTGCGTACCTGCAGCTCGAGGCTGATGCCGTAGGGCAGACGGTAGCTAGCCCCGAGGTCGAGCTGCGTCGTGGGGTCGAGCGTGCGGCCCGCGCCTACGTTGTAGTACATCTCACTGCGGTAGGTCAGGCTGTAGTTGAGCCCGAGGCCACGCAGGGCACCGCGCTGCAGCTCATAGCCCCCGTAGGTGTAGAGGGTATGCTTAGGCACCCAGGCCAGCGGCGTGCCCTTCTTGATGTTGAAGAGCTTGCTGACGGGCGTCTCATTGACGTCGGCGATGGCAGCATCCGTGTAGCCGTAGCCTGCGCTGAGGCTCAGGCCAGCGGCGGGACGCAACGTAGCCTCGGCCTCGAAGCCCTTGCTCTCGGTCGCACCGATCTGTGCCGAGACGTTGTAGCGCCTAGCCGCGCCAGCCACCTGCTCGGTCTGCGTCGTGCGCACGACTTCGTTCTCCTGACGGATGAAGTAGCCCGCGAGGTTTAGGTCAAGGACTTCGCCGAGGGTGTACTTGGCGCCCAGCTCGGCCTGATAGCCGCGGCGAGGCTCGAAGTAGTAGCCATTGCGGCGCTCGGTGACGGCCTGTCCCGCCTTGTCATAGAAGCGCTGCGTCGCGGGGTTGAAGGTCAGCGTCTGGTCGGGAGCGAAGAAGCTACCGATCGAGCCGTAGAAGCTCAGCGACTCCGTGGGCAACCATACCAGCCCACCACGATAGCTCAGCTCCTGAGGGCTCACCGAGAGCCACTGGTCGTCCTTGACGGCCTCGTGACGGCGCTCGCCATTGATGGTCGCCATGCGGCCCTTGGTGCTCTTGTAGCTATAGAGGTCGTAGCGCAGGGCGAGCATGGCCTTGAGCTGAGGCGTCAGCTCGACGACGTCGCTCAGCGAGAAGCCGTGCACCCAGGTGCGGTTGGGGCTGGCCTGGCTGAACTTGCTCATTAGCCCACCGTTGAAGTCAGGGTTGAGGACGCGCCCCTGGGGGTAGACGACTTTGCCCGCAGCGTCGATGCTACGCGAGGGACCCCAGATGTCATCATCGTTGTAGCCCGAGTAGCTCGTGCGGTGCATGTAGGTCGTGCTGTAGCCCAGACGCAGGTTGTTGACGATGGAGCCGAGGGTGAAGCTGCCCGTCAGGTCTAGCGTGTTCTGCATGATCTGCGTGATGTGGGAGAAGCGCAGGTTGCTGTCGTAGATCAGGTGATCTAGGTCGTAGTAGGTCTTCGTCCCGTCGGCGGCCTTGCTGTAGTAGCCGTACTTAGCGCCTGCCGTGCGGCTCGTAGGCCAGCTCATCGTCTCGGTGCTGAAGTAGTCAATGTCGTCGTAGCTGCCGGAGAGGTAGTCGGAGAGACGCCAGCCCGAGCCGAAGTTGTAGGTCCACTTGAGCGAGGCATTAGCGCCGCTGTGGTACATGAAGTCCGACTGGTCATTGTAGCGCCAGCTGCGGTCGAGCCCAGGGCGCAGCTCGTCCTTACGGGCGAAGAGCTGGTCATCACTCACGCGGTACATATCGGCTGGCATCAGTGCGGGCAGCCCCGTCTCCGTACCGAAGTAGTCGTAGAAGCCCTCCAGGCGGAGGACGAAGCTATGTGCGCCCGTCGTGTAGCTCAGCGCCGTGAAGAGGCTATTCTGCGTATCCTGGGTGTGGCGCCACTGGTCGCCGCCCGCGTGGAAGCCCCCAGCATAGATATTGAGCCCACGCGCCAGCTGGCCGCCTGCATGCACGCCGAGGTCGTAGTAGCCGAGGCTGCCGTAGCGGAGGTGTGCCCCCAGGGTGAGGCTATCGCTCGGGGCGCGACGCACGACGTTGATAATCCCCCCAGCATTGGCATAGCCATAGAGGACAGAGGCGGGACCCTTGAGGACCTCGATGCGCTCTACATTGTAGAGGTTGACGAAGGGATTGGAGTTGACCATGGAGCGCTCGTCACGCACGCCGTCGACCATATAGACAGCGCGGTTGAAGCCACGGACGGCGATCTCGTTGAAGGCCCCATAGCTCTTGCGGTTCTGCACCGCGGGGGTGAAGCGCAGGGCGTCCCCGAGCTGCGTGATGGCACGCTGCTGGAGCATCAGGCCTGAGACCTTATTGATCGTCATCGGCACCTTGCGCTCGGGCACGCCCAGCGGGTTGATGCTGACCTCCTGACGCGCACGCGCCGTGATCAGCACGCTATCAATGTGGCGGATGGAGTCAGCGAAGGTGGGATGCCCTGCAGCAGAGGCCACACCCGTTGCCCCCACAAAGAGCAGGAGCGAAGTCGTAAGACTTTTCATAGAGGAAATTAAATGAGTTAATGCCTATTTAAGGCTTTGGTTATCACCAAGGCAGTGTCTGTCCTGCCCTAGCGGCCACAAAGATACGAAACAAAGCCGAGCCCACGAGCTTAGGGCTCAGAGCACCTTTGCCTAAGGGTACTGCAGCAGCCCTTGCCTGAGCCTCGAGCTGCCCCGCCCGAGGCCCCAGCGAGCTGGGAGCTAGCCCCCAGCTCCGTGAGGGATATCCGTCAGCACGCTGAGAGCCGTCAGTCAGGAAGCTGAGGGGCGTCAGTCAGCGCTCTGAGGGATAGCAGTCAGGGGCGGGGAGGGGCTGCGGCGAAGGGCTTTGCCAGCGGGCGGATGCTTCCTTAAGTTTCTAAGGAAAAGAGCCTTGTAGAGCTGCGGCAAAGACTCTACATTTGCTCCATCTAAGTCCTACACTAACTACTAACGGCTAGAACAAACGATGAAGAACCAATTACTCCCCTTCGCTAGAGCGAGCCTGCGCAAGAGCCTCGTCCTAGCCCTACTCCTCCCGGGACTCCTTCCTCTGGGGCTACACGCCTCCCCGAGCAGCGGCAGCTCCGCGCAGCCCGAGCAGCAGAGCACCAACAGTGCCAAGCTACGCGGCCAGGTCGTAGACGCCCAGAGTGGTGAAGCCATCATCGGCGCCAGCATCTCCGTCAAGGGCAATAGGAACCTCGGCACCGTGACCGACGTGCAGGGGCGCTACAGCCTCGCCGCAGCACCGGGCAGCGTGCTCGTCATCTCCTGCATCGGCTATCAGACGATCGAGGTGAGCGCCACCAGCAGCCCGCAGACGATCAAGCTCAAGGAGAATGCCCGCACCCTCGGCGAGCTGGTCGTGGTCGGCTACACCACCCAGCGCAAGGAGAGCCTCACCGGGGCGATGATCAGCCTCAAGGACTCCAAGCTCAAGGACCTCACCACCCCCTCTGTGGCCAACCTCCTCAACGGTAAGGCTCCAGGCGTCTACGTCGCCCCAGGATCGGCGCAGCCAGGCTCCAGCGCCGCCGTCGTCATCCGTGGGCAGGCCACGCTCAACGGGAATACGCGCCCCCTCTGGGTCATCGATGGCGTCATCGTCGGGGACGACCCCGGCCAGCTCAGCCCACAGGACATCGAGGCCGTGACCGTCCTCAAGGATGCCGCCTCCACCGCCATCTACGGATCGGCTGGGGCCAATGGGGTCGTCGTCGTCACGACCAAGAGCAGCCGCTCGGGCAAGGTCAAGGTATCGGCCGCCCTACGCGCGGGCGTCAGCATGCTGCACAATGGCAATCAGCGCATGATGACGGGCGCGGAGCTCTACGACTACTTCGCCTCGGTGCAGAACCCCGAGGCACTGAAGTTCGACCGCTGGAAGCCCGAGCTGCGCAACGATAACTTCGACTGGTGGAAGCTCGCCACACGCACTGGCGTGACCCAGGACTACAGCCTCTCCATGCAGGGCGGTAGCGAGAGTCTCAACTCCTTCTTCTCCATCGGCTACTACAAGGAGCAGGGCGCTGTCAAGGGCTTCGACTACCAGCGCTTCAACTTCCGCTCCAAGACCAACTACCGACCCTTCGAGGCCCTGACGATACGCCCCTCCATCAGCGGGGCACTGCAGACGACCGACGACCGCCAGTACTCCGTCACCGCCATGTACTCCATGCTCCCCTGGGATAGCCCCTATGACAAGGACGGCAAGCCCGTACCGCACCGCTACAGCGGCTGGGTGAACCGCACGGGCACCAACTACATCCGTGACCTGCAGTGGAACCATGGCGACGCGCGCAACTACGAGTTCATGGGTAGCCTGGACTTCGACCTGCGCCTCACCCCCTGGCTCACCTTCTCCTCGGTCAACAACCTCAAGTACGTGCACCACGCTAGTCGCAGCTACTCCGACCCCCGCTCCAGCTCGGGCGAGAGCGTCAACGGACGCATCACCGAGTACCGCGCTGAGGTGATGCGCAAGTACACCAACCAGAAGCTGCTGACGAGCAACAGCTGGGGCAAGCACAGCCTCAACGGGCTGCTGGCCTATGAGTACAACGACTACTGGGGTAAGACGCTCGACGCCTACGGCATAGGCTTCATCCCTGGCTTCGAGGTGCTGGACATCACGGCCAAGCCCGAGCGTGCCCGCGGCGGCATCGCGGAGTGGGCCGTGCAGTCCGTCTTCGCCAACGCCCGCTACAGCTACGACGGGCGCTACCTCCTCGAGGGCTCGATCCGTCGTGATGGCGCCTCCAACCTCGGCTCCAATGCCAAGTACGGGACGCTCTTCTCCATCAGTGGCGGGTGGAACGTCCACCGCGAGTCGTGGTTCCACCTCCAGGGTGTCGACCAGCTCAAGCTCCGTCTCTCCTACGGCTCGGCAGGGAATCGCCCCGAGGCCCTCTATCCCCAGTACGACCTCTACTCCGTCTCGGCCAACTACGACGGCCGCCCCGGGATGCTCATCTCCCAGCTCGGCAACCCCGACCTCACCTGGGAGCGCACCTATACGACGGGCTTCGGGATCGATGCTTCGCTCTGGGATAACCGCCTGCACTTCAACCTCGACCTCTACTCCAAGAAGACCGACAACATTCTCTACAACGTCCCCGTCACAGGGCTCATCGGCGTCACCAACATCTACCGCAACATCGGGAAGATGGACAATCGTGGGGTCGAATTCGCCATCGGCGGCGACATCATCCGCAGCAAGGACTTTACCTGGAGCCTCGACGCCAACCTCGGGCACAACGCCAACAAGCTGACCGACATCTTCCGCCAGTACGACGCCACGACGGGTCAGTTCGTAGCCAAGCCCGTGATCATCGGCGACGGTACGGGCATCTCAGGTACGGCCTCTCGCATCCTGGAGATCGGCTCGCCCATTGACACCTACTATATGAAGGAGTGGGCCGGCGTCAACAAGGAGGACGGACGCCCCCAGTGGTACAAGGACGATGGCAAGGGCGGCAAGGTCGTGACCAAGAACTACGCCGAGGCCGACTACTACAAGCTCGGCAACGCTGCCCCCAAGCTCTTCGGGGGCTTCTCGACCAACCTGCGCTGGCGTCAGCTCGACTTCGCGCTGGCCTTCGGCTACTCCCTCGGCGGACAGATCTATAACTACTCGCGCCAGGAGTACGACTCCGATCTTGCCTACGCGGACCGCAATCAGATGGTCCTGCGCCCAGGCTGGTCGCGCTGGCAGAAGGCAGGCGATGAGGCCACCCACCCCCGCGCCCTCTACAACAATAAGGATGGCGGCAACAAGGCCTCCTCACGCTACCTCGAGGACGCTTCCTTCCTCAAGCTCCGCAGCCTATCCCTCGGCTACAACTTCTCCCTGCCGCAGCTCAAGATCCAGACGCTCCGCCTGTACGTCAACGCCGAGAACCTCCTGACCTTCACCAAGTACTCCGGCGTCGACCCCGAGCTACCCTCCTCCTCGGGTACCGTCATGGGCACGACTTCGCCTGGGGTCTACCCTCCTGTACGCAAGGTCATCTTCGGGCTCAACCTTTCCCTCTAACCTAGTCTGCATCCTACGATATGAATAAGATACTCACGCTCCTGCTAGCCTCAGGGCTGCTCGTAGCCTGCTCCATAGACCGCGAGCCCAAGGGACACATGTCCTCCTCGCGCATCACCGAGTCCCCCGAAGAGGCCATCGACGGTATGGTACGCGGGGTCTACGCCCAGCTCAAGGCCTGGAGCGACCCCATGCACCGCTGCGGCGAGTACGCGGGCGACAACATCATGATACGTGGGGCCTCGACCGACGCCTTCTTCGAGTTCATCACCTTCAACCGTACGCCCAATAACTACCGCCTGCAGTCCTTCTGGGACAATAGCTACAAGGCCATAGCCCAGGCCTCCAATACGATCAAGCTCTACGAGGCCTCCACCGATGCCGCCGTCAAGGCACGTGTCGGCGAGTGCTACTTCGTACGCGGCCTGCTCTACTACTACCTGGTGCGCGCCTACGGACGTCCCTACTATCAGGATCCCGAGAAGAACCTCGGCGTACCGCTGGTCAATGGCACGCCCGATAATGTCTTCGGCAAGTTCACCCTCCCCGACCGCGCTACCGTGGCCGAGAGCTACAAGCAGATCATCGCCGACCTCACCAAGGCCGAGGAGCTGCTCCCCGTCAGCGAGGGCGACCCCAGCTATGCCTCCAAGGGCGCTGCCCAGGCGATCCTCTCCCGCGTCTACCTCTATATGAGCGGCACCTGGGAGCAGCCGAACGCGCAGTACGCCCAGCTGGCCGTCGACTACGCCACCAAGGTCATCTCCAGCGGCCAGTACCAGCTGCTCTCACGGGAGGACTTCATGCGCTATCCGAGGATCCTCCCACAGTCCAATAAGGAGTCCATCTTCGTCATCCGTCGCCTCGCATCCGAGTACTCGGGCTACGATCACTACTACGGCGTCGGGGGGATGTATGCCAATATCGGCGGCATGGGCTGGGGTGAGATGTACGCCAGTGCCAAGTACCTCCAGATGCTCGATGAGACGGGCCGCAACGACTACCGCACCGACCAGCACCGTCGCATCGTAGACGCCCGCGCTGCCTTCATCGAGCCCGTCTATGAGGAGGGCAATGTCGAGGTACTACGCTTCATCAAGACCGAGCAGAACGGCGACCAGAACTACCTTCAGCTCCCGATCCAGCGCACAGGTAGCAAGATCACCGCGACCGAGGAGGTCACCATCGGCGGCGCCAAGCAGACCAAGAGCTACGAGCTCACGCCCGTCAATGCCTCCGAAGGGCGCTACCGCATCACCTACAGCGATGGCAAGGTGTACACAGGCCTGCTGGACTACAAGATCGCGCTCAATAGAGCCTACCCGATGTTCTACATCACCAAGTGCTCCCGCGAGGGTGAGGAGAGCCACCTGCACTCTCCCCTCATCTCGCGCCTTGGCGAAGTCTACCTCAACCGTGCGGAGGCCCTGGCAAAGCTCGGGCGCTACGGCGAGGCTCAGACCGACCTCAACCTCATCCGCACCCGCTCCATCCCTGGGGCTAAGTACAGCGACCTGAGCGCAGCCAACGCCCCCGACCGCATCGACAAGGAGCGCCAGCTGGAGCTCGCCTTCCAGGCCGAGCGTAGCTACGACGTCTTCCGCAACGGCCGTGCCCTGACCCGCCACTATCCTGGAGCCCACCACCAGCTCGAGGATATCCCCGCCACGGACTACCGCGTCGTCTACTTCATCCCGCAGGGTGCTATCAACTCTTACCCCGGCAAGCTGACACAGAACGCTACGCACAACTAGCCGCACCCCCGCCCTCGCTAGGGCAGCCACCCCGCTGCCCCCGAGGCTGACCCAATAAATAGGCCCCCAGCGACAGAGCTCTGTCGCTGGGGGCCTCTCTTTTACTCCCCCCCCCCTCGCCCTAGAGCGAGCCTTATAAGAAGGCCCCAAGCAGAAGCTAGACTTCTACTCGGGGCCTTCTCTTGAATATGCCCTAGGCTATGCAGGCTATCGAGGTACTGCGCTGTAGAGGAGCCTCTTCGTCTGCTCTGGACCCTTGAGGTAGGCAGAGGAGGAGGCGCTGTGCCTACAGCGCTCCAGCAAGGTCCTGTAGCCGCTGCTCAGGCACTTCGCCTAGAGCTCCTTCATGTCGAGGACAAAGCGGTAGTGGATGTCGCCGCGCTCTAGGCGCGCCAGCGCCTCATTCACCTGGCTCACGGGCAGCACCTCGCCCTCGCCGACGATACCGTGCTGGTAGCAGAAGTCCAGCATCTCCTGCGTCTCGGCGATACCGCCGATATTGGAGCCCGAGAGGCTGCGGCGGCCGTGTACGAGGAGGCCTGCCGAGACCTTGAGGGGCTCGGCGGGTAGGCCTACGACCACCACGCTACCATCGACGCTGAGCGCCGTGAGGTAGGCGTTGACCTCGTGTCCCGCCGATACGGTGTCGATGATGAGATCGAGCTGCCCCCGTAGGGCCTTCATTGCATCTTCGTCCGAGGAGAGTACGGCACGGTCGGCACCGAGGCGCTCGGCATCGGCAACCTTGGCAGGCGAGGTGGTGAAGACGGTGACCTCAGCGCCCATAGCCTTGGCGATGCGCACGGCGAGATGCCCCAGCCCCCCGATCCCGAGGATGCCGACATGCTTACTGGGGCCCGCCTGCCAGTGCCTCAGCGGCGAGTAGACGGTGATCCCTGCGCAGAGCAGCGGCGCGGCCATAGCGAGCTGCTCGAAGGGCGGCATGTGCAGCACATACTTATCCTCACAGACGTAGCTCTTGGAGAAGCCACCGTAGGTGTAGCCCCCCGAGACGCGGTCGATCCCATTGAAGGAGA
The DNA here is from genome assembly GCF_938046015.1 of uncultured Porphyromonas sp. Classification (GTDB taxonomy): domain Bacteria; phylum Bacteroidota; class Bacteroidia; order Bacteroidales; family Porphyromonadaceae; genus Porphyromonas. Next base: position 40,129 of record NZ_CALIXW010000020.1, on the reverse strand, counting down.
AGGAGACACCCTCGGTGCAGAACTGCTCCAGCCCCTCCTGGCAGCAGCTACAGTGCCCGCAGCTGTCGACGATGCAGCCGACACCGACCAGTTCGCCTAGCTGGAAGTCCTTGACCGCCGAGCCCAGCGCCGTCACTCGCCCCAGGATCTCATGCCCTGGGACAAGGGGGTAATGGGATTGGCCGAACTCTCCCTTGAGGCGATGCAGGTCGGAGTGACAGATCCCGCAGTAGAGGATCTCGAACTCCACATCCTGCGGACGGAGCTCGCGGCGCTGTATCGTCATGAGCTCCAGGGGTGCGTCTATAGCCCGCGCACCGTAGGCCTTAACATCTTTCATAGCGAGTCGAAGCAATGTAGGGTGACTTATGGAGGCAAAGGTAGTCCTTTCGCCACAGACCCAGCCTACCCGCCTACAGAGTAGCTCAGCACTGGAGCTAAGGACAGTATAAAAGGCTGAAAAACAAGCTACCAAGCACGAGGAAAGACGCTGTCCCTCAGGGAGCTAAGCCGCCCAAGCTAAGCCGCAGAGGCGACCCCAGCCAGCTCAGCCGCTGCGCCCAGCCCAGTCCCCCCGCACTGACTGATATCCCTCACGCCTCTGACTGCTATCCATCAGCGCCGTGACTGACGACCCTCAGGGAGCTGACTGATATCCTTCACGGAGCGGAGGGGCTAGGGGGCACGCAGCCAAGGGGCGCCCCGCAGGAGGGCTGCGGCAGCGGGGCGCGGGAGGCGAAGGACGGACGGGGGCTCTCGGCCTTTTTGACTACATTTGCTCTATAGACTACCTAAGGATAAATACATGCGATTCAAGACCATCACCATATCAGGGCTGGGCGGTGTCGGCGGCTACTACGGCGCCATGCTGCTGCTCGCTGCCGCCCAGGAGGGACAGGGCCGACAGATCCACTTCGTCGCCCGCGGAGCACACCGCGCCGCCATCGCCGAGCGCGGCCTACACGTACATACGCCCGAGCGCGACTTCACCGTACACCCCGACGCCCTCGCGGAGGATCCCCGCGAGCTCCCCGTCACGGACCTACTGATCCTAGCGACCAAGAGCTATGACCTTGTGGCCAACGTCGAGCAGCTCCGCCCCATCATCGGCCCCGAGACCATCGTGCTGCCGCTGCTCAACGGCGCCAACATCAGCGATCAGCTCCGCGAGCTGCTCCCCGGCATCGAGGTCTGGGACGGCTGCGTCTACATCTCGGCGCGCAAGCCCGCCGCGGGGGAGATCCTCCTCGAGGCCGAGCGGGAGCGCTTCGTCTTCGGCAACGCACAGCCCGAGCGCAGCGCCGAGGAGGCCGAGCTGCTGGAGCTGCTGGAGTCGGCAGGCGTGCAGGCGACCAACCCCGAGGACATCAGCGAGCTCATACGCAAGAAGTTCCTCATGATCTCCGCCACCGCCACGGGCACCAGCTACTATGATATGACCGTCGGCGAGGCCCTCAGCCAGCACCCCGAGGAGATGCGCGGGCTCATCGAGGAGCTCTGCCAGCTCTTCACCGCTCTAGGGCACGAGCTAGGCGAAGACGCCGTAGAGCGCACCCTCGAGCGGCAGACCTTCATGATCCCCTCCAGCACGAGCTCGATGCACGTGGACTTCATGCACGGGCGCCCCACCGAGCTGGAGAACCTCACGGGCTACGTCGTGCATACGGCACGCGCCCTCGGGCTGGAGCTGCCCCTCTACGAGCGTATGTACGCCGCCCTACGGGAGCGCTAGCCGAGTCCCAGCCATTCCCCATACTTATCCACCATATCCACACTATGCACTACTACACTAGACTCCTGGTCCTCATCGCGGCGCTGCTCACGGCTGGCAGTGCCTCGGCACAGGACTTCAAGCAGTACTTCGCCGACAGCACGCTGCGCCTGGACTACATCCTAGCGGGCACGCAGAGCGAGACGAAGGTCACCCCCGAGGAGGCGCACCTGCTGCCCGTATGGGCGGGGCGCCGTCATCACCTCGACAGCCTGGCTCTGCAGGGCAACGCCCGCCTCTGGGTGCGGGATGAGGCCACAGGGCGCCTGATCTACTGCACCTCCTTCAACACGCTCTACCAAGAGTGGCGCCTGACGGATGAGGCCAAGGGCAAGTACAGCTCCTATCAGGAGGTCGTCCTCGTGCCCTGGCCCCAGCGCCCCGTCCTGGTGACCCTCGAGCTGAGCGGCGCACACAATGAGCTGATCGCCCAGCAGACGCAGCGCATCGACCCCAAGGATATACTTATCCACAGGCACGGCGCCCAGCCCAAGTACCGCCAGCAGTACCTCATCCACTCGGGCTCGGCGGCGGACTGCATCGACCTGGCGATCCTCGCCGAGGGCTACACGGAGGCTGAGCTGCCTACCTTCCTCGAGGATGCCAAGGCCGCCACGGAGGCGATCTTCTCCTACGAGCCCTTCAAGAGCCACCGCCAGCGCTTCAACGTCGTGGCCGTCCTCACGCCCTCGGAGCAGACGGGCGTGGCGGTGCCCCGCCTCGGACAGTGGCCCCGCACGGCCTTCGGCTCGCACTTCGACACCTTCTACAGCGAGCGCTACCTGACGACGCGCCGCCTCAAGACGGTGCACGATGCCCTGGCGGGTATCCCCTACGAGCATATCATCATCCTGGCCAATACCGACGTCTACGGCGGGGGCGGCTTCTACAACTCCTACCTGCTGAGCTCGACGCACCACAAGGAGTACCTGCCGGTGATCGTCCACGAGTTCGGTCACAGCTTCGGGGGTCTAGCGGATGAGTACTTCTACGAGCAGGACACAATGAGCGACACCTATTCCTCCGCCATCGAGCCCTGGGAGCAGAACGTGACGAACCTCAAGGCCTTCGAGGGAGCGAAGTGGTCGGCGCTGATCCCCAAGAAGACGCCTCGCCCCACGCCCCCAGCTCAGGCGAAGAAGTACCCCGTCGGGCTCTACGAGGGCGCGGCCTACAGCAGTAAGGGCATGTACCGCGCGAGCTACGACTGCCGCATGCGTACCAACCGCACCAAGGACTTCTGCCCCGCCTGTCACCTAGCCCTAGACAAGCTGCTCCGCTACTACCTCGACAAGTAGCAGCCTGAGCCTAGGCAAAGCAAAGGCGCTCCCCCCAGCTCACGCGGTGACACGTGAGTCGGGGGGAGCGCCTTATTTACTAGGAGAGAGCCTCTAGGCTCGTCCTAGCGCGGGGAGCTGGGGACTAGTAGAAGTTACCACCCGTGAGCTCGTTGGCGCGGGGAGCCAGCTGATTGTAGGTGAAGTCAGGGCCGATCTTATCCCAGCTCTTGCCGAGGATCTTCTCCAGACGATGGGCAGCGGCCTTCACGAGCCCGACTTCCTCGCCATCGCGGTCGTCATCCTCCGCCAGGCCTGCCTTGATATCCTCGATGGCACGCAGGGGCTTCTCAGCGTCGCTCGTAGCCGCATACTGTCTCATCGAATAGGGGGCGAAGACATAGAGGGGCACCGTCAGATGTGCCAGCAGCTTACCGGCCTTGACCGTCGCATTAGGTGCGTAGGAGGGCGAAGCCTTACCGCCCTCGAGCTTGCCCTTAGTCGTAGCATAGAGGTCGATATTAAGGTCGAAGGTCGATCCCAGCGTGGGGAAGATGACATAGCCCTTGTAGTTGATGGGGTCGGTGGCGGGACGGAACTTCGTCTGATTGCGGTGCGCGGACTTGTTGTAGACCTCTGAGTCAAGGCATACGTAGCTCATCAGGTTGCTGTAGTCGGCCTTAGGCGTGATGGCCTTACCCGTGTCGTAGTCCTTGGCATTGGAGGGGTAGAGGAAGAACTGGTAGGCGTCCTTGCGTGCCAGCTCACCGAGGTTGAGCAGCTCACCCTTAGCATTGTAGGCCTCGAGGAGGATACCATACTGGGGGTAGGCACCGCCCTCTGGCTCACCCGTGAAGGGATTGGGGCGGCTGGTGTCACGCCAGCGGTAGGCCAGCAGCTTGTCCAGGCCGTGGAGCGTCGTATCGCCAGCAGACCCCTTGACGGTGATGCTGGGCACCAGCGCCCACTTCTTATCCCGGAGCTCGAAGGTCAGCATCTGGTCGTCCTGCAGGTTCTTGTTGTCGAGGTCGGCCGTGCTGGGGAGGTGGTGGAAGCTCTTGGCCCCGTGGAGGTGACCGATCTGGAAGCGGACGACGATCTTAGAGACGAGCGCCTCCTCCTGTGCGGGGGGCTGAGGGGCGGGAGGCGTCGGGGTATTGGGCTCATCCTTACGGCAGCTCGCCAGAGCGAGGATGAGGGCTGCGGCAGCGAAGAGCTGCGAGGCGGCACGAAGATACTTGTTCATAGTCTTTATTGCTTGGGTTAATTACTTACGATACTTGGCTAGGCGCTCGTCCTTGCTACCTTTGTCCACGGTGATAGGCACGTCGATGGAGATGTCTGCCTCCTGGCTGATGGCGAAGGCGTCGTTGTTGTAGAAGGGCATGAAGAGCGAGCGCTGCGTCTTGGGGTCGATGCGGTACTTGGGCTCATGGGCGTGCATAAGCAGGATCGTCAGGTGGAAGCGCAGGTCTGCCTCCGTGAAGCGGATCAGACCCTTGAAGCCCATAGGATTGCTCACGCCCGTGAAGCGGCTCTCGGGCGAGGTGTAGGGCTTGTCCCAGGGCGTGATGTCGGCATAGCGATAGTCGTAGCCCAGCTCCTCGAGCTTATTGATAGGGTAGATACGTGCCTTACCCCCGAGCTCGCGCTCAGTATAGCGGCGGAAGAAGTGCTGGTGGATGCGGTCCTGCCCATTGTCAATGAACTGGTGATTCATCGGACGGCCCTGAGCGTCGGTGTAGAAGACCTCCAGAAGGTAGACGGTGCTGGGCGAGCTGGTCGTGCTCTCGACCTTGAACTCCTCGACGCCCTTGTCCTTATGCGCCAGGAAGCCCTCGCGCGTCAGCGAGAGGCTCATCTCCTGCTGCTCTGTCGTAGGCTCGATGTCGGCCAGCGTAGGCTGCTCGGCCCACTTGCTGAGGTCCTTGAGCGTCGCCTTAGTGAAACGGAAGCGCACGATCGCGGGGTCGTCGTGGAGCTTGTGCTCAGTCTCGTCCTTAGCCTTCTTAGGCTCGGAGGGCGAGCAGCTGGCGAGGAGGAAACCCGCCCCTAGCAGCACGAGGGCGCTGCGTAGCATTGCTTTTCTTGTCATGATGTATAGGGATTAGTATTTGTAGATACGACTAGAACTGCCAGATTAGGCTGGCACGGAGGTCACGCCCCGCGTCGTGCGAATAGTAGCGCGCACGGTTGGTGTACTCCTTGTAGGATCGATTGAGGATGTTGTCCCCAGAGAAGAGAAAGCGCAGGCTCCCCGAAGCGAGCTGCTTCGTCAGGCTGAACTCCAGCCCCCAGAGATCGTAGGCGGGCGGAGCGTCGGCGATGTCGATCTCGCTGTCGAAGCGCGTCTGTCGTGCCACGTACAGGTGGTGTAGGCCGAGCGAGAGCTCGAGGCTGGAGGAGAGCTTGCGCTCCCAGGAGAGGCCCTGAGTGACGCGGGGAGCGGGGATGTAGGGGAAGAGGGCACCCGTCTTCAGAGCATTAGCCCAGACCAGCGAGACCTTGGCATCGTAGCGCAGCCCCAAGGGCAGGCCGTAGCTGGCCTCTAGGTCGAGCCCGCGGAAGAAGGCGTCCTGCTGGCGCCAGCTGAAGGAGGGGTAGCTCCCCGAGATCGTCTGGAAGTACTTGTGGTCAGGTGCCTCGTAGATGTAGCCATCGATCAGCTGGAGGTAGCCGTCGAGGGTGAGGCGAAGGCGCTCACCCTTATAGGCAACGGAGCTCACCCACTTGTAGCCCTGCTCCGTACGCAGCGTGCGGTCGCCCTTGATGAAGATGGCGGCGCCGTGCTGATTGCCCGCGCTGTAGAGCTCGTGGACGTGGGGCGCGCGGAAGGCAAGACCCAACTGGCTCGTCAGCTCCCAGCCGTGGCCGAGGTGATAGTGCCCGCCGAGGCTGTAGGTGAGGTTGGTGAAGGAGCGCCGCTCCGAGAGGTGCTCCCTGAAGATATTGTAGCCGTCGACGGCGATCGCTAGGCGGTCGACGCGCAGCCCGAGCTCCGCGCCCCAGCGATCGGTCTGGTACTTCTGGATCACGTGGGCGGCGTAGTTGAGCTCCGTGTAGTTGGGGATGATGGGTACGATGCCTGTGCCGGGGCGGTTGTAGTTATCCGTGCCCCTGAGGTGCAGGCCGAGCTCGGTGTCCCAGCGGCTATAGTGCTTGCGCCAGAGCCCATCCACCTGATAGCTCGTAAGGGTAAGGGCGAGCGAAGGGAAGGAGGAGCGGTCGTTGCGGCGGATGTTATACTCCTCTCTGTTGTCCGTCTGCACGGAGGCGTTGAGGGAGAAGTTCCCCAGCTGGTCATCGGTATAGCGTCCCTTCACCAGGTAGAGGCGGTGGACGACGTCGTGGTGCGGGTAGTCGATGTGGTAGGAGAAGGGGCGGAAGGTCTGCGGCTGCCCGAGGTCGATGAGCGTCTGGATGTCATTGCTGTTCTTGAGGTGCCCCGAGGGCAGTAGGCCCGTCTTGTTCTGATACTGGCTGAAGTAGCCCTCCAGCTGCCAGGCCTCGCGGCGCCAGCCGAGGGAGAGGGAGTAGTTGAACTCCCTGGTCCCCGTGTTCTCCAGCAGGTAGCGAGCCGTGCTGCGGTCGCCCCCTTGGTTATAGGAGACCTGTGCGCGCCAGGCCAGCTGAGGATAGCTCGGGAGAGCGCCCTGCAGCTTCAGGAGGCTGGCATAGCGGCGTCCATTGCTAGCGAAGCTCCCCGCCAGCGATCCCTGCAGCGTCCCCCCACCATAGGGCAAGGGCTTCTGCCCGAGTACGACGACCCCAGCGATGGCTTCGGAGCCGTAGGATACGGCCTCGGCGCCCTTGAGGACGTGCACCTCATCGTTGGCATCCACGCTCACCTCGGGGGCGTGGTCCTCCCCCCACTGTTGGCCTGACTGACGTACCCCGTTGTTGACGATGAGCACGCGTGTGCCGTACATCCCGTGGATGATAGGCTTGGCCGTCGTCGTACCCGTCTGTAGGGTGGAGACGCCGCTGACCTCGGTGAGGAGCTGGGCGAGGTTGCGCCCTAGGTTGCGCTCGATGGCCTCGTCCGAGACCTTGGCCGAGACGCTGTTATTAGAGACGACACGGCGCGTCCCCGAGACGACGACCCCCGAGAGGAGGCGCTCCTCGCGACGCAGATACACGAGGCAGCTGTCACCCGCAGCCTCAAGGCGGCTCATCGACAGATGCTCATCGTGGTAGCCTACGGCATGGATGTGTAGGGCGCCCTTAGCCTCGGAGGGTAGGGGTAAGGACGCCGTACCAGCGGCGTCGGTCTGGGCGAACTGCTTGCCCAGCTGCAGAACGGCCGCTACTACCGGCTGGCGGTTGCGCTCATCCAGCACACGGATCAGCAGTCTACGTCCTTGAGCTGATAGGGGGAGGTGCATGGCGAGCGTGAGCACAAGTGCCGCAAGCATCGCCCTACCACACCTCACTCTAGAAGCATGATACATAGTGAAGATAATGAATTGGTTAAGATCTTGCACCCCCTACGAGCAACGCGGCGACGCGGCACAGCCTAAGGCAGGGCTGGTGCGTACCACACCTGGGAGGGGTACTATGGCGACTCCCCGGGGGGAGTCAGATTTCGGCTAACTAGTAGACAGGTGGCGCCCGAAGCTGCTGGCACAGCCTCGTGAAGCGCAGCCTATGACCCAGCTCACGCTCCAGCAGCAGCGTCACCACGAGGAGGACGGCTACCAGTGTGGGGAGCGTCGTAAGGGATAGGAAGGGGGTATGAATGAGCTGGCAAAGGCTACACTCGGGTTGATCCACATGGGGGAGGCCATCATGCAGGACATGAGACAGGGCAGTCTGCTGCACGCGGTCACTCGTGTGGCTGACCTCATGCAGGGTTACCATGGCCAGGAGACTCACAAAGAGCGTCAAGAGCATGGTAGCGATACGTTGCCTTCTCCTTTGTTGGATCATAGGGCAAAGGTATATAAATTCTTCATACCCCGATCATCCGCTCTGAGAAAGCCCCTACAGTAGGGGGACTAAGGTCTACGCCAGCCCCTTAGCCCAGCCCCCCGAGGCTGCTGCAGCGCCCATCCCAGCCCCTCGCCGAGCGGCGACAAGGCTGGGGCCGAGGTCCGGGCCTAGGGGGAGCGAAAAAAGTAATATCATATCCCGAGCAAAATACTATAAGAATGCGCCGAAAGTTATATTACCTCTCAGGGAAAGTTATATTACTTTCGGTGCATTCTTATATAATAAATCTCCCTCCCCCTAAGCTGTGCCCGCGCTGAAGGACGCCTGTCAGTTCGCCCCGAGCCTTATGGGGCTACGCCGAGAGGCTGCTTCGCCGAGGCTAAGGACTAAGGGCAGACAGCACCGAGGGGCTGCTTCGCCGAGCCTCCTACCTTATTATTACCCCCGTGCCAGAGGCAGGGCGCCCTTGCACGACTTAGCACCCTAGCCGCAGGAGGAGTGCCCCGCGTGGGCTTCTCCTAGACACGTCCAAGAGCGCGGCCCTAGCCTCGAGCGCAGCGGGAGCGACTGAGGAGCAAAGCAGAAGCGAGTGGGGAGCGAGCTAAGGAGTAGCTTAGGCAGTCTCCCCCACCCCAGCCCAAGCAGAGGCGAAGGTAGTGGGCGAACTTTCCCGCAAGGAAAGGCGAAGGGCGCTGCTGGCTAAGGGGCAGCGAGGACGACAAGAGGGATTGCCTAGATTTAGCTAATTTTGAGACTACATTGATTGCCTCTCAATAGCAAAGAAACAGACCCAATGAAAACGGATATCGAGATCGCGCGTAGCATCGAGCTACAGCCTATAGACAGCATCGCGCAGCAGGTCGGGCTGCCGCTAGAGCAGCTGGAGCACTACGGGCGCTACCTAGCCAAGGTAGACCTCAAGGCCCTAGAGGAGGCCAAGGGCGAGGGTAAGCTCATCCTCGTCACCGCCATCACCCCCACCAAGGCCGGCATCGGCAAGACCACCGTATCTATAGGGCTCTCCCTGGGGATGAACCGCCTCGGGCGCCGCGCCGTCGTTGCCCTACGCGAGCCCTCGCTGGGCCCCTGCTTCGGCCAGAAGGGCGGCGCCGCGGGCGGAGGCTACGCCCAGGTGCTGCCCATGGAGAAGATCAACCTCCACTTCACGGGGGACTTCCACGCCATTACCTCGGCGCACAACATGATCACCGCCCTGCTGGACAACTATATCTACCAGCACCGCAACGATCCCGAAGGCCTCAGCGAAGTCCTGTGGAAGCGCGTCCTCGACGTCAATGACCGTGCCCTGCGCCAGGTCGTCACCGGCCTCGGAGGCTCGGCCAACGGCATCCCCGCAGAGTCGGGCTTCGACATCACCCCCGCCTCCGAGATCATGGCCATCCTCTGCCTCTCCACGAGCCTAGAGGATCTCAGACGCCGCATCGAGAACATCCTCCTGGGCTACACCAAGAGCGGCGAGCCCTTCACCGTGCGGGATCTCGGCGTCGCTGGCGCCATCACCGTGCTGCTGCTGGACGCCATCAAGCCTAACCTCGCGCAGACCACCGAGCATACCCCAGCCTTCATCCACGGCGGCCCCTTCGCCAATATCGCCCACGGCTGCAACTCCATCCTCGCCACACGCCTAGCACTCGCACACTCCGAGTACACGATCACGGAGGCGGGCTTCGGCGCCGATCTCGGCGCGGAGAAGTTCTACAACATCAAGTGCCGCGCCGCGGGGCTAAGCCCTGCGCTGACGGTGCTGGTGGCGACCCTCGGCGGGCTGAAGATGCACGGCGGGGTCGCTGAGGACGCGCTCAAGGAGCCCAACCTCGAGGGCGTGCGTCGCGGGCTGGCGAACCTAGACCGCCACATCGAGAACCTCCGCAGCTTCGGCCAGACGGTCGTCGTCGCCTTCAACCGCTTCGCCACCGACACCGACGAGGAGATCGCGCTGGTAGCAGAGCACTGCGCAGAGCTAGGTGTAGGCTTCGCTGTCAACACGGCCTTCGGCGAAGGAGGCAAGGGCGCCGAGGAGCTCGCACGCCTGGTCATCGACACCATCGAGCGCCAGCCCTCCGAGCCCCTACGCTTCACCTACCCGCTGGAGCTCAGCATCCAGGAGAAGGCCGAGCGCCTGGCCAAGCAGATCTATGGCGCGCGTAGCATCAACTTCTCCGCCAAGGCCCGCCGCCAGCTGGAGCGCATCAGCCGCCACGGCTGGGACCGCTTCCCCATCTGTGTGGCCAAGACGCAGTACTCCTTCAGCGAAGACCCCAAGGCCTACGGCAGCGTACGCGACTTCGACCTCGAGGTACGCGACATCGTCATCAACACGGGCGCCGAGATGATCGTGCTCGTGCTGGGGACACTGCTGCGCATGCCTGGCCTCCCCAAGAGCCCGCAGGCCCTGCGTATCGACCTGGTCGACGGCCATATCGAGGGACTGAGCTAGCCTGAGGCTCGTACGCGGCGCCCCCGAGGCTGCCTGCCCCACACCACACCCCTGGCGTAGAACCAGCGTCTACGTCGGGGGTTATATCTATACAAGGGTGGGCGAGCCTGAGGGACGAGCCCCCAGCGCATTGTATATAGACAGACATGATCATCAACGAGATATTCTACAGCCTGCAGGGCGAGGGCGTGCACATGGGCAAGCCCTCGATCTTCATCCGCCTCAGTAAGTGCAACCTGCGGTGCAGCTTCTGCGACACCGAGTTCGACAGCGGGCATGAAATGAGCCTCGAGGCGATCCACGAAGCCATCAAGCAGTGGCCCTGCCGCCGCATCATCTGGACGGGGGGCGAGCCTACCCTCCAGCTCACGGACGAGGTCGTGGCCTACTTCAAGGCCCTCGGCTACCATCAGTCGATCGAGACCAACGGCACACGCCGCCCGCCCCGCGGACTGGACTACATCACCTGCAGCCCGAAGAAGGAGGCCATGGGACTCCTGCAGCGCAACTTCCCCGAGGGGGTCGGCGAATTCCGCTTCCCCGTCGGAGCCGACATCGACCTCCCGCCCGCCGTGGAGGACCTGCCACCTGCGGGCGCCTATCTCCTTAGCCCCATCTTCGTCGGTGAGACGCAGCAGGAGGTGGATAAAGAGGCGGTGGAGCTCTGCGTCGACTACATCCTAGCGCATCCCGAGTGGCAGCTGAGCCTGCAGATGCACAAGCTTATCCACATCCCTTAGCCTTATGTCCGCAGCGCCCCGCAGCGCCCTCGTCCTGCTCACCCTCCTGGTGGGGCTCTGCCTCAGCAGCTGCAGAGCGCTGCGCCTCAGGGAGGCCGAGCGCGCCGAGCAGCGGGGGGACTATGCCGAGGCCCTCGAGTGCTACAAGCGGCTCTACCAGAGGCTATCCCATCGGGAGCGATCCCTCAGAGCCCGCTATGCTAAGGCGCAGGGTCGCCTCTCGCTCGTGCTGGGACAGTACGAGCGTGCCTACAGCCTCCTCTCCACGGCGCTGCGCCTCGAGCGCGACAGCCTCGGCCTCGCCGCCGAGCTAGGGCAGGCTGCCTTATCCACAGCCCGCTACGAGGAGGCCGCCCGCTGGGGACAGCTGCTTCTAGCGGTGGATAAGTCGGATGCTAAGGCGCAGCGCCTCCTCGCCTCCAGCCAGCTAGCCGCGCGCACCGCCCCCGACAGCAGCTATCTGATCCAGCCCCTGGCGCAGCTCAGCAGTCCGCATAGCGAGCTCACCCCGAGCTTCTCCCCCGACGGCCGCAGCCTGCTCTTCGCCAGCAGCAGGCGTACGAGCGCGGCGGGAGCAAAGGGGCAGCCTAAGCTCGACCCACGTACGGGGGACTTCCCCAACCGCATCTACCAGCTCCAGTACAGCCCGCAGCTGGGCTGGGGGCAGCGTCCCCAGCTCCTGCGCGGCCTCGTGGAGCAGCCCGAGGAGCGCCTGCTGAGTCCCCAGCTCCTTGGCTCGGGAGAGCTCCTGCTGAGCAGTGAGCAGCGCACGAAGCGCGGCCTCATCCTCACCCGCCTAGAGCTCGCCGAGCGCCTCAGGGACGGCAGCTGGGAGCGCCGCGGCCTGCTGCTGAGTTCGGCCGACAGCCTGCCGAGCATACAGCAGCCCTCGCTGAGCCCCTCGAGACGCTGCCTACTCTTCGCCTCCCCACGAGCGGGAGCGGGGCTCGACCTCTACCGCGCAGAGCTCGAGGGGACGCGGGTCGTCGCGCTCACACGCCTCGGCGAGGCGATCAACACCCCAGGTAAGGAATGCTTCCCCCGAGCCCTCAGCGATAGCCTCTTTACCTTCGCCTCCGACGGACACCCAGGCTACGGAGGCCTCGACCTCTACCGTGCCCGCCTCCAGAGCGACGGCAGCTACCGCGTCGAGCACCTTCCCCGCCCCCTCAACAGCGAGGCCGACGACTACGACCTCCTCCCTGCCCCACAGCCCGAGCTCTGGCGCGAAGACCAGCCCCTCGAGGAGGTGGGGCTCCTCGTATCCAGCCGAGGAGACAGCCGCGGCTATCCCCACATCTACCGCTACAGCCGCCCGCGGGTGGAGCTCATCCTCGAGGGGCATATCTACGACCTCGAGGAGGAAGCCCTCCCAGGGGCGGAGATCCGTCTCGTGGCACGCAGCCCCCAGCTGCAGGAGCAGCGCTGCACCAGCGACAGCCTCGGCTACTACCGCCTCAGCGCGCGCTCCGACCTCGACTACGTCATGCACGTCAGTCACCCTGGCTACCTCAGCCAGCACCTCGCGCTCCATACCGATCCCAGCCTGGCGAGCGAGCGCTACAGCATCCGCTACTGGCTGAGCCAGCTGGGGGAGCCCGCACGCCTCGAGGCGCTGCACTACGCACTGGACAGCGTGACGATCCTCCCCGAGAGCTACCCCGTACTGGATGGCCTCGTGCGCCAGCTGGAGGAGCAGCCCCGCCTCAGGCTCCTCGTGGAGGCACATACCGATAGGCAGGGCACGGCGGCGCATAATGAAGCGCTTGCCCGAGAGCGGGCAGCAGCTGTGCGCAGCTACCTTGTCTCGCGCGGCATCGCCCCCGAGCGGCTCCAGGTCGCAGGCTATGGGAGCCGCCGCCCCTGCCGTGTGAGCCCCCGCCAGCAGCGCCGCTACCCCTTCCTTCCCCTAGGGCAGGAGCTCAGCCCGAGCTTCGTCGCCACGCTCCCTGCCGAGCAGCAGGCCGTCTGCGATGCCCTCAATAGGCGCACCGAATGCACGCTGAGCCTCGAGGCGCCGACGGACTAAGGAGCCTTCCCCACCCCATTGCCCACGAGCCAAGATAAAAGGAGCGCCCCACCACACGATCTGCTGTGTGGGGGGGCGCTCCCTTATATGCTGTACCCAGAGCCGGGCTCGAACCGGCACGAACTTGCGTCCATTGGTGTTTGAGACCAACGCGTCTACCGATTCCGCCATCTGGGCATAGGTCTGTCGGCAGCGCAAAGATAAGACAATTTCGCCTCCTCTACAATATGCCCCGAGGCCTTGAGGGCAGAGCTGCGAAGCACCTTCGAGCACTCCGCCCACTCTAGGGAGGACAAAGGGAGGGCTTGCCCTTGAAGAACTTAGCCACCCTTCGCAGACTAGCAGGCACTCGGCTACGAAGGGCTCCCAGGCGGCTCCGCTGGGGCTGAGCCCAAGGTGGTGATCAAATCTAAAAATAAGGGGAGGGCTGCTGAGGGATATCAGTCAGCGTGCTGAGGGACGCCAGTCAAGGGCGTGAGGGACGGCAGTGAGGGCGCTGAGAGGTATCGATGACGGAGCTGGGATAAGGCAGTGGGTAGGCCACGGCTTTGCTTGGGCGGCAAGGCCTCGAGGCCGCTCGGGCGGGCTTAGACAAAGCTCCTTGCTCTTGACAGAACGAAGGCCTTAGACCTCACGTCTGAGGTGCGCGCCGTCGAGGACCAGGCCGTCCAGCTCAGAGGCCCAGTAGCGGAGGGCCTCGTAGACCTCCAGCTCGGGGTAAGGCAGACTCGCCACGAGCTCCGCCACAGGGAGGCTGGGGCGCTCCGTGGTGAGGAAGAGCCGCTCCAGCGTCTCACGGCAGGCGTCGATGACATACTGATGCAGCCCCGAGGGATGGCGGGTGAGGCAGACATCACAGCAGCCGCAGGGCACAGCCTCCTCCTCACCGAAGTAAGCCAGCAGCATACGCGAGCGGCAGGTCTCCTCGGCCTCGATGTAGCTGCGCACGCAGGCGATACGATCGGCCATACGACGGCGGCGCTCCTCATAGGCCTCGGGCGAGATCTGCAGGAGGCGTGACTCCTCACGCCGCACGAGGAAGGTGATGCGCGGCACCTGCCGCTGGGGGATGTAGTGCAGCACGCCGATGCGCCCCAGGCGCGCTAGATGCTCGTAGATCTCCTCCACCGTATAGCCCGTGGCCTCCGCTAGGTCGGGCTCGTAGATACTGACGTAGCTGGAGAAGAGCCCCGTATAGCTGCGCAGGATGGCACGGATCAGCTTGTCGGGGCCGATATGCGGCTGGTAGAGCTGGCTGCTGGGGATGAGGAACATCAGGCGCGAGCGTCCCCCGTCCTCCTCGTAGCGTAGCCAGCGCGCCAGCTGCATGATCTCCAGCGCGTGATAGGTCTGCACGGGGCGCATGTGGAAGAGGCGGATGAAGTGCTCCACATCCACGCTGTAGCTACGCCCGAGCCCTTCGCCCTCGCCGATCTCCAGATAGTTGCACAGCTGGTCATAGCAGTGGCGGATATATTCCTTGGGGGGGAAGCTGTCCTCGAGGCGGCGCTGCAGCAGCTGGCTATCGCGTCTCGTGACGATAGCCACGGCATAGGCGCGCTCGCCATCACGCCCCGCACGGCCTGCCTCCTGGAAGTATTCCTCCAGCGAGGAGGGCATGGTGAGATGCAGCACCAGACGCACGTCGGGCTTGTCAATCCCCATACCGAAGGCATTGGTCGCGACCATGACGCGCACCTCGCCTCGCATCCAGCGCGCCTGGCGTAGCTCCCTATCCTTGTAGCTGAGCCCTGCATGGTAGTAGGTGGCGCTGATACCCGCGGCATCGAGCTCCTCGGCCAGCTGGCGCGTCAGCTCCCTATTGCGGCAGTAGAGGATGGCGGGGCCAGGGACACGCCCGAGGATATGCAGCATCATGGCGGACTTATCCTCGCAGCGGCGTATGGAGTAGGAGAGCTGGGGACGGAGGAAGCTCTTGCGAAGGAACGCATAGCCAGGGCGGAAGTCCAGCACGCTGAGGATCTCCCCTATCGTCTCCTCGGTGGCGGTGGCGGTGAGGGCTAGGATGGGCAGCTCGGGATAGAGGCGTCTGAGCTCGAGGATATTGAGGTAGGAGGGGCGGAAGTCATAGCCCCACTGGCTGATGCAGTGGCACTCGTCGACGGCCAGCAGCGAGATGCGCGCCTCCTGCAGCCAGGAGAGGAAGCTGGCCGAGGCGAGACGCTCGGGGGAGATGTAGAGGAACTTGTACCCGCCCCACAGACAGTTGTCCAGCGTATGCTGCATCTGCTCGGGGCCCATGCCCGAGTGGATGGCGGCGGCGCGTATGCCCTGAGCGCGCAGGCGGTCTACCTGGTCCTTCATGAGCGAGATGAGCGGCGTGACGACGAGCGTCAGCCCCGGTAGCATCAGCCCCGGCACCTGGAAGGTAATGCTCTTGCCGCCGCCCGTAGGCATCAGCCCGAGGGTATCACGCCCCGCCAGCACGGCCTCCACGATCTCCTGCTGCAGCGGGCGGAAGGCCTCGTAGCCCCAATAGTGCTGCAGTACCTCGACGCTCGTGAGCTCGCTGTCGGGTACGCCTGGGCGGGGGTCATGTCTTAGGATGGGGGTGGGAGGAAGCTCTACGAGCTGATCGAAGAGCTCGGCGGGCCACAGCAGCCGCTCGGCTGTCTCCGAGCGCCCAGCTAGGCCCTCGGTATCGAGCAGCTCGTCCAGCAGCGTGGGATCCTCGGCCATGGCGATCGCTAGCGGCTAGGGAGGAGGCGCTGCTCCAGCTCGCCCTCGAGGCAGATATCCTTGACGCGCAGCTGCAGGAAGCTCTGGGCGTAGAAGTTGTTCTCCTCGAGCTCGTAGCACAGCGCGAAGGCCTCGTGGCGCGCCAAGGCCCCTGCGTAGCGGGCGCCACCGAGGGCGAAGCCGTGCAGCGGACGTATGCGCTGGTAGTAGTCCGTCAGGCGGAGGTTGAGGTGCTGCAGGCTGCGGCCGACGGCGCGCGAGCCGCCAGCATCCCTCAGGCGATGCGTCATGAAGAGCGGGCGCTCATTGTTCGTACCGAAGGGATAGAGCATATCCAGCTGCCTCAGCAGCGTCTTGGTGATCTCCTGCGGCTGGAGCTTGGCGTCGATCTGCAGGGTGGGGAGGAAGCGCGCCTGCTCGCCAGCGGTATGGGCATAGGCCTCGATGCGCTCGGCGAAGAGCTCGAGGCGATCGGGGTGAACGGTCATCCCCGCGGCGAAGGTATGCCCGCCGAAGTTCTCCAGACAGTCCTCACAGGCCTGTATCGCGGCATAGAGGTCGAAGCCTCCCGAGCTACGCGCCGAGCCCGCGAGCCACTCGCCCGAGCGCGCTAGGATGATGACGGGGCGGTGCAGTCGGTCCGCTAGGCGTGCCGCCACAATGCCCATGACGCCCTTGTTCCACTCGGGGTGGTAGAGGACGAGGATCTTGCGCTCCAGGAGGGCGGGCTGGCTCTCGACCAGCGCCAGTGCCTGACGCGTGACCTCCTGATCGAGGTCCTGACGCTGTCGGTTGTAGTCGTCGAGGATCTGGCTCTGTGCCTCGGCCGTGCGGGCGTCCTCGGCGATGAGGAGCTTGACGGACTCAGCCCCGTGCGCCATACGCCCTGCGGCATTGATGCGCGGGCCTAGCTCGTAGTAGATGCTGGCCATATCCACATGCCCCAGGCGCACCTTGCCGCGACGCATGAGGTAGGAGATGCCGACCGAGGGGGAGGTATTTAGCTGGCGTAGGCCATGGTAGCAGAGGATACGGTTCTCCCCAAGGATAGACACGCGGTCCTGGGCGATACTCAGCACGAGGAGCTCTAGGTGGGCGAAAAGCTGACTCAGCGGATGCCCGAGCTGCTGAGCCAGTCCCTGCAGGAGCTTGAAGGCCAGTCCGCAGCCCGAGAGCTCGGTGAAGGGGTAGGTATTGTCGGCTCGCTTGGGATTGAGCAGTGCCACAGCCTGCGGCAGCGTCTCGTCGGGCTTGTGGTGATCGCAGATGATGAAGTCGATGCCGAGCGTGCGGGCGTAGGCTACCTCCTCGACGGCCTTGGTGCCCGTATCTACGGCGATGATCAGCTGGACGCCTGCCTCGGCAGCCTCAGCCACGCGCGCCGAGGTGACGCCGTAGCCCTCGTCATAGCGGTCGGGGATATGGTAGCGCAGCTGCCCAGGGGCACAGTAGGCGCGTAGGTAGCGGTAGAGCAGCGCCACGGCGGTAGTGCCGTCGACGTCGTAATCGCCGTAGATGAGGATCCTATCCCCACGCTCGAGGGCGAGGCTGAGGCGCGCCACGGCGGCCTGCATGTCCTGCATGAGGAAGGGATCGTGCAGCTCCTCGAGCCGCGGATGGAAGAAGCGCTCGGCCTCCTCGACCGAGCGCACGCCGCGCTCGACCAGGAGGCGCCCCATCGCGGGATAGAGCCCGAGGCTATGGGCGAGGCTACGGCCTAGCTCCTCGTCCTGCTCACTGAGGGCGCACAGCTGCCAGCGATGCTCGGGAGGCCTCACTTGTCGCTGGAGTTGTTCGTAGGACGGAGGAGGTAGTAGCGCTCACGCTCCTTAGCGCCGACGGAGTCCTTGATCCGCAGCACCTGATAGGTCTTACCCGCGTGCTGCTGCTCGCGGGAGGAGAGGATGGCCTCGCGTGCCGTCTCATGCCAGTGCTGCTCCACCAGCAGGGCATCCGAGGCCGAGCGCACCTGGATGGCCTTGTCCCAGCTCTCACCCGTACCCGTGTGGCTGATCATACTCATCAGCTCGACCAGCTGGTACATGTAGGTGTTGAACTTCGCATCCTTGAGGTGCAGCGAGAGGTCGCAGGCACGCTTGATCAGCGGGAGGTAAGTCGGCGTACGCCACAGACCCTGCTGGACGACCTTGAGCGCCTCAGCAAAGCGGCTGCGATCGATCAGCGAGTCCGCCTCGCGCTCTATGTGCTCGAGGAAGGAGCCCGTGTCCTTGCGGTCAGAGACGGCAAAGTAGAGCTCGTGGAGCTCACTCGTGGTGAGCGTCGTATCGGCACGGCGGAAGCGCGTCGTCAGCAGCTCGGAGGCCTGCACGCCGAGGTCACTGACCTGCTGCATGGGGCGGTCGCCACCCGTACGCAGACGGAGGCTGTCCTGGCGCATCTGCTCGAGCTGCTCCTCGCTGGGGGCATAGCTGCGTACGTAGCTGCGGCTGCGGGAGGAGTGCTTGCCTCTACCCTTGGATTTGCTCTTAGACTTGCTGGAGCTCTTACTTGAGCTTTTGCTCTTGGACTTCTTAGGCGTCTGGCTGCGGCTGCTCTTCTTGGCACTCGCGCTGGTCTTAGGCTTGCTGCGCCGAGCGGCCGAGGCATCGGGCAGGGACAGCGTGAACGTGAGGAGCGCTAGGAGTGCGGTGAGGAAGCGGCGTATGAGGTGCATATGCGATGTAGTCTATATAATGATGCGAGGGGATACCAGCTAGATAACGGCACAGTACCCGCTACTCGTATCCCTCGTGAGAGCGAAGGCTCAAGGGGCCTCAGACCCCTACTTCGCTATACAAAGATACGAATATCGCACCGAGCACCCCTACAGTGCCGCAGCACGCGTGCTGCATCCCCGCCCGCTCTCAGCTCGTACTGAGCGCCTTAGGCTGTCGCCCTCAAGTCCTCTCCGATAGGAGCAGCGGCAGACTAGCCCGCCTGAGAGACAAGGCGGCAAGGCCGCACGTGAGGGCGGGCGCACTCAGGCGGGGCCGAGGGCAAGACAAGGCCGAGTCGGGGGCGGCCTAAGGGGGAGGAGCGCTGAGGGATATCAGTGGGCGCGCTGAGGGACGTCCATCACGAGCGCGAGGGATAGCAGTCAGCCTCGTGAGGGATAGCCCTCAGCGCGCGAGGAGCCCAAGCGCCTCAGGGCGCAGCAAGGGGGGACAGCCTTGCTCCGACGGGTACTTAGTCCGCCGTCCTTTGGCTATCTTTGCTCTACGAAGGACTACGCTAGCAAGACATCAATCAGATCACAACCCCTATGACACAGCGCACGACCAGCCTCTTCACCCTATCGGCGGTGATGCTGAGCTTCTTCGCCATGGGCTTCGTGGACCTAGTGGGCATTGCCTCCAACTACGTCCAGAAGGACCTAGGCCTCAGCGACAGCGAGGCCAACCTCTTCCCCTCGCTCGTCTTCTTCTGGTTCCTCCTCTGCTCCGTCCCTACGAGCATGCTGATGAATAGGATCGGGCGCAAGAGCACCGTCCTCGTGAGCCTCATCCTGACGGTGCTCTCGCTCTTCGTCCCCCTCCTCGGGGAGAGCTACTGGGTGATGCTCCTCTCCTTCTCCCTCCTCGGGATAGGCAATGCCATCATGCAGACCTCGCTCAATCCGCTGCTGAGTGACCTCATCAGCCCTGACAAGCTGGCCAGCAGCCTGACCTTCGGGCAGTTCGTCAAGGCCATAGCCTCCTTCCTCGCTCCGCTCATCGCCTCCTGGGGCGCGACGCAGGCCATCCCCGAGCTGGGACTCGGCTGGCGCATCCTCTTCCCCATCTATGCCACTATCGGTATCCTCAGCGTGCTAGCGCTGAACGCGACCCGCCTCGAGCACGAGACCGCGAGCGAGTCGGTGAGCTTTGCCAAGTGCCTCGGCCTGCTGGGCCGCCCGACGATCCTCCTCTGCTTCCTCGGGATCATGTGTCACGTGGGGATAGACGTGGGGACGAATACCGTAGCGCCCAAGATCCTCATGGAGCGCCTCGGGCTGAGCCTCAACGAGGCAGCCTTCGCTACGATGCTCTACTTCATCTTCCGCACAGCGGGCTGCCTGACGGGCTCCATCCTGCTGCGCCGCTTCTCGAGCCGTAGCCTCCTCGGGCTCAGCGCCCTGATGATGCTCGTGGCGATGGGGATCCTCACCCTCTCGCACCAAGCGATGCTACTCTACATCGCCATAGCGCTGGTAGGCCTAGGCAATAGCAATGTCTTCCCCATCATCTTCGCGGAGGCCCTCGGCAGGGAGCCCGAGCACAAGAATGAGGTCAGTGGGCTGATGATCATGGGGGTCTTCGGGGGGACGGTCTTCCCCCTCCTCATGGGCTATGCCAGCGACTGGATGGGGCAGACGGGTGCCGTCCTGGTCAAGCTCCTCGGCGTGCTCTACCTCCTCTTCCTGACGACGAGGCTGAAGAAGTAGCCCGCAGGCAGCAGCGCTCCCAGCCGAGGCCGCGCCGCATCGGCCTTCCGTGCTAAGCGCTAAAGGACAGGGCCCCGCGCTCCATCCCCACGAGGGTGAGGATAGAGCACGGGGCTCTGTCTTGGCTTCGGACGCTCGGGCTCGAGGCGCGGCAGGAGCTCGGAGCGCAGTGGAGCGGGCGCGGGGGGCGACCTACAAGTACCCTAGGCTCCTGGGGATTATCCCTATCTTTGTCCGAGGCCTCGCCGAAGGAGGAGTACCGCGAGGGCTAGGGGCAGTACACGCCCCGAGCCCCTCTGTGCGTTCGTTCCTTGAGCATCCCCATATATATAATGTATAGCCGTCTCTCCCTATGACCCGATACCGCCGCTGGCTCTACAGCCTCGTCCTCCTCATCCTCGCCCCCCTCGGGCTCCTCGGCCAGAGCCACGAGCGCGACAGCCTCGCCGAGCAGCAGCGCCAAGCCCAGTACCTCGCCCTCATCGACTCCAGCTTCGTCGCGGGTGGCCGCGGGGACTATGCGCTCGCCAGCCGACAGCTACGCGAGGCCCTGCGCCTCTACCCCCGCACAGCGATGAGCCCCATGCTGCTCAACAACCTCGGAGGCCTGCAGCAGCTCCAGGGCGACACCGCTGCCGCCCTCCTCTCCTATACGGCCGCCCTCGAGCAGGACCCCCAGGAGGCCACCACGCGCTTCAACCGCGCCAAGCTCTTCGTCCGCATGAAGCGCCCCAAGGCCGCCCTCACCGACTTCGCCCTCCTCATCGCGCAGGAGCCCAAGAACGAGCTCTACCGCTACCAGCGCGCCATGCTCTACCTCCTGCAGCAGGACTACGCCGCCGCCGAGCTCGACCTCAAGGGCATCATCGAGCAGAACGCCTCCAGCCTCAAGGCCCGCATCGGCTACGCCCTCTTGGAGACCATGCGCGGCAACTACAGCGAGGCCGAGCGCCTCTATGCCTACCTCGTGGACAAGCTACCGCGCAATGCCGAGGTCTACGAGGGTCGAGCCCGTATGTATCTGGCGCGCGGGATGCGCGGCTTCGCCCAGCGCGACATCAACCTCGCCCTAGAGCACTCGGGGGCCAAGCCCTCCAGCACGCTCTATCGACTACGCGCCGAGCTGGCTCAGATCGAGGGTAATATGCGCCTGGCTGCCGAGTCGCTCCGCCGCGCCGAGGAGCTCGAGCGCAGCGGCCTCTAAGTATCCTCCGACTGCCCTCCGCCCTTAGCCCCGCCCAAGCCCTCCCGCCTCCATGACCTCCCCCCAAGCCCCCTTCCTAGAGCAGGTCGCCGCGCACTTCCTCGCCGAGGACCTCGACCGTTACCTCTTCGTCTTCCCATCCAAGCGTGCCCAGAGCTTCTTCCGTCACTACCTCGGACAGCTAGCTAGCGAGCGGCCGATCTTCGCCCCCGAGCTCTGCACGATGAGCGAGTTCGTCGGGCGCCTCGTACCCGAGCGGCGCGTGCTGGATAGGGCGGCGCAGCTTTTCGAGCTCTACGAGGCCTACCGCGAGGTACGCCCTGCCGAGGAGGTCGAGTCCTTCGATGACTTCGTCTACTGGGGCAACATCATCCTACAGGACTTCGACCTCATCGACCGCTACCTGGTGGATCCGACGAGTCTGTACCGCAATATCAGTGAGCTGAAGGCTTTGGAGGGGAACTTCTTTGACTACTGGGAAGCGGCCGAGGAGGAAGAGACGCTAGAGGAGCTCCAGGCGCTGTGCGAGGCCTTCTGGCAGATCTTCGGCAGCCATCCGAAGGGGAAGGCCTCCTCGGACGAGGATGCCGCGGAGCGCTTCCTAGCCTTCTGGCGCTGCCTGGCGCCCCTCTACAACCGCTTCGCCGAGCGGCTCGAGGCGGCGGGCTACACGACGGACGGCTACCGCTATCGCCTGGTCAATCACGAGCTGGGGGAGCGTCTGGAGCTATTGGATGGGGAGAAGCAATGCGTCTTCGTCGGGCTCTTCACCGTGCCGCGTGCCGAGCGTCGCATCCTGCGCCACTTGGCCGATCGCGGGCAGGCAGCCTTCTGCTGGGACCGCCGCGTACAGATCGTCGCAGATAAGGAGCACCCCGCACACCGCTATCTCGCCCGCCTCAGTGAGCGCCTCGGCGCCGAGGTCAAAGGCCGGTGGAACGACCCCGACGTACCGCTCCTACCCGAGCAGATCACCCGCCTCATCACCTCGGGACGCATCGCCGAGACCAAGGCCCTACCCAGTCTCCTCACCGAGCACCTAGGGCTCACGCCCGAGGACGGCGCCCTCGACACCGCCATCATCCTCCCGGACGAAGGGCAGCTGCTGGCGGTGGCGAACGCTCTGCCCGAGAGCTTCCAACAGATCAACATCACCCTCGGCTTCCCGCTGGAGCGCACCCCGATCGCACTGCTCCTGCAGCGCTGGATGCAGCTGCACGACTATGCCCAGCTGCAGCAGACGCGAGGTTCCTACCCTGCTGACCGCGTCCTCAGCCTCATCGGGCTGCGCCTCGTCTCGCAGTCTGCGCCCCTCATGGCAGCCCTCATCGGCAGGCTACGCCGTGGGCGCTTCCACATCACGACGCAGCGGCTCTTCGCCCTCAGCGGGGAGCTCGCCGCCCAGCTGCCTAGCGAGGAGGCCGCCGACACCGAGCGCCAGATCCAGCTGCTGCACCTGCTCTTCGACCCCATCGACAGCCCACTGGAGCTGCTGGAGCGCCTAGCGCGCATCCTACAGCTCCTGCAGGAGGAGCTGCTGAGCCGTGAGCTAGCACGTCAGGAGGAGGAAGCTGAAGGGGGGGAAGGGCTGGAGGCCGAGGCCTCGGAGGAGGCCAGCGAAGCCTTCGACCTAGAGTTCGTCTACCACTACCAGCGGCTCCTGACGCGCCTGAGTGACCTCATCAAGAGCAAGGCCGAGCGCGTCCCGCTGAGCGTACAGACGACGATCGGGCTGCTGGACGAACTGGTGCGGCTGGTGACGATCCCCTTCGAAGGCAACCCACTGCAGGGCATCCAGGTGATGGGACTTATGGAGACGCGCGGCATCCAGCTGGAGCACATGATCTACCTCTCGGCTCAGGACGACGTGCTGCCGAGGGATCAGTACACTCACAGCCTGATCCCGGTGAGCCTTCGCCGAGCCTTCGGCCTACCGACAGGCAGCGCAGATGATCCCGGGAGCGACTATACCTTCTTCCAGACCATAGCGCGGGCGCGCCGACTGGTCTTCGTCGCCTCACCCAGCGACCCTATGGGCAGCCAGAGCGAAGAGAGCCGCTACATCAAGCTCCTCCGCTATGTCTACGACTGCCCCATAGAGACGCTGCAGCTGCAGCTACGGAGTCGTCGTCAGCCCCCGCAGCTCATCGTCCAGCCCAAGACGCCTCAGGTGCTGGCGCAGCTCGAGAAGTACCTCGGCGACGAGGGCACGCCCCCGCGCCGCCACCTATCCCCCTCGCGCCTCAAGGACTACCTAGTCTGCCCTCTCTCCTTCTATTATAAGAGCGTGCTCGACCTCTCGGAGGAGGACGAGCCCGAGCTGATGATGCGGGCCAATGACTTCGGCACCGTCTACCACGAGGTCATGGAGCACATCTACAAGGAGCGCCGCGGGCACCTCCTAGACGCTGAGGTCTTCGCCAGCGCACGGCGGGAGGTCGACCGCCGCGTGGAGGAGAGCTACGCCGAGCTCTATGAGCTGAAGGACACGCAGCAGCTCAGCCCCCTCGACCAGCTCTATGTCCACATGATCAAGCGCTACGTACAGCGTAGCCTCGAGGTCGACAGCAGCACGCCCCAGCTACAGATCGAGGCGGGCGAGGCAGAGCTCTCCATCAGCTACCCCCTAGTGCAGGGAGCGGCAGGGCGCTGTGTGGGGCTCAAGGGACGCATCGACCGCATCGACAGCTGTGCCGCGGGGGAGGACAGCCCCGACGAGCCGCGCCACTACCGCGTCGTGGACTACAAGACGGGCCAGGATAGGATCAGCCTCAAGGGCGAAGGGATAGCGAGCCTCAAGCTAGCAGACAATAAGGCCATCCTGCAGACGCTCTTCTACTGCCTCCTCGTCCTCTATGATAAGCCCGACAGCTACGATGCTGCACGGCTCTACCCCGTCATCTACCTCCTGCGCGGGGACAGTGGCCTCGTCAAGAGGGGCGCCCAGTACGACGGCCGCATCAAGGGGCTGGAGCGCCTCCTCACGGCTCCCAGCGCAGCTGCAGAAGACAGGGAGGAGGTGGACAAGCCCGCCAAAGGCAAGGGCAAGGGTACACGCTCCCGCGCCCCGCTATCCTATGGCGCGGTGCAGGCGGACTTCGAGGCCTTCCTGCGGCAGCAACTTAGCGAACTCTTCGACCCTGCCGTCCCCTTTGTCCAGACTGAGGACGCTAAGTCCTGCGAGCACTGTAGCTTCCGCAGCCTATGCGGTCGCTAGAATAGCGCTACCTTTGCACCGAGCCCCTAGGAGCTGGGGGTTAAGGCTACGAGCCACGCTCTGAGTGCCGCTCCCCCACCCTCGAGACTAGCGCCGTGCCCTGCCCCTGAGCTTCGTCCCCCACCCGCACGCGCTCTTCCTTCACTTATTCCTCGCCTTCACCACAAGCCCTATATAGATGTCACGCCTCTTCCTCCTCGATGCCTACGCGCTGATCTACCGCGCCTACTACGCCTTCATCAAGAACCCGCGCATCGACAGCTCGGGACGCAATACCTCCGCTGTCTTCGGCTTCGTCCTCATGCTGGAGGACCTCTTGGCTAAGGCACAGCCCGACGAGCTGGCCGTAGTCTTCGACCCTAAGGGCGGCACCTTCCGCCACCGCGAGTACCCCGAGTACAAGGCGCAGCGCGAGGAGACGCCCGAGGGCATACGTATCGCTGTGCCGCTGATTCGCCAGCTGCTGGAGGCCTACCGCATCCCTGCCATCGAGGTAGAGGACTTCGAGGCGGACGACGTCATCGGCACGCTCAGCCAGCAGGCCGCCGCCGCAGGGCAGGAGGTCTATATGGTCACCCCCGACAAGGACTATGGGCAGCTCGTCGGCCCCCAGGTATGGATGTACCGCCCTGCCACGGGCGGCGGCTACGAGCTCTGGGGCGAGGAGGAGATCAAGGAGAAGTACGGCCTACAGCATCCCAGCCAAGTCATCGACTACCTCGCCCTCCTCGGGGACAAGGTGGACAACATCCCCGGCTGTAAGGGCATAGGGGAGAAGGGCGCGCAGAAGCTCCTGGCGGAGTACGGCAGCATCGAGGAGCTGCTGGCCCATGCCCAGGACATCAAGGGCGCCACGGGGCGCAAGATCCTAGAGGGCGCCGACGACATACGCCTCTCCTACTATCTGGCGACGATACGCCGCGACGTGCCCATCCACTACGAGCCGGGGGCCTACAGACTGCAGCCCAAGGATGAGGAGGCGGTACGGGAGCTCTTCGAGGCGCTGGAGTTCCGCACGCTCCTCAGCCGTGTCCTCGGCTCGAAGCCCGCACCCGCACCCAAGGCAGCTGACCTCCCCGCTGATGATCTCTTCGCCAGCCTCGAGGAGACGGAGGAGGCCGCCACCCCTGCCCCTACGGAGCTAGCGCCCCTACGTATCGAGCTGCTGACGGACGAGACGCTGGAGGCCTTCGTCCAGCGCGCCGCTGCTGCCAGTGTCCTCACCTTCGACAGCGAGACCACGAGCGTAGACCCACTGAGGGCCGAGCTCGTCGCCCTGACCTTCGCCCTCGACGACAGCTGCACCTACTACCTCGACATCCCCGCCGAGCGTAGTGCCGCCCTCGCCCTTCTGGAGCGCCTACGTCCGCTCTTTACCTCCACGCGCTCGCTCAAGGTCGGGCAGAACCTCAAGTACGACCTCCAGGTACTGCTCAGCTACGGCATCGAGGTCGCGGGCGAGCTCTTCGACACCATGATCGCCCACTATCTGCTCTATCCCGACATGCGTCACGGGCTAGATGAGCTAGCGGATAAGTTCCTCGGATACCAGATGATGAGCTTCGAGGAGCTGATCGCACCGCAGAGCGCCAAGCACTTCGACCTACGCCAGGTGGCCCCCGAGCGCCTGCAGTACTACGCCTCGGAGGATACGCACATCATCTACCAGCTCTACCGCTACCTACGTGAGCGCCTCGAGGCCGCCCAGCTCACGCAGCTCTTCCGCGAGGTGGAGATGCCGCTGCTACGGGTACTGCTACGCATGGAGCGCACGGGGGTGCGCCTCGACAAGGACTGCCTCGCCCGTCAGGGCGCTGCCCTCGAGATGCGCCTGAGCGAACTGGAGGAGGAGATCAACGCCCTCATCGGTCACCCGATCAACATCAACAGCAGCAAGCAGGTAGGCGAGGCGCTCTTCGACGAGCTGCAGATCGTGGAGAAGCCCAAGAAGACGAAGACCGGCGGCTACACCACGAGCGAGGAGGTACTGGAGAAGATCCGTGACAAGCACCCCGTAGTGGAAAAGATCCTCGACTACCGCGGGGTGAAGAAGCTGCTCAGCACCTACATCGACACCTTGCCCGAGCAGACCTACCCCGACGGCAAGATCCACACGACCTTCAACCAAACGATAGCCGCCACGGGGCGCCTCTCCAGCAGCAACCCCAACATACAGAACATCCCCATCCGCACCCCCGAGGGACGCGCCATACGCGAGGCCTTCGTCCCCGAGCCGGGCTGTACCTTCCTCTCGGCCGACTATTCGCAGATCGAGCTCCGACTGATGGCGCACTTCAGCCAGGACGAGGCTCTGATCGAGGCCTTCCGCTCGGGGCAGGACGTCCATCAGGCCACTGCGGCCAAGATCTACGGCCTCAGCCTCGAGGAGGTCACCAGCGACATGCGCCGCAGAGCCAAGACGGCGAACTTCGGCATCATCTACGGCATCTCGGCCTTCGGTCTCAGTGAGCGCCTCTCCATCTCGCGCAAGGAGGCCAAGGAGCTCATCGATGGCTACTTCGCCTCCTACCCCGGCGTAGCCCGCTACATACACGAGGTGGTCGAGCAGGCCAAGCAGCAGGGCTATGTCTCCACCCTCCTAGGCCGCCGACGCTCCCTACCCGACATCAACAGCGCCAACACCGTCGTGCGTGGCTATGCCGAGCGCAACGCCATCAACGCCCCGCTGCAGGGATCGGCCGCCGACCTCATCAAGATCGCTATGATACGCCTCGAGGAGGAGCTGCGCAGCCGCGGCCTACGCTCCGAGATCCTGCTGCAGGTGCATGACGAACTCAATCTCAACGTCCCTCTGGACGAGCTCGACGAAGTCACCCACCTCGTGCGCACGACGATGGAGTCCGTCTATCCCGAGCTACGCGTCCCGCTGGAGGTCAGCATCGGCACGGGTGCCAACTGGCTGGAGGCGCACTAAGCCACCCGCCCGCTCCCATCCACCAGCACCTCTACCCTAATACGCTCGAGGGGGCACACCGCAGCTGCGGCGTGCCCCCTCGGGCTTTTTGTGTCTGTCCCGCGTCCTTAGCGGGTGATGGCCTTGAGCCAGGCGAAGAGCTCGTTCAGGGCATAGTCGCCGCTGTGGGGACGGTTCCACGGGAGCTTGAAGTCCACGGCTCGCCCATGCTTACGGAGCTGAGCCGCGAGGTTGATCACGATGGGGAAGGCCGTGTCTCGGTCCCGAGCCCCATGGCGGAGATACCAGTAGGGGGCATTCGTCGCCTGGGCATCCCCGATGAAGCCCATAGGGTTCATCAGGCGCACACGCTCTAGGAGCTCGGCGCTGAGCTTTGCCCCCGTCTTGCCTGCTGCCCATGGGGTGAAGTTAGCATCCGATCCGCGGGCGTCGCCGAAGAGGCCATTCTCGCCGCTTGCCTCAGCACCATCCACCTGATAGCTATCGAAGGCGGGGACGCCCTTGAGCGGCTGCGTGGTCACGACATAGTTCAGGTACTTCTCTAGGTCAAGCCCCGTGATGTACTCCCCTTGCTGAGGGGCACCGCGACGCATCCCTCGAGGGGCGAATGGTAGCCCCGCTGGAGCTGGGGGCTGCCCTACACCGCCATTGATCGGCGCCTGGAAGGCCACCTCCGCCGAGAAGCTGAAGCCCAGCGTATCGGCGATGTTCGCCCCAGCATCCTTCGCCGCCTGAGCGCTCTCGATGAGGAGCTCCTTGATGTAGTCTCGATAGTTATCTGCGGTCAGCGCCCTGCCGTCGGGTCTGGCTAGGCCCAGCGAGTTGAGGTAGGCGGGGTACTGTGCCGCCAGCTCCTCAGTTAGCTGCCGCTGCACCTCGGGCAGCGCCTGGCGGCTGGCCGTCCCCCCGTAGAGCCATTCGTAGGCCATATCGGCGTGCTCTAGGTCGGTAATGGGACAGAAGCAGACACTGGCGAAGACGTCGTCCCGCTCGTCGGCGGCGCCCATAGCCTTGAGGAGCGGAGCGTAGGCGGGATGATTGCCCGTAGCACCTACGAGGGCGGACATCGCCCCGCCCGCGCTCGTGCCGTCGATGATGATCTTCTCCGTGTCTCCTGGGAGCTCTCGGTCGAAGTGGCGAAGGTAGCGGATGGCGGCCTTGAGGTCAAGCAGTCCCTTGGGGGCACGCCCCGTATAGAGGGTCTGCTTCCCCTGCTTGACGGTAGAGCGACGTCCGCGGCTCCCGGGGATAACGAGGACATAGCCCTCTGCCAAGGCTCGGCCACTGGCATCGGCCGCCTGAGGATAGCCCGCCGTGCTCTCCATATACCCACCGATATAGGTGCGGACGAAGATGGGCGTCTGCTCTGTCGCCCCCTCGGGGACGAAGACATTGAGATACTGATAGGTGGAGTCCTCCACCTGGGAGACGAAGTACTGCTTCGTGTAGGCCGTATAGTGCACGATGCGCCCGTCGGGCATCGTCAAGGAGGACTTAGCGCTCTTGCTCGCGTCGAATTTCAGTGGGGCCTGAGGCTTGGCCTGTGCCGAGACCATGCAGGCAGCGCCCAGCAGCGCTAGGATGCTTTTTCTCTTCATTATTTGATACCTTGTCTGATGATGCATTCCCCTCTGCCCGCACACGCGCTCGCCAACCTAGTCTCTACGGCTAGAGCACCGTCGGAGCATCGAGGGCTCGCGATGCCCTAAAGGTACAAAAGTCCGCCAAAAAACATCGAGCCGCCTCTTAAGGCCGTCTACCCCGAGCTCAGCATCCCGCTGGAGGTAAGCATCGGCACGGGGGCCAACTGGCTGGAGGTGCACTAAGTCCCCCGCCACCACCCATCCTCCAGCACCTCCACCCTAAAAAAGCCCGAGGGGGCACACCGCAGCTGCGGTGTGCCCCCTCGGGCTTTTTGTGTCTGTTCTGTCCTTAGCTGGCGGGAGCGCAAGCCTCGTCTGCTTCTTGTCCGAAGCAGCCGTGCGCCACGCTCTGAGCGGGATGGCTTGCCTCGTCGCCTTACCCGCAGCTCCGCCCACCTACTGCGGGGGCGAGGCTGAGGGATATCCCTCACGACCGTCCGACCTATCAGTAACGGCGCTGACCGATACCCCTCAGCACGCTGACTGATATCCCTAAACGCCGCCGATACTTATCCCTCACGGAGCTGAGGGCTAGCCGTGACGCTGCCGAGAGCTATTCCACGTCGCTAACGAGGTGGCAAGCTACCGTAGCAAAAGGCTACGGACAAGGAGTAGCAAAGCTAAAGAGAGGCTTCGCGAGACACAACTATAGGTGCTCCTTTATAAGGCCCTCTATGATCTTCTTGAGAGAAGCAGCCAGTACTGGATTAACTAAATTAGCAAATTGAGGTGCAATGTACGCTCCCACCTCAATTAGTTTAATTGAGGGTTTGCTAGCATAGTCGCGGATTTTCTTCCGTGTTGCTCCCCTTGTTCTCGCTGCAGTAACAAGAATATCGCAACCCGTTTCTTCTGCGAATTTTAGATTGCCCTCGATCTCTTCCAAGCCATCTCCTTTCGTCGTCACAGCGACTCGGGCATCTTCATAATCGACAAGCACCTCCCTATCCTTCCCCTGAGGCCAATCTTTTCGATTCGGATCCAAAAGTCCGATCAGATGGTTAAGCGATGTCGTCTTACCAGAATCATGGGGGCCGTAAAGCATGATGATTATCCTCTTTGACGGACTAGTTGAATTTCCACTCATCTTACATATAGAATTAGGTTACACAGGTATCCTAGCTCTTCGCCGCACTCCTCTGAGTACGGCAAGCGCTAGGGGCTAACTATGATTCAAAGGTACAAAACTTTCCGTAGCATACTAGCACTAATTAGCGCATACTCTATTAGGAGGACAAGGCCGAGGAGTCTTGCGCCACGCTCCGAGCGGGATGGCTTGCCTCGTCACCTTACCCGCAGCTCCGCCCACCTACTGCGGGGACGAGGCTGAAGGATATCCCTCACGGCCTTCCGACCTATCAGTGACGACGCTGACCGGTACCCCTCTGCGCGCTGACTGATATCCCTAAACGCCACCGATACTTATCCCTCACGGAGCTGAGTTCTAGCCGTGACGCTACCGAGGGCTATTCCGCTCCGCAGCTTAGCGCGTAGCAGCGTAGAGATCATACGCTGAGCTCGCTACCGAGACAGACCATTTTCGGGAGCTCCCGAAAATGGTCTCCGCACTTCGCCCCCCAGGAGCGATCCGAATCCTCTGTCCAGCGCATAGCTGCGAGGGAGCGTTCCCCGCTCTACCAGCCAGAGGGGGACCAAGTCATCGCAGGGCTGGATAGGCAGGGCTAAGGGGCACGATCCAGCGGCGGGGAGAGCAAAGGAGGAGGAGGACGGCGAGCAGGATAAGGAAGCACGCAAAGCAGCGAGGCGAGGCGCCGCGATCGATGCCCCCAAAAAGCCGTACTTTTGTACTCATAAGGACGTTAGTTAGTATAAAGGAGCCTAGCAGCAGGCATCAAGCATAGGAGCATTATGAGCCACACGATCAGCGAAGAGGTCGACGACGAGCAGCATCACGAGCACGCGGGCGGGGCTTGTCCCAACCATCAGCATAGCCACGCGCATGAGGCGGAGCACTGTCACGGGCACCAGCATAGCCACGAGCACGAGGGAGGAGCTTGTCCCAGCCCGCAGCACAGCCACGGGCACGAAGTAGGGCACAGCCATAGCCACCGTCATCACGGACACGGCCATCACCACCATCACCATCATAACGAGGCGGAGGGGAATATCTTCTTGGGCTTCGTGCTGAACCTCTTCTTTGCCCTCGTGGAGCTCGTCGGCGGGCTCTATACGGGGAGTGTAGCGATCTTGTCGGATGCGCTGCACGACTTCGGTGACTCCTGTTCGCTGGGCGTAGCTTGGTATCTGGAGCGCCTGTCCAAGAAGGGCCGCGACCAGAACTTCAGCTACGGCTACAAGCGCTTCTCCCTGCTGGGAGCCTTGCTCATCTCCATCATCCTGCTCGTGGGCTCGGCCTTCGTCATCAAGGAGTCCATCGAGCGCATCATCACCCCGAGCGAGCCGCATGCGGGGGGGATGTTCGTCCTCTCCCTCTTCGGCCTCGCGGTCAATGGCTACGCGGCCTGGCGTATGATGGGCGGTAGCTCGCTCAACGAGCGTGCCATGCGCGTGCATCTGATGGAGGACGTGCTGGGCTGGGTGGCTGTACTCATCGTCAGCGTCGTCATGTACTTCGTCGACCTCCCCATCCTTGACCCCATCCTCTCGCTCTGCATCACGGGCTGGGTACTGTACAATGTGTACTTCAATCTCAGGGACAACCTCCGCATCTTCCTCCAAGGTGTGCCCGAGGACGTCGATAGCGAGGAGCTCGTCGAGGAGGTGCTGCGCTTGGAGGGCGTGCTGTCCGTGCACGACGTGCACCTCTGGACGCTCAACGGCGAGCAGCACATCGGCACCCTGCACCTCGTCTACGACTGCGAGCGCCTGACCAAGCCGCGCCAGCTCGCCGAGCTCAAGGAGGCCGTGCGCCAACTAGCTACAGCGCGCCTAGTGAGCCACCTCACCATCGAGCTCGACCCCAAGGGCTGCAGCTGCGGCCTGGAGCAGTGCTAAGGCTCCGCCCCTAGACAACGACGCGATATATCCCCCGAATGAATCCCAAGCTATATCTACCCCTAGCGCTCCTGGTGCTAGGGCTCCCAGCGCCTGCACTGGCGCAGCAGCCCCAGTCCAAGACCCTAGATCCCTACGCCGTACGGGAGGTCGAGACGATCCCCGACGAGATCAAGATGGTGCGCGGTGACAAGCTCCGTGCCTACCGCCTCATCCCCGAGGTGGGGCGCACCGTACGCGTCCAGATGCCCGACACCCTGACGCACTACACCTACGAGTATATCAGCCCCGAGTACCGCAGCCTAGGGGTCAGCTATCAGGGGAATATGAGTTCGCTCTGGCAGAGCAAGTACTTCTTCGACCGCCCGCAGGGCGTCAGCGACTTCTTCTACGTCGATGGCTACTACGGCATGCTCTACACACCGAGCGAGGTGCGCTTCTACGACACCAAGACGCCCTTTACCCTAGTGCGCTATCAGAAGAACTTCGCCACCAACGAGGCAGAGGACGTGCTGGCGGCGGACTTTGGGGTCAACCTCGGTCGCAGGCTCAACCTCGGCGTGAACTTCGACTACCGCAACGCCCTCGGCTACTATACCTATAATAGGAGCAAGGACGCCCGCTACCGCGTCTTCACCAGCTACCGCGGCGACCGCTACGAGCTCTACGCCTACGTGGCCAACGACTACTACAAGCAGGAGGAGAACGGTGGGATCACCAATGCCGACTATATCAACAACCCCGAGCGCTATACCAACGGACGCACGCGCATCAGCGCCAAGGACGTCCCCGTGCTGCTGGATCGCAACCTGCACAACCTGCAGCGCCTCGGGCACGCCTTCCTCGCGCAGACCTACCGCTTCGGGAGCTACCAGCGCCGCGCGGTACGCGTCCCCGCCCCCAACACGCCTGGGATGGTGGTCGGGAGCGACAGTCTCCAGGTGGATAGCCTCGTCTTCGTCCCCGTCGCAGGCCTCTCGCTGACTAACTACTACACCAAGCACAGCCGTCAGTTCAAGGCCGAGAGCCCCTCCGAAGCCTTCACTAAGGCCTTCGGCCCGCCCGTCGTGTCGCACAAGGTAAAGGCTGCCGACGGCACCGAGACGGACCTCACGATGCCGAACGATAGTGCCCAGCTCGCCACGCTGCGCACCACGGTGGCGCTCTCGCTGCTGGAGGGCTTCCGTCCCTGGGTCAAGTTCGGCCTCTCGGCCTACCTAAGACAGGAGAACAACTGGGCTGACCTACCCGACAGCACGACGCACCGCTACCAGCGGCAGCGCTTCTCCTCGACCTTCGTCGGCGGCCTCATCGAGCGCCGTGAGGGTGAGGGACTCAACTTCTCAGCACGTGCCGAGCTGGGCGTCCTCGGCTCTGACCTCGGCGCGCTACGCCTAGAGGGGGATGTGCGTACCGCCTTCCGCATCGCAGGGCGCCGTTTTGCCCTTGAGGCGGACGCACTGGTAGACAACTCCTCCCCCTCCTTCTTCGCGGCGCACCACCACGGCACCTATGGTTGGTGGGACAAGCAGCTGGAGTTCACCCGCCGCGCAGAGCTCGGCGCCCGCCTCCACCTAGACTCCTGGGGCACCAGCGCAGAGCTACGCACGAGCTCGCTGCAGAACTATCTCTACTTCGACAGCAAGGGCGAGACGCAGCAGTACGGACCCCTGATCCAGGTACTGGCCCTGCGTCTACGACATGCCAACCGCTGGGGCATGCTGAACTGGGAGCTGGACGCCGCCTATCAGAAGAGCTCCGTAGAGAGCATCCTGCCCCTGCCCGAGCTCTCGGCAGCGGCGGATGTCTACCTCCGCTTCCTCGTAGCGAGCGTCATGCGCATTGACCTCGGGGTCAAGGGCTACTGGCACAGCAGCTACCGCGCACCCTACTATCAGCCCACGACGCAGCAGTTCGCACTGCAGACCGAGGGCTATGTCGGGGGGAAGACCGCACTGGTGAACGCCTATGCCAACTTCCGTCTCAAGCGCGCCCGCTTCTTCCTCGAGATGTACAACGTCGGCGAGGCGCTCTTCTCCAACCCACGCCTCTCGATGCACAAGTACCCCTACGCCCCCATGCACCTGCAGGCTGGCGTCGTCGTGGACCTTAATAACTAGCCCCGCCTATGACGCTCCCCAAGCTCACCCCACGCCTCCTCGGCTACCTCCTTGCGCTGCTGCTAGCCCTCGGACTGATGTACTACCTGCGTCCCAGCGCGGGCACTAGCCGAGACAGCGAGGAGGCTATCGTCCAGCGCGACTGGCCCGAGATCCAGCGCGAGGGTGTACTGCGCATCCTCTCGGCCTATACCGACGGCGCCGTCGAGATCAAGGGCGGCCTGCGTACGGGGGCTATCTACGAGCTGGCAAAGCAGCTCACGGCCCGCAGCGGCCTCCGCGTGGAGGTCGTGCTGGAGAACGACTGGCCGCGCGCCCTCGCAGCGCTGCGCCGCGGTGAGGTCGACCTCATAGCGCGCCCACTGGCTCATACCTCCGAGGTCGACACCCTCTCCTTCCGTCCCTGGCGTGCCCACAGCGCTGCACCCCTCTACCTCGTGCAGCGCCGCGACAGCGCCCAGCTGATCCGCCAGCAGCTCGCCCTCGGCGGCAAGACCATTGTCCTGCCCGAGGGCTCGCCCTACACGCTCTTCGTCCAGCACCTGAGCGAGGAGATCGGCGAACCCATACACCTCAGCTATGACTCCCTCTACCCGAGCGAGCAGCTGGCGATGCGTGTGGCCGCGGGCAGCATAGACTATACGCTGGCTACGGGACGCGAGGCGGAGCGCTACCGCAAGATCCTCCCCGAGCTCGACTGCAGCCTCCCGCTGAGCTACACCATACGCGAGGCCTGGCTGCTGAGGCGTGACGCGCCGCAGCTGGCCGATAGCCTCAGCCGCTGGCTCCCCTAGCTCCTCCCATCCCTGACCCTATTTATTCCCAAAACCCTATGGATACGAAGACAAGCAAAGCAAGCCTACCCCAGGAGTTCACCAAGCGCATCTCCGACTACCTCTACAAGCTCCTCGAGGAGGCCGAGGGCAAGCATCGCCACGGCGAGGGCACCGATGCCAGCTACCGCAGCATGATCGCTAGCCTGGCTGGCGAGCTGCTCAAGGAGTCCGACGAGCTCGCTGCCGCCCTCCCGCTCCCCCCAACCAAGGAGGCCGTCCCCCACCTGCTGCCCGCCATCGAGACGCGCCGCTCGGCACGCCGCTATGTAGACACTCCGCTCACGGGCGACGAGGTACAGCTGCTGCTGGAGGCCGCTCTGCGTGCGCCTTCGTCCAAGAACAAGCACACCACACAGTTCGTTCTCGTCGAGGACAAGGCGACCCTCGAGGAGCTGAGCTATATGCGTGAGAGCGGTGCGGGCTTCCTCAGACAGGTGCCCCTGGGCATCGTCGTCCTCGGCTCGCCCATGGAGTGCGAGCGCTGGATCGCTGATGCCTCGCTGGCGGCAGGCTTCATCCAGCTGCAGGCCGAGGCTATGGGCCTAGGCAGCTGCTGGGCGGATGCCTACGGCTGCTACACGGGTGCGGGACAGGAGTCCACCGAGTATGTGCGCAATGTCCTCGGCATCCCCTACCAGCTCGAGGTGCTCTGCATCATCGCCGTCGGCCACCGCGAGCGCATCCCCGAGCCTCGTCCTACCGAGAGCCTCAAGTGGGAGAAGATCCACATCGGCCGCTACGTAGTCCCCGAGGAGCCTAGCGAAGTCGCCGAAGCCTAGATGGAGGCACGAAGCCCAGAGCAGCCCCCGCGGATTGTCCTCCTCGGTGCGGGGCGGCTGGCGAGCCACCTCGCGCATGCCCTCCTCAGGCATCCCGAGGCAGGGACGCTCGTACAGCTCTACAGCCGCAGCCGTGCCTCCGTGGAGCGCCTCTCCTCGGAGCTGGCCGAGCTGTATGACACGCGCGGGCTCGCCCTCACCACGGAGCTCACGGAGCTACTGCCCGAGGCGGATATCTACCTCTTTGTCCTCAGCGACGACGCCCTGCCCGAGCTGTGGCAGCGACTCGAGGGGCGGACGCGCGGGCTGTGGGTACACTGCTCGGGTGCTACCTCGCTGGGGCGCCTCCTCGAGTACCACCCTCAGGGCGCCGTGCTCTATCCGCTGCAGACCTTCAGCCGTGAGCGCGCCGCTGCGGGGAGCTACCTCCCCTTCTACATCGAGGGCAGTGACGCCACGAGCCTAGCGAAGGTACGACGACTGGCGGAGCTGCTGGGAGATGAGGTGCACGAGGCGACCAGCACGCAGCGCCTCTACCTCCACCTCGGCGCCGTGCTGGCGTGCAACTTCTCCAACTACCTCGTCCTCGAGGCCGAGCGCCTGCTGGAGCGTCAGGGACTGCCGCCCAAGGCGCTCCTCCCGCTACTGGATGAGCTCCTCATGAAGCTCCACTCGCTCCCCGCCCGCGAGGCCCTCACGGGGCCTGCCGCTCGGGGCGATGAGGCTACGATGCAGCGCCACGAGGAGCTCCTCACGGCTGAGCCCGAGCTGCAGCAGCTCTACCGTCTGCTCTCCGAGCGTATCCAGCAGCGCCTCCGCTCCTAGCCACCCCGCCGCTCGAGCATACGCGACAGCCCCCTGCCCCACACTCGGTGGGACAGGGGGCTGTCACGTATCATGGCAGGCAGCTCCCCCTCGGGGCGAGCGCCTACACGGGCGGGCTACTTAGCCGCCTTATAGATGAGGTCGATACTCTGCTGGATCTCCTCGGGGCTGAGGTCACCGAGCGTCTGCGTGGGGATACCCTCCATAGGGATGAAGAGCACCATGGGGATGCTCTGCACGCGGAAGATCTGGGAGAGCTCGGCATTCTTATCCACGTCGACCTTGTAGAAGTCGATCTTGCCCTCGTACTTCTTGGCTACGGCCTCGAGCTTGGGGCCGAGGCTACGGCAGGGGCCGCACCAGGTAGCATAGAAGTCCACGACGGCGGGGCGCTTGCCCTTGAAGACGAACTTCGTGGGATTAGCCTTATAGTCGTATATGTTGGCGCGCATGAAGGCGGCGTCAATATGCTTGACCAGTTCCTTCTTGGCTTCGGCAGGCTGACCAGCCTGCGCCTCGGGCTTCGCCTGCTGCTCCGTGCTAGAGGCCTTAGCCGTGCAGGCGGAGGCGCTCACCAGGCTGAGGGCAGCGAGCCCGAATGCTAGGATCGTTCTTTTCATCTCTGTAGTCAATTAGCGTTCTACTTGGCTATAGAAGCCCTCAAGAGGGCAGATTGTTCATTTCGAGGGCTTATTCGCGGCGAAGTGGCATCGTAGAGCAGCGAAGGAGCCCACCCATCTTGGAGATCTCCTGATAGGGGACCTCCTCGACCGTCATCCCCCAGACGGAGCGCAGATGTTCGTTGAGGCGGACGAAGTAGCGGTCACTGATCAGTGCCTCGGGGCTAAGCGAGACGACGTTGGTACTCATATGGTAGGCCTCGTCGGGCGTCACGCGGAAGAGCTGGTCCTTACCGAAGATCTCCTCCATCAGAGCCACGTCGCGCTGGTGCATGAAGCCCTCGGGATAGATCAGCGCACGCCCTCGGGAGACGGGCTGGAAGGCGCAGTCCAGGTGCAGCACCGACTGGCGGGGATCGTGGTCATGCTTGCATAGCTCGATGGGGATGATCTGCTTGTGCGGGAAGCGCTCGCGGAACCAATCCAGCGCATAGTGATTGGTGCGTGCCGTCTTGTAGCTCGAGTAGTCCTCCCCGAGGTAGGTGCCGACGAAGATGATATCATCGTAGAGCAGGATGTCCCCGCCCTCGGTGTGTACCCGCTCGGGCAGAGTCTCGAGGTGTCCCTCAGCGATGCGGGGGAAGACGGAGCGTCCGAAGGCCTCGGTCTCGAGCCCACGGTCGGGGATGAGATTGGAGATGAAGAGCGTGTCCTCGATGGTGAAGGCGACGTCGCGGGCGAAGACCTGATTGTAGTCCTCTAGCGGTGCGGGGCGAAGGACCTCGACGCCGTAGCGCTCGAGCACTGCCAGCACAGCATCCATCTCGTGGATGATGTCCGCCTGGCTGGGGAAGCAGCCTAGCTGTACCGCCTCGTAGCTCTTGGCATCGTAAGTCTCTTGGAGGGTGGGGATGGGCCCTATGCTATAGGGGAGACCGAGGACGACGGTCTTGAGTAGTCCCGTCTCGTTGGTCACGTGTGGAAGTATACGTTCCATAACAGCTGAGTGTATGAGTAGCCAGCCCCACAGCGGGGCGGCTAAGACAAAGATACTCATTCCCCTGCAGTCTACACAGCCTCCGTCCAGCTCACTCGGGGTAAAGAAAGAGCGGTCATCCATCCCGTGGGATAGATGACCGCCTATAAGGGACTCCGATGAGGACGCTTGTACTTCGCAGCCCTCGGGAGCTAAGGAATTGTCTTCCTACTTCTTGCGGTTGCCGTAGCGGCTCATGAACTTGTCTACGCGACCAGCCGTGTCGACCAGCTTTGCCTTACCCGTGAAGAAGGGGTGCGAGGTGCTGGAGATTTCGACCTTGATCAGGGGATACTCTACGCCGTCGACTACGATCGTCTCCTTGGCGGGCATCGTAGAGCGCGTGATGAAGATGTCTTCGTTAGACATGTCCTTAAATACTACAGGACGGTAGTTCTCAGGATGAATTCCTTTCTTCATTATCTTATAACGTTATAATAAGTTCTTTTTGCCTTTAGTCTCTGTTGGTTGGTAACCGTATAATGAGCGTTAATGGACTACAAAGGTAGCAATAATATCTCACACCCCCATACCTTGTCTGAGCGCGCTCCCCCTAGCCTCAGCCCCTCCGCCCCCACGCCTCAAGGCTAAGTCCCTCCACGCCTCGGAGCTCAAGCCGCTACAAGTCTGAGGCCCGCCCCTCCACAATTCGCACCGCAGCCGTACCCTACCGCGCCGCGCCTCCAGGCGAGCCTAAGTCACAAGCCCCAGCCTCTTCGAGCCAAGCCCCCGCTATCCAGCCTCAATCCTCAGCCCTAGCCAGCCCCAATACCCAGCCACTATAATAGGAACGCGCGCGAGGTCTTCCCCACGGGCGCCCCCATCGCCCTACACTCGCTGCTTTCAGCACGAGGGCAAGCTCCCCCCTTATCCCTCAAGGCGCTGACGGATATCCCTGACGGTGCTGACGGATACCCATCAAGGAGCTTACCGATATCCATCAAGGAGCTGACGGATATCCCTCAGCGTGCTGCTAGCTAGGTCGCAGCACACTGCTTCTCGGCTCATAAGATGACAAGATACGCTTCGCACACACCTAGCCTCTTAGACTAGCGGCCTTCAGCCCCAGCGGGTCGACGCATCGTAAGACACACTTCGCACACCTATCACCACCTAGATCCGAGGCCTTAAGCCCCAACGGGGCGACCTATCCAAAGCCCAGGGTGCGTAGCCCTGTAAGGGCGACCAAACCCTGGGTAACTTGGATCAAACAAAGATAGAGCCCTGCAGGGGCGATCCTTCAATCGGCCCTAGCACACCAGCGCAAGGGCACCCCCACCCTGATCCCCTCGATGGGTCGCCCCTGTAGGGCTCATTTGCATAGAGGGGCGACTGACCCAGGGTTTGGTCGCCCTTACAGGGCTACGCACCCTGGGCTCTGAGCGGGTCGCCCCGCTGGGGCTTGCACGACGGTTCTTCATCTACAAGGGAAGGAAGGAGCGGCGAGGGAGGCGGGAGGCGGACTCGGGGGCGGGGATGAGCGGCGTACTTGCAGGAGTAGAAAAGTCTTCGTACCTTTGCAAGCGCAAACGAAGGCCGTGACGGCCGCACACTGGGGCCTATAGCTCAGCTGGTTTAGAGCACCTGCCTTACAAGCAGGGGGTCATA
>NZ_CALIXW010000019.1 GCF_938046015.1 uncultured Porphyromonas sp. | reverse complement strand
AAGCTATATACATAAGAAAGGCCTCGCCCCCGAGCTGTACAGCTGGAGGGGCGAGGCCTTATTGTATGAGGATTGGTGCGGGGGGCGCTAGTCGAGGACGTGGCGCTCGGCATGATAGGAGGAGCGCACCAGCGGGCCACTCTCGATATGCCTTATGCCCTTCTCTAGCCCGAGCGTACGCAGACGGGCGAACTGCTTCGGATGGATATACTCCACGACGGGCAGATGGCGGCGCGTAGGCTGCAGGTACTGTCCTATGGTCATGATAGAGACACCGCGGGCACGCGCATCGTCCATCAGCTCCAGCACCTCAGCCTCTGTCTCCCCGAGGCCGAGCATGATGCCCGTCTTGGCAGGGATGCCACTGGCGGCGATACGCTCCAGCACGCTCAGCGAAGTCTCATAGGTCGCGACGTGGCGTACCTCGGGCGTGAGGCGGCGTATGGTCTCGAGGTTGTGAGAGATGATCTTGGGCTGGCAGGCGATGATCTTGTCCACGAGGTCCAGGCGACCATTGAAGTCAGGGATCAGCACCTCGATAGTGACCTCAGGCGTCGTGCGCTTGATCGCCTCGATGGTCTCCACCCAGTGCTGCGCCCCGTAGTCAGGCAGGTCATCGCGGTCTACGCTGGTGATGACGGCGTGGCGCAGCTCCATCTTCTTGATGCTCTGGGCGACCTTGAGCGGCTCGAGGGGGTCGAGTGCTGCGGGGTTCTTGCCGGAGAGCGTGTTGCAGAAGCGGCAGGCGCGCGTACAGACTGCTCCCCCGATCATGAAGGTAGCGGTACCTGCGCTCCAGCATTCGCCTTGGTTGGGGCAGCGTCCGCTGTGGCAGATGGTGTTCAGCCCATGCCCCTCGATGGTCTGCTTGGTGCCGGTGAAGGTAGCGTTGTCGCCGAGGCGTATCTTGAGCCACTCGGGCTTGCGTACACGCACTACATTGCGTGCTTTGGGTGCTGCGGTCTCTTGTTGCATCGTCTAAGTAAAGGCCAGGGGACAGAGCGTGCCGCCCCGCTGGGAGTCTAGGTGCGTACTACAGGTGAGCCTTGAGGTAGGCGATCATCTTCTTATACAGATGGTCGCGCGTCTTGCCCCCGTAGATGCTGTGGTTCTTGTCCGTGTAGATCGCCATGTCGAAGGGCAGGTCCGCCTGGACGAAGCGCTCGGCGACGTCCATGGCATTCTGGACATGTACGTTGTCGTCGGCACTCCCATGTATAAGCAGCAGACGGCTGCGAAGGTTCGCTGCGACCTCGAGGACGGACGAGGCCTTGTAGCCCTCGGGGTTCTCACGGGGCGTACGCATGTAGCGCTCGGTGTAGATGGTATCGTAGTAGCTCCAGTCGGTGACGGGGGCGACAGCGATCCCGAGCTTGAAGGTCGTACCGCCGTGGCAGAGGCTCATCAGCGTGTTGTACCCGCCGAAGCTCCATCCCCATAGCGCTATGCGGCTACCATCGACGTAGGGCAGCTGGCTGAGGCTCTTGGCAGCGGCAATCTGGTCGGCGCTCTCCTTGACCCCGAGGCGTAGGTAGGTGCACTTGCGCCACTCCTCCCCACGAGCCCCAGTACCGCGCCCATCGACACAGGCCACGATGAAGCCCTCGGCAGCGAGCACCTGCTCCCAACCATAGCCGTAGCTGTCGAGTACCTGCTGCGAGTCGGGCCCACTATACTGCACCATCAGCACGGGGTACTTCTTCGTCGGGTCGAAGCCCAGCGGCTTGACGATCCAGGCATTGAGTGACTGCCCCTCGGCATTGCGGACAGTGATGAACTCCTTAGGGGAGATGCGGTAGCCAGCGAGCTTGGAGCGCAGGGCAGCATTATCCTCCAGCGTGCGCAGCGGCTTGGGCTTACCCGTAGCGTAGACAGCCGTCACGGTGGGGGTATGGGCGTTGTGGAAGGTACTGATGTAGTAGGCGAAGTTCTGACTGAAGATGGCGTTATTCGTCCCCTCTCCCCCATCGAGGCGCGTCTTGACGCCCTTGGGGTCGATGCGATAGACGGAGCGACGCATGGGCGAGGCGTCGGCAGCCTGGTAGTACATATTGCCCGCGGCATCGGCACCATAGAAGTCCATCACGTCGTACTTACCCGAGGTGATCTGGCGCTGCAGTACGCCCTTGTCGCTATAGCTATAGAGATGGCGGTAGCCATCGCGCTCGCTGATGTAGACGAAGCCCCCAGGAACGAAGTGGCAGTGCTGGAGGTAGCGGCTATCGACGTAGGCCTTGTTACGCTCCTCAAGGATGAGCTTCGGCAGGAGCGTCTTGTCATTGACGTAGTAGAGGCGGAAGTGGTTCTGCTGACGGTTGAGGCTGAAGACCGCGAGGTTCCCATCCCGCCCCACGAACTCGATACGGGGGATGTAGTAGGGCTTGCTGTCACCGAAGTCCAGCTGCTTCTTGGAGCGGTCCCCTACATTATATATATGTACCGAGACCTCCGAGTTGGGCGTCCCTGCCTCGGGGTACTTATAGGTATAGAGGCTAGGGTACTGACGCCCCCCATACATAGGCATGCTGTACTCCTCGACCTTGCTCTCGTCGGTGCGCACGTAGGCCAGGTAGTTGTTGTCCTCGCTCCAGGTGAGGAGCTTTGTTACCTCGAACTCCTCCTCATAGACCCAGTCCGTCGTGCCGTTCATCACCTTGTTGCGCGCGGCGTCGCTGGTGACGGCGACCTCGGTGTCGTACTCGAACTTCTTGATGAAGATGTTCCCCTCGCGGACGAAGGCGACCATACGCCCGTCGGGGCTGAAGGTCGGGATCATCACCTTGCCCCCGCGTTCGCTCAGCGGCTCTACCCTATTGCGGCGCACATCGTAGTGATAGGCAT
Organism: uncultured Porphyromonas sp.; assembly: GCF_938046015.1. GTDB lineage: Bacteria > Bacteroidota > Bacteroidia > Bacteroidales > Porphyromonadaceae > Porphyromonas. The sequence continues at coordinate 12,608 of NZ_CALIXW010000019.1, read as the reverse complement.
CCGCCGTCCAGGAGCGGCGGTAGACGGCCTTCTTGTCGCGCAGCAGGAGGATGTGGTGGCCCTGGGGCTCGAGGATATAGTCGTCGAAGGTCTTGAACTCACATTCCCTAGCCTTATCTACACTGAAGAGCGTATCCACAAGCTGCCCCGTGGCGAAGCTGTAGCGTAGGATGGCCTTGTGCGCCTTATCCATCATCGTGTAGTGGAGGCCGTCGCTCATGGAGCGCATCCCTCGGCCTGCGGAGCGCGAGGCGAAGGCACCCGAATTGATCTCCTCAATGGTCATCGTACGCCCGGTCTGCTGTGTGGCCAGCGCTGTCGTCAGCGATAGGCCGAGCAGCCCTAGGGCAAGTAGTGTTCCTTTCTTCATTAGGCTAGCTGCATTAGTAAGTATTGTCTCTAAGGCAAAGATACGAAAAAGCCTAGGAGCGGCTCAGCGAAGGAGCGCCCCTAGGCTATAGGCGATGGCGCTGTCGAGCGGCCTAAGGCCTACCTATATATAGTAGGGCAGCTTGAGCGCACCCCCATAGTCAGACTCCTCGCAAGGGATGGGCAGAGCAGCTCAGAGCTGCAGCACTGCCCAGAGGCGCGGCGCGCGATCAGTGTAGGAGCGCACGAAGGCCAGCACCGTATAGTGGTGCTCGGTCTGATAGTGGTCGCCCATCAAGGTGGCTGTCTCGAGCTGATCACTGCCCTCGGGGCGGTAGACGAACTGATACTCCTGATAGCCTTGCTTCAGAGGAAGGGCTAGCTGGTAGCTGCGTGTGGCTGCATCATAGCGCAGCTCACGGCGCTCCAGCGGCATGTAGCGGAAGGCCTCACCCTCGAGGTAGACCTGCCCCGCTAGCGGCTCGGGGCACTGGAGGCGGAAGCTCAGCTCATGGTAGTCCCCCTCAGTGGCAGACTCCCCTCGGAGCGTGGAGAGCAGCTGCAGCCCCTGCCGCTGCTCCTCGTAGCTGAAGGGCTGCCCTGCGCGTGGCTGACGGGGGTGAAGCTCTAGACCTAGCAGCCCAGAGGCGGAGCGGTAGCTAGCAGCTACCCCCTGGAAGGGCCCGCGATCCGAGCGGTGCTCCACGCGGTAGTAGCCGCTACCTGCGGCGAAGCGTGCCGCGGCGCTCCCTCGATAGCTCAGCCCGTCTGCTTCCTCGTCAGAGGGCTGCCCTAGGCGCTGGGCTGTCTCCCAGCGTCCGTCCTGGATGACAAGGAGCTGGAGGCCCTCCCCCAGCGCAGCTCGATCTGCTAGACTGAGCCCTCGCAGCTCGACCTCGACCTGCTGCAGCCCTCCACGCAGCTCTCCCCAGGCATCGGGCGTCACACGCCCTTCCAGCCGTAGGCGCTGCTCATAGACCGAGAGGGGCACGCGCAGCAGGCTACGCTCCCCCGACTCATCGAGGATCTCGAGGAGATAGTTGCCCGAGCGCTGGAAGAGCTGCGCCCCGAGGGCGAGCTCGTAGTGCTGATAAGGCTGCAGGGTACCGACACTAGGCCGTGGAGGGGGCAGCTGATCACTGTCCGCCCCACTGAGGTACTCGGAGGCATACAGCTCCGAGGCCCTCCAGTCGGGCTCACAGAGGCGAAGGCGATAGCTCAGCAGCGGCGCCCCCTGCCCCCCGAGGAGGTCAAAGGAGAGCTGCAGCACCTCGCTCGAGCCTAGCCGCAGCAGGCAGAGCTGGGGATGGCTGTACGGCTGCTGCCCCTCGAGCCCGCAGGTCACCGCTCCCACCTCGGGGGCAGACCAAGCGGGAGCCTCGGGCGGCACTCCAGCCGAGAGGAGAGAGGGAGAGAGGAGCAGTAGTAGTCCGAGGAGCGCGCTCCGTAGCGTGCCGAAGGGGCTCATCCGCCGCTAGCCTGCGTACTCCTGCATCTTGCAGAGGTACTTGCCTACGATGTCGAACTCGAGGTTGACCTCCGTCCCCGGCTGGATGTGCTTGAAGTTGGTATGCTCGTGCGTATAGGGGATGATGGCCACACCGAAAGAGGTCTTCTCCGAGTCGCAGACCGTGAGGCTCACCCCATTGACCGTGATCGAGCCCTTCTCCACCGTCATGTAGCCCTTGCGTGCTAGCGCCGCATCAGTGGCGTGCTCGAAGCGGTAGAGCCAGCTGCCATCAGCCTCCGTGACGGAGACGCAGCGCGCCTTCATATCCACGTGCCCCTGCACGATGTGCCCATCGAGGCGACCGCCCAGCAGCATGCTGCGCTCGAGGTTGACATGATCGCCGAGCTGGAGGCTCCCGAGGTTGGAGCGGTCGAGGGTCTCCTGAATGGCCGTGACCGTATAGCGCCCTTCATCAAGCGCGACGACAGTGAGGCAGACGCCATTATGCGCCACGCTCTGGTCGATCTTGAGCTCGCTGGCGAAGGGACAAGCGATGGTCAGATGGAGGTTCTCTCCCTCACGTACTAGCCCGACGACTTCGCCGCAGGCCTCTACAATACCCGAAAACATATGCTGAGTCTATATAAAGATGTATAGCCCGCCTCTAGGGAGCCGACCGAGGCTCCTGAGGCTGGGCTATACAAAGGTAGTACATTAGGCACTATAGTGCCCACGGGGGCGTGCCTTACGGTGGGGATGCCGCCGAGGCGGTGCGAGGGGGGGCTACTTGGCGTTCTGTGCCTTGTAGTACACGCGCAGCTCCTCGAGGTCACGCTCTAGCTGCTTGCGCACCCTGGCGTAGGAGGGATCGTCGAAGACGTTGTGCAGCTCGTTGGGGTCCTTCTTCAGGTCGTAGAGCTCCCACTTGTCTATGTCGCCGTAGAAGTGCATGAGCTTGTAGCGCGTATTGCGTATCCCATAGTGGCGACGTACGGCATGCTCCCCAGGATACTCATAGAAGTGGTAGTAGAGCGCCTTACGCCCGAGGTCGGGCTCCTTACCATTCTTCAGGAGGAGCTTACGCAGTGAGGTGCCCTGGATGTCCTCAGGGATAGGCAGGCCAGCCATATCGAGGAAAGTAGGTGCGTAGTCGATGTTCTGCACCATCGTCGTCACGTCCCCACGCTTGTCGTAGCCCTTAGGCAGACGCATCACCAAGGGCGTGCGCAGCGACTCCTCGTACATGAAGCGCTTGTCGAACCACCCATGCTCGCCCATGTAGAAGCCCTGGTCGGAGGTGTAGACGATGAGCGTATTGTCGAGGAGGTCATGCTCCTTGAGGTACTGCAGGACACGGCCGATATTGCGGTCGAGCGAATTGATGACCTTGGCGTAGTCACGCATGTAGCGGTTGTACTTCCACACCGCGAGCTCGCGCCCCTGAGGGGGATTAGCGAAGAAGGCACGGGACATAGGGTCGTAGAGGCTATCGAACTTCGCCTTGACGTCCGACTGGAGATCGCCGTAGATGTCCCTGATGTAGTGGCGTCCGAGGCCCGAGGGCTTGGGGTTGGTACGCATCTTCAGGTCATAGGTGATATCCATGTCCTTGAGGATATTCATCTGCTGCGCCGCTGCGGCAGGACGCCCCGCGTAGTCGTCATCGAAGGTCTCGGGCGTGGGGAAGGTCCTATCCTCATAGGCATTGAGGTCGACGGTATCGGCCATCCAGCAGCGGTGAGCCGCCTTGTGATGGATGAAGAGGGCGAAGGGCTTCGTCTTGTCGCGCTGCTCCAGCCAGTCGAGGCTCATGTCGGTGATGATATTGGTGACGTAGCCATGATAGCGCACGCGCTCCGTCTCCTTGGCATCCTGTCCGTCCGGGAGGCTGTAGCCCTTATTGAGGTGCATGCCCTTAGGCACGATGAAGTAGGGGTTGTAGTAGTCGCCCTGCCCTGGGAGGATCGCCCAGTGGTCGAAGCCCTGAGGGATGCCGTCGAGGTGGATCTTGCCTATCATCGCCGTCTGGTAGCCACCGGCACGCAGCAGCTTGGGCAGGGTCTGCTGGCTCTGGTCGAACTGGTGCGAGGTCTCGTTGTTGATCTTGCCATTCATATGGCTGTGCTTCCCAGTGAGCATGCAGGCGCGGCTGGGCCCCGAGATGGAGTTCGCCACGAAGCTCTCGGTGAAGCGCACGCCCTCACGCGCGATCGCGTCTATATTAGGAGTGGAGATGTAGCGCTTGTCGTAGGCGCTGATCATCTGATAGGCGTGGTCGTCCGACATGATGTAGACGATGTTGAGGGGGCGTGTGGCTGGTGCGGCCTTGGCTGCAGGGTGCTGCGCCTGAGCTACTCCTCCTACGGCAGCGAGGGTGCTCGCTACGCAGAGGATCTTCCGACTGTCCATGTAGTAGTCTTTTCTGGTGGGTGCTTATAAAGTTAGGTACGGAGGCGCGACCTCCGAGACAAAGGTAAGGATAATTGGCTGATAGGCGAAGTACTGCCGCCAGGAAGGAGCTGCCCCCTCAGTCCCTGTAGCTCAGCTGCCCTCGATCACCCTTCGAAGCCCCCCACGCCGGAGGTCACGCCGCTGGATCTCCTACTCCCAAGCCCCCCTACACACACCAGCGAAGCCTCCCTCCTTTGGCTAGGCCTAGGGGAATACAGCCCTGTACACGGTCAGGCGCCAGGGGGGATGAAGCCGAAGCCGTGGGGAGACAAAGCCGAGCACCTCACGGGACAGAGCTCAGCCCCTAGGGGGACGAAACTGATAGCCTAGGGGGAGGGAGAAAAGTAATATTATATTCCGCCAAATGTTATATAACATCCCGCCGAATATTATATAAGAATCAGCAGGATATTATATAAGAATTGCCGAGATATTATATAATAAATTCCACGCCCCCATAGGGAGGAGCTCGCCCCCCCACTAGGGAGAGCACTCTTCTGCCTAGCCGAAGCGCCCAGCGAGCGCCGCGCGGGCAGGCAGCCCCGCTACAGGCTGGGCCCATAGATTTGCGTATCTTTGCGTCCAGCAGATGTGTATTCTGGAGTCCTCAATGATCATGATTAGAAGATCGTACCTCGTCGGTGTCCTCCTTGCGCTAGTCGCCTTCACCCCTCTAGCAGCCCAAAATGGCGAGTCCCCGAGCCGTGGACAAGGCCTCAACATCCATGCGCTGGACAGCCTCCTCACCCAGGACGACCCGAGCTATTTCACCCCCCGCACGAGCCTTAGCCCCGAGCTGGAGCAGCGTCTACAGGCTGCCCCTAGCCTAGGTCAGCTTCTGCTGAGCTACTACCGTCAGGGAGGCTTGCCCCAGACGAACTATTGTTCGCCCCTAGTGGCGCAGCTGCTGCTCCCCCGCCCCTGGGCCTCGGTGAGCCGTACGCCCGTGGGCCTCAGCTCCGAGCCTCAGCCGTCTGCAGCCCTCAGCATCGCTGCCCCTAGAGAGGAGCAACTGACGCGCCTCACAGGCTCCCCCAGCCCCTTCGACCTCAGCCTCCCCCAGCTCAGCCCAGGCTACGCCCTTGGGCTCGCCCTACGCCGTGACTACCTCCGTCAGCTGGAGCTACGCCACCCCGAGTACTTCGCCAGTAGCAGCCCCGCCTCCACCCTTGCCCTAGCACGCCCGAGCGACTCGACCTCAGAGCGCCTCCTGGAGAGCTACACCAAGGAGAGCAAGCTGAAGAAGATCGACCTCCCCCAGCAGCGCAACTACGGCGACCTGCAGGAGCGCCACTGGCTCCCTGGGCTGGAGAGCAGCATCCAGTTCTCGCAGAACCAAGTCTCGGAGAACTGGTACAAGGGCGGCGCGTCCAACCTCAACGTCTACATGCGCAACTACCTCTCCCTACGCTACATCACCGAGCACGTGCTGTGGAACAATGAGCTGGAGAGCAAGCTAAGCGTCTACAACGCCGAGAAGGACAGCGTCCACCGCTACCGCATCGCTGATGACCTGCTGCGCCTACATAGCAACTACGGCCTTCGTGCGTGGAACAAGGTCTACTACACTCTAGACGCAGAGCTACGCACACAGCTCCTGCAGTCCCACCGAGAGAATAGAGAGAGCGTGCAGTCGGACTTCCTCGCCCCCTTCACCATCAATGTCGGGCTGGGGATGAGGTACGACTATTCGATGAAGTCCCAGAAGGTCTACGGCCGTGCCTTCAACTTCGCCATCAACGTCGCCCCCATCTCCTACACCTACCGTGGTACACGCCGCGAGGATATCGAGCTAGCACGTCACGGCCTCTCGCCCGAGGAGCCCTGGTACCAGCGTATCGGCTCGACCGTGAACTCTACATGGCAGTGGAAGGTCAATATGAACCTCACCTGGACCTCCCGCCTCTACTTCAACACCTCTTATAAGAATGTGGAGGTCGAGTGGGAGAACACGCTGGACATGGCGCTCACCCGCTACTTCTCCACACGCTTCAACCTCAACCTACGCTACGACGATGCCGTACGCCCCTACCCTGGCTGGCATCGCTACCTGCAGTACAACGAGCTCTTGAGCTTCGGCTTCAACTACCGTCTCTGATCCCCTCATCCCCTCACGCCCTCCGCAGCACGGATAGCTCTCATGACGCTTAGCCTTACCCTAGACTACTACACCCGCTGGGGCGAATCCCTAGCCCTACAGCTCGAGACCGCACAAGGCCAGTCACTACACCCACTACACACCACGGACGGGCGTCGCTGGCAGCTGGAGCTCGAGCTCGCCAGCACGAGCCTACGCTATCACTTCGTACTGCTCGGCGCTGCGGGTGAGGTCCTACGCCGTGAGGCTGAGGACCATCTGCTGGAGCTCAAGGGGAAAGAGGGCTACAAGCTCAGCCTACGCAGCAGCTGGCGCGATCGCCCCAGCGAGCGGATGCGCTACAGCCGTGCCATCCGCGTGCTGGCTGCCGAGCCCGCCCCTCAGCCCCTACCCTCGACCGAGGCCGACCGTCCACTCGTGACCTTCCTCGTCGAGGCTCCTGCCCTCGCCCCCACGACCGAGCTCTGCCTCGCAGGTAGTGCCGCCGCCCTCGGAGGCTGGCAGCCCGAGGCCGCCCTACCCCTCCAGTACCTAGGCAAGGGACGCTGGGGCATCAGTCTAGATCCAAGCCTCATCACCTCCGAGGCAGGCCCCTCCTCTACCTACAAGTACCTCCTGCGCTCACCGCTCGACGCGCCACGCTGGGAGGAAGGCCCCGACCGAGAGCTCCCGCTCACGGATCGCACCACGGACACAGACCTCTATATAGAGGACGGACTGCTACGTGTACCCCTCGAGGCCCCTCGCCTGGCGGGCTGCGTCGTCCCCCTCTTCTCACTCCGCAGCACCAGCGACTGGGGCGTGGGCGATATGCAGGCACTGCACGAGGCCATAGATGCGGTGGCCGAACTGGACATGCACGCGCTGCAGCTGCTGCCGATCAATGACACCACCTTCTACCGCGACGCACGCGACTCCTACCCCTACAATGCCATCTCCGTCGACGCGCTGCACCCCATCTACCTCAGCATCGAGCTCCTTCCCCGCCTAGCGGATAGCGCCCTGGAGGCAGAGCTCCGTGAGGAGGCCACCCGCCTCCGTGCCCTCCCCGCGCTGGACTACCCCGCCGTGCTGCAGCTCAAGGAGCGCTACCTCCGTGCCCTCTTCGCAGAGCGCGCCGCAGCCGACCTTACCAGCCCCAGCTACGAGGACTTCGCTCGGCGCAGCGCCCGTTGGCTGGAGGCCTACAGCTACTACAGTCTCTTGCGCGACCGACACCCAGGGCTGCCGCCCAGCGCTTGGACGGGCTATGAGCGCTACGATGCAGCGCGGCTACGCTCTGCCCTCAGCGCCGAGCAAGTGGAGCTCGACTACTACAAGTGGCTGCAGTACCTGCTGGACGAGCAGCTCCGAGCCGTGCGGCAGCACGCCGAGGAGCGCGGCGTCTTCCTCAAGGGAGACCTCCCCATAGGCGTCGCTCCCCACGGGCTGGACGTATGGCTAGCACCCGAATACTTCCACCTCGAGGAGTCAGCAGGTGCTCCGCCCGACGACTTCGCCGCCGACGGGCAGAACTGGGGCTTCCCCACCTACGACTGGGAGCGTATGCAGCGCGACGGCTACCGCTGGTGGCAGCAGCGCCTCGAGGGGCTGGAGCAGTACTTCCATGCCTTCCGCATCGATCACGTGCTGGGCTTCTTCCGCATCTGGGAGATCCCTCGGACGCAGCGCTCTGGGCTCTTGGGGCACTTCCACCCAGCCCTACCCTACAGCCTCGAGGAGTGGCGCGCGCTCCTGTCGACGCCCTATCCTATCGAGCTCCTCACAGCGCCGCTCCTACATCACAGCGACCTTGAGAAGGCACTCGGAGGAGAGCGTCTGCAGCACTTCCTCTCCTCGGGGAAGCTCCTCCCCACGAGCCTCAGCGACTACTACACCCTCTCCAGCGGCGAGCAGCAGGCCTTCGACGAGGAGGAGCTGGCGCCGCTCCTACCGCTCTGCACCGAGACGGCGCTCATCGCCGACCCCTACCGCCCAGGGCACTACCACCCACGTATCAGCTGGGAGCGTAGCCGCCTCTGGAAGCATTGGAGCCCCGAGCTGCAGGCCGCCTGGGCTGCTCTCAGCCACGAGTACTACTACCAGAGGCACAACGCCCTCTTCCAGCACACAGCGCTGGAGCGCCTCTCGGGGCTCATCCGACATACCGACATGCTGCTCTGCGCCGAGGACCTCGGGATGATCCCCGCCACGGTGCCCGCCGTCCTCCAGGAGCTGCAGATCGCCTCCCTCGAGCTGGAGCGCATGCCCAAGGTCCTTACCGCCTCGGGCTGGACACCCCCCTCGCACTTCCCCTGCCACTCGGTCGCAACGACCTCGACCCACGACATGCCGCCCCTGCGCGCCTGGTGGCATAGCCTCGGCGCAGACCGCCAGGCAAGCTACCTCCAGGAGGAGCTCGGGCTCAGCCCCCTAGAGCTAGCCGAGCTCGATGAGGCAGGCATCTACCGCGCCATCGTCGAGGCCCACCTAGCCTCCCCCGCCCAGCTCGCCCTCCTGCCGCTAGCCGACTGGACGGCCACCGACGAGCAGCTCTGGCTCCAGCACCCCGAGGAGGAGCAGATCAATCACCCCGAGGATCCTCACCAGTACTGGCGCTACCGCTTCCCCATTACCCTCAGCGAACTGGTCTCCCAGCAGCCTGACTGGTGCCGCTATATCCGTCACATCATCCACTCAGCATCACGTATCCCCACGCTATGATGGAGCGCATCTACGCCTTAGCCGAGGCCGACATCGACACCTTCGTTGGCACGAATAGGGCGAACCTCATCACCCTCTCCAACCTCTTCCCTAAGACGAAGCTACGCCTGCACCAGAACGTGCTGAAGATCCTCGGCGAGGACCAGGCCGTCGAGGAGCTCATGCACGTGCTCAGCGCCCTAGAGCAGCTCTGCAGCGAGTATAACCAGCTCACCGAGGCACAGATCATCGAGACCGTACGCCGCCTACGTAGTGGACAGGAGGGGAGCGGGCAGCCCAGCGCCAGCGACGTCATCATCTACGGCATCCACGGCAAGGCCATCCAGGCCCGCGGCAGGGCGCAGCAGCGCCTCGTCTCAGACTTCGGCAGCTGTGACCTCTGCTTCGCTACAGGCGCGGCAGGCTCGGGGAAGACCTTCATCGCCATCTGCCTGGCAGTAAAGGCGCTCAAGGCTAAGCAGGTGCGCCGCATCATCCTCTCACGCCCTGCCGTAGAGGCTGGGGAGAAGCTCGGCTTCCTCCCCGGGGAAATGAAGGATAAGCTCGATCCCTACCTCCAGCCGCTCTACGACGCCCTCGGCGAACTGATCCCAGCGCCCAAGCTCAAGGATCTAATGGATACCGGCGTCATACAGATCGCTCCCCTCGCCTTCATGCGCGGACGTACCCTCAGCGACGCCGTGGTCATCCTCGACGAGGCGCAGAATACGACCCCACAGCAGATGAAGATGTTCCTCACCCGCCTCGGGATGAACTCCAAGATGGTCATCACGGGCGACTTCACCCAGGTCGACCTGCCGCGTGGCGTCCCCTCAGGCCTCCGTGACGCCCTAGACAAGCTCGAGGGCATACGCGGCATCGGCTTCGTGCACTTCGGCAAGCAGGACATCGTGCGCCATCCCCTCGTCTCGGCCATCGTAGAGCGCTACGACGAGCGCGAGCGCGAGGCCGAGCAGTCCTAGACGGTTCCCAGCTAGACATTCACCTATCACTGCATTCATATACACACATCTCTTATGGCACAGACACTCGTACGTACAGACTTCCACTTCCCAGGCCAGGACAAGGTCTACCACGGCAAGGTGCGTGACGTGTACTTCCTCGACGGGGAGCGCATCGCCATGATTGCCACCGACCGCATCTCCGCCTTCGACGTCGTCCTCCCTAAGGGCATCCCCTACAAGGGACAGGTGCTCAATCAGATCGCGACCTACTTCCTCGAGGCTACCAAGGACATCGTCCCCAACTGGCTCCTCTCTACGCCCGACCCCATGGTCTCGCTCGGGCACCGCTGCGAGCCCTTCCGCGTCGAGATGGTGATCCGTGGCTACCTCACGGGATCAGCCTGGCGCGCCTACAAGGCAGGCGAGCGCACGCTCTGCGGCATCCAGCTGCCCGAGGGTATGCGTGAGAACGAAGCCTTCCCCGAGCCCATCATCACCCCCACGACCAAGGAGGACGAGGGCCACGACGAGAATATCTCCCGCGAGGAGATCATCCGCACGGGGCTCGTCAGCGAGGAGGACTACAAGCAGCTCGAGGCCTACACCTACGCACTCTTCCGCCGCGGGCAGGAGATGGCGCGCGAGCGTGGCCTGATCCTCGTAGATACGAAGTATGAGTTCGGCAAGAAGGACGGCAAGATCTACCTCATCGACGAGATCCACACGCCCGACTCCTCGCGCTACTTCTACGCTGAGGGCTACGAAGAGCGCTTCGCCCGCGGAGAGGAGCAGAAGCAGCTCTCCAAGGAGTTCGTCCGTCAGTGGCTCATCGCCCAGGGCTTCCAGGGGCGTGAGGGCGAAGTCATCCCCGAGATGACGCCCGAGTACTGCCAGAGCGTGAGCGAGCGCTACATCGAGCTCTACGAACTGGTCACGGGCCGTCCCTTCGTCAAGGAGGATACGACGCAGCTGGCCGCACGCATCGAGCGCAACGTGCTAGCAGCGCTCAAGTAAGCCCCCTCCCCGATAAGACAGCCAAGCTCCACGCCTAGCTCCCTCGATCCTTAGAGGCGGGCTGAGCGTGGAGCTTGCTTTTCCATCACCATCACACGACCCAAGGAGACGACTATGCGCCAAAGGCTCACCCTCATCACCCTAGGCGTCCGCGACTTCGCCCGAGCCCTGGCCTTCTACGAGGGCCTCGGCTGGAAGAAGTCCGCCGCCAGCCAGGAGCACTACGCCCTCTTCCCCCTCGGCGGGATCGTCCTAGGCCTCTATCCCCTCCAGGCACTGGAGGCAGATACGACGCTCCGCCATCAGGCGAGCAACTTCGCCGGCCTTACGATCAGCTACAATGCGACCTCTCTCGAGGAGGTCGACACCGTCCTACAGGAGGCCGAGCGCCTCGGGGCAAGCATCGTCAAGCCCGCCCAAAAGGTCTTCTGGGGCGGCTACAGCGGCTACTTCAAGGACCTCGACGGCTACCTCTTCGAGGTGGCCTACAATCCCTTCTGGCAGCTCGACAGCGAGGGTAAGCTCCTCCTCTAGCCCCTCTACGCAAGGCTCTAAGGCCCGCCCCTGCACATCCTAAGAGGTCCCCAACACACAGCTTGGGAGAGCTTATCCAAGTCCTCCCAACAAAGGGTACACAAAGTCTCAGCGAAGGGAATCCCGTGTCGCAGCCAAGCGACCTCCCTACCCCAGCTCCGTGAGGGATATCCGTCAGCATCCTGACGGATAGCCCTCACGCGCGTCATGGGCGCCCCTCAGCGCGCTGACTGATATCCCTCACACCCCCTCCCTTATACTCGGACTTAGCCGAAGCCCTACCCTAGCCTCGTCGCCGCTAGAGGCAGTCAGGAGCCTAGGACAGCAGAGGCCGCCTTAGCCTAACTGACACCCAGCACGCACTCTGCTTGCCTGCTTGCCCCTAAAGGCACGACAAACAGATCCTATACCCAATACGTAGCTGCGGGCAGCGCATGAAGCGAGGGCGGGGAGATTTGGTACGAATATAATTTTGACGTATCTTTACAGTGTGTTTTTCATGGTATTAGATTTAAGGTTAACGAAGAGTGCGGTTTGTCGGGAGACAAGCCGCACTCACTTTATAAGGAGTACCCGCAGCGCTGCTCGGCACCTCAGGAGTTAGTCACCGAGCATCGGGAGGCAAGGGCAGTGGCTTAGGGGATCCCCTCTGCACCTAGAGCTACTGCACGGAGCCAAGACTTGGGCTGCAAGCGGGAGTAAATTGGGCTACAAGAGTCAATTGGCAGGATTGCATTATACACCAGTCCTATTGGTTGACTCAGAGTTATACTTGTGGGGCGATATTAAGATTATATGTCAGCTCCGCTGTGTTTGTGTAATTGCCCGAGCTGACGTATCTTTGCAGCACAGAGGACACGACTGCTCGCGCGGTCGTGCTCCATCGGAGAGATGGCAGAGTGGTCGATTGCGGCGGTCTTGAAAACCGTTGAGGTGAGAGCCTCCGGGGGTTCGAATCCCTCTCTCTCCGCAAAGAGGCTTCAAAGTGACTGCAAAATGGTCGTCAGAGAAGCCTTCAAAACAAGAGTAAATCGTTGTAGGACAT
>NZ_CALIXW010000018.1 GCF_938046015.1 uncultured Porphyromonas sp. | reverse complement strand
GGTAGTGCAGCGAGGGGGCGCTCCTTATTGCTTAGCTCTTAGGCAGGAGGATTAGTCCTGGGCGTAGAGCTCGAATTCCTTGACGGCGCAACCACTCTGACCGCGACGCGTAGCTGCGAGCTTGATGCCCTTAGCCACGATGGGCGATATGAAGTGGATGGTGACATCGCCCTTCTCGTTGATCTCGTAGCCCTCGACTACGCCCTGAGCATCCCACGTCTCACCGTCGGTGGTCGTGTAGATCGTCCATTCGCGAGCGATGGCGAAGTAGGTCGGCAGTACGCTGACACGTACGCCGGTGAACTTGCGCGTGCCGCTCTGTAGCATAGCGGAGAACCAAGGAGCCTGGTCGCCAAAGGCAGCGTACCAGAAGGTACTCTTACCGTCGTAGAGGTTTTCCTTACCGAAGCCCGTGTATTCGCTGGATACTTCGTAGTCGAGGAGAGTGACACCTACCTTCGAGCCCTTAGGAGCCGCCTGGTCCATCAGGATATTGGTGTATTCCTTCTCGACGGGGAGGAAGAGGCGGGCGCGCTCCTTGCTGGCAGCAGCCACACCCTCGGCGACCTTATCTAGGCGCAGGGCGATGAGGCGGTACTCAGAGCCAGACGTAGCCTTGGAGAGCTCGGCGTACTTAGCCCCCGCCTTGACGAGGACGGGCTTGGAGCTCTTGAGCTGTCCCTTAGGGATGACGACCTCGGTGTTCTCGAGCTTGGCGTAGCCTTCTTCGGCGATCTTGTAGCCGGGGTTCTCAGTGAGGCCCTTGACGAAGGCCTCGAGTGCTGCCTCCGAGCGGTCCAGAGCCAGCGAGACGCGGACGTCCTCGGTAGCGGGCTTGGAGAGATAGACATAGACCTGCTGATCCCCGAAGACGGAGAGGTCATCGCCGTGCAGTGCTACGGAGATCACCTCGCGCTTAGAGCTATAGTCCAGGTCCGCAGCCTTGAGGTAGACGAGCGAAGAGCTAGAGCTCGACTGCTCGGTGCTGGGCGTCAGTGGCGAGTCCAGCTCGAAGGGCTTCTGGCAGCTACCCAGCCCTAGGGTGATCAGCGCCAGCGTATAGATGATGCTTTGCTTCATTGTAACAATACCTAATAGCGTCTAGAGCCTCGGCTGGGAACTCAGCGAGCCCAGCCGAGGGACTCTAGGCGAAGAAAAAACTAGGGGACACGCGTCGTGCCCTGACCGTCGGAGCGGACGTTGCTGACCCAGACGGGCGTCTGATCCTTGTCGTAGCCGTCCATGACCTTGAGGGAAGGCATGCCCTTGACCGAGTTGGCGAACTCGCGGCCCTGACCTTCGTCCATGCGCCAGTAGTGGAGCAGGCCTGGGGTCGAAGGATCGACGACGTACTCATTGTCCTTGAGCTGCTCGGGCGTACGGACGACGTTCCAGATACGCAGCTCGCTGAACATACAGCTATTGACGAACCAGGTCATACCCGAGCCAGCGATGTGCAGCGTCTCAGCCAGGGTGAAGACACGACCTGCGGGCTTATCCGTCGTGGTGATCAGAGCACCGTTGACGTAGAGTCTAGCCTGAGCGCCATCGTAGACGAGGGCGATGTGGTACCAGGTGTTGGGCTGTGCGCCATCGAAGGTACGGTCGATCTGTCCCCCTGCCCCGAACTTGATGTTGAGGTAGTTGTAGGGCGGGTTGGCATCCCCGAAGCGCATATAGATCTCGCTGCCGGAGTGGAAGGAGCCGAAGAGCGCCTGGTTGTTGCGTCTGAAGCCGTTCATATTGACGCGCATCTCGACGGTGAAGCGAGGGAGCTCTACGACGGGCAGGCCCACAGCCTTAGCCTTGTAGTACTGCCCCCTGTAGGTACCGAGGATAGGCGCCGTCGTGACGGTCACCGTCTTGATCCCGTAGACATAGGTATCAGCACCCTCGATGACGGGCAGCGAGCCACCCTTAGGCGTGAGGCGGAAGGCTACAGCGTACTTCTTACCGCTCTTGCTCTGCTCCGTGGTCAGAGGCTTGAGCTTGACCGTCAGAGGATCCGAGAAGACGGAGCCCGCCTTGATGACGACCTCCGAGCCGGGGATCGTCACCTGCGCTGCGGGCAGCAGCGTGTAGCTGGTCTTATTACGCTTGTTGTACTGGTCCAGGGCTTCCTGGCTCAGCTCGAGCGTGTAGCTCTGGTCGGCCGTCTGCACGTCGGAGAGACGTACGTTGAGGTCGATGCTCGCGCCATCCTCACCGAGGGTGAGCGAGCCGATGCGTCCCGCCTGCGTGGCCGTCTGGGCGATGTAGGCTCTATCGGACTTGCTGCTCAGCTTCGCATCCTGACAGGAGGCGAGGAGCGCCGTGCTAGCTGCAAGGGCCAGCAGCGTATACTTGATCTTCATACTTGCTGTGCTTGGCTACTTAATAATAGGGTTCATCAGCTGGATAGCACGACGCCACCAGGGGTAGGAAAGCCCCTTGACGGGCGACATGTCGATACCATTGACGACGTCGGGGGTCTTGATGCCGTACTCGAGGTCGACGCGGAAGGCACCGACACCGCCCTTGCGATAGGTGACGCCATCGACGACGGGGTTCTGCAGGGCGAAGGCTAGGATCTGTCCTTCGCCGACTTCACCACCCTTGGTAGCACCCGACTCAAAGTTCACGACGAAGATGCTCTTCTTGCAGATCTCCTCTGCGCTCATGACGTCCTTGAACTTGGTGAGGGCGTTGCGGAAGTGCTGGTTATCCGTGGACTGATAGTTGTTGTAGGCCTGGATGATGAAGTAGTTGAAGTACTTGGCGTGCGTGGCGGGCAGCGCGTCGGGCTCACCATCAATGGCAAGGATACGCTTACGTCCAGCCTCGGTCTCCGCCAGAGGCCCCATACGCTTGCCGAGGGTCTCGACGAAGAGCGTCATCAGCGTAGGTACGCCGTTCTCTACGTCGGTACGCCACAGCTCGTAGTTCGTACCGAAGGGGTGCGAATAGTTGGGTTCGGCGTCGATGTCGAAGCCATCGTAGCCGTACTTCTCGATGAGGTCGCAGATCGCATTGGCATACTTGACGACAGCAGCACGGCGAGCCGCCTTGCCTGCGTCGGTCGAGGCCGTGGACCAGCCCCAGTACTTATGCGTCCAGGACTCACCCTGTGCCAGCGCCTTCTTCTCCTCGGCGGTGGGGTCGGGCGTGATGCCAGCACCCATATCGAGGACGAGGAAGCAGATCATGGCCTTGAGGCCCTTCTTGGACTGTGCGGCACGCAGGTCAGCCAGCTGCGCCTCGGTAGGATTGCGCCAGCCTCCCCAGAGGGAGACGAGGTCGACGGAGTCGGGGAGCCCCATGAGGGAGCTCTGCATGTTCACCCCGACACCAGTCCAGGCGCTGTAGTAGGAGAAGGCGATCTGGTGATCGCTCTCCTTGTACTTGCGCAGCTCCTGATAGTACTCCTCCGAGTGGTTGGACTCGGTGAGGTTCGTCGGGTGCTGAATCTCCATGTCAGTCCACTTGCTGCAAGAGGCCAGCGAGAGCAGCCCAAGCGCAAGCGTTAGGATATTCTTAGTCTTCATTATTCTTAATCGTTGTGCTTGGGAGAGGTTACTTCTTCTGCCACCAGAGGCGCGTCGTGTAGTCATCGGGACCACCGAGGAGAGCTACCCCTGCACGGTAGGCAGCGGCGTTACGCGTCTGCTCGTTGGGATCGTAAGGGATGCGGTTAGGCACCTGCAGGCCCGTACCCGTATCGACGGGCAGGTCGAAGACCTTAGGATAGCCCGTGCGGCGGATTTCAGACCAAGCCTCCTGACCGTTGGGGTAGAGGGCGATCCACTTCTGCGTGATGATGCGCTCGAGTTGCTCCTCAGTGCTAGCACTGCTGTCCCACTTGGGCGTGATGGTGCTCACTGCGGACATATCGCGACCGAAGCCACCGACAGCGTCCGTGTAGGCAGCGGGCTGTCGCTCGCTCTGCAGGTAGGAGGCTGCGCCATCTACACTCCATTGAGCGAAGGACTCCTTGACGCCGCGCTCATAGGCCTCTTGTGCCGTGGCGCCCATGCCCGTCCAGCCAGCCAGAGCACCCTCTGCACGGCAGAACCACATCTCGGCAGCCGTGAGCCAGGGGTCACGGGAGTTGGGCGTAGCGACGGCTGCGGAGTAGATCGCATCCGCCTTATTCTTGGACGTGATCTCAGCAGCCGCGAGACAGCCCTGGAGGGTACGCGTAGCCCCCTCGGCAGGAGCCGAGAAGTACTTGCTGATACGAGGATCGTTGTAGCCATTCATGTAGGAGTCGATGTCGGCACCAGCACGGCTATCCCCCCACTCTACAGAGGTCTTGTACAGCCCACGAGGAGTGTAGCTCATGTAGAGGTTGTCGGCAGCGCTCTCGATGACGCCATCAGCGACGGCCTCCTCGGCGTACTGCTTAGCCAGCGCAGGGGCAGCGTAGCGCATACGCACGGCCATACGCAGCTTGAGCGAATTGGCTAGGCGATACCACTTGGAGAAGTCCCCGCCGTAGACCTTGTCGGCTGCCTCATTGACACGAGCCGAGGGGTTAGCCAGGGCGAAGGCCTTGAGGTTGCGAGCAGCGACCGTGAGGTCAGCGATGAGCTGCTTGTAGATCAGCTCCTGGCTGTTGTAGGCCGAGGGATTCTTCGGGTCGAGGCCGAGGGGCATCGGGCCGAACTTATCCGTCAGCATCAGGAAGGCATGTGCGCGCAGGATGAGGGCCCAGTTGTAGTTGAGCTCCTCAGGCTTGGCCAAGCCCTCGATCTCAGCGAAGGCACTCTTAGCCTTCGTCAGAGGGCCGAAGGCAGCACTGATCCAGCCAGCCTTGGCGTTGAAGCGCGCGTAGTTCTTCGAGGTGAAGCCATCGTTGGCGTAGGTGAAGAAGCGGCCGAGGTAGTTCCCGATGAGGTCGAAGTTCATCTGGAAGTCATTCTCCTGCTCAGGGAAGGAGACGTTCTCCAGCTGGATGAGGAAGGAGGAGATGTTGTAGTTATCGCGGCTGAGCGACTCCTTGTCGAGCTTCCCCCCAGGACGGTTGATGTCCTCGAAGCCTGACGTACAGGAGGCCAGGGCGAGCGCCAGGCTCATGCAGGCGAGCCCCTTGATATGATTGATCTTCATAAGATACATGTTGTTAGAGGAGCTTAGAACTGGAGCTTAACGCTGAAGCCGAGGTTGCGCAGGCTAGGCAGCATGAAGTAGTCGAAGCCCTGGTAGTAGGTACCCGTCGAGGCCGTGAGCTCGGGGTCGAAGGGAGCCTTGTTGTAGATCATCAGCAGGTTGCGCGCCGTCAGACCCAGCGTCAGGCGGACCTTGTCGCCGAGGAGCTTCTTGGGCATCGTGTAGCCGAGGTGTGCCTCCTGCAGGCGTACGTTGGTCGCGTCGTAGATGTACTCCGACCACAGAGGCGAGGAGCCACCGACTACGGAGAAGTAGTCGCGCGCCGAGATCTTACCGTTACCGACGGCTACCCCACCAGCCTGACGCACCTTAGCAGAGTACTCAGATACGCCGTACTCGTCGAGGATGGCCTGCGTCTGCGAGAGGACGATACCGCCCAGACGTGCCGTGATCATGAAGCCGACGTTGAGGCCGCGCCAGGTGAAGTCATTGACCCAGCCGAGGTTGGCATCAGGCAGTACCGAGCCCTTGTAGACAGGCGTGGAGAGCGTCGTGGGCTTGATGTTGCCCGAGCTGACATCAGGCAGCCCCTCGGGGGTACGCAGGATGTCGGTATTGGTGTAGACGTCACCCATCGTACCACCCTGACGGAGGTAGATGCCAGCGCCGGAGAGACCACCCTTCTCGATGGTAGCCTTAGGATCGGGCAGGAGGGAGACGATGCGGTTCTGGTTCGCGCTGAAGGTACCCGTGGTAGACCACTCGACCTTGCCGAGCTGGCTCGTCCAGCCGATGGAGAGCTCGATCCCGCGGTTGCGGACGTCCCCAGCCTGGATGTACTCACTATCGTAGCCAGCACCAGCAGCAGAGAGCGGACGTAGGAAGGTCTGGTTCTTCGTATTGGATTGGTAGACCGTAGCCTCTACGCTCAGCTTGTTGTGGAAGAACTTACCCGTCACCCCAGCTTCCCAAGAATAGGTCAGCTCAGGCTTGAAGTCCGTGGGGAACTTATAGGTCACCGTCTTGTAGCTCTGCGTCGAGGAGTCGAACTCATAGCGGAAAGGCGAGGAGAGCTGCGCGGGGATAGGCGAACCTACCTTAGCCCACGATACGCGCGTCTTGAGGTAGTTGACCCAGTCGGGCAGCTTGACCATCTGCGAGATGACCCCCGAGAGACCTACCGAGGGGTAGAAGAAGGGGTTACCCGTCGTGAAGGCGAGGGCGGAGTCCCAGTCGCTACGACCCGTGAGGGTGAGGAAGAGCATGTTGCGCCAGCCCGCCTCGACACTAGCGAAGGCGGAGTTGGTCACGTGCGAGGTCTCGCCGTAGATAGGCGCCTGCTTCCCGCCCTGCTCATAGGCGATCTGGTTGGGGTCGAAGACGTTGGAGATGGAGCGCAGACCACCCTGGAAGCCGTGGGCATCGTAGTAGCTGCGGTTGGTGGAGATACCGACGTTGGCCGAGAGACTGATGTCATCGAACTTCTTGTTGATGTTGGCCATCAGGTCTCCGTAGAGCGCCGTGTTGTTGTTCTTATTGTAGGAGTAGAAGCCATAGGGCGATGATGCGCGCAGCGTGGAGGTCGAGGCGTAGCGCTTGACCTGGTCGAAGCTATTGGCGACGTCAGCACGAGCACGACCGGTCAGGTCGATCCAGTCGGCGATCTGCCACTTGGCCGAGGCGTTGACCATGTAGCGGTTCTTGCTATTGGTCGTCAGCATGCGGCGCGTCATCCAGTAGGGGTTCTGCATGGAGTAGGCATCCCCGTAGTTCCAGTTCTGGACGTAGATCTTACGCGTGGGGTCATAGACCTCGAAGGTACGTACGCCGTCGAAGTTCTCCCCGCGAGGGAAGAGGTAGAGGGGTACGATGGGGTTGTCATACTCACCCTGAGCCGTGAGGTTCTGGTCGCCCTGCTTGATGTAGTTGAAGCCAAAGTCAAGCGTCAGCTTATCGTCCAGGAACTTGGTCGTATTGCGGAAGCTGAAGTTGTAGCGATCGTACTTGTTGTTGGGGATGATCCCAGCGGCATTGGTCGTCCCCAGGGAGAGATAGGTCTGATTCTTGGCATTACCGACGGTCAGCGAAGCAGTGTTCTGGATGTTCGACCCGGTATTGAAGAAGTCCGCGGGGTTGAAGGTGCCATAGGGAGAAGCAGCCTCATCGCCCCAGCTCTTGTTGTCGCCAGGAGCGTTGATGTACTGATTCTGGAAGCGAGGCATCACGAAGGGGCGGGAGAAGCTGCTGCTATTGGACAGCATCACCGACACGCGGCCATCCTTACCCTTCTTGGTGGTCACCATGATGACCCCCTGGGCAGCGCTCGCACCGTAGAGGGCAGCAGCGGCAGGACCCGAGAGGACGCTGATGGACTCGATGTCATCAGGGTTGATGTCCGAGATGCCTTCCCCCTTGGGCTGTGCGCCGAAGCGACCTTCGGTAGCACCACCGTTGGTATTGATGATGGGGATACCGTCCACGACGTAGAGGGCGCTATTACCGGAGAAGATGGACTTAGGCCCACGCATGACGACACGCGTAGCACCACCGAGCCCCGAGGAGGAGGCGTTGATGCTGACCCCAGCCACCTTACCGTTGAGGCTGTTCATGAAGTTAGCGTCCTTGACGGTCGTCAGAGCGTCGCTCTTGACCTCCTGGACGTTGTAGCTAAGCGCCTTCTGCGAGCGCTTGATCCCGAGGGCGGTCACGACGACGGCCTCCGTCATCTTATCCGCACTGCTCAGCTCGATGACGAGCTCAGCCTGGTTGCCCACGACGACTTCCTTGGAGGTATAGCCGATGTAGGTCACTACGAGCGTAGCGCCCGAGCGGACGCCCTTGAGGGCAAAGCGACCATTGATATCGGTCACAGCACCCTGTCCTGTTGCTCCCTTGACCTTCACCGAGGCTCCGATCAGGGGCTCATGATCGGCAGCATCCTTGACGATACCGCTCACCGCCCTACCCTGTGCCGTAGCCGAGGCCACGCAGAGCAGGAGGCTCATGAGGAATAGTAATACTTTCTTCATATGATAAAACTGAGATACGTAAGCTGACTCCAACTAGGGACGCCCCCTAGTGTAGGGAGGAGACGCCGGGCTCAAAGATACGAGGAATAAGGCTTGTGACCAAACCTTTACATAGTTTGACAAATCCCCCACCCCCTACTCCGAGCCTCCCAGCGCGCCACCCTCGCGCGCGTATCCTAGTTTATGTATATCTTTACAGCAGCATACGCAGCACTTCATCCCGCCTCTAGGGGCCGCGCAGCCAGCCCCTTTTAGGCGACGCACTACACGACGCGCCTCATCCGAGGCCCTTCCTCCCCCACCCTTCCTCCATCCACAGAGCCCACCCCAGGCAGACAAGCATAGGCCCTAATCAAGAGCGAGGGGGCACCCCAGCTGAGGGATATCCATCAGTCCTCTGAGGGACGTCCATCACGCGGCTGAGGGACATCAGTCAGCCCGCTGAGGGATATCCCTCACCACAGGCCCAGCAAACTAGCGCCAGCGCCAGTCCTCTCCCTCAGCCTCTCCCGCTCGGCCCCCACCTCGCACGCCCCTTAGCCCAAGCCTCGCCAGCCCTCCGCCCCGAGCACTTACCCCACGACGCAGCCCCCGAGCTTACTCCGTCCCCTCAGCAGCGCTGCGATGAGGCTCTCAAGGCCTCCCAAGCGGCACAGAGCGGCCATTATGTCATACAAAGAAGCCTAAACCAGTAGAACTAGCGACAAAACAAGACATTATGTCACCACCACAAGACACGGCACGCAGCTTGCCTTAATCCTGGTGTACGAGCAGTACGAACAAGAGCATAAAACAAACAAACAGCGAATATGAATATCAACAAGTATACGATCAAGAGCCAAGAAGCCCTGCAGTCAGCCCTCGAGCTGGCTCGCCGTCAGGGCCAGCAGGCCCTCGAGCCTGCCCACCTTCTGAAGAGCCTGCTTGAGTTAGGGGATAGCCTCGTGGACTTCCTCCTGGCTAAGCTCAGCGTCAGCCGTCCTCGCCTCGAGGAGGCTACCGACAAGCTCATCGCCGCCCTGCCCAAGGTATCGGGTGGCGACCCCTACCTCTCCAGCGAGACCAATAAGGTGCTGGACAAGGCGGAGGATATCGCCTCCGATATGAAGGACGAGTACGTCGCCCTCGAGCACCTCTTCCTCGCCCTCGTCGAGGTGGATAGTCCCGTGGCGCGCCTCCTCAAGAGCGACCTCGGTGTACAGACCAAGGAGCTGCGCCTGGCGATCGAGGAGCTCCGCAAGGGCGGACGTGTCACCAGCCAGCACGCCGAGGAGCAGTACAACTCCCTCAGCAAGTACGCCATCAACCTCTGCCAGCGGGCACGTGAGGGCAAGCTAGACCCCGTCATCGGCCGCGACGACGAGATCCGCCGCGTGCTGCAGATCCTCTCACGCCGCACCAAGAACAATCCTATCCTCATCGGGGAGCCTGGTGTCGGTAAGACCGCTATCGCCGAAGGCCTCGCCTACCGTATCGTACGCGGCGACGTCCCCGAGAACCTCCGCAGCAAGCAGGTCTACTCGCTCGACATGGGCGCGCTGATCGCTGGGGCGAAGTACAAGGGTGAGTTCGAGGAGCGCCTCAAGGCTGTCGTCACCGAGGTCACCAAGAGCGAGGGCGAGATCATCCTCTTCATCGACGAGATCCACACCCTCGTGGGTGCAGGTAAGGGTGAGGGGGCTATGGACGCCGCCAATATCCTCAAGCCTGCCCTAGCCCGTGGTGAGCTCCGCAGCATCGGGGCCACGACCCTCGACGAGTACCAGAAGTACTTCGAGAAGGACAAGGCCCTGGAGCGCCGCTTCCAGATGGTCATGGTCAATGAGCCCGACGAGGCCAGCTCCATCTCCATCCTCCGTGGGCTGAAGGAGAAGTATGAGAACCACCACAAGGTGCGTATCAAGGACGATGCGATCATCGCTGCCGTCCGCCTCTCCGACCGCTACATCACCGACCGCTTCCTACCCGACAAGGCCATCGACCTCATGGACGAGGCTGCTGCCCGCCTGCGTATGCAGATCGACTCCCTCCCCGAGGGACTCGACGAGATCGGGCGACGCATCACCCAGCTCGAGATCGAGCGCGAGGCCATACGCCGCGAGCAGGACGAGGAGAAGCTCAGCCAGCTCAACAAGGAGATCGCCGAGCTCAAGGAGCAGGAGGCTGGTGACAAGGCTAAGTGGATGCGCGAGCAGGAGCTCATCAACCGCATCCAGCAGGCCAAGATCGACATCGAGCAGCTGCGCTACGAGGCCGACAAGGCCGAGCAGTCGGGCGACTACGGCCGCGTAGCCGAGATCCGCTACGGCCTGCTCAAGGACAAGGAGCGTGAGATCGCCCAGGTGCAGGACGAGCTGCGTCAGGCACAGGGTGAGGGCGCCCTCATCCGTGAGGAGGTAGGCGCCGAGGACATCGCCGACATCGTCTCCCGCTGGACGGGGATCCCCGTAGGGAAGATGCTGCAGAGCGAGCGTGAGAAGCTGCTGCACCTAGAGGACGAGCTGCACAAGCGCGTCATCGGGCAGGAGCAGGCCATCGCCGCCGTAGCCGACGCCGTACGCCGTAGCCGTGCCGGGCTGCAGGACCCCAAGCGCCCGATCGGCTCCTTCATCTTCCTCGGCACGACGGGGGTGGGTAAGACGGAGCTGGCGAAGGCTCTGGCCGAGGTCCTCTTCGACGACGAGACGATGCTGACGCGTATCGACATGAGCGAGTACCAGGAGAAGTTCTCCGCCACCCGCCTCATCGGTGCACCTCCGGGCTATGTAGGCTATGACGAAGGCGGTCAGCTGACCGAGGCCATACGCCGCAAGCCTTACTCCGTCGTCCTCTTCGACGAGATCGAGAAGGCGCACCCCGATGTCTTCAACGTCCTGCTGCAGGTCCTCGATGATGGTCGACTGACCGACAATAAGGGTCGCCTGGTGAACTTCAAGAACACCATCATCATCATGACCAGCAATATGGGCTCCGATCTCATCCGCGAGCGCCTCAGCCACCTCGAGGAGGGCAAGGAGCAGGAGGCCATCGACCAGACGCGTGACCTCGTCCTCGATATGCTCAAGCGCACGATACGCCCTGAGTTCCTCAACCGTATCGACGAGACCATCGTCTTCACCCCGCTGCGTCGTCGCGAGATCGACCAGATCGTACGCCTGCAGCTCGACAGCACGGCACGCCTGCTGGCCACCAACGGCATCGAGCTGCGCTACACGCCCGCAGCCGTCGAGTGGATCGCCACCGAGGGCTACGACCCTGAGTTCGGTGCGCGCCCTGTACGCCGTGTCATCCAGCACACCGTGCTCAACGAGCTCTCCAAGAGTATCCTCTCGGGAGCCGTAGACCGCGCCAGCGTCATCACGCTGGACGCAGCCAAGGGCAAGCTGGTCTTCCGCTAAGGCCGCTCCCGCGCGCGGGAATCCTATATATAGTTAGTTAGTTGTTGTGGGGAACCCCGCTCCGTCTAGCCTCGAGGCTAGCAGAGCGGGGTTCCTTGTTTGCTGCCCCGCGCTGGCCAGCCTAGGGGGCAGCCTTTGAGCAAGCCCAGCATCCCCCTCCGAGCAGTCTCCTGGGGTACTTCGCCCTGCTCTCCTAGGAACCACGGAGGAGTAGACACAGTACGCCCAGGAGGGAGCGAACACGCTTTGCGTGGGAGCGGGGAGGCCTAGCCGCAGCACCCTTAGCCTGAGCAGCTCGCCGCTCACCACCTTCCTCTACCCGATCCCGCAGGAGCTCGCCCAAGGAGCAAAAAAAGCCTCCGCCCTAGAGGTATAAGGCAGAGGCTAAGCTCTAGGCAAGCAGCCCACTTAGAGCGATTGAGCTGAGAGCGGCGTGAAGACTTGGGTGTACCTATTATTCGGTAGTTTTGTGTAGTTTTGTAGCGTGAAGCCTAAGTAAAAGGTCACCATCTGCCCGATTAGGGGCACAGAAGCAAGCAATGTTGAAGGAACTAAGCACACAACAGCATGGACGAATGCGCAGGCTATTACCCACCTCGGGTGATAGCTCCTCCCCATTATCCCTGCACCCTCCCGGATAGGTCTTGACACGCCCCCTCGGGAGCGCCCTAGACACACTGAGACCTAGCCCTAAGCATAGATATAGCGATGAGCGATCACCACTCGAGAGAGGGGGCGGTCGCTCATCACCTTTAATTAGCAGTATACATTAATCTCAGACCAACGCACGAATGAAGAAACTTACCCTCTTCTTTCTCACCTTGCTCCTCGGGCTGCTGCCTGCACTGGCACAGCAGACCGTGACTGGGACTGTCGTGACCGCGCCCGACAACGAGGCCGCCGTCGGCGCCTCCGTCGTCGTCAAGGAGCACAGCAAGGTAGGGATCACCGTAGGACTCGACGGGAGCTTCAAGCTCACCGTCCCCGCAGGCTCCAAGACCCTGCGCATCTCCTACATCGGCTACCTCACCCAGGAGGTACACATCAAGGACAAGATGAAGATCGTCCTCGAGCCCGCCGACAAGACCCTCGACAAGGTCGTCGTCACGGGGCTGACGAAGGTCGATAAGCGCCTCTTCACTGGGGCCTCCGCCAAGCTCGGCGGGGACCAGGCCAAGCTCGACGGGGTACCCGACGCCGCCCGTGCCCTCGAAGGGCGTGCCGCAGGGGTCTCCGTGCAGAACGTCTCAGGGACCTTCGGGACAGCGCCCAAGATCCGCGTCCGTGGCGCGACCTCTATCTACGGGAGCTCCAAGCCCCTCTGGGTCGTCGACGGCGTCATCATGGAGGACGTCTCCAACGTCGGCGCCGATGACCTGGCCTCCGGGAATCCCGAGACGCTGATCAGCTCCGCCATCGCTGGGCTCAACGCCGACGACATCGAGAGCTTCCAGGTACTGAAGGACGGATCCGCGACCTCCATCTACGGGGCACGCGCCATGGCCGGCGTCATCGTCGTGACCACCAAGAAGGGGAAGCAGGGTCAGGCCCACTTCAACTACACGGGTGAGTACACCAGCCGCCTCATCCCCAGCTACCGCAACTTCGACATCCTCAACTCGCAGCAGCAGATGGGCATCTACCGCGAGCTGCGTGAGAAGGGTTGGCTGAACTTCGCCGAGGTCCTCAACGGCAGCGACTACGGTGTCTACGGGAAGATGTATGAGCTGATCAATACCTACAATCCCAAGACCCGCAGCTTCATGCTCGACAACACCACAGAGGCGGAGAACGCCTACCTGCAGCGTGCCGAGCGCCGCAATACCAACTGGTTCCAGGAGCTCTTCACCCCAGCCATCATGCAGACCCACTCGGTGAGCATGAGCGGCGGTACGGCCAAGAGTAACTACTACGCCTCTGCCTCCGCCCTTATCGATCCAGGGTGGTACAAGCAGAGCCAGGTCAAGCGCTACACAGCAAACGTCAACGTCACGCAGCACCTGCTGAAGAGCCTTTCGTTGAACATCATCGGCGGCGCCTCCTATCGTAATCAGCGTGCCCCAGGGACCCTCGGGCAGGATGTAGACGTCGTAGGCGGTGAGGTCAAGCGCGACTTCGACATCAACCCCTACTCCTACGCCACCAATACCTCGCGTGTCCTTGACCCCCGCGAATACTACACCGCGAACTACGCTCCCTTCAACATCTTCAACGAGCTGGAGAATAACTACATCGACCTGGACGTGCTGGATGCCAAGTTCCAGGCCGAGCTCCGCTTCAAGCCCCTGCGCGGCCTCGAGCTTACACTGCTCGGTGCCTTCAAACACACCGCCGCCTCGCAGCAGCACAACGTACGCGACAAGTCCAATCAAGCCATGGCCTACCGTGCCATGCCCAACAGCGTGATCCGCGAGGGCAATAAGTACCTCTACCGCGATCCAGACCGCCCCTACGACCTGCCCAGCACGGTACTGCCCAACGGTGGCTTCATGCACAAGGGCGAGAACCGCATGAGCAACTACGACTTCCGAGCTACGGCCAACTACAACCGTACCTTCGACGCCCACACGCTGAACCTCTTCGGCGGTATGGAGACGACCAACATCCAGCGTCACCGCACCGCCTTCACTGGCTGGGGGCTCCAGTATTCGGGAGGGGAGACGCCCTTCTACCCTTACCAGTACTTCAAGAAGCAGGTAGAGGATGGCAACAACTACTACAGCCTCACCAACACCAACTACCGCACGGTAGCCTTCTACAGCAACGCCACCTACTCCTGGCGCGGTCGCTACGTCCTCAACGGCACCTACCGCTACGAGGGCTCCAACCAGCTGGGACGTAGCAGCAATGCGCGCTGGATGTCCACCTGGAACGTCTCGGGGGCGTGGAACGTGCACGAGGAGTCCTTCTTCCGTCACCTCGACCCACTGTCACACCTGACGCTGCGCCTCTCCTATAGCCTCACGGGGACGCCTCCCGACCCCAGCTACAGCAGCTCCACGACCATCCTCAAGTCCTACACCCCCTTCCGCCTCTTCGCCGAAGACCAGGAGCCAGGGATCGGCATCGAGCAGCTGGGGAACGCTGACCTGACCTATGAGAAGAAGAACGAGCTGAACGTGGGCTTCGACGCTGGGCTCTGGCAGGATCGCCTCAGCCTCTCCTTCGACGCCTACACGCGCCGCAACTTCGACGAGATGGGCCCTATGATCACGCAGGGTATCGGCGGTACGGTCATCCGTCCTGCCAACGTCGCGGAGATGAACTCCAGCGGTCTTGAGCTGAGCATCACCTCGAGCAACATCAAGACGAAGGACTTCAACTGGACGACCAGCTTCATCTACTCCTACACCCACTCCGAGATCACCAAGCTCTACAACCAGGGCCAGGTCATCGAGCTCGTCAGCGGGAATGGCTTCGCTAAGAAGGGCTACCCCGCACGTGCCCTCTTCTCCATCCCCTTCGCTGGGCTCAACAACAAGGGGATCCCTCAGCTGATCAATGAGAAGGGCGAGGTCACCACGGACAACATCAACTTCCAGGAGCGCAACAAGACCGACTTCCTCAAGTACGAAGGCCCGACCGACCCCACGCACACGGGATCTCTGGGCAATGTCTTCTCCTATAAGGGATTCAACCTAAACATCTTCCTCACCTATGCCTTCGGCAACGTCGTACGCCTCGACCCTAAGTTCCGTGCCTACTACGGCGACATGGCCTCGATGACGCACGACTTCGTCAACCGCTGGCAGGCTGCGGGCGATGAGAAGAAGACCGACATCCCCGCCATCCTGAGCCGCCGTCAGTACGCGAGCAACAATAACCTGCGCTACGCCTACAATGGCTACAACTACTCCACGGCGCGCATCGCTAAGGGTGACTTCATCCGTCTGAAGGAGATCTCGCTCAGCTACGATCTGCCCAGCCGCATGCTCAAGACCACGCCGCTGCGTAGCGCCTCGGTCAAGCTGCAGGCCACGAACCTCCTCCTGCTCTACGCCGACAAGAAGCTCAACGGGCAGGATCCTGAGTTCTTCAACACCGGTGGGGTGGCCTCGCCTACGCCACGCCAGTTCACCCTCACGCTCAAGGTCGGACTCTAATGACATACCCTACAATGAATAGAAGTAGCATCATCATAGCTTCGCTCGCCCTAGGGCTCGGGCTGGCCAGCTGCGGCCAGTACCTCGACAAGTACCCCGACAACCGCATGGAGCTGCATAGTCCTAGCGACGCGGCCAAGTTCCTCGTCTCAGCCTACCCCGAGGGGCACCCCGCCTACCTGCTGGAGATGTACTCGGACAACACGGACGAGCAGGACTACACCAACTGGAGTGCCAATAGCCCCTTCCAGGAGCAGGCCTACCGCTGGGCAGACATCACTGAGATCCGCGAGCAGGAGACGCCCCAGCAGCTCTGGGACGCCCACTACACGGCCGTCACCGTCTGCAACGAGGTGCTCAAGCACATCAGCGAGGCCAAGAACAAAGATGAGTACAGCGCGCAGGTAGCAGAGGCTAAGCTCTGCCGAGCCTACGCCATGTTCCAGCTGGCTAATGTCTTCTGCCAGGCCTACGCCCCCGAGACGGCTGCCAAGGACCTCGGCCTCCCCTACCCCGAGGAGCCCGAGGTACACCCAGGCCGTGTCCTCTATAAGCGCGGTACGCTGGAGCAGCTCTACAAGCGCATCGAGCAGGACCTCACCGAGGGCCTCGCTGGGCTAGCCAATGCCCAGTACAGCCAGCCTAAGTACCACTTCACGGCACAGGCGGCGCATGCCTTCGCAGCACGCTTCTACCTCTATGCGCGTCAGTACGCCAAGGCTATCGAGCACGCTGATGCCACCCTCGGCTCCAACCCCGCGACCAGCCTACGTGACTGGGCTGCATGGAGCAAGACCGGGCTCTCGGGCAACGTGCAGCCTAATGCCTTCGTACAGTCCTCCGTCAAGGCCAATATCCTCCTGCAGGCAGTGGCTACCGAGTGGGGCGGCCTCAGCATCCCCATCCTCCGCGGGAGTAAGTACGCCCACGGTGCGCTCATCTCCACCACGGAGACCCTGCAGACCGACGGCCCCTGGGGGGCAAGCGGCGACGTGCTGAACTACACCGTCGTGAACAACAACGGTGTGTCCAAGTACGCCATCCGCAAGCTGCCCTACACCGCCAAGTACGTCGACCGTGTAGCCGGTATCGGGATCCCCTACTCGACCTACACGATCTTCACCACGGACGAGACCCTCATGGTACGTGCCGAGGCTAAGGCTCTGCTCGGCCGCTATGAGGAGGCGCTGGCTGACCTCAACCTCGAGCTCAGCGTCTTCTCCAAGAAGGGTGTCAAGCTCACCCTGCAGGGCATCCAGGACTTCTACAAGGGCGTGAAGTACTACACCCCCGAGCACCCGACGCCCCGCAAGGAGCTGCACGTGACGCCCGCCCTAGAGGCCACCACGCAGGAGCCTCTGCTGCAGGCCATCCTCCAGCTGCGCCGCATCCTCACCATCCACGAGGGGCTACGCATGCAGGACATCAAGCGCTACGGCATCACCATCTACCGCCGCCGCGTCAATGTCAGCAATGTGGTCGAGGCCGTGACGGACAAGATGGAGGCACGCGACCCACGTCTGGCGATCCAGATCCCGCAGGATGTGATCTCGGCTCAGCTCGAGCCCAACCCACGCAACGGCGCTAAAACCAATTAAGCTACTGCCCTATGAAGTATCTATATCAAGGACTCCTCGCTCTAGGTCTGCTGCTCGGTGTAGCTGCCTGCTCGGAGGACAAGCCCAACGATCCGACGATCTTCCCTATACAGCCCGAGGCCAAGAATGCCTTCGAGCAGTGGCTGGAGAAGAACTATCGTATCCCCTACAACATACGATTCAAGTACAAGCTCGAGGATGCTGAGACCGACCTCAGCTACCACTTCATCCCCGCAGACTCGGCCAAGACGGCGAAGCTCGCCATCATCACCAAGTATCTGTGGTTCGATGCCTACGCCGAGGTCCTCGGCCCTGAGTTCATGCAGCGCAATGCGCCTCGCCTGCTGGTGGCCATCGGTACGCCAGGCTACACGCGCCAGCGCACCGAGGTCATCGGGAGCGCCGACGGGGGCTACAAGGTCATCCTGGGGAAGGTCAACTCCCTGAGCAATGAGACGCTCAGCGACTATGAGGAGATGACGCTCTACTACTTCCACACGATGCACCACGAGTTCACCCACATCCTCAATCAGAAGAAGCCCTACAACACCTCCTTCGAGCAGGTCACCAAGTCCGGCTACGTCAGTGGCGACTGGATCAACACGACGGACCGCAACGCTCTGCGTGCGGGCTTCATCACCCCCTACGCCATGCAGGATCCGGCTGAGGACTTCGCCGAGATGCTCTCCAACTACGTCACCTACACACCGCAGCGCTGGGCCAAGGCCCTCTCGGATGCAGGGACGCACGGGGCAGCACTCATCACGCAGAAGCTCGCCCTGGTCAAGGACTACACCCTGAGCAGCTGGGGCCTCGACCTCGATGAGCTGCGCGATGTCGTCCTGCGCCGAGGTAGCCAAATCTCCTCCCTTGAGCTCAACAAACTGAACTAGCTATGCACAAGAAATCTCTCTATACGCTCCTCGGGCTGCTGGCGCTCCTGCTGCTGCCCTCCTGTCTCAAGGACAGCAAGGAGATCTTCGACCGCTCTGCTGCCGCCCGCATTGACGAGCTCGTCACCAAGGACCGCGAACTATTGGAGTCCTCCCCTGGGGGCTGGCGCCTGCAGTACTATGCTGGGCGCGACTACTCGGGACCAGGCTTCACGCTCCTGATGAAGTTCGCTAGCGGGCACGTGACCATCATGGGCGACAATGGCGACCCCGAGCTGGCCTCCACGACGGAGTACGCCATCGTCAAGGACCAGGGCCCTGTGCTCACCTTCCCCACCTTCAACGCCGTGCTCCATCCGCTGGCCTCGGCCTCGCTCGGGCACCCCGAGGGAATACAGGGCGACTATGAGTTCGCCATCCTCTCTACCTCCACCGACAGCATACGCCTGGTGGGGAAGAAGTGGGGCAATGAGATGCTGCTGACGCGCCTGCCGGAGAAGAGCAGCTTCGAGGAGCTCCTCCTCGGGATGCTCTCCGTCCGTGAGGAGATGACAGCCAATACCTATGACTTCATCCTCGACGGTAAGCCTCTAGCGCAGGGCGAGATCAATACCACCAGCCGTCACCTCACGGCGACGCTGGAGGGTAAGAGCTACGACATCGCCTTCACCTTCCACGAGAAGGGCATCACGCTCCAGCGTCCCCTCGTCCTCGGGGGTAAGAGCTACCAGAGCTTCACCTGGGACAGCGAGAAGAAGCGCTTCACCTCGGGCGGACTGACGATCCAGCTCTTCATCCCCAAGAGCCACAAGCCGATCGACTTCTGGTACGGCACCTGGACGATGCGTCACAATCCGATCCGTGGCTGGCGTAAGCCCACCACCCTCACCCTCGAGGCGGGCGACAAGGCCAATACGCTCAAGGGTACGCTCAACTTCCGTGGCGTCGACTACAAGCTCATCCTCCCCTACGATCCCGCTACGGGTACGATCACCTTCGTCGGTCAGCCGCTACACGACCCGACGAATAAGTACGCTGGTGGTGTCGTCCTCATCCCCATCTCGCTAGCCGATGGGCGCAAGCTCCTCTCCACCGACCACAGCATCACCTTCACCTGGGACGAAGACCAGCAGCAGGCCATCGCCAAGGGCAGTGAGATGGCCGATGGTAAGGTAGACTCCTTCTTCGGCGTCGCCTACGGTGAGGATCTCAAGCCCGTGGTGGACAAGAACGGCAACTACGTCTTCCCCATCGCGATGGAGAATATCCAGTTCCTCAAGAAGAGCAACTAAAGGCTGACCTACATTCATCTCATGGTTAGAACTAAGAAGTATATGAATAAGACACGCCTCATCCCCTTCCTCGGGCTGGCCGCACTGCTAGCGGCCTGCAAGAGCGACGAGCCTGCTCCCTCCACGACCGAGGCCCCCTTCAGCATCCTCGAGGCTAAGACCTACCTCCCCGTGGAGGCAGGTAGCTCGACGGTGCGCCTGGATCAGGCTCCCGCCACGGTCTACAGCCGTGACTCCTGGCTCAAGGTCGCCGTCCAGGGCTCCACGATCACCCTCAGCACCACGAGCAATAACCAGCTCGAGTCACGCAATACGCAGCTCGTCGTCAAGGATAGCAAGGGGGACTCCATCGCCCTGAACATCATGCAGGAGGGCATCATCTTCGGGCTGCCCAAGGAGCAGGCCATGGTAGGCGGTGACGAAGCGATCGACAAGACCATCAAGGTCGCCTCCAACGTCCAGGTCACCTATACGGCCTCTGCCGACTGGATCAAGGTCTCCACGAGCGGCAAGCAGCTGCACATCGAGGCTGCGGCCAATACGACGAAGACCCCTCGCACGGGCTGGATCATCGCCAAGGGAGCAGGGCACATCGACTCGCTGGAGGTCACGCAGGCCTCGCTAGCCGACATCGCTGGCACCTACACCCAGAGGGCGCTCACCCTCAATGAGGCTGGCGCTATGGTACCCTTCACCTCTACCCTCGTGATCAAGGAGGTGACGAAGACCCAGGCCAGCGTCATCGTCGACGGCACCTACACCTGGGAGGCTAGCTTCACCCCAGGCAGAGCGCTGGAGCTGCTGAACGGTAAGGTCGTCAAGACGGTCACCACAGGCGCCAAGCCCGTGTACATCGTCACCGTCCTCGCGGCTGATGACTTCACCAACGAGCACAAGAACATGATCCTCGGTACCCGCGAGCCCGTCCTCATCTCCATCACGCGTGAGGGTAAGCTCGTCTTCGCCGAGAAGTTCAAGATCGCCAGTGAGCAGACCTGGGCCTCCTATGGCTTCGTCCGCTCCAGCTCCAACCGCCTGACGCAGGGTACCTACCTCGGCATCGAGCAGATGTACATCCAGCCCAAGCTGAGCAAGAAGTCCTAGCTCCTCTCCCTAAGAGGACAGGGCCATCTGGCACTACCCGCCAGAGCCTTCCTAGCAAGATCGCCCCACAGCGCAGCACTCGTCTCGGGCTGCTCGCTGTGGGGCGATCGCTTTTTCCCTAGCCCGTGGGGAGGCTATCTCAAGTCGCCCCAGGATGAAGGCTAGGGATATAAAGGAAGCGCTCCGCAATCACCAGTGATTGCGGAGCGCTTCGCTTTGCTCTTCCTCTTGGGCTTGAACCAAGGACCCTCTGATTAACAGTCAGATGCTCTAACCAACTGAGCTAAGGAAGAGTGTTGCATCCTTTCGTTTGCACTGCAAAGGTAATACAAACTTGCGAAATGCGCAAATCCCCGCACACACTGCCGTAGCTGGACGGCCTTCCCCGTCAGCTAGCCACCTCTCCATAAGGGAGATAAGCCGCCACACACCCACGCTCTAGAGCATCATCTGCGCCCAGGGCGCACGCCCTACCCCACAGCGCCGAGACCTTCGTACCCCGAGGACGCAGCGCGCCCCGCCCTAAAGCAAGCAAGCCGCCCGATGCGCTCCCCGCGACGCCCCGAGCTCAGCCGTCCCAGCCCCCGAGCGATCCCTCCCGAGCGCCCGAGCAGGCTCGCAGCACAGTCCGAGCCAGGGGGCAGCGGGATTTCTTATATTACTTTTCGTCCTCCCCCTTATCCCTCAGCGCGCTGACTGGCGTCAGTTAGCGCGCATTCTTATATTACTTTGCTGGGCGCCCCTTAGCCCGCAGCGCTGCCCCCCTTAGCTTGCGGAGCCCTTCCCCTGGGCTCGGGGCGCTGGCCTCCTTAGATCGCAGCTCGGACGCAGCGCTCGTAGCTCACCACGCAGCCTCTATCCCCCGAGCCTCGCTGTCTCTGTAGAGCTCGGTCCGCTCAGCCTCCGAGGGCCAAGCTGAGGCAGCTCGGAGCAGGCCGCCTCAGCGCCCGCAGCCTCAGGGCGAAGCGCTTAGCAGCGGAGGCCTCGGACGAATTTGGAGCGTATCATTATTTTGTCTACCTTTGCAGAGCAAACAGAGCTGGTGTGGTAGTTCAGCTGGTTAGAATACCTGCCTGTCACGCAGGGGGTCGCGGGTTCGAGTCCCGTCCATACCGCCAAGCCTAGAGGAGCGCATCGTAGTACGACTACGATGCGCTCCTTGCTTAGGTCCGCTCCCTGCCGTCTTGCTTAGATATCGTATCTTTGTCCATACTATATATGATGTAGCCGTAGGCAGTCCCTTCCGCCCCCCCTTTTCTTTAGGAAGGCGCTGCCGAGGCTACGCCCTCTAAGCATCCCACACGATGGCTACAGCCCAAGACAAGAAGATACTACAGGAGCTCCAGGCAGCCGTGCGCACCAGCCTCAAGACACGAGGCTTCGCTGAGCGCCAGCCCCAGGGCCTCTTCGCCCCCATCGAATACACGCTCCAGCTCGGCGGCAAGCGCATCCGCCCCATGCTCTGCCTCGCAGCAGCCTATGCCTTCGCCCCCGAGCGCTGGCACGAGGGGCTCCCCGCAGCGGCGGCGCTGGAGATCTTCCACAACTTCACCCTCCTGCACGACGACCTGATGGACCGCTCGCCCCTGCGCCGCGGTCAGGAGACCGTCTACCGCAAGTGGGATGACAATACCGCTATCCTCTCGGGCGATGCGATGTGCATCGAGGCCTACGCCGCACTCGGCGAGCTCGAGGCGAAGTCCCTGCAGCCCGAGCTCTTCGCACTCTTCAGCCGCATGGCGCTAGAGGTGTGCGTGGGGCAGCAGCTGGACATGGACTTCGAGCACCGTAGTGATGTGGCCGTGGCGGAGTACCTCGAGATGATCCGGCTGAAGACCTCCGTCCTCCTGGGCGCCTCGCTCCAGATCGGCGCCCTCCTAGGCGGCGCCAGCAGCGAGGCCGCCGAGCGCCTCTACCGCATCGGCGTCGAGCTGGGTCTGGCCTTCCAGATACAGGATGACCTGCTGGACGTCTACGGCGATGAGGCGACCTTCGGCAAGCCTATAGGCGGCGACATCGTCAATGCCAAGAAGACGCTCCTGCTGCTCTACACGCAGGAGCAGCTCCAGGGCGCCCAGCGTGAGGAGCTCCAGCGCCTGCTCGGCCTCAGCCCCGAGGAGCGCAAGGGACGCATAGCAGAGGTACGCGCCCTCTACGACGCCGCAGAGGTACGCGCCTATGCTGAGGGCGAGGTAGCACGCCTGAGCCAGGCGGCCTACAGCGATCTCGAGAAGCTCAGCACGAGTGTCCCCACGCTGACGCCCGATCGCCTCGGCCCGCTGCGTCTGCTCTTCGACAGCCTCTCGGGACGTACACACTAGCCAGCCCCTATGATCGATAGCCATACCCATGTCTATTCGGAGGACTTCGCCGAGGATCTAGAGGCCATGCTGGAGCGTGCCCGCACGGCAGGCATCGAGCAGATGGTGCTGCCCGCCGTGGACTCCTCCAGCTGGGAGCGTCTCTGGGCGCTCTGCCAGCGCTACCCCGACTTCCTCTACCCTACAGCAGGCCTACACCCCACCTCTGTGGGAGAGGACTACCTGCGTGAGCTAGCCTACGTAGAGGAGCGACTCGACAGCTACCCCATCGTAGCCCTCGGGGAGATCGGGCTAGACTACCACTGGGACACGAGCTACAGGGAGCAGCAGCTGGAGGCCTTCGCCACGCAGCTCGGCTGGGCCCACCAGCGCGGGCTCCCCGTGATCCTACATATCCGTGAGGCCTTCGCTGACGCCTTCGCCCTGCTGCGCCAGCTCGCCCTACCTGGGCTGCGCGGAGTCTTCCACAGCTTCACAGGCACGGAGGAGGAGCTGGTGGAGGCGCTGAGCTTCGAAGGCTTCTACGTCGGGATCAATGGCGTGGTGACCTTCAAGAATAGCAACCTACGCGACTACATCACCCGCATCCCGCTGGAGCGCCTCCTCATCGAGACCGATGCCCCCTATCTGGCGCCCGTGCCCAAGCGCGGACGGCGCAACGAGCCCAGCTACCTCCCCTATACGGCCAGCTACCTGGCGGACTGCTACGGCATCCCCGAGGAGCGCCTCGTCGAGGCAACGGCGGCCAATGCCCGCCGCCTCTTCGCCCTGCCCCAAGACTAATCACTACACCCCTATAGCTATGTCCCCTATCGAGACACTCATCCGACGCAACCGCACCTGCCGCCGCTTCGACGAGCAGCAGCCCATCGAGCGTCTCCAGCTCATCCGCTGGATCAACATCATCCGCCATACGGCCTCAGGACGCAACATCCAGCCCCTCAAGTACATCGTCGTCACCGATCCCGAGCAGTGCCATTGGCTCACAGGCCTGATGCGCTGGGCCGCTATGCTCCCCGACTGGGAGGGTCCCGCCGTGGGCGAGCGCCCTACGGCCTACCTCATCCAGCTAGTGGACACGCATCTAGCGCCCGCCGCGCGCTTCGACGAGGGCATACAGCTCGAGGCCCTCGGCCTACTGGCTACGGAGGCTGGCTATGGTATGTGCATCTTCTCCCCGCATGGCCGTGGGGACATCGCCCGCATGTACGACCTGCCGCAGCACCTCTCGATCAACGCGATCGTAGCCCTAGGCAAGCCCGCCGAGGAGCCCATCCTCGAGGAGCTACGCCCTGGCGAAGAGCCTCGCTACTGGCGCGACGCCGAGGGGCGCCACCACGTACCCAAGCGCAGCCTCGAGGAGCTCATCATCGAGCCCAACAAGGCCTCCGTATTCTAGCACCCTGACTATGAAGCTACTCAAGCCATTCCTCTGCTCCAGCCTCGCCCTCATCCTGCTCGGCCTCAGCGCCTGCGGCGGCTCCCGCGCACAGAGCCAGGAGCAGACCGAGAGCCAGCCTAGCCCCGAACGCAAGGCCGCTCCCTTCTCGGCCGACTCGGCCTACAGCTACGTCCTGGCGCAGGTACAGATGGGCCCCCGCACCCCTGGGAGCGAGGCCCACACGCGCTGCGCCCGCTGGATAGAGGATAAGCTACGCAGCTGGGGCTACACGGTGACCCTGCAGCGCTTCGAGGGTAAGGACTACTACGGCAAGGCCGCTGAGGGGACCAACATCATCGCCACCCTGCAGCCCGAGGCTAAGGATCGCCTCCTGCTGATGGCGCACTGGGATACCCGCCAGGTAGCCGATCAGGACGCCAGCAGCAGCGCCCAGAGCCAGCCCATCCTCGGTGCCGACGACGGCGCCAGCGGGGTAGCTGTGCTGCTGGAGCTTGCGCGTCAGGAGGCGCTACAGCCCTCGGGCAAGGCGCTGGACTTTGTCTTCTTCGACCTCGAGGACGGTGGCAACGGCGGGGATGACGACAGCTGGTGCCTCGGCGCACAGCACTGGGCGAAGCAGCCGCACCGTGCGGGCTACACGGCACGCTACGGCATCCTCCTCGACATGGTCGGGGCACAGGGGGCGCGCTTCTACTGGGAGACGGCCTCCAAGCAGTTCGCCCGTCCACTCCTCTCGGCCCTCTGGCAGACGGCGGCACAGCTCGGCTGGGGCGGCTACTTCGTTCAGGCCGACGGCTCAGCGATGACGGACGACCACATCCCCGTGATCCGACACCTCGGCATCCCATCAGTGGACATCATCAACTACGACCCTACGCGCCCCACGGGCTTCGGCACACACTGGCACACCCAGCAGGATGACCTCAACATCATCTCGATCGAGACCCTCCGTGCTGTCGGTGAGACCGTAGCCACAACCCTCAGGGACGAACTCTAAACGCAAGTAAGAACTAGGCAATGCCAACAATCAAGGAACTACAGGACGAGATCATCGAGGACTTCGCAGCACTCGATGACTGGATGGACCGATATGCCCTGCTCATCGATCTCGGGGGTGAGCTAGCACCGCTACCCGAGACGGACAAGACGCCGACCAACCTCATCGAGGGCTGCCAGAGCCGTGTGTGGATCACCGCCAGCTACGATGGCGAGCGTGTCCACTACCGCGGGGAGAGCGATGCCCTCATCGTCAAGGGGATCGTCAGCCTGCTGCTGAGGGTGCTTGACAATCAGCGCCCCGAGGACATCATCAATAGCGAGCTGTACTTCATCAAGGAGATCGGCCTCTCAGAGCACCTCTCCCCGACGCGCTCCAACGGGCTCGTGGCCATGCTCCGACAGATGCGTCTCTTCGCCGCCACCTTCGCCGCCCAAGGCTAAACCCATATCCTCATGCAGCCACAGACCAAGCATAGACTTCGCCAGCTCCCTCTGCTGGCCCTCGCCCTTGCCGGCCTCAGCGCCTGCTCCACCTCGAGCCAGCAGCCCGGGCCGAGCGACCGTCTGCTCTCCTTCGTCGATCCCTTCATCGGCACGGGAGAGCACGGGCACACCTTCCCTGGGGCTACTCGCCCCAATGCGATGGTGCAGTTCAGTCCCGACACGCACCTCATCGGCTGGGATGCCAGCAGCGGCTACCACGCGACCGACAGCACCATCTACGCCTTCAGCCTCACCCATCTCTCGGGTACGGGCGTGGGGGATCTCGGTGACGTCGCCGTCCTGCCCTACAGCGGCGCAGATAGCCTCAAGCCCGTGGCACGCTTCGCCAAGAAGGACGAGCAGGCTAGCCCTGGCTACTATGCCGTAGAGCTGGCGAACTTCGGTATCCGTACCGAGCTCACCTGCACGGAGCGCGTCGGCCTCATGCGCGCCACCTATAGCGACAGCACCGACCGCAAGCTGCTCCTGGACCTCGGGCATATCCTCCAGCCCAACTGGGGGCATAAGGTCGTAGGCAATGACCTCGAGCTCATCAATGACTCCACCATCCGCGGCACCTACTACACCAAGGGCTGGGCCGAGCATCATCAGCTGAGCTATACCCTGCACCTCAGCCGCCCCGCAGATAGCCTCGCCCTCTGGCGCGATGGGGTACGCAGTCGCATCCAGCCAGGCTACAGCACCAGCGGCGACACGGCCGACCTCAAGCTGCACCTCTACCTTCCCCAGGGCTCCGAGCCCGTACTGGTGAAGGTCGGCATCTCCCCCAGCTCGCCCGAGCAGGCGGAGAAGAACCTCGCCGCGGAGCTCCCCCACTGGGACTTCGACGCCGTGCACCAGGACAGCCGCCGTATCTGGAGCGAGGTCCTCAGCAAGATCGAGATCGAGACCGCGGATAGCTCCGTGCTACGCAACTTCTACACCGCCCTATACCATGCCCACATCGCGCCCTATAATTACCAGGATGTCGATGGTACCTTCCGCGGCATGGACAAGCAGCTCCACCGCAATGCCGACCCCGCCGACGGGCACTATACCGTCTTCTCCCTCTGGGATACCTACCGTGCGCTGCACCCGCTGCTGACGATCATCGAGCCCGAGCGCGCCCTACGCTACGGACGCAGCCTCATCAGTGACTACCAGGAGGGGACGATCCTCCCCCGCTGGCCGCTAGCCTCCAACTATACGGGCTGCATGCCGGGCTATCACTCGGTGAGCATCCTAGCGGACCTCGTGGCCAAGGGGCTCGCCTCGGGCGAAGACCTCAAGCTGTGGACAGAGGCTGCCCAGCGCAGCAGCATTTACCGCGAGGATCTGGCACGCAAGTTCGCCGGCACCCGAGAGCTCGACCTCATCACCCGTCACCCCTACTACAAGGAGCGCTACGGCTTCGTGCCCGCCGACTCCGTACCCGAGAGTGTCAGCTGGGGTGTCGAGATGGCCTACGACGACTGGTGCATCGCCCGTATCGCCGAGGCAGCAGGCCTCAAGGACGTAGCCAAGGAGTACGACAAGCGCGGCCTCTACTACAGACGCTACTGGGACCACGAGACGCGCCTCATGCGTCCCGTGATGGGTGACGGCAGCTTCCGCACGCCCTTCAATCCCCGCTTCTCCGCCCACGGGAAGAGCGACTACACCGAGGGTAATGCCTACCAGTGGAGCTTCTACGCCCCGCACGATATGGAGGGCTTCCTCCAGCTGATGGGCGGTAAGCAGGTGCTGGAGGCCAACCTCGACACGCTCTTCACCACCTCCTCGCGCATCGACGGCGCCGAGCAGTCGGGCGACATCA
Source organism: uncultured Porphyromonas sp. (assembly GCF_938046015.1). Taxonomy (GTDB): domain Bacteria; phylum Bacteroidota; class Bacteroidia; order Bacteroidales; family Porphyromonadaceae; genus Porphyromonas. The sequence goes on along the minus strand of NZ_CALIXW010000018.1, from coordinate 14,135 downwards.
CGGGCCTCATCGGCCAGTACGCCCACGGCAACGAGCCCAGCCACCACATCGCCTACCTCTACAACTATACCGACAGTCCCCACAAAGGTCAGGCCATCCTCGACACCGTGCTCCGCCACTTCTACCAGCCGACGCCCGAGGGCATCATCGGCAACGAGGACTGCGGGCAGATGTCGGCCTGGTATATCCTCAGCTCGCTCGGCTTCTACCAGGTATGCCCGGGTAAGGCAGAGTACGTCATCGGCCGCCCGCTGGTGGACAAGGCGACACTCCAGCTGCCTGGGGGTAAGTTCGTCATCGAGGTCAAGGGCAATAGCAAGGAGGCCAAGTACGTCCAGTCGGCCAAGATCAACGGCCGCGACATCACGCGCGAGCTGCGCTTCGGGCATGCTGATCTGAAGGCTGGCGGCAAGCTCGAGATCCAGATGGGTACGCAGCCTCGTCGCTAGTCCCCCTAAGGGCAGGTAGGGCCTAGGCCCTGCGAGAAGCCCCCAAGAATAGAGCCCTACAGAGGCGACACATCCTCCCCGAGCGATCAGCTCGCGCGGTGCGTGTCGCCTCTGTAGGGCTCGCTGCATCTAGAGGCGAGCTAAGGCGGAGTACCCGTGAGGGATATCAGTCAGCGCACTGAGAGACGTCTGTCGCGGGGCTGAGGGCTATCAGTCAGCGCGCCGAGGGATATTCCTCAGAGAGCTGAGACAAGGCGCTTGACGTGTCCAGCCGCTGCGTCCCTTTAGCTGACGCACTCCACGCCCACGGCTACGTACAGGAGGTGCCTTCGCCCACACACGGACGCGCATGGCAAGCCCTCAGATAGCGAAGCAAAGGGACGGGCTTACCCCAGCAAAAGCCGAGGAGCGCTACCCTGACTTTTGGACTAGGGTAGCGCTCCTTTTATAGCAATTCGTTACCTTTGCACGTTGATTATGAGTATGAAGAAGCATCTAGTGTACGGCCTTGCCGCCCTGACGCTCCTAGCGAGCTGCCGCAAGGACGAGCCCACGCCTCAGCCTAAGCCCGAGGACCCGAAGAAGGAACAGCCCCAGCCCGGCCAGCCCGAGCAGCCCAAGCCCGAAGAGCCTAAGAAGCCCGAGCAGCCCACGGAACCCAAGCAACCCGACACCCCCAAGCCAGACGAACCCAAGCAGGAGCGCCCCAGCGACTATACCCTAGCCAAGCGCCTGCAGGCAGCTTGGACCGTCAGCACTGCCCAGTACCTCAAGGCTCTGCCCTTCGACGCCTACTACGCCGAGGGCAAGAAGGAGGCTATCGGCCTCGAGCAGCTCCTACCGCTACTGAAGCTCACGAGCTCCACCGTCGAGGGTAAGACCTACACCCTCACGGAGGCAGAGCGCAAGGAGGTCAAGCTCCAGTCCCTCAGCTACCAGCCTACGGAGGGGAGCAGAGGTCAGTTCGCCCTCGTCCTGAGCTACAAGGGCGTACCGAGTGAGACGCTCTACCTGCCCTTCGACCGCCACGCCTACTTCGGCCAGTTCGTCCAGCTGCAGTCGGACTTCGCCCCCAAGCATTACCTAGCTGGCGTCTATGAGTACCTAGATGTCTACATGGGCGAGCTCCTCAGCTACGACCGCAGCAAGTATGCCGTGCAGCTCATCTCGGGGAGCAAGCAGCAGTCTGAGACGAGCCACAGCCTCAGCTTCCGCGTGCAGGTGACGCGCATCGGTACGACGGGCGACGACATCCTAGCCGTACTGAACTACGAGCTATCGGGCTTCAAGGCCCTCAGTAACCTCGGCTCGGAGCTCACCCTCGTCCATAAGTCGGGTCTAGGGACGAAGCTCTACAGCCTAACCAAGGGCGCTACGGACGAGGCCAGCCTACTGCAGCGCCTCAAGCAGCGCCAAGGGAGCTGGCTGCGCGAGGAGTACCTGCAGTTCGGCCTCAAGGTCAGCCGAAGCCTCGTCGACCTGACTTGGGACGAGAGCAAGCAAGTGATCTACGGCGGCAATGAGCAGCGCGGAGCTGCCCGTGACCTGTGGCTCAAGCGTCCCCGCTTCGAGCTGCGCTCCGCCAAGCAGGAGGGTACGAAGCTCTACCTACAGATCGCGCTCGTCTCCGTCGGGGACCTAGCCTTCGGCGATGAGGCTCCCGTGCTGCCGCTGACGGTCATCGGCTTCCGCCCCGAGCGCTAAGGCGCGCCCCTCAGCGAGGCAGCTTCCCGCCCCCACCTATAATAGCAAGCCCCCCGCCGCACTGCTCCGAGAGCAGTGTGGCGGGGGGCTTGCTTTGAGGCCTGAGCCTAGGAGGCGAGGCGAAGGGAAAGGCGGCGGGACAGGGCTAGTGACCTGTCGTCACCTGGAGGCCATCTTCGGCGCCGCTGCGGAGACGGTCTGCTTGCTCTTCCTGGCGCAGCTTGTTCTCCTTCAGCTTACGCGAGCCGAAGCTGTAGTAGAGGCTCAGGGAGACCTGTGGCGTATACCACTTGTTGACGAAGTCCAGCTGCGTCGCGCCGACATCATAGCGGCCGCGGGCCTTGTTCGTCCCGAAGAGGTCATGCGCCGCGAGCTCGATGCGCAGCGGCCCACGCACGTGGCTGAGGCTGCCATCGACAAAGTACTGCGGCTGCATGGCGAAGAGCTGGTAGCGTAGCGCACTGTAGTAGGTGAAGCTCAGATCTAGGTACCAGCTATCGGCGAGGCCCAGCTGATGCTTGTGCATGAGGTAGCCGGCATTCGTCACAGCGGAGAAGGGCGTCCCCAGCACCGAGCCCGCGTCCCACTGACGCTGCCCGACGAGGTAGGTCTGCGCCCACCAGCTGAAGCCCTTGGACTGATACAGCGGTAGGGGCAGAGCGATGAGGGCACGCAGGTAGCGCGTGTAGTCGAGGTTCGTCGGGCGAAGGGTCAGCCCATCCAGCGCCTCCACCAGCGGATGGCGCATATCGCGGTAGCTGAGCTCGAGGCGTGCGGCGCGGCGGTAGCTATAGGCCAGCTGCAGCTGATGCCAGAGGGCAGTGCGCAGCTCGGGGTTCCCCGTGCGGGTGAGGTGCGAGCTCACTGAGCCCTCATAGGGCATGAGCTTCCCGAGCTGGGGACGCTCCTTGTCGCTGAGGAGCTGCAGCTCCAGGCGATGGCGTGGCGCGAGCTGATAGGCCAGGAGGAAGGAGGGGGTGAAGTAGACCTTGTCCTGCTTGTAGTCGAGGGCGGGCGTACCAGAGGGCGCGGCAGGCTCGATGCGTCGGCGCTCCGTCAGCAGGCTCAGGCTCAGCTCCCAGGAGAAGGCGCCGACCGTCTGATTGAGCGTAGCGAAGCCACGTAGATAGTGCTCGGAGGCGCGTCCCTCCTCGCTCTGGCGCTGGTAGCGATGACGGTAGCCGAGCCCCTGGAGCTCGACGCCAGTGCTGAGCTGCAGGCTCTCGGTAAGCATCGCGCCTATGCCTGTCTTGAACTGATAGAGCGTGCTGCGCTCGCGCCGCTCGAGGGAATTATCTCCCATACCTGCTGGGGCGCCATCGAGCTGACGCCCTGGGTAGGACACTTCATCCCCGTGCAGACTGAGCTCGGCCGAGGTCTCCCAGATGAAGTGCTCCCGCTGCAGCTGATGGTAGAGCGTCGAGTAGAGCTGCTGCGCCTGGAGCTGGCGCGCCGTGCTCCCGTGGTAAAGCTTGTCTCCTGTCCGTGTATAGAGCAGCTGCAGCCCCAGGAGCTGCTCCTGGGTCAGCTGCAGCTCATCGCCCAGCCCGAGCTGGTGCACCTGGCGCGGACGCTGCTCCTGACGGTCCTGATAGTCGCGCCCTCGGAGCGTGAGATCCAGCGTCTCCAGGCGGTGACGGGACTTGAAGCTGTAGTAGCCGTAGCCTCTGTGCCGCCCGCGCTCTAGGTCGAGGCGCAGGGCGAGGTGCCCCGAGAGGTAGTGCTGCTGGATAAGGCTCCCTTGTCCAAAGAGCAGCATCATGTCCTTGAGCTGACGGCGGCGGCGTATGTTGATCCCAGGGGCACGGTCGAAGCTCCCCATAGGCTGCAGGATCAGCTCAATGCTCTCGACCTGCTCCATCGGCAGGTTCTGGAGGAAGGCAAGGACGGAGCCGACCGGCGCGTGACTGGTGCTGCGGCCATCGACATAGATAGCCATCTCGGTGAAGCCATAGAGCAGCGGCAGCTGGTCTCCGTGCTGGGTGATGCCGGGTAGCTGCCGTAGCATCGTCAGCGCGGTACCGCCCGCGGCCTGCTTCCACTGGGAGCCGGAGATGACCACACGGCTGCCCTGATAGCGGAAGGTAGGCGCCTCGGCCGTCACCTCGACGGCGCTCAGCTGGCGTGCGATCTCGGGGCTCAGCACCCCGAGGTCGCGGGGCTCGGTGAGCTCGAGTGCCGCCAGCAGCGTCTGCCGCTGCCCTTGGTACTGCAGGACGAGGCTGTAGCGCCCACGCGGAGCGGCGAGGACGAAGTGCCCCCGATCATCACTGACGGCCTGCAGCGCGCTGTACTCGGGCAGCGGTGTGCTGGGCTCGAGGCTCAGGATGGCCGAGACGATGGGGCGCTCGCTGCCGCGCTCCACGAGGCGGCCACGTAGCTCGATGAGCTCGGACTGCTGCGCCGAGAGGCTAAGTGTGAAGAGGAGCAGAAGGAGGGCAAGGAATCGCTTCATAGTAGCTCTGTGTATTTAGTGTAGGTATGCAGGTTCGCCTCGAGCTGCTGCGCCCTAGGCCTCGGGGCGTGGGGCGTGGCCGGGGGAGGTGCGGGCGGCTATTTCTTCGCCGTCTTGTGCCCCGAGGCCTCTACGCGCTCGTAGCTAACGTCGTGGAGGGAGAAGTACTGCTTGGAGGGCAGGAGTGTGACGGCGGGGCGCTCGATGTGGACATTGGGATTGAAGGGCTGACCGAGCTCTACGGCCTTGCTCTTGAAGGTGGGCTTGAGGCGTCCGAGGCGACCATAGTCGACGATCTCGCCCTGCGCTACCAGTTCGCGCGCCATATCAGCAGCGAGGTTGAGCACAGCCTGTACTTCGACGTAGTTGAGGGTGGTACCGCGGGCGACGAGCTCGCAGAAGCGCTCGAAGTCCACGCAGCGGCGTCCCGTGGGCTTGGCCACCTGCATGACCTTCCCTGCGTGCTTGCCGAGGACGAACTTACGCTCGGTGAGGACGTACTGCATAGCTTTGCTTGCCATGATATCATATAGATTAGGGCCTCCGATACGAATCTCAGCGCGGGCGGAGGCTAGGCCTCGCGAGGAGACATAAGCATTACCTGGAGCAAAGGTACTGATCTTCGCGGGAGAAACCATATAATTTGGCGCGCTAAGTACCATAAGTTCCTCGCCGAAGTTATATTACTTCAGCCAAGACCTTATATTACTTTGCTCGGGATATAATAATACTTCTCCCGAGATATTATATAAGTTCTCGGGAAAAGTTATATAACTTTCGGACAAATATTATATAACTTTCTGCCGAATATTATATAACTTTTCTCCGATTCTTATATTACTTTTCTCGGCTCCATCAGGCACTTCGCTCTGCCTCCTCAGTCCCTTCGCTCCGCCCCACAGATCAGTTCGCCGCGCCTGCCTAGGAAAGCAGGGGGCAGCACACAAGCAGTCCGCGCACGGAAAGCACTCTAGGCGAGCGGGATTCCTTATCTTTGTACTGCGCTCGGAGGGCTATAGAGCATGCTTCGATCCTCCACACAGCGCCAAGACATTTATCTAACCCAAGACCTTAATTGAGTATGAAGAAGTCGCTACTTCTCTTGCTTGCGCTGCCCCTGGCCGTGCAGGCTCAGTCAAAAGGCCCCTTCGACAGCACACAGATGCTGGGTGAGGTCATCGTACACGGGGCACGTGTCTACGCCCCCAACGCCGTCCTCAAGATCCCTGCAGCGCAGCGCGAGGTGCCCCTGACAACCAACATCCTCCCGCTGGAGAAGATCCAGCTGATGGGCTTCACCGATCCCGCACAGGCTATGCGCGACATCCCCGGCGTCAATGCGATCAAGGACTACGGGGGCTTCCACATGTTCTTCCTCCGTGGCTTCTACGAGTCCGTCGTCCTGACGGACGGGATGCGCGATGAGCGGCATGCCCTCTGGCAGTCCGCCCCCTTGACGGGGATGGCCGCTGTAGACCACATCGAGGTGCTCAAGGGGGCCGCCTCCATGAGTGTAGGCCACTCGGCCCTCGGTGGCGTCGTCAACATCATCAATAAGCAGCCCAGATCCCGAGCCAGCTACGAGGCGAGCTACACCAGGGGCAGCTGGGGGACGAATCGGGTGACAGCGGGCGCAACGGGTGCCCTAAGCAAGAAGCTCAACGCCCGCGCCGACGTCGAGTATCTCGACAGCGACGGCTGGCGTGGCAACTACACTAAGCAGGCCAATGCCTACGCCGCCATCGACTACCGCATCCACCCCAAGCACCGCCTCGGTCTATCGCTTATCCTCAGTCGCGATCGCTTCCGCGGCGACTACGGTCAGCCTCATTTGGCGTGGGACGTCTACGACAGCGCCACCGACCAGCTCGCCTACAAGATGGGTAGCTTCCCCAGCAGCGAGCCCCATTCACGCGCCTACACCGACCCCAACGAGTTCCTCACCAACAAGGCAGTGAAGCTCCAGGCCAAGTATCAGTACAAGATCGACCGCAACTGGCAGCTGACGAACCGCAGCTTCTTCTCCTACGACAGCCTCAACTACTACTCCACCGACGGGCTGAACTACCTGACGGGCAGCGAAGCCACAGGCGCCAAGCACTACTACCTAGACGGCACGACGAAGGTACCCATCCTGATCGACCGCGTACGCCGTGACGGCTTTGCCTTCGCCTACGGGACCCTAACGGCACAGAACCAACTGGAGCTGACAGGGCGCACCGAGCTCGGCGCCACACATCATGCCCTACTGGCAGCCTATAACTTCTCCTTCCTCGACCTACGTCGCCTAGACCGTGCCACCTACTCAGGGCCAGGCGTCGGCTCCATCGTCACACTGACCGATCCTGTCCTTGATCAGGGACCTATCTACACGAAGTACAGCCGTATGCAGGTCTTCAGGGACGTAGTCAATAGCCTCTCGGTACAGGACTTCATGACCTGGGACAAGCTCTCGCTGCTGGCGGGGCTGCGTCTGGACAACTTCTACCGCGACTACGGCATCTACAACACCAATGACCGCGAGCGCCTCGACCGCACGACGGATCAGAAGCTGACCAATACCGCCCTGACCTATCGCCTCGGCGCGGTGTACAACTTCACCAAGAGCTTCAACGTCTACGCCTCGCTCTCGAGCTTCTTCAAGCCTCAGCTGATCTCCCTCTCTCCCGAGGTCGTCTATATGAATCCCGACGGGAAGGAGATGAGCCCCGAGGAGCTCAAGAGCTTCAAGCCCATGCGGGGCCGTCAGTGGGAGGTGGGGCTGCACCTCGACCTCGGCACGCAGCTCTCGCTCAGCGCCGCAGCCTACCACATCCGCCTGGAGAACCTCGTGCGTACCAACCTCGGCGTCGCGGCCGACGGGCGTAAGATCGGGGGTGCCGTCGGGGCCTCCGTCAGCAAGGGGATAGAGCTCGACCTGAGCTACGTGCCCACGCGCTACTTCGACTTCAGCCTCGGCTACTCGCTGACGGACGCGCGCATCGCGGAGTTCACCTCCAGTCACTTCACCCGAGAGGTCATGGCAGGCAATCGCCTGACGCGCGTCCCCCGCAGCAAGCTCACGAGCTGGGCCTTCTTCAACACGCTAGGGGCACACCGCCATAGCCCAGGCTCAATGCGTCTCGGCTTCGGGCTGGAGTACAACGGCGACTACTATTCGGATGACACCAACCTCATCAAGGTACCCAGCTACACCGTCGCCCATATGGTGCTGACCTTCGAGGCGATGGAGGGGGTACGCATGCAGCTCAATGTGAATAACCTCTTCAACGAGAGCTACTACCGCACGGTGATCAATAGCACACAGTTCATCCCTGCCGAGGGGCGCAACGTGCAGTTCACCACCTCGCTGAGCCTCTAGCGGCCTCGGCCCGAGCGCTCTAAAGGCTATCCCCCCACGGCTGTCCCCATCTTTACAGCAGATTTGGAATAGCGGTGAGGGGATATCTGTGTACTTTTCTTATCTTTGTGAAGGCTTTGTGCTCACCACACATTCTGTGTGCCGTGTGGTGGGCTTAAAAGGGAATCGAGTGTGAATCTCGAGCAGTCCCGCTGCTGTGTGCATATCATACAGCTTAGCTCCGAGCTCCGAGGCTGATGAGGCTGGGGAGCGCCACTGGTGGTTCTGTGTCACTGGGAAGGTAGGGGCTGAGACAAGGTATGCGAGCCAGAAGACCTGCAAGGCCTATCTTATGCTTCGAGGAAAGCTACAGCTGTGACCGAGCCCGCAAGGGGGCGGCGCGCTGGAATTGATTCCCCAAAGAGGGTGCTCACTCTTTCAAATCAAGGGAGCAAGTCGGTTCTCGCCGTATAATTTAGTGGATACGCCTCAGGTGGAGTGTCATGGTGGACGGGCATCGCTCGGCCTACGCGTGGGCTCCTTCCTGAGGCTTATTCATTCTCCCCTGCACGGGCGACAGCTACGATCCGCACGACTACTCGCCGCCCCTAGCCCAAGGCCTCGACTAGGCTCATCCCCGATCCGAGGCCTCCAGCCTATCATTCCACAGCACCATCCTATATATAAGTAAGGAGGGGTGCCTGCTCTACAGCATAGAGCGGGCACCCCTCCTTGGGTCTTAGGACGCGCAGGCTAGTGCTTAGGCTTGTAGTTCAGCACGCGCAGATTCGTCACCGTGCTCTTGAACTGCCCAGCTTCCTCAAGCGGGAAGACCAACGTACGTACATAGAACATACGTCCACGCTGGGGCACCTGGTAGACCTCGGGGGCAAACTGGTCAGGCGCCTCGTACTGCTGGTCGAGGCGAAGTGCGGGATCGCCCCCGACGGGCTGCGCGTAGAGCGTCTGACGGCCCAGACGCTCACGCAGGCGGCCATCGACGTAGAGGCTCGTACCCTCGTTGTCGCCCTCGATGGTGATGGTCACCTTGCTGCCTGACTGTGGCAGGCGGTAGCGGAAGGTATTGAGGTAGCCATCACGTGCGAAGCCGAGGAGGCCCTGACGCGGATCAGAGAGGTAGACCTTAGCCGTGGGACTCGAGAGGAGCACCGTCCCCTTAGCCTCCTCGCGGGGCTCGACGGTGAAGCTCACCGAGTAGTCGTAGCCGATCTCGAGGAGCTTCGCCCCGAGCTTCGCCCCTGGCTGCAGGCGCTCCAGGTGCAGCACCTCGCGCTGCTCGCCCTTAGCCCACAGGCCGAGCTCATGCACGCCTGGGGCCTCGCTAAGCGTGGGGCTCAGGCGCTGCATAGTCTCGTAGGGTACGGCAGTCTTGCCTGCCGTCCAGGTCTTGAGCGACATGTAGGGCAGGGCGTGCATGATGCGATGGTGGATATCCTTGACCGATATCCCATTGCCGTAGTGGTCATTCCACACGGCGAACATCCCCCCGAGGATGCAGCTGTCCTGCTCCTCGAAGCGCGTGCTGCGATCCATCAGCGCTGGGGTGTACTTATCGTAGAGCAGCTTGGTATCCAGGTAGTCATAGTAGTAGCCCGCCGCAGGGACGATATAGGTATAGCCGTCGGGAATGCTGACCAGACGCTGACCCTCTTTGCGCGCAGCGGAGGCATCGAGGAAGTCGCGCGACCAAGCGAGGAGGACCGCCTTATCCAGCTTGACGGGCGTCTTGCCGTAGGCGTGCTTCAGCGAGCCCCAGAGGTAGGCCTGCTTACCGAAGCTCTCCACGTAGCGCACGTAGCGGTCGGTGAAGGCACGGAACTTCTCACGCAGCTCCTCGGTAGCATTGCTGTACTCGTCGGTACCGATATTGAAGTGCTTGCTACGGAAGACGGGATTGGGCCCCGCGAGGTACTCACGGAAGAGCGCGTCGATGAACTCGTAGGTCTTCGGATTGAATATGTCCAGGTGGTCATCCCCCTGATCCTTGGACGCGAGCTCGGGGCGGTAGTGTGCGAAGGCCAGCGTATGGGCGGGGACGTCGATCTCGGGGATGATGTCCACGTGCTGCGCCTCGGCCTGCAGCTGCAGGTCGATGAACTCGCGCTTGGAGTAGGAGGCCCCCTTAGGTGCTAGCCCAGGGAAGGTCGTGCTCTCGAGGCGGAAGGCCGCGGAGGTCTTCGCCCAGTCATTGCCGAAGTACTGCTTGAAGCCATTGTCATTGAGGTGCAGCTGCAGCGTGTTCATCTTGTAGTAGGCGAGCACCTTGACCAGCTGACGCAGGTAGTCGATGGGGATATACTTGCGCCCGACGTCCAGCATGAAGCCACGCAGCGCATACTGCGGGATGTCGGTCGTGCTGCCCTGGGGGAGCTGACGCTGGGCATCCTGCTCCGAGAGCTGCAGCAGCGTGCGCGTCGCCCAGTAGGCACCCTGTGCGGTGCGGGCACGGACGGTCGTCTGCTCGCGGATATCCAGCTGGTAGCCCTCCTCGCCGAGGGAGCTATCGCTGCTGAGGGCAAAGACGATGTCCCCAGCCTGTGCCCGTCTCGAGACGAGCTGCAGGCGCTGGCCAAACATCTGCTGGTAGTCGGCGGCGAGCGCCTCGGCAGCAGAGCGGAGCGCCTTGGACTTCGAGGCGAGGACGATACGTCCCGAGGGGGTGAACTTACCCTCGCCCCCCTGCCAGCTGGTGAGCTCGGGGACGACGAAGGGCTTGGCATTCTGTGCCAGGGCCTGCAGCGGCAGGAGTGCAGCCGCTGCAAGCAGACATAGCGTGTAGTACTTGATCTTCATCAGGAATGAGATAAGGTAGGGTCACCTGCCGCACACCGCAGTAGCGCTTCTTGTCCCCTAGAGGCTAGACAGCCCGCGCACCGCGGCACGCCTGACCGCCTCACACTCGGGGGACTAGAGCCTCACACCCGTACGAGGTGCTGCGAGGGACTCTGGTAAGAGGTATAAAGAGAGCGAGCCTGCGACCGCCCCCCGAAAGGGGAAGTCGTAGGCTCGCTAGGGTATGCGGATCAGTGGAGCGCGCGGCTACTTGCTCTGGGCATAGTAGTCACCATAGCCGTAGTTGTAGCCGTACTTGCTGCTGAGCTGGTCGACACCGTTGACGACGTAGGTCATCTGGCGGTACTTGTTCTCGCGGTAGAAGCGCTCGAGCTCGGGGAGCAGGCGCTTGTCCAGCACGCCGACACGTAGGACGAAGAGCGTCATATCCACCACCTCGGTGATGATGCTGGCATCGGCCACGATCTCGGCAGGCGGGCAGTCGATCAGGATGAGGTCGTAGTGCGGGCGCAGCTGGTCGAGGAGCTCGGAGAGACGCTCGGTCGAGAGCAGCTCAGCGGGGTTAGGCGGGATGATCCCTACAGGATAGATATCCAGCCCCGGCATGTCGGGATGCGTGTAGCGCAGCTCCGAGACCTTACTAATCTCCCCATTGAGGAAAGAGGAGAGCCCTGGCTTAGGGCGGTTGATGTAGAGCGAGAGCAGGGCGCGGCGTAGGTCGAGGTCCAGGACAGCGACACGCTTCCCCTTGAGGGCAAAGCTATTGGCGAGGTTCAGCGTGATGAAGGTCTTACCGCTAGCGGGATTGATGGAGCTGAGCATGACGACCTGGGTACGATCCTTCGGGAGCATGTACTGGATGTTCGTACGGAGGATGCGGAAGGCCTCGTTCATCTGGTCCCCACCCGCAGCCGTGACGACCAGAGGACGTACTCTATTGGAGTCGTGGGGCAGGCGGCCGAAGCGCTGTGCCAGGCGCGCCCTCAGGCTACGATACTTATTCATGTCGGGGATCTGCCCGAGGTAGGGTATCGAGAGGACTTCGGCATCCTTACGGCCACGGAGCTTCGTATCGAAGGTGTCGATAGCGAAGATGGCAACAGCAGGCAGGATGAGCCCCAGGACGAAGCTCGCCAGGAGGATGTTGCGCGTGACGGGCGAGGAGGGCTTACGCGAACCCATAGGCGGCGTGATGACGCGCGTATTGTAGGCAGCGAAGGACTGCTTGAGCTGCGTCTCCTCACGCTTCTGCAGCAGGTAGAGGTAGAGGGCCTCCTTGATCTTCTGCTGACGCTCGATGGAGATCAGGTACTTGGCCTGCTCGGGGCTGGAGGCTATGCGGGAGGTATTGCGCTGCTCGCTGGCCTGAAGGCTATTGATCTGTGTGGAGAGCGAGACGATGACGTTGTCCAGGCTCTTGGACACTGCGCTACGTAGCTCGGTGAGCGTATGCTCGAGGTCCAGCACGCGGGGGTTCGCCTCACTACTATTGGCCTTAAGGCGGTTGTAGAGGATGAGGTTCTTGTTGTACTCCCCGATGAGGCTCTCGACATGATCGCTACCGATGCCGGAGTTGGCAGGCAGCACGCGCCACTGGTTACGCTCGTCTAGGATGTAGGAGCGGATGTAGCGTGCCATGGAGATCTGGTTGCTCAGCAGGAGCAGCTGCGCCTCGGCCTCCTTGCTCTTGTCGAGGACGAGGCGGGTGACCTCATCGACGTTGGGCAGGAGGTTACGGCTCTTGAACTTGGAGATATCCCCGTCGACTGCACCCAGGTCACGCTGGATGACATCGAGGCGCTCATCGATGAAGCGCGAGGTCGAGACCGCCACCTGGTTCTTGTCCTCTACCCACAGCTCGTTGTAGACCGAGACGATGGTAGAGAGGATATCCTCGGCGCGCTGCGCGGAGACGTCGTTGTAGGTCAGCTGGATGACGGTAGATTTATCATCAACCAGGGTACCCTTCAATCCTGAGAGCACCCCATTGGCAGTATCATCGATACGAGAGATCGAGACCTTGACCTCCTGAGGGAGCTGAGCGGAGACACCCTGCACGGGGAGGACGAGGAGACGACCAATAGGGCTCTTGATGGTATCGCCATAGCGCGCCTTGATGGGTGCCTGCTGGAGCTTCTCCCCTGCGGAGACAAAGTCACTCAGCACAAGGCTACCATCGCTGGAGGGGCTGAGGACGAGGCTACTTCCCTCCTCGGGATCACGGTCGAGGAGCTGCAGACGCAGCGGCAGCTCGGTGCCATAGAGCGTATGGGAGCGCAGGCCGGTGCGGACGCTATAGTTGACATTCAGCCCAAGGCGACGTACGACCTCGGTGATGATGACGGGCGACTGGATAGTGATCAGCTCGTTCTGCACCTTCGACGAGCCCTGGAAGAGACCGAGGTTCTGGAAGGCGCTAAGATCCCCCGCGGAGGCACCATTCTCCTTATCCTCCTTAATTAGGATCGAGGTAGAGCGCGTGTAGACTGGCTGCGTGATGCTAAGGTAGAGCATCCCCAGCGACATGCAGATCACCAGGGAGAGCAGGAACCAGCGCCAGTGCGAGAGGAAGAGCTTGAGCAGATCGGGGAGACTAATGGAGGACTCCAGCAACTCCTGCTGCTGCAATTGGTCGGTATTCATGTAGAGCTAGTATTAACGACGGATGATGAGCAGGGCTACGCTGGTAGCGAGCGAAGCCAGCGAGATCCAGAAGGACGTCGAGAGGACATTGTTCCCATTGACCGTAGACTGGCGTGCGCGGTAGTTATTGGGGTCGACATAGATGACGTCACCCGCCTTGAGGTAGTAGGCTGGGGAGGCCATGAGATTACTTGCCGAGCGCAGGTCGAGGCGGTAGGCCACCTGCTGATCCCCCTCCTGACGCAGGAGCAGGATGCGGTCACGACGTCCGTAGATCGTGAGGTCCCCCGCGAGGCTGAAGGCATCAAGGATAGTCATCCTATCGCGGTCTAAGGCATAGCGTCCCGGACGCTGTACCTCCCCCAAGATGGACACGTAGAGGTTGGTCATCTCTACTGTCACTACGGGATCCTTGAGCAGTCCGCCAGCGATGATGCGCTGCTTGATGTCGGTGGCTATCCCATGTCTATCCTTACCCGCTACTTTAATACGTCCCAGCACGGGGAAGTCAATCGTACCATCAGGAGCTACGACGTAGGTCGACACCGAGGGGTTCTGATTAACAAAGCCTGTCTCCACCCCGACGCGATTCGTCACCACGGGGAGGTTGAACTGCGTGGCAAGCTCGGGGTCCTTACTGCTGACGACGATGGAGATGCGGTCATCGGGAGCGACGCGTAGTTCGGGGGCACGCTGCGCCAGGTCGATGACGGTCATGCTATCCTGATCG
>NZ_CALIXW010000017.1 GCF_938046015.1 uncultured Porphyromonas sp. | reverse complement strand
TTTACTTCGGCTTACCCAGGGTTTGGTCGCCCTTTCAGGGCTACGCACCCTGGGCCTTGAAGGGGTCGCCCCTTGGCTTGTAAGTGGTGTCTTGTTGTGGCTCGCTAGCAGTCGTCCCCTTGGGGCTTGCAAGGGTGCCTTGTTGTGGCTCACCAGGGCTCTCCTTTAGCGGTAGTGGGGAGCTGTGGGTGAGCATCCGTATGTACTAGCTTTGGGTACTGCATGTGGCTGAGTGGGCTTTCGTATCATCTGTTGCTGGCCTAACGCACTGTCCTATGTCGAGCTCAAGAGAGCTCAGCTTGGAGACCTTAGTTACCCCTGCAGATGGCCTGCTTCGGCTGTACTTGTGCTCGTGGTGTAAAGCCCCTATAGGGGCGATCCGCTCAAAGCCCAGGGTGCGTAGCCCTGCAAGGGCGATCAAACCCTGGGTTAGGCATGACGATTAAGAACAGAGCCCTACAGGGGCGACCCTTATAAGGATTATGTTGTAGCAGGGGGGCGCCTCTCGTCTGCTCGCAGCATAGGTATAGGGCTGGAGGCTAGGCGCATTAGTACGTATCTTGGTGAGGCTTGCGGGCTGTCATTCATTTTGCTTACCTTTGCACCGCTGAGGCTGAGTGGGGCGATGAGCCCCCGAGGCGTGACAGCACGGGATGTAGCACAGTTGGTAGCGCGCCACGTTCGGGACGTGGAGGTCGGAAGTTCGAGTCTTCTCATCCCGACTACCTAAAGGAACAAAGCCGAAGGGCAAGACCAGTAGCCTGGTCTTGCCCTTCGGCTTTATTGCTGTCTGTGGGCAGGGGACGCCGCGCGGGGCTATTAAGGGGACGGCCTTGGCGTGGGGGGAGGGGGGCTGCCTTGACTTAGCTTACTTCGCCTGCGGCTGCCTTAGCCTAGCTGAAGAGGCTGGAGACGAAGGTCTCGGGGAGGCGGGCGATGATCTGCTGTCCCGAGGGTGTTGTCATCGACTCGGTGCAGCCCAGTAGCTCCTCGATCAGTTCGCGTGCCTCCTGCGGGCTGCGGGGGAGGGTAGCCTTGAGTACCTGCACCTCGGCGGCAGCCTCCGCGAGGAAGCTCCGCACGTAGCTGGCGTCCTCGCGCTGCGTCTCGAGGCTGTCGGCGACGATGAGGCGCACGAAGCCTATGGCGCTCTCCGTCATGAAGCTCGGTGCCTCGACCACGGAGTAATGGCCCTTGCCCAGGTCGCCAAAGTCGAAGCCCAGCGGTGTGAGCAGCTCCATGATGTGCTGCGCTGTCGGCAGCTCCGTGGGGCTGAACTCCAGTACCTCGGGGAAGAGCGGCTGCTCGGAGGGGTAGCTCCTCTCGCTGAGGCCCAGTAGGAGCTCCTCGTAGCGTACCCTGAGCAGAGCGCGCCTGAGGTCGATCAGCGCTAGACTATCCTCCAGCTGCGTCACGGCGTAGCGCCCATGATAGAGGAGGATGTCGCTGGGGGCTGCGGCAGGAGCGGGCTGCGCGCCCAGCTGCGAGAGGCGTATGCCGCCCCCGACGGCCTCCCCGCTCGGGGAGGTGCTAGGCGTGGGGCTGAAAAGCTCGCCCTCGGGCAGCTCGTCGTACTTGCGGCTCTCGAAGCTCTCGCCCAGCTCGCTCCAGTCCAGCTCGGGCAGCTGGGGGCGGTAGCTGCGCCCTGAGAGTGTCTGCCGCATCGGGCGTCCGAGGCCAAGCGTGAGGCCCTCCATCCCCTCTGTGCGAGGCTTCTGCCCTTCGTCTAGATCTAGTCTCTTGACCTCCTCACGACGCCCCGGGTAGGCGGGGATGTCGATGGAGACCTTGTTGTCGAAGTCTATGAGCGGCGCCAGCGCATGGGCGTTGAAGGCCTCGCGCACGATGCTCTCGAGGATCTTGAAGATGAGCTCGCCGTCGGTGAAGCGTACATCCGTCTTCTGCGGATGGATGTTCACGTCGATATTGGCCGCGGGGATGGTGAAGTAGAGGAAGTAGTGCGGCTGCGTGCCGACGGGGACGAACTTCTCATAGGCCAGTAGTATGGCCTTGTGGAAGTAGGCGTGGCGGATGAAGCGCTGATTGACGAAGAGGTACTGCTGCGGGGCACTCTTGACCGCCGTGGCGGGCGTGCCGATGAAGCCGCGGATGGTGCAGAACTCGCTCTCGTAGCTCACGGGGATGAGCGCCTTGGCGAGCTTGCTCCCCCCCACGCCTATGATGCGCTCCTTGAGCGAGGTGGCGGGGAGCTGGCGGTCATACTTGCCCGCACCCTGCAGGGCGAAGGCTACCTGATGGTTTGCCAGCGCCACCTTGGCGAACTCCTTCCAGATGTCGCTGAGGTCGGTCGACTCCTTGCGTGCCTCGATATGCTTGCGGCGCCCGGGGGTGTTGTAGAAGATGTTCATCGCCTTGAGCGTCGTCCCGACGGGGCAGGCACAGGGCTCGGCGCTCTTGACACGTGCGCCCTCGATCTGCAGCTCTGTCCCCAGCTCGGCCTCGGCCGTGCGGGTACGCAGCTGCACCTGGCAGACCGAGGCGATAGCGGCTAGGGCCTCGCCGCGGAAGCCCATAGTCGTCAGTCGGTCGAGGTCCTCGATCTCGCGGAGCTTGGACGTGGCGTGGCGCTCGAAGGCCATACGCGCATCCGTCGGGCTCATGCCCTTGCCGTCGTCGGTGACCTGCACGGCACTGCGCCCCGCGTCGAGGATCTCGACCTGGATGCGTGTGGCGCCTGCGTCGATCGAGTTCTCTAGGAGCTCCTTGACGATATAGGCAGGGGCGGGGACGACTTCGCCCGCCGCGATCTGATTGGCTATGGTCTCGGGGAGGAGACGGATGATATCACTCATCAGCGCAGGAAGAAGTACCAGAAGGCAAAGCCTAGGAGCAGCAGCCCCAGCATCAGGCGTATGGTGCGGCGGTCGCGGTCGGCAGCCGTCAGTCCGCGCTCATGCTGGCGCTGTAGGTGCTGCGTGCTGCGCATGAAGCTGCCGCGTACCTGGCTCGTGGGGTCGTAGTGCTCGGCCGAGTCGGGGAGCGTGCGATCGTCGCCGCTGGTGGTTGCCTCCTCGGCAGCCGCACGGCGCTGAGCCTCCTCGGCGCTTAGTTCTCCTGCCTCGACAAGCTCCTGTCGGACCCGCGCGACCCGCTTCTGGAGTTCCTCGCGGCGGGGATCCCAATAGATGAGCTTGTGCTCGAACTGTCGTGGTCTTCTTTGCTTGAAGAAACTTTGTACACCCATGATGTGTCTATGATCGGTCTTTGTTGGGATTGAGCGTCGTCCTTGCTTGGGCTGAGGACGTACTGATAGAGCTGGCGCCACTCCTCGGGGCTGAGGCCCGCCAGGTAGCGTGCGATGGAGTCGCTACGCAGGGAGTCCTCCTTGGCGATGCGCTCGAAGGGCGCGTAGGCCGTGAGGGCTGCGCGTGCGCCGCTGAAGCGCTGCAGCTCCGCCAGCGTGCTACCCGGCTTCTGGAGGCTGTCGCCTCCGCTGGACTGTACGATGGACTCGCGGCTGAGGGGACGGCGGTCAGCGGCCCAGACGAAGCTCTTGAGGCGGTTGACCTCCGCCGAGCCCGCCATGGAGAGTGGGTAGGCCTTGCCCTCGACGGGGCCCGTCCAGAGGGACTTCTTGATGCGTCCCGAGTCGAGCGTCAGCTGCATGGCAGTGCTGGTCATGCGGTTGAGCCCCGTGTAGTCGGGCCCCTTGTCCTCCTTCATATAGAAGATGGACTCCACGCTGCCGAAGACGTCCAGCTGGCGTATGGTGCTATCCTGCAGGTAGGCGCGTAGGCGCTCGCCCTGCATCTGATTGTAGTAGTCGACGCTGTCTATATGCTCGACCGCAAGGACGCTCCCTAGGACGTCCACGTAGTCGAGCTTGCGCCCGCGGAAGTAGAAGATGGTGGTATCCCCGAGCAGCTGGCGCTGCTCGCTCCACATGATGGGGCGGCCGTAGAGCGAGAGGACGGAGTCCTTAGCCACGTAGCTCATCGAGTCGGCCACGGCCTGAGCATCGCGGCGGTAGATGCGCACATCTCGGTAGGCGCGGAGGTAGCGGTGCATAGTGTCGGCCTTCTCCCCCGCGGCACGGAGGCGCTTCACGCTATCCAGCTGCCAGCGATTGTGGATGGGGACGCTGATCAGCTCCAGCGTGTCGGCTGCCACGTAGAGCGTGTCCTTCTGCGAGTACTCCTCGGCATGGGCGCGCAGCGTGACGAAGGCATAGCTACGCTTGTCGTCGAAGTAGCCGTACTCGCCGAAGAGCTGGGCACGCTGCACGGTGTCGGTCAGGTGCATGCGGCCGAAGGCCTCGCCGAACTTGCCCGCACCGTCGTAGTAGATCGAGTCCCCCGTCAGGCTCTTCGCCCCTGAGAAGACGGTAGAGCGGTCGAGCAGGATCCCCACGTCGCGCCGTACATCATAGACGCCGCGCCGCGACTCGATGCGCCCCGAGTCGGACTGGATGAGCGTGGGGCCCTCGTAGCTCCCGATCTGCGTGCCGGTATTGTAGTAGAGATGCTGCGTGGTGAGCGTCGTGCGCTGGCCGACGAGCTTGACGTTGTAGCGGAACTCCGCATCGTTCGTCGCGGGGAGGAACTGCCCGTAGTCCGAGGTCAGCGTATTCTCGGCATCGGTGATGGATCCGCCCTCGAAGTAGTAGGCGACGTCAGCCATGCGGTCGTAGTCGAGGCTATCGGTGTAGAGGTCGGTGGTCTTATTCGCTAGGTGCACGTTGTAGCGTAGCTTCGCCAGCCTCGTGATGCCGTCGTAGTAGAGGTAGCGTGCGTACATATTGACTGTGTCGCCCTGCACCATGTGCACCTCCCCGAAGGCCTCGAAGGTCTGCGCCTGCTCGTTGATGTAGGCGCTGTCGCAGGTCATACGGGCGTTGCCGTGCCTGAAGATGACGCCGCCCTTGAGCCGCTGCACGCCCGGCTGTAGCGAGGCGTCGTAGCTCAGTAGATCAGCGTGCTCGATGTAGATACGGCTGCTCTGTCCCTTGGCTGCACGCTGGCTGCTGTCGGCTAGGGTCGATATGCCGCGCATCCCTCCGCCCAGGGAGCTGGAGCGGAAGGACGCACTAGAGTGGAGATAGCTCAGCCCCGCGAGGATAAGGGCGAGGACGAGGGCTATCGGGAGTCGCTGTTCCTTGGCAGGCTTCATCTACTTCTTGTCGTGAACCCAGCCTGGGTACTGGAAGGCGCAGTTGCGGTAGCGCGGAGCCATGACGATGGAGGTCTCGCGCTGCTTCTGCCGTATCCATTCGTCGATGACGCGGGCACGCTTCTTGGCCAGCGCCATCTCCTTGATGGTGCGGAAGTCGGCGTTCATATTCGCCATGTGCTCGGGGTGCTCGGCCTTGATGCGGATGATGGCTACCTGCTCGAGGCCCTTGTCGTTCCGCATGGTGAAGGGCTTGGAGACCTCACCTGGCTTGAGCGTGTAGGCTACCTTGGCGATGTCCTGCGGCAGCTCCTCGTAGCGGAAGAGTGCCGAGCCGGAGAAGTTGCTCTCGTTGGAGCTATTGGTCATCAGCCCACCGTTGTTGAAGGTGTTCTTGTCCTCGGAGTAGAGCTCGGCAGCCTGCTCGAAGGAGAGGCGCTGGTCCTTGATAAGCCCAGCGACCGAGTCGAGGCGCGCGCTGGCCTGCTCTAGGGCCTTCTCCTCGACGACGGGACGGACGAGGATGTGACGGAAGTTCACCAGGTCGCCTCTGCGCTCGATGAGCTGGGCGATGTGGTAGCCCTCGTCGGTCTTGATGATGGGGGACACGCGGTTCTTCTCCGAGAGGTTGAAGATCGCGGTAGCGAAGGCCGGGTCGAGCGACACCTTGCCCACGAAGCCGTACTCCCCGCCCTGGGCTGCCGTACGCTTGTCCTCGGAGTAGAGGCGAGCGATGGTGGAGAACTCGCGCTTGCCCGCATTGATGTCATCGGCATAGCCACGCAGCACGCCCTTGACGCGGTCGATCTCCGAGAGCGGGATCTGAGGCTGCATGGCGATGATCTGCACCTCGACGGTCTTGGGGACGAAGGGTAGGCTGTCCTGCGGCAGCTGCTTGTAGAAGGCGCTGATCTCGGAGGGCGAGACGCGCACATCCTGGGCGATGCGCTGCTGCATGGCGCGTACGATCTCCTCGTTGCGCACCTGGGTGGCCTGCTCCTCGCGGATCTGGCCGATCTTCTTATTGAAGTACTCCTCGAGCTTCTCCTGCGATCCCAGCTGGGAGATGGCATTCTGTATCCACATCTCGACCATACGGTTGACCTGGGTGTCGCCTACCTCGATGCTGTCGATCTTGGCCTGGTTGAGGAAGAGCTTCTGTATGGCGATGCGCTCGGGGATGACGCAGTCGAGGTCGCCCTCGGTGTGTCCCTCGCTGCGGAGGACGAGCTTCTGATACTCGATATCGGAGAGGAGGATAGGCTCGTCGCCTACCATCCAGACGACCTCGTCTACGATGTTCTGCTTCTGTGGTTCGTCGCTCTTGACCTGGGCCAGAGCTAGCCCCCCGAGGGGCAGGAGAGAGAGGAGCGCTAGGGCTGTCTTCGATTTCATCTCGTGTGGATCTAGGGATAGGGAGGGGCTGATGGGGCTAGTTGGCCAGCTCGGAGAGGAACTTGATACGGATAAGACGTACCTCTTCCTCTGAGTAGTCACTGCCCAGCTCGCTCAGGGCCTCGTTGATGTCGTCCGTGACGGACTCCTTGAAGTACTCGTAGATGTCCGCTACGCGGTCTTCATCTACAACGTCCTCGATGAAGTAATTGATATTGATGCGTGTGCCCGAGTAGACGATGGCCTCGACCTCGCGGATCAGATCCTCGAAGTCCAGTCCTAGGGCGATGGCGATGTCGTCCAGCGCCACCTTACGGTCGATCTGCTGGATGATGCTCACCTTGAGCTTGGACTTATTGGGCGTGGTGCGTACTCGGATGTCGGCGGGACGCTGGATGTCGTTGTCCTGGACGTGGCGGCGGATCAGCTCGAGGAATTTCTGCCCGTAGCGTGCGGCCTTACCTGCGCCGACGCCAGGGATATTCTGCAGCTCCTCTAGGGTGATGGGGTAGAGCGTGGCCATGGCCTCGAGAGAGGCGTCCTGGAAGATGACGTAGGGCGGCACATCGTTCTGCTGGCCCATCTTCTTCCTGAGGTCCTTCATCAGGCCGTAGAGTACGGGGTCGGTGGCCTCGCCTCCGCCCTGTGCCGAGCTGCTCGGCTGTGCCTCCTCGCTCTCGTCCTCTACCTCGATGACGAAGCTCGTGGGCTTCTTCATGAACTTCTTACCCGCAGGGGTGAGCTTCAGCAGGCCGTAGTGCTCTACGTCCTTGGTGAGGTAACCTGCGATGAGTGCCTGTCGTATGCAGGTCGTCCAAGTGCTCTCCTCGACGCCCTCGCCGATGCCGAAGCACTCGAGCTCCTCGTGATGAAAGGACTCCACATCGCTGTTGGTCTCTCCACGAAGGATCGTGACGACGTAGTCTTCATTGAACTTCTCCTTGAGCGTGCTGACGACCTCAAGGACTTTCAAAAGCAGTTCTTTTGCTTCCACTTTACTCTTAGGTACTAAACAATTATCACAACTGCCACAGTTCGTCTGCTCGTAGCGCTCCCCGAAGTAATGGAGGAGGAATGCGCGGCGGCATAGCTTGGTCTCGGCATAGTCGGCCGTCTCCCTGAGGAGGACCTTGGCGATCTCCTGATCGGCGACGGACTTGCCCTTGGTGAAGCGCTCCAGCTTCCCGAGGGCCGTCGGGTCGTAGTAGGCGATACATACGCCTTCGCCGCCATCGCGTCCGGCACGCCCCGTCTCCTGGTAGTAGCCCTCGAGACTCTTGGGCATGTCGTAGTGGATGACGTAGCGCACGTCGGGCTTGTCGATGCCCATGCCGAAGGCGATGGTGGCTACGATGACCTCAGCACGCTCCTCGAGGAAGTCGTCCTGATTGCTCATGCGGTCCTTAGCCTCCATGCCTGCGTGGTAGGGGAGAGCCTTGATGCCGTTGGCCTGTAGTATCTCTGCTAGCCGCTCGACCTCGGTGCGTCGCATGCAGTAGATGATGCCGCTCTTGCCTCGGTTGGTGAGGATGTAGCGGACGATATCGCTGTCGGTGTCCTCCGTCTTGGGTAGGATGCGGTAGAAGAGATTGGGGCGGTTAAAGGAGCTCTGGAAGGTGGCAGCATTCCGGAGCTTCAGGTTACGCATGATGTCCTGCTGCACCTTGGGGGTAGCAGTGGCCGTCAGCGCCATGATGGGTCGCGAGGCTATATCCTCGATGAGACTGCGGATGCGGCGGTACTCGGGGCGGAAGTCATGCCCCCACTCCGAGATACAGTGCGCCTCATCCACGGCGTAGAAGGAGATCTGGACCTGCCGCAGCAGCTCCACGTACTCCTGGCGGTGCAGGGCCTCGGGGGCTACGTAGAGGAGCTTGGTGCGGCCTGTGATCAGATCCTCCTTGACCTGCTCGAGCTGAGGGCGCGAGAGGGTCGAGTTGAGGAAGTGGGCTATCCCGTCCTCCGTGCAGTAGCCACGTATGGCGTCCACCTGATTCTTCATCAGAGCGATCAGGGGGGAGAAGATGACCGCCGTCCCCTGCATGAGGAGGGCGGGCAGCTGATAGCAGAGACTCTTCCCACCACCCGTAGGCATGAGGACGAAGCTATCACCTCCAGCCAGCGTGTGCTCAATGACCGGGAGCTGCTGCCCCTTGAAGGCGTCGAAGCCGAAGGACTGCTTGAGGGCGCTGAGGAGCTGAGTCTCTGTCATAGTACTATGGTGTGCTGGGTGGCTAGGTGGAGCGCTAAGGCCTCGGGCTCGGGGCGGGCTAGGCCTGGACGACTCCCTGGCTCTCCGCCAGACGAGCCTCTACGTAGGCACGGTCGATGGTGAACTCCGTGACCTGCTCGGAGGGCAGTCGGTACATAGCCTCCATCATCACCTGCTCCATGATGGCACGTAGGCCGCGTGCGCCTAGCTTCTGCTCCATGGTCTTCTCCACGATCGCGTCTAGAGCGTCCTCGGTGTAGTGTAGGGCGATGCCGTCCATGACCAGCATACGGGTGTACTGGCGCGTCAGGGCATTGCGGGGCTCGGTGAGGATCATGCGCAGGGTCTCACGCGTCAGGGGATTGAGGTGGGTGATGATAGGTAGGCGGCCGATGATCTCGGGGATGAGGCCGTAGCTCTTCAGGTCACGGGCGTCGACGTAGCGCAGCAGTTCCTCCTCCTTGAGGTGGGCATGCTGGGCGCCGGGGCTGTTGTAGCCGACGATGCGCGTATTGAGGCGGTGGGCGATCTTGCGCTCGATGCCGTCGAAGGCACCCGCGCAGATGAAGAGGATGTGCTGCGTGTTCACCTGGATCATGGGCTGATCGGGGTGCTTGCGGCCGCCCTGGGGTGGGACGTTGACGATGGAGCCCTCCAGGAGCTTGAGCAGCCCCTGCTGGACGCCCTCGCCACTGACGTCGCGCGTGATGGAGGGATTGTCCCCCTTGCGGGCGATCTTGTCGATCTCGTCGATGAAGACGATCCCGCGCTCGGCTGCTGCCACGTCGTAGTCGGCGACCTGCAAGAGGCGCGTCAGCAGGCTCTCGATGTCCTCACCGACGTAGCCCGCCTGCGTTAGTACGGTGGCGTCTACGATGGTGAAGGGTACCTGCAGGAGGCGGGCGATGGTCTTCGCTAGCAGCGTCTTGCCCGTACCTGTGGGGCCGAGCAGTAGGATGTTGCTCTTCTCGATCTCGACCTCATCGTCGGGCTCCTGGTGCTGCAAGAGGCGCTTGTAGTGATTGTAGACGGCTACCGAGAGGTAGCGCTTGGCCTCATCCTGTCCGACGACGTAGTGGTCGAGGTGCTCCTTGATGTCCTGGGGCTTGGGCAGGGCCTTGAGGTCGAGCTCGGGGGAGTCGAAGGGCTGAGCCTTGGTCTCCTTGAGGAGCTGGTTCTCCCCGAGCATGTTCATCGCCAGGGCTACGCAGTCAGGGCAGACCTTGCCGTCGACGCCCTCCAGGAGGAAGGGGACTTCGTCCTCGGGACGTCCGCAGAGGACGCAGTGTCCTTTGTTTGCCTTCTTAGCCATGCTTACTTCTCCTCACGCTTGAGTACGCGGTCGATCATTCCGTAGTCCAGGGCCTCGGGAGCGGTGAGCCAGTAGTCGCGATCGCTGTCGCGCTCGATGGTCTCGAAGCTCTGCCCCGAGTGCTCGGAGAGGATGGTATAGAGTTCCTTCTTGACCTTGAGGATCTCACGTGCGGCGATCTCCATGTCGCTGGCCTGTCCCTGCATGCCCCCCAGCGGCTGGTGGATCATGATGCGGGAGTGGGGCAGAGCGAAGCGCTTGCCCTTGGCACCCGCCACCAGGAGGATGGAAGCCATGGAGGCAGCTACCCCCGTGCAGATGGTCGAGACGTCGCTGCCGATATACTGCATCGTGTCATAGATGCCGTAGCCAGCGTATACACTACCCCCAGGAGAATTGATATAGATAGAGATATCCTTACCGGGCTCACTGCTGTCGAGGAAGAGGAGCTGCGCCTGGATGACGTTGGCAGCATAGTCGTCGATCTGGCTGCCGAGGAAGATGATGCGGTCCATCATCAGGCGGGAGAAGACGTCCATCTGGGCCACGTTCATCGGGCGCTCCTCTACGATCGTAGGGGAGATATAGCTGCTTTGTACCTGCATATAGTGCTCCAGGGCGAGGGAGTTCATCCCTAGGTGCCCCGTCGCATACTTTCTAAACTCGTTCATTATCTGTATTAGGGTGATAGCTTCAGGAGGGTAGCTATCTGTCTGCCCTCCTATTAACAAAGGTAGAAATAATTCTCAGAATACACCACGGCTCGCTCGGGCGGCGCTCACCCCTGCTTTTCGCCCCCATCCGAGGCGGCGCTCGGCCTGCTCCCAGCGGGGCCTCCGCCTGCTGCTCTTCGCCTTGAGGCGAGGCGTCTCAAGCGGCTAGAGGGAGCGCTCTCCGAGGGCCCCTGAGCTGAGGGATATCCCTGAGCGGCGCTGACTGCTATCCCTCAGCTTTCTGACTGACGTCCCTCAGGGCGCTGATGGATATCCCTCAGCGCGGCTCGGCCTTGGGGTGGAGCTTGCCGAGGGTACTCCCTTCGTCCCGCGAGGGCTAAGGAAAGGGACGAAGCCCCTTAGCTAGGAACACAAAAAGACATCGCCCGCACGGCGCTCATCGTCGCTCTAGGAGCGCGGGCTGAGTGCCGTGCGGGCGATGCCGCATTCGGGTGGGGAGGGGGCTAAGGTTTCACCGTGTCGGCGCCTCCCCCGAGGGCGTTGTAGAGGTTCACCACGGCCTGCATGCGGGAGAAGCGATCACGTACCTCCGTCAGCTGGGCCTGCAGGAGTGCCTGCTGGGCGCTGATGACCTCGAGGTAGGAGCTGCTGCGGCCTGAGCGGAAGAGTTCCTCCGTGATGGCGACATTGGCCTTGAGGCTCTCGATCTGCTTGGTCTCCTCGGCGACGCGCTCCGTGGAGGCCTCGTAGAGGGCAAGGGCATTGCTGACCTCAGCCCCTGCCGAGAGGAGGCTCTGCTGGAAGGCGAGGAGCGCCTTCTTCTGCTCGGCCTCGGCTACACGAAGCCCCGCCACGAGGCGGCCGCGGGCGAAGATGGGCTGCGCTAGCGCCCCTACGGCGGAGCTGACCAGACGCATGGGGTTCGCCACCGCCTGCCCGAGGCTACCGACCCAGCCGAGGCTGCCGTTGATGCTGAGCGTGGGGTAGAAGGCCGAGCGGGCGGCATTCGTCTGATAATAACAGTTCGCTAGAGCCAGCTCCGCCACACGTACATCGGGGCGCTGGCTGAGGAGCTGGACGGGCAGCCCGACGGAGAGCTGCTCGGGTAGGCTCTGTGCCTCCAGCGTGCTGCGCTCGTAGCTGCGGGGGGACTGGCCGAGGAGCAGCGCCAGGCTGTTCTCGGCCGCGATGCGCTGGCGCTTGATCTCGGGCAGGCTGGCCTGCACCTGATGGAGCGCCGCGCGTGCCGACTGCACGGCCGACTCGAGGGCGCGGCCGTACTCCTTCTGCGCCTGCATCACCTCGAGCGTGCGCTGGGCGAGCTGGGCAGCCTCCTGGCTGAGGGCGAGCTGACGGTCGAGCATCAGCAGCGTATAGTAGCCGTTGGCGACGCTGGCGATGAGGCGGCTCTGGACGAGGCGCTGGTACTCCTGGGCCCGCAGCAGCTGCACCTGCGTGCTGCGCGAGGCATTGAGCAGCGCGCCGAAGAGGTCCACCTGCCAGCTGGCCTGTACGGGTAGCTCGTAGCTGTGCGTGGCGTCGGCGCCCTCGACCTTGCGGGTGCTGACGCTGGGGGCGAGGCTGAGGCTGGGGAAGAAGGAGAGGCGTGCAGCCTTCAGCTGGGCCTCAGCCTGGCGCACCGAGAGGGCGGCCGTCTGCAGGTCGACATTCTGCCGCAGCGCCTCCTCTATGAGCTGCTGGAGCTGTGGGTCGGTGAAGAGCTGACGCCAGGGTAGGTGCCCGAGGCTGGTGCTGCTATCCGCCGAGGCCAGCGCCGCTTGGTCCGCGCGGTAGACCTCGGTAGTGATCCCCGTGGGGCGCTGGTAGCGGGAATAGATGCCGCAGCTGGAGAGGGCGAGCGCGAGCCCTAGGAGGGGGAGGAGGCTATGGCTAAGCTTCTTCATGAGCGAGGGTATTGGGTTCCTTGGGCTCCAGAGGCTTGATGCGCTCCTGGAGGTACTGGAAGATGACAAAGAGCGTGGGGACGACGAAGATCTGCAGCACCATCCCGATGAGCATCCCGCCCACAGTGGTAGCGCCGAGCGTAGAGTTGCCGTTGGCGCCGACCCCTGAGGCGAACATCAGCGGGAGCAGCCCGACGATCATCGCCAGCGAGGTCATGAGGATGGGGCGGAGACGTGCTACAGCGCCCTGGACCGCTGCCTCGTAAATGCTGAGGCCACGCTGGCGGCGCTCGACGGCAAACTCTACGATGAGGATGGCGTTCTTGGCCAGCAGACCGATGAGCATGATCAGAGCGATCTGCGTGTAGATATTATTGGTGTGGCCGAAGAGCTGCACGAAGAGGTAGGAGCCGAAGAGGCCGAAGGGGATGGACAGGATGACCGACAGCGGCAGCACGTAGCTCTCGTACTGAGCGCTCAGGATGAGGTAGACGAAGAGCAGGCAGAGGCCGAAGATCAGCGTCGTCGTGTCCGAGGACTCCTGCTCGGAGCGCGTCAGCCCCGTATAGTCGTAGCCGTAGCCTGCGGGCAGCGTCTGGGCAGCAACTTCAGAGATCGCCTTCAGGACGTCCCCCGTAGCGTAGCCAGGAGCGGGAGCAGCCATCACGTCGATCGAGGTGTAGAGGTTGAAGCGGTTGATGCTCGCAGGGCCGTAGACCTTCTCCGTCGTGATGAAGCTGGTGATGGGCGCCATCTCCCCGCTGCCCGTGCGTACGTAGATGCTGGATAGGGCATTGATATCGAGGCGCTCCTCAGGGGCAGTCTGTAGTAGGACACGGTAGAGCTTGCCGTAGCGATTAAAATTGGAGACGTACATCCCACCGAAGTAGCCCTGCAGCGTCGTAAGGATGGCCTGGGGTGTAGTGCCGCTACGCATCGCGGCCGCCACGTCCACATCGATGAGGTACTGCGGGTAGCTGGCATTGTACTGCGTCATGGCGTAGGCCACCTCGGGACGGGCATTGAGCGCGCCGAGGAACTTCTGCGTCTCGCCGAAGAACTTGTCCAGCGGGCCCCCCGTACGGTCGAGCATCGTCAGCGATACACCGGAGGACATCCCGTAGCCTGGGATCATCGGCGGCGTCATAGCCATGACGGTGGCGTCGGGGATCGTGGCGCCATAGGCCATCAGCGTGCCGGCCACCGCGGCCGTCGTATTGCTGCGCTCGCTGAAGGGCTTCATGTTGATGAACATGGAGGCATAGTTGGACCCGCTCCCACCCATAAAGCTGAAGCCCGAGATCTGCATTACCTTGGAGACGCCATCCTGAGCCTCAGCGACCTTGGCGACCTTAGCCAGCACGGCCTCCGTCTTCTCACGGCTTGTCCCTGGAGGCGTGGAGACAGCGACCATCACGGAGCCCGTGTCCTCGCTGGGGACGAGCTCGCTGCTGGTGGTCATCATGAAGTAGCCCGTGGCGAGGATGCTCACCACGACGAGGACAGCGGCGCTGACCTTGTGCCCCGTGAAGAAGCGGACGAAGCGCTCATAGGGGCGCTGCACGTGGCGATCGTAGGCGGTGTTGAAGGCCACATGGAAGCGCTTGACGAAGTTCAGCTTCTTCCCCTCGTGGTCGGTGTGGGCCCGCAGCAGCAGCGCGCATAGGGCTGGGCTCAGCGTCAGGGCGTTCACCGCCGAGATCACAATAGCAATGGCCATCGTGATCCCGAACTCGCGGAAGAAGGCCCCACTGATGCCCGAGATGAAGGACACGGGTACGAAGACCGCCGCCATCACCAGCGTGATGGAGATGATGGCCCCTGAGATCTCGTGCATGGCATCGATGCTGGCCTGCCGCGCCGACTGGTAGCCCTTGTCGAGCTTGGCATGCACGGCCTCCACGACCACGATGGCGTCATCCACCACAATAGCGATGGCGAGCACCAGCGCCGAGAGCGTGAGGAGGTTGAGCGAGAAGCCGAAGAGGTTCAGCACAAAGAAGGTACCGACCAGCGACACGGGTACGGCGATGGCGGGGATCAGCGTGGATCGTAGGTCCTGCAGGAAGAGGTAGACGACGATGAAGACCAGGAGGAAGGCCTCCAGCAGCGTCTGGATGACGTGATCGATCGAGGCCTGGAGGAAGTCCGTGACGTCTATGACGTACTGGATCTCCATACCGGGAGGGAAGTCCTTCTCTAGCTCCTTGAGCTGTGCCTTGATATCGCGGACGATGTCGTTGGCATTGGAGCCCGCGATCTGACTGACCATCCCCGAGACGGCAGGATGGCCGTTGAGCTTGGAGTTAGACCCGTAGCTGAGGGAGCCAAGCTCTACCTTCGCCACGTCCTTGAGGCGGATGATACCGCCGGCCTCGTCGGAGCGTAGGATGACGTTCTCGTACTCGCTCAGCTCCTTGAGACGCCCTTTGTAGCGCAGCGTGTACTCGTAGGTGCGGTCGCCCGACTCGCCGAGGCTCCCGGGCGCAGCCTCGAAGTTCTGCGCTGCGAGTATCGCCGAGACGTCCGAGGGGATAAGGCCGTAGGCGCGCATCTTATCGGGGTCGAGCCACAGACGCATGGCGTAGGTGGACTGGCTGAAGGTATTGGCCGAGCCTACACCCTGCACGCGCTTCATCGAGGGGATGATGTTGATGTCGGCATAGTTGGCTAGGAACTCCGCGTCGTAGCGTCCGTCCGTGCTGCTGAGGGAGTAGACGAGCAGCATGCTGGACTGGCGCTTCTGTGTCGTCACCCCTACGCGCACGACGTCGGCAGGTAGGAGGGACTGTGCCTGCTGTACGCGGTTCTGCACGTTGACGGCAGCCATGTCGGGGTCTGTGCCCTCGCGGAAGTAGACGGTGATCTGCGCGCCCCCTGAGTTGGTCGCCGTAGAGGTCATGTAGGTCATGCCCTCTACGCCATTGATTTGCTCCTCGAGGGGGGCGATCACTGAGTTCAGTACGGTCTGGGCATCGGCCCCTGCGTAGGCGGTCGATACCTGGACGGTGGGCGGAGCGATATTGGGGTACTGCTCGATCGGCAGCTGCAGCAGGCCGATGACCCCGAGGATCACGATGAATATCGAGATCACCGTGGAGAGGACGGGCCGCTGGATGAATCTAGTGAGGTTCATAGTCTAGTCGCTATCGTGCCCTTACTTGCGCTGGGCACCGCCGCCCATCATCTGCTTCTGTATGGCCTCCTGGCGTGCCGCGTATTCGGCTTCGCTCAGAGCCTTGATCTCCATACCTTCACGCAGCGTCGTCGTCCCTGCCGTGACGATGCGATCGCCGACCTTGAGCCCCGAGGTCACGGTATAGCTCTGCCCGTCATCGTAGGGGCTGACCGTGATCTCGGTGAACTTCACCTTGCCGTCCGAGCCGAGTGTGTAGACGAACTTCTTGTGCAGCATCTCCACCGTCGCTGACTGGGGGACGAGGATCGCCGCCGTCGTGCGGGCGGGTAGATGTATGGTGCCGACGCCTCCGCTACGCAGCTGGCCTGCGGCGTTGGGGAAGTCTACGCGCAGCGTCACCGAGCCCGTCGTGCGGTCGATGACACCGCTGACGCCCTTCACCGTCCCTTCCTCGGGGTAGCTGCTGCCGTCGGCTAGCGTGAGGCGTACCTTGGGGAAGAGCGTCGTGAGGTCGCCCGAGACCTGGCCTCCCGTGTAGGAGCGCAGCTCGCGCTCCGAGAGGGAGAAGTAGACGAAGGCCTGCTTGGTATTGGACACCTGGGTCAGTGCCTGCGTGCTCTGCGGGCTGACGAGGTTACCGACGCGGTAGTTGATCGAGCCGACGACACCCGCCACGGGGCTGGAGACGGTACAGAAGGAGAGGTTCTCGCGTGCGGCTGTGAGGTTGGCCTTAGCTACGGCCACTCCTGCCTGGGCGCTGCTGAGGGCATTGGCGACCTCCTCGTAGTTGCTCGTGCTGATGATGTTCTTGGCCAGCAGCTCCTTGCTGTTGCGCTCGTTGAGCTGTGCGGTGGAGAGCGCGGCCTGGGCGCTGGAGAGGCTGGCGGCAGCCTGATTGACGGCCGCGCGGTAGGTGACGTCGTCGAGCTGGAAGAGGGCTTGCCCGGGGCGGACGGCCTGCCCCTCGCTGACGAGTACCTTGGTGATGAAGCCAGAGACCTTGGGGCGGATCTCGGCGTCATCCTCGCCGCGGATGACGGCAGGGTAGCTGTTGTCTACGGAGAAATCACTGCTGGCGAGGGTGCGGACGGGTAGCTCGGGCGTTTCCTGGGCGCCCTGCTGGGCTTGCTCTCCCGAGCCGCCGCAGGCGCTGAGCCCCAGCAGCCCGACTAGGGCGAGGCTGAGTGAGGAGATGACGATACGTCTGTGGGTCATATACTCTATATCTATTAAGGATGTGTCTATGTCCAGCTACCAGAGGCGGTAGCCTAGGAGGGGATAAGGCTTAGATGCCTCAGCGGAGCGAAGGTTTAATCTGCTGCGAAGAAAAGTGCCGAGGCGGCTTAGGCTACACTCGGCACTGCTTTTTGCTCGCCTTAGAGGCTTCGCTCGGCCTGCTCCCAGCGGGTCTCCGCCTGCTGACCTTCACCCCGCAGCTCGGCGGCTCAAGGAGCTCGCGAAGCTTTGTCCTAAGCCTCACCTGAGCTGAGGGATATCCCTGAGCGCTGCTGGCTGATATCCCTCACGCGGTCGACGGACGTCCTTCAGCCGGCTGATGGATATCCCTCAGCGCGGCTCGCCCTCGGTGGGGTAGGCGCGCTCGAGGGCTAAGGGATGCGGGCTGAGCCCTAGGGCAGCGGGCGAAGCAGCTGGTGAGAGCACCCTGCGGCAGGGGGCTTGTTTTCTTTGTATATAAAGCTTAACTTTGTCGTAGGAAAAGACTCAAAGAGCCACGTTGTCGATAGGGAAACTCAACGTACAACATTGAAAACCGAGTCAACCTACCTACCAATGGCGAGCTACAATGGGCCGCGGCTCATTCTCCCCTCGGGGAGAGCGGTAGATTACAAAGGTAGGCAGGAGCTCAAATCCTGTTTCTAGGAGTTTTCGCTCAATCCACTCGTGGCTCCCCCATAGCTCAGGCCCCTCCCCCCGATCGCGGAGTGAGGGGCCTGATTGCTTTTGTTGCGCTCTGTTTAGCGCTTGCCTTTGCCCTTACGGGAGGCTTTGCTGGAGGCGGCCTTCGTGGACTTGGCCTTCGCTGCCTTGCTCTTAGTAGCCTTGGCCGAGCTGCTGTGGGCCTTCTTCCCCCCTGCCTTAGCGCTGGTAGCCTGCTCGCCCGCCTTGTGCCGCAAGACCTCTGGGGCAGGCGGATAGAAGAGTTCGTTGGCCGTCTGGATGAAGCCCTGGCGCGCGGCCTCAGCGCCTATGCCGTTGGCGATGTAGACGATGCTGTACCAGCGTCCCTCATGCTCGAGGTAGCCCGCATAGCCGCGTACGCCGCGCAGGGAGCCGCTCTTGACCTGGGCTGTGATCTCGGGGCGAAGGGTGAGGCTGCGTACCGAGCCCTCGTAGCCCGCACGTGGGAGGCTGTAGAGGAAGGGCTCGCGCAGCGTGCTGTCCTGCCATACGCAGCGTAGGATCTGCTCTAGGGCCTGTGGCTGCAGGCGTCCCGAGCGGCTGAGGCCCGAGCCGTCGCGTAGGTCTAGGGAGCGTCTGTCGAGCTGGAGCCGATCCTTCCAGTAGCGCAGCACCCCCTTGGGCAGGCCCTCGGGGCGCTCCTCGGGGCTGTTGAGGTGGTAGGCCAGGGCCTCGGCGTAGACATTGGCGCTGCGGAAGTTGGTGATGCGTACCAGCGTGTCGGCGGGTAGGGACTCGTAGACGCCGAGGGTATCGCCTGCCGTCTGTCGGTCGTAGTCGAGGCGCGGGGCTTCGCCGAAGCTGATGCCGCGCTGCTGCAGGCCTTCGCTGAGCCATAGGGCGGCATAGTGTGCGGGGCTCGAGAGCGGCATACGCTGGTAGCGACGCATGAGGCCCGGGCGTATCTGCCCCGAGAGATAGACGCTGTCCCCCGCGGGGCTGATGTGCGAGCTGACGCTGGTGCGGCTGCTCAGCTCGAGGCCTGAGCTGCTGGGCAGAGAGACGGAGGCAAGGTCATAGTCCGCTGCCGCGCCCTCGCGATCGCTGGAGAGGTAGAGGTCGGCATAGTTGTCGCCGATGTTGCAGCCCGAGACGGGGGCTCCGTAGTAGCTGTCTAGATCCTCCTCCAGCCAGTGTACGCCGTAGGCGGGCTCGGGAAGGTCCCGCAGCTGGAGCTGTATGCCGCCCGTGAAGTGGCGTATGCCGCGCTGGCGGAGCAGCTCGCCGAGCTGCTGTAGCAGACGCGTGCGCTCGGGGACGTAGTGCGAGCCGAGGGAGGGGTCGCCCGAGGCCTGCACGATGAGTCGCCCCTTGAAGGTCTCGCCCTGCTGCACGCCATCCAGCAGCAGTGGCATACGGAAGCGGTAGTCCGCACCGCGTAGGGCGAGGAAGGCTGCTGTCGTGGGGATCTTGGTCAGAGAGGCGGGGCAGAAGTCCTGCCTCGAGCGCCAGTCGATGAGCAGGGAGTCCGTCTCGAGGTCGCGCACCAGGACGCAGACGGCGCCGCCTCGCTGCTCGAGCTGCTTGGCGGTGCGCAGTCCCTCCTGGCGTACGTGGGCAGCCAGGGGTAGAGCACAGAGGAGTAGGAGGGTGAGGAGGGGGCGCATGATGATCGGTGATGATAGGCCACGCGGCTGAGCTGCACGCGGGGCTCAAGGAGGAGAGGCTGCCCCATCGGATGGAGCAGCCTCTCGTAGTATAGCACTGGCGTCCGTGGGACGCGTGTGGGAGAGCTTACTTGCCGCTCTTGGCCATAGCACCACGTGCAGCACGGGTGAGCTTGACGGCGCAGACGACAGCGTTCTTAGCGTTGATGATCTCGAGCCCATCGAAGCTGAGGGCACCGACCTGGATGGTCTTACCCAGACCAAGCTCGGTGACGTCGATGAAGAGCTGCTCGGGGATGTCCGTGTAGGGTGCGCGTACCTTGAGCTTACGCATCTCGAGGCTGAGCTTACCCCCTGCCTTCACACCTTCGGCGTGGCCAGTGAGGACGACAGGTACTTCCATGACGATAGCCTTACCCTCCTCTACCTGGAGGAAGTCGAGGTGCAGGATCGCGTCGGAGACGGGGTGGAACTGAAGGTCCTTGAGGATGGCCTTGACCGTCTTGCCGCCTATGGTGAGGTCGATAGCGAAGATGTCGGGCGAGTAGACGAGGTTGCGGACAGCCTCCTGGCTAACCGTGAAGTGAACCACGTCGTTGCCTCCGTAGAGGACTGCAGGGATCTGGTCACCTGCGCGCAGGCCCTTGGAGGCCTTCTTGCCGAGCTCGGTGCGGAGCTCACCGCTGAGTGCGAATGTCTTCATTCTGTTCTTAATAATGTGTTACTCAAAATTAGTGTCTTCTAATTTCCCATCACACGAGTCTGAGGCCAGCGCTCTGGGCTCAGGCTGCTCGTCTCCGAGACAATCGTAAAACGCCGCAAAGGTACGATAAATTACGGACTTATCCCAGCCCGAGCTTGGGCGCGACCTGCGCACCGAGTCTCGGGAGCTCGCTTCCGCCTAGCCTCTAGGGGCCTGTGAGGGATATCCCTCAGCCTCCTGATGGACGTCCCTCACGGCGCCGAGGGATAGCCCTCAGGCGGCTGACGGATATCCCTCGGGCGCGCTGCCTGCTAGGAGAAGGAGCTGCTGCCTGCGTGAAGGGCTGGGCCTGCGACCTATGCCTTGTCTTGCGCTCGAGCTCCTCACGGCACTCTTGAGGAAGGTGAGCGCTCTGTGGAGACTGGGATACTAGAGCTCGCGCGTGTACGTTATATAGAGGGATAGGCTAGGGCGGTGCAGAAAGCCCGCCCCCTGCAGCAGAAGGCCCCGCCCATCGTCCAGCTCCCACGAGGCTCTAGCCTAGGCTAGGCGCCCTGTGGTCGAGGGAGCTCCCTCGCGCTGGGTGCAGCAGCTGTCTGTGCCTGTGTGTGGAACGAAAATATATTCGTATATTTGCCCTCAGAAAAGTAACTAAGTCGTCTCCCACCCTTTGCGGGAGCGTACGTATGTATCACAACTATAAAGTGTAGCAGTAATGGAAATCAAGAAGTCCCCCAAGGCAGACCTCGAGCGTGGCAAAGGCCTGTCGCTCCTGCTCGGACTACTGGTAGCTCTCTCTGTAGTGTTCGTCAGCTTGGAGTGGCGCAGTTCCGTCGCACAGGCTACGAATACCTCTTCGGGGCTTGACCTCAAGGATATTGATGAGGTGATGAACATCCAGGACGAGCAGAAGCCCGAAGAACCCGAACCAGAGCCCCAGCAGGCACAGCAGACCGAGGTCCAGCTGCCTGAGGAGTTCAAGGTTGTGGATAACAACAAGGAGGTCATCAAGCCCTCCTTCGTCTCCGCAGACCAGGATAAGCCCCTTCCTCCTCCCAACATCCCCCTCGGGACTAAGAACGTCAATACGGACGAGGAAGTAGACCAGACGGTCTTCGAGATCGTAGAGGAGCAGCCTGAGTTCCCTGGCGGGATGGAAGCCTTCATGAAGTATCTGGCCAAGAATATCCAGTACCCCGAGCGCGCTGTGGACAACGGTATCCAGGGTAAGGTCATGGTCCGCTTCGTCGTAGAGCGTGATGGCTCCGCCTCTCAGGTAGAGACCATCAAGGGCGTAGACCCCGAGCTCGACAAGGAGGCTGTCCGTGTGGTCAAGGCGATGCCTAAGTGGAAGCCTGGTCGCCAGCAGGGTAAGGCCGTACGTACGCGATTCATCGTGCCCGTAGTCTTCCGCCTGCAGTAATACTACAGCAGCGCCTCGAGCGCTAGCGATACAGCGAGGTCAGCCTCCCGATACGGGGGCTGACCTCGCTCTTTTGTGGCTATTTAGTATCTTTGTTATTAGAGGGGGTAGGCACTAGCGCTAGCGCCTACCTCGAGGAAGTAGTATTTGCGCCCCTTTATATATAGGATGGCCCCTGACCCTAGTGAGGCAGGGGGTGCGTCTTGTGTGCCGATCAACCTAAAGACTGACGACTAGATAACAGCTGATGATAGCTAAGAACTTTATTTCGCTCTTTGAGGACAGCTTCCGCAAGCACTGGGACCTGCCCGCGATGGAGAACTACGAGGGACGAGCCTATACCTTCGGGGGCATGGCCGAGGAGATTGACTGCTGGCATAGCTTCTTTGCTGCTCAGGGCCTGCAGCGTGGCGAGAAGGTCGCCCTCATGGGTAAGGACTCCGCCGAATGGGGGATCTTTTTCCTAGCAGCCATCACCTACGGTGCCGTCATCGTCCCCATACTACAGGACTTCCCCCCTGCTGATGCCCAGCAGATTATCAGCCACTCCGAGGCGCGTATCCTAGGGATCAATGCCAAGCTGTGGGAGCAGATGCGCCCCGAGCTCAATCCCGCGCTCACGGCCGTGGTGGACTTCCAGGAGGGGACGGCGCTCTACAGCCCCGAGGGACTGGAGGCGCTCCAGCGTCAGCTCCAGGAGGCGCGCGCCCAGCATCAGGCACGCTACCCTGAGGGGATGCGTCCCGAGGATGTCAGCTACTACCATACGCCCAATGACGAGCTCCTCGTACTCAACTACACCTCGGGGACGACGGGCTTCAGCAAGGGCGTGATGCTCTCGGGGAACAACTTCGCGGGCAACCTCGTCTTCTGCATGGAGCGCAAGATCATCAGCCCCGGAGAGGTGCTCCTCTGCTTCCTCCCCATGGCGCACGTCTATAGCTGCATGATCAATCTCTGCCTCGCTATGGCCAGCGGTACGCGTGTCGTCGTACTCGGTAAGGTGCCTTCGCCCAAGATCCTCGGGGCAGCCTTCCGCAAGGTGCGCCCCACGATCGTCATCTCCGTGCCCCTTGTGCTGGAGAAGATCTACCAGAATACCCTGCAACCCGTGCTGAAGTCGCGCAAGGTACGCTTCATGCTCGCCCTGCCCTTCCTGCGCAATATCGTCTATCGCAAGGTGCGCCAGCAGCTCACCGAGGGCCTCGGCGGAGCCTTCCGTCAGGTCATCGTAGGCGGTGCTGCGCTCAATCCCGAGGTCGGTGCCTTCCTCAAGCGCATCGGCTTCCCCATCACCGTAGGCTACGGGATGACCGAGTGCGCCCCTCTGATCTCCTATATCGGAGCCGATGAGTGGCGCCTGCGCTCCTGCGGCCGTGTGCTGCATCCCTACATGGAGGCGCGTATCGCCCCGCTCGAGGGCGAGCACGCCGAGGGGCATGATGCTACCATAGGCGAGATCCAGGTGCGCGGGGAGAACGTCTGTATGGGCTACTACAAGAATCCCGAGCAGACGGCTCAGCTCTTCACCGAGGACGGCTGGATGCGTACGGGCGACCTCGGGACGATGGACAGCGACCACTTCCTCTACATCCGTGGACGCTCCAAGGCGATGCTCCTCGGCCCTAGCGGGCAGAACATCTACCCCGAGGAGATCGAGGCTAAGATCGGCCTGCTGCCCTATGTGCAGGAGAGCCTCGTGCTGATGCGTGAGGGTAAGCTGGAGGCGCTCATCGTGCCCAATAAGCAGCTCCTCCAGGAGCACGGCCTTACACTCGAGGAGGGCTGGCAGCAGATCCAGGCGCAGCGTGCGGCCCTCAACGCCCAGGTGGGGAGCTACGAGCAGATCCAGCGCTTCGAGCTGCGTGAGGAGCCCTTCGAGAAGACGCCCAAGCAGAGTATACGCCGCTACCTATATAAATAAGGAGTAGTACGACGCATGGCTCGACGTAGACGTTCAGCTAAGGTTAAGGGATGGGGGAGGCTCGGCCGCCTCTGGCCGCTGCTGCTCATCCTCCTAGGCTATCTAGGCTACCGTGCACTCTCGCGTACGGAGACCGCTGCGCCCTCTTCGGCAGCTGAGACCCTAGGGCAGGCAGGGGATAGCACGGTGTGTACCTCGCCCTACACGCCACTCGGGGCGATCGAGGATGAGATCATCAATGGGGATACGACGCTGCTGGAGATGCCGCGTCTGGCGGGAGGTAATGCTAACTACTACGTCACGCATCGTGCCTCGGGGCGTGTGACCTATTCGCTGGAGTACGATGTCACCCGCCTGCATGCCCGCTGGGTCTGCTTCTCCTTCACGCCCGAGACGGCCGTCAAGGAGGTCAGCCGCAGCGAGGCCTGGGCTTGGGACCCCAAGGTGCCCGCCCGCTACAACACCGCGAGCTTCTTCCGCCGCAGCGGCTACAGCCGTGGGCACCTCGTGGCCTCTGAGGATAGGGTCTATTCGCCCGAGGCCAATGAGCAGACCTTCTACTACACCAATATGAGCCCCCAGCTGCAGGTGCACAACGCCGGCATCTGGCATCGCCTCGAGCGCCGTGTGCAGGACTGGGCTGACGACAGAGGGCTCTGCGATACGCTCTACGTGGCTAAGGGCGGTACCATCGCCGACGGACAGATCGAGCCGAAGCGTATGAAGGGGCGTGTCGTCGTCCCGCGCTACTACTGGATGGCCGTGCTGGCACGCAAGGGTGGGCAGTACCACGCCATAGCCTTCTGGACGGAGCACCGCAGCTATGGCCCCAGTGTGCAGATCCCTTCGCTGACTCTCTCGGTTCGCGAGCTGGAGCAGCGCACGGGACTGGACTTCTTCTATCACCTACCCGATGCCGTGGAGGAGGCCGCCGAGACCGAGTCCCCCACGAGCCGTGAGGCTCTGCGGCGCTGGTGGCACCAGTAGGCGCTGCCTAGCCTGCTCGTGTCCTTGGGTGTCCTCATTCTCTATCCTATCAGATTCCCCTCCCTATGAAAGGTCTTGCCCTTCTCCTCTCCCTCGCGCTGCTCGTCCTCTCCTCGGGCTGCCGACCCGCCGCACGGGTGGCGGGCCCGATGCAGCTCACGGCGACCATCGCGCCTGCTGCTGATATCCTTGCCCGTCTGGCGGGTGAGGAGGCCGAGGTGACGACCCTCTTGCCGCAGGGAGCGAGCCCCGAGAACTATGAGCCCACGACGCAGGACGTGCGTGCCCTCACCGAGAGCAAGGGCTTCTTCTATGTGGGGGACCTGGGCTTCGAGCGTAGCTGGGTCGAGCGGATCAAGACGCAGAACCCCGAGCTGAGGCTCTATCGCCTGGATACAGGCCTTGAGGCGATGTCCCCTGGGCATAGCCACGGGGCTGATGGCCTCGTCCACGACCCGCACTACTGGACCAGTGTGCGCGGGCTGCGTGCTTTGGCGAGCGCAGCGCTCGTGGGGCTCGTCGAGCTCAACCCGCTAGACTCAGCCCGCTACAGCGAGCGTCATCAGGCGCTCACGGCACAGCTGGACGCGCTGCAGACCGAGCTCGAGGCGACGCTCCGAGGGCGTAGCTCCTCGGCCTTCGTCATCTATCACCCCTCGCTCTCAGAGTTTGCAGAGGAATGGGGCTTCACCCAGCTGGTGGTGGAGGAGGACGGCAAGGAGCCCTCGCCTCGTCATGTCGCGGAGATCGTAGCCAAGGCGCGTGCCGCTGGGGTGC
The DNA here is from genome assembly GCF_938046015.1 of uncultured Porphyromonas sp. Classification (GTDB taxonomy): domain Bacteria; phylum Bacteroidota; class Bacteroidia; order Bacteroidales; family Porphyromonadaceae; genus Porphyromonas. The sequence continues at coordinate 5,091 of NZ_CALIXW010000017.1, read as the reverse complement.
GTGTCGTCTTCGTGCAGCAGGAGTTCGATAGCAAGATTGTCCAGAGCATCGCCCAGGAGCTCGGCGCGCGTACCGAGACCATTAGGCCCCTCAGTGCCGACTGGCAGGGTGAGCTGCGCCGCATCGCCCGGGCACTAGCCGAGCACTAAGCCCCTAATCAACTAAGAGCAGCTATGCCAACGATCATCAAGCTGGAGGATGCCAGCCTCGGCTACTCCGATACACTCGTGCGGGAGCACTTTGACTGGAGCGTGGAGCGGGGCGCCCACTGGGCGATCACGGGGCCCAATGGCTGCGGCAAGACGACGCTGATGCGTACCATCCTGGGGCTCATCCCCCTGAGAGGCGGGCGCCTGGTGCGCTACGACCGTGCAGGGCAGGAGACCTCGCGGCTCGAGATGAGCTACCTGCCGCAGATCAACCAGCTGGATCGCCACTTCCCCATCTCCGTCGAGGAGGTCATTGACTCGGGGCTGCCCGCCGAGCTCCGGGGGCGGGGAGCACGGCGTGAGGCCGTGGAGCAGCTCGCCGCTGAGGCAGGGCTCTCCTCACTGCTGGCACAGCCGATCGGGCAGCTCAGCGGTGGGCAGCTGCAGCGCACGCTGCTAGCTCGAGCGCTGGCCTCGCAGCCCGAGCTGCTGATCCTGGATGAGCCGCTCAGCTTCCTTGACCGTAAGTATCGGGAGCAGTTCGACGAACTCCTCTACCGCCTCGTGCCGAGCGAGACGACGCTGCTGCTGGTGACGCACGACCTACAGGGCGAGGCTTCGGCTCAGTGGCAGGTGCTTGCCCTCGGACAGTTCTAGTAGATCACGCTATGCTTGTATCCCTTCGCTCGCTCCTTGCCCTTGTGCTCTGTGTCGCTAGCCTCAGCGCTCCGCTCAGGGCGCAGCAGGCCGATAGCACCGCCTGGTATGTGCGGCAGGACCTCCGCTCCACGCTGCGGATGACGGTGCCGCTGGTCAGTCTCGGCCTCATCCAAAGCCTCCATAATAAGGATATACGTGCGCTGCGCAACGGCTATATACCCACCTTCCGCCACCACTACGACGACTACCTACAGTTCGCCCCGATGGCGGTGCAGCTGGGGATGAGCTTCGGCGGGCTGCAGGGGGTCTCGCGTAGCCCTTGGCAAGCACTGACGGCCGATGCCTTCACCACGGCGACGATGCTGGCCGTGACCTCTGCGATCAAGTACACAGCACGCGTGCAGCGCCCCGATGGCAGCTCGCGTAATTCCTTCCCCTCAGGGCATACGGCTATGGCCTTTGCCTCGGCCGAAGTACTCAATATCGAGTACGGAGGGCGCTACCCCTGGTTGCCTTACCTCAGCTATAGCCTCGCAGGCGCTGCGGGACTGGGACGTCTGATGAACAATAGGCACTGGCTGGGCGACGTCGTCGCTGGGGCGGGCCTCGGGATCCTCTCGGCGCATGTAGGCTACTGGATCACGGGGCAGATCTTCGGGGATAAGCGCTATGCCCTGCGCACGCACCACTACGCCGAGGCGCAGCTCCCGCGGCTGACGCTCGAGCTGCCTGTGCAGCTGGAGTACGGCGTGGAGCAGCGTAGCGACCATGCACGTCTCTATAGCCGCAGCCTCGGGCTAGCGGCGCTCTACCGCCCTTGGGCGGACTCCGCCTACTTCCTTCGTGGGCACTTCCTCCTCAGCCTCGACGAGCTGCGGGCCGTGGGGGGCACACAGCAGGCGCTAGGCCGTGTGCAGGCCCTCGAGCTACGGCTCGGGGCGGGGCGCAACTGGCAGCTCTACGCCAACCGCGGCCTAAGGCTACACCCCTGGCTGGGGCTGCGGCGCCATCTGGGGGCTGAGTCACTCCACCCCGGGGTGCCTGTCCCCGAGTTCCCTACCTGGTCCCTGACGATGGGGCTAGAGGCGACGCCCTACTGGCGTGTCTGCCCACAGCTGGCACTGAGCTTCCCGCTGGGGCTCAGCTATCGCCCTGCGGGCTATAGTCTCCCTACGGCCTCAGGCGAAATGTTTCGGGCGCGTAGGCTACACTGGGTGCTGGGTAGCTCCCTTTGTCTCTACCTCTAGGGCCTTACTTCGGGCTCGGGCTGCGTGAGGCAGCCCCTTTTATCCAAGCTCTATCATCCAATGCCTACCTACTATCTCATGCCCTTGATCTTCGTCCTCGGCATCCTTGGGATTGCCTTCGAGGAGCAGATCAAGGTGAACAAGACCGCCACGGCACTGCTGACCTGCGTGCTGCTCTGGTTCATCCTGTTGGTCGATACCGACATCGCCGCCGCTACGCAGGGCTTCGCTGACTTCCTGCGTCACGCTCCTGCCGAGGAGGCAGCGCACGATGTCTCGGACTATCTGTCCCTCAAGCTCACTGAGCACCTCGGGGATGTCTCGGGGACGCTCTTCTTCGTCCTCTGCTCCATGGTGCTGGTCAATACGATCGATAACTACGGGGGCTTCAAGTCGGTGGCGAAGATCGTCGAGACGACCAATAAGCGCCGCCTCCTGTGGCGTGTGGCCTTCGCCTCCTTCCTCTTCTCCGCCTTCCTGGATAACCTCGCTGCGGCTATCGTCATCATCGCGGTGCTGCGCCGCCTCGTGCCCGACCGTACCGATCGTATGAAGTACGCCTGCCTCAGCATCATCGCCTGTAATGCCGGGGGCTCGTGGTCGCCCATCGGGGACGTGACCACGCTGCTGCTGTGGAATAGCGGGCGCATCACGCCCTACTACCAGATCTTCCACCTCATCATCCCCTCGCTGGTGAATATGCTCGTGGCCACGACGCTCACACACTTCCTCCTCTTCAAGAAGGGGGCACGCCTGCGTACGCTGCCTGATGTGCCTGAGGATGATGTGGCCGACATCTTGCCGCAGTCGGCACGTATCACGGTCTTCCTCCTCGGGATCGCTTCGCTGATGCTAGTGCCTATCTGGCAGACCTTCTTCGACGTACCGGCCTTCATGGGCGTCATCTTCGGGCTGGTGCTGGTGTGGATCTATACCGAGCTGATGTTCTCCCGTCACAAGAGGCGCCTGCGCTCGGCCACGAGCCTGAGGATGACGGAGCTGCTGCACAGTGCGGATCTGACGACGATCTTCTACTTCCTCGGGGTTCTGATGTCGGTGGCTGCGCTCATCGAGGGTGGGCAGCTGGCGGCGGCCTCCACGCACGTCTCCGAGCTCATTCCCAGCTCGGGGCTGCTAGCGGGGATCATCGGGGTGCTCTCGGCGATGCTGGACAACGTGGCTCTGGTGGCCGCTGTCCTCGGGATGTACCCTGTGGATGCCTCGGGGGCGCTGACGCCCTTCGTCGTCAATGGGAGCTTCTGGGTCTTCCTCGCCTATTGTGCGGTGACGGGCGGCAGCCTCCTGATCATCGGCTCGGCTACGGGCGTCACGGTGATGGGACTGGAGGAGATCAGCTTCGGCTACTACTTCAAGCGCTTCAGTGCCTTCGCACTGGCGGGCTATCTGGCGGGCGCGCTGGTCTACCAGCTACAGTCGCTCATCTTCTAGCTAAGGGTCTGGTCTAAGGCTCGGCCTCCCAGTTCCTCAAAGTAAGCGCGTCCCCATCCGGCTGTCTAGGCAGTCGGGTGGGGACGCGCTCGTTATTATAGGAGGAAGGCTAGCCCAAGACTAGGAGGGGGCTGCTTCCCCTTAGCCTCCAGTGCTCTGAGGCATATCCCTCAGCGCTCCCACTGATACCCCTCGGTAGGCTGACTGCTACCCATCAGATGGCTGATGGATATCCCTCGGTGCGGTCTCCCCTAGAGCGGGCGGATACCCCGTATTATATAAGGGAGGGGCTGGGCTATAGGAGGGGATTGCTTCTGGCTCATGAGGACTTCCGCTCCAAGTCGGTCGAAGCGCCCTGTCTGCAGCTGCTTGGCCCTGCTCTGCCCTTGTCTGGCTGCGGCCTGCCTTTGCTCTTTGACGCCTATGGAGCTCCGTCCCTAGGCTTGGGTGACGAGGTGAAGTAGCGTGCGGGGTAGGGGAGGGACGGAGCCCGAGCTAGGAGCTCGGCGGGGGACGGGCTAAGAATGTGCTTGGTCTAGAGGGGAGCTCGTGATCGGCTGCGCGGACGGAGGATTTTGTTTTAGTGAGGAAAAGCTGTATTTTTGGACTTGAAAGAGCTGTATTCTCCCTGCTCCTGCTAGGCCCTGCCCAGTAGTCGCTCGCCGAGGAATGGCCTTTGGATCAGCGCGATAGCGATCGCTGCTGGTCCCCTCAGGAACGAACAGAATAATAAACTTACTAACTCACAAACAACTATTCGACAATGAAAAAGTTATTCGCAACCGTTGCTTGCGTAGCTCTTCTCTCTGCCGGCTTCTCCACGATGGCTATGGCTCAGAACGCAGACAGCGCTGCTGCTGCCCCAGCTACCGAACAGGTGGACTCTACTGCTGCCGCTGCCCCTCAGGCTGCTGCTGCAGACGCTAGCGCTACCGCTGGTGAAGAAGTCGCCGCTGAGACGACCTTCCACCAGGAGCTCAAGACGAAGTTCATCGAAGGGGGTGCAGACTTCATGGCGCTCATCGCCATCACGCTGATCCTCGGTCTGGCTATCTGCCTCGAGCGTATCATCTACCTCAACCTGGCGAACACCAACCCCGACCAGCTCCTCAAGAATATCGAGGCTGCACTGGCTGCCGGTGACCTCGAGAAGGCTAAGAGTATCGCTCGTGACACGCGTGGCCCTATCGCCTCCATCGCCTACCAGGCGCTGCTGCGTGCCAATCAGGGTATCGACATCGTCGAGAAGTCTGTCGTATCCTACGGTGGTGTACAGGGTGGTCTCCTCGAGAAGAACCTCTCCTGGATCACGCTCTTCATCGCTATGGCTCCATCGCTCGGCTTCCTTGGTACGGTCGTCGGTATGGTCCAGGCCTTCGATAACATCGAGCGCGTCGGTGACATCAGCCCAACGGTCGTTGCAGGTGGTATGAAGGTGGAACTCACCTGTAGTTACGTCTTTAGCTATTTGAGGAACTACAGCTTTATCATGAGTTCTTCTTTTGTCTCTGCGTGTAGAGGATTGTCTTCGTTTGGGATGTGCCATTTTCTTATTTTTTTATTTGTTCAACAATTTCTATAAAAGA
>NZ_CALIXW010000016.1 GCF_938046015.1 uncultured Porphyromonas sp. | reverse complement strand
GCTATGGCTTCGGCTTCGTCGGGATCACCCTCTTCATGATGCAGCAGATCGCCCCGGGCAAGTACCAGATGGCGCACTACGCCTTCGCCAATAGCCTGATGAACCTCAGCGTCATGATCCCGGGGATGCTGAGCGGCTGGCTCGCCGAGCGCCTGGGGTACGAGTATTTCTTCTACCTCGTCCTGCTGGTGACCGTCCCTGTCATCCTCCTCTCCCTGCGCCTTCCCTTCGCTCACAGCGCGAAGCAGGAGGCAGCTGCCTAAGCATTATCCTCCGTTCATTATTCATTATATCTCGTATATGAGCAAGCTCAAGATCGTCGGGGAGGCTCTCCCCAACATGCCCTGGGAAGAACGCCCCGCGGGCTCCAAGGAAGTCGTATGGCGCTACAGCGCTAATCCCATCATCCCCCGCGACCTCCTCCCCACCTCCAATAGCATCTTCAATAGTGCCGTCGTCCGCTTCGGCGAAGGCTACGCTGGAGTCTTCCGCTGCGATGACACCAACCGCCGTATGCGCCTGCACGTAGGCTTCAGCGACGACGCCATCAACTGGAATATCAACCCCGAGCCCCTGACCTTCGAGTGCAAGGACAAGGAGATCGGCCAGTGGGTCTACGGCTATGACCCCCGTGTCGTCTTCATCGAGGACCGCTACTATGTGACCTGGTGCAATGGCTATCACGGCCCCACAATCGGCGTAGCCTACACCACGGACTTCAAGACCTTCCACCAGCTGGAGAACGCCTTCCTGCCCTTCAACCGCAATGGTGTACTCTTCCCCCGCAAGTTCAACGGCAAGTTCGCCATGCTGAGCCGTCCCAGCGACAACGGCCACACGCCCTTCGGCGACATCTTCTATAGCGAGTCGCCCGACCTGGAGTTCTGGGGTCGTCATCGTCATGTGATGAGCCCTGCGCCCTTCGAGGACAGCGCTTGGCAGTGCACCAAGATCGGTGCGGGTCCCATTCCCATCGAGACGAGCGAAGGCTGGCTGCTGATCTACCACGGGGTACTGGCCTCCTGCAATGGCTTCGTCTACGCCTTCGGCTCCGCGCTGCTAGACCTCGATGAGCCCTGGAAGGTCAAGTTCCGCTCTGGCCCCTACCTCATCTCCCCACGCGAGCAGTACGAGTGCATGGGTGATGTGCCCAACGTGACCTTCCCCTGCGCCGCCCTGCACGACGCTGAGACGGGCCGTATCGCCATCTACTACGGCTGCGCCGACACCGTCACGGGTCTGGCCTTCGGCTATATCGATGAGATCGTAGAGTTCACCAAGAAGCACTCAATCATCTAAGGCTCGCCCTTAGAGCATTCCTACAGCGCGCCCCGCGGAGACAGTTCTCCGTGGGGCGCGCTCCGTATATAGAGGATGAAGGCATGCGTAGCTGTGAGTGCCATTGCCAAGACTCGGGCAAGGCTCCAAATTTCCGTGCGCAAGAAAATTTATTTGTGTGCGCACAGAAATTTATTTTCTTGCGCACGAAAATTCCCGGCCCTGCGGAGACGACCCTGCGGCAGCTCCTCGAGGCGAAGCAACATGCCGCCGCAGGGCATTAGTCGGCCGCGAAGCTCGGCTCTCGCGAAGCGCCTTAGGTCGCTTCTGCGCTAGGGAGCAAAGGAGCCTAGTCCAAGCTCCTCGAGCATGCGACCGCAGAGGGAGGGAACGGAGCGAGCCACGAGTAGCTCGCTGAGGGATAGCAGTCAGAGAGCTGAGTGCCGTCGGTGACGAGCGTGAGGGATGTCCCTCAGCTTCTCCACGGATATCCCTCACAAGTGCTACCCTAGGGCTCCGCCTCCCTTGAGCTTAGGAGGGTGCTTGCTCCCGAGGGCCAAGGAGCCTCGTCCCGCGCTCATTACGAGGACTCCTCCCTGATGCTGCTGTACTCCGCCCCAGGTAGGTGCGCGGAATTCCTTAACTTTGCGCGCAACAAGTCAAGCACCATCATGCAAGAGAGAATAGAACAGCTAAAGGCCGAGCTCCTCGCGCTCAGCGCACAGACCGTGCAGGAGCTGGAGGAGCTGCGCATCAAGTATATCAGTAAGAAGGGACTTATCCCCCAGCTCTTCGATGCCTTCAAGACCGTGCCCAGCGAGCAGAAGCGCCTCGTCGGGCAGCAGCTTAATGAGCTCAAGGAGCTCGCCACGAGCCGCATCAACGAGCTGCGCACAGCCCTCGCCGGCCAAGGGACGAGCCACAGCGATATCGACTGGTCACGTAGCGCCTACCCCACGCCTCTCGGCACGCGCCACCCCCTGACGCTCGTCCAGCAGGAGATCACGGAGATCTTCTCCCGCCTCGGCTTCTCCATCGCCGAGGGCCCCGAGATCGAGGATGACTGGCACGTCTTCTCCGCGCTCAACTTCGCAGAGGATCACCCCGCGCGCGACATGCAGGATACCTTCTTCGTGAGCAATGTCCCGGGCACGCTGCTGCGCACGCACACCTCCTCGGTGCAGACGCGCGCCATGCTGTCCTCCGAGCCGCCGATCCGCATCATCTGCCCAGGGCGCGTGTACCGCAATGAGGCCATCTCCTACCGCGCGCACTGCTTCTTCCACCAGGTAGAGGCGCTATACATCGACCAGAACGTGTCCTTCGCAGACCTCAAGCAGGTCCTCCTCTACTTCGCGCAGGAGCTCTTCGGCGCCGATACCAAGATCCGTCTGCGCCCCTCCTACTTCCCCTTCACCGAGCCCTCGGCCGAGATGGATATCTCCTGCAACATCTGCGGGGGGACGGGCTGTAACTTCTGCAAGCACACGGGCTGGGTCGAGATCCTCGGCTGCGGCATGGTGGACCCCAACGTGCTGGAGAACTGCGGCATCGACAGCAAGAAGTACTCCGGCTACGCCCTCGGCATGGGTATCGAGCGCATCACCAACCTCAAGTACCGCGTGAGTGACCTGCGTCTCTTCTCGGAGAACGATGTGCGCTTCCTCGAGCAGTTCAAGGGCGCAGGCCGCTAGTAACAAGGATAAGGCGTGACACGCAGCGAGCGCTATAGGGGCGTCATAGCATGGTTCGAGGAGCACATGCCTGTGGCCGAGACGGAGCTGAACTACCGCAGCCCCTTCGAGCTGCTCGTGGCCGTCATCCTCTCGGCGCAGTGCACGGACAAGCGGGTGAACCTCGTGACGCCCGCCCTCTTCCTCCAGTACCCGACGGCTGAGCTGATGGCTCGGGCTGAGGTGGAGGACATCTTCGAGCTCATCCGCAGCATCAGCTACCCCAAGGCCAAGGCGGGCTACCTCGTCGGCACAGCGCAGCGCCTCGTCGCCGACTACGGCGGTGAGGTACCCGAGGAGCGAGAGGAGCTGATGAAGCTGCCAGGGGTCGGGCGCAAGACGGCCAACGTCATCGCCTCCGTCATCTTCCAGCAGCCCACGATGGCCGTCGACACCCACGTCTTCCGCGTGGCGAACCGCATCGGGCTGACGACGAACTCCAGGACGCCGCTCGCCACCGAGCTCACCCTCATCAAGTACATCCCCGAGGAGCTCATCCCGAAGGCCCACCACTGGCTCATCCTCCACGGGCGCTATGTCTGCCTAGCTCGCAAGCCCAAGTGCTCGGAGTGCGGACTGAGCTTCCTCTGCCGCTACTACGCTGCGGCCCAACGTAAGCAAAGCAAATCATCAAAGAACTAGTCATGGTACAGCAGCCCAAGCATCGGAAGGCCCTCCTAGGCACCCTCGCCCTAGGCCTCGCGCTCACGGCGGGGATCCTGAGTTCGTGCCTCACTGGGGGACGCAAGACTGGCAAGCAGCCCGCCCTCACCCTGGGGATCATGCCTTCGGTAGACTACCTCCCCATAGCGGTTGCCTCCGAGCATGGCTTCTTCGACGACTCGGTGGAGCTCGTCCGCTTCTCCTCGCCTATGGAGCGCGATGCCGCCCTACAGACGGGCTCGGTGGACGGATCAATCACAGACTACATGAGCGCCATGCTGCTGCAGAGCAAGGGGCAGGAGCTCGTCCTCCCCGTGGCTACTCAGGGGAGCTTCCGCCTGGCCTTCGGGCACAACGAAGACCTCATGCGCCTCTCCGACCTAGAGGGCAAGCATATCGGCCTCTCCTCCCACACCGTCATCGAGTACGCTACGGAGAAGGCGCTGGTATCCCCTAAGGGCAAGACCCTCCCCTTCACGCCCGTGGAGGTGCAGAAGGTACCCATCCGCCTGGAGATGCTGCGCTCGGGTGAGCTCGACGCGGCGATCCTGCCCGAGCCCTTCGCTACCCTCGCCGCGACCAAGGGGCTGCGTGTGGTCAGCCTACCCGATGGGATCATCGAGCATATCACAGGTCTCGCCCTCCTCAGCAAGAGCTACGAGACCAAACGCCCTGCCGTCGTCTCCCTCATTAAGGGATATAATAAGGCTATAGCCTACATGCAGCAGACACCGCGTGAGGAGTGGGTGGGCTCTATCGTCCAGCTTCTAGGCATCCCCCCCGAGGTAGCCCTGCAGCTGCAGCTCCCCGACTATCATCCAGCCGCCAGCCCCGACACGACGCACTTTGCCCCCATCCTCGAGTGGATGAAGACCAAGAAGCTCGTCCCCCACAGCTATCAGGCTACAGGGCTCGTGCCTCCGCTCCCCGACCTGCAGTAAGCACTCGCCCACGAGATACATGGCACTAGAGATTACCGATCTCAGCATCAGCTACCCCTCCAGAGGGCACCAGCAGACCGCGGTGCTCTCTGGTCTTTCTTTGTCGCTCCAGAGGGATGAGATCTGCTGCATCATGGGGCCCTCGGGCTGCGGCAAGTCCTCCCTCCTGCATACCCTCGCGGGCATCCTCACGCCCATGAGTGGCAGCATCCGCCTCAAGGGGCAACCGCTCGACCCACAGCACCAGCAGATCGCCCTCGTCCCGCAGCAGTACGGTCTCCTACCGTGGAAGCGAGTTCGAGCCAACCTCCAGCTCCCCGCCGCCCTCGGCAAGCGCCTCGTCCAGCCCGAGCAGCAGCGCGCCATCCTAGACACCCTAGGCCTCAGTACGCTCCTCGACCGCTACCCACAGGAGCTCAGCGGAGGTCAGCGCCAGCGCATCGCCCTAGCCCGAGCCTTCTTCATGCAGCCCGATCTACTGCTGCTAGACGAAGCCTTCTCCGCGCTAGACATCGCTACGGCCGAGCGCTCGCGTCAGCTCTTCCTAGAGCTCTGGCACGCCTACCCTACCCCGACCCTCATCGTGACGCACAGCCCTCAGGAGGCGCTGGAGCTCTCTCGGCGTACCCTCGTCTTCGGGGGACAGCCCAGCCAGCTCCTGGCGGACCTTAGCTCACCGAACCTCGAGCTCCTCACCCAGCGACTACGCCAGAGCTATGAGACGCTTTAGATCCCACCTCCTACAGCTCGCCCTAGGGGCGCTGCTCCTGCACGTCCTCTGGGTCATCGGCTATCTAGCCCTCCGCAGCGAGGTACTGCCCGCCCCTTGGCAGGTCTACCGACACATGCTACAGATGGACTGGACGGCTCTCGCAGAGCATAGTCTGCAGAGCCTTGCTCGCATTGCCTGGGGCATTGCTTTGGCCAGCCTCCTCGGCTGGCTCCTTGCCCTCGGCATGGTCAGTCTACCGCGCTTCGGCCGTAGCCTCTCGACCTTCATCTACTTCTCCTACCCCATTCCGAAGCTGGCCCTGCTCCCTGTCGTCATGCTCCTAGCTGGGCTCGGTGAGGCGACCAAGGTCATCATGATCGTCCTGATCATCCTCTTCCAGCTGGCGGTGACGATGCGCGATGCCCTCCTGCAGATTCCTGCGGAGCACTTCGCCCTGCTGCAGAGCCTCGGCGCTAGCTGGAGCGCACGCCTACGGCACATCCTTCTGCCCGCGGTACTGCCCGCCTTCCTCTCTGCCCTACGCATCGCCCTCGGTACGGCCATCTCGGTGCTCTTCATCACTGAGACCTACGGCACGACACTTGGGCTGGGCTACTACATCACGGACGCCTGGATGCGCATCGACTACTTAGATATGTATGCAGGGATCGCCCTGCTGAGCGTGATTGGGCTTAGCATCTTCGTCCTCATCGACCTCCTCGAGGCGCTACTCTGCCCCTGGACACAGCGTGCCAGCGAGCAGCCGCTCTAGGCATCTAAGCCGCTCACCACTAGCGTGAGGATACTTAGGCATCTCTCTCTCCTCACCGACATCAGCCCTTAGCCTAGGGAGATAGCGCACTCGGCAGCCGTGTAGAATGCGCTCCCCGCAGTCTACGCGACCTGCTAGAGCTATCCCTCACGAGCCGCGTCCAAAGGCCTTGCGGCAGGGAATAGCGGGATTTCTAGTATCTTTGACCTTGTGGCGAGGGGCCAAGCGAAGGAGCTCTCCTTAGGCTTCCTGATCCCCCAGCCCACTCGAAGGACTATGGCTAGTAAGCGACAACTCAAGAAAGAAATCATCCTAGAGGTGACCCAGCTTTTCGACGAAGCGATCATCCTACGCTCTCTGGCGACGGGTCAGAGCATGGAGCTGGAGCTGGAGGAACTGATGGATGACATCATGGTGCTGACGGACGACAGCCTCCGCCGCGTGGCTCACCCCGACGGCAAGGACAATCCCCGCCTCATCCGAGCCTACTACCGTGGGCTGCGTCAGCATATCGCCCAGCACGTGGCGGACTTCTCGGATCGCCTTGACCTCTTTGTCGAGGGGATCTACGGCATCAAGGGCTAAGGCCTTAGCCCGCATCACAAGATATTGATACGACTTTGCGTAAGAAACTTGCACAGACGCTCCTCCGCATCCTCGGCTGGAAGGTCGAGGCCTTGCCGCAGGATCATCCAGCAGGCAGCGTCATCTGTGTCGCCCCTCATACCAGTAATGCGGACTTCTTCATCGGGCTACTCTTCTCCTGGGCTGTAGGTATACGCTCGGGCTTCCTGATGAAGAGCGACTGGTTCTTCTTCCCCCTCTCCTCCATCCTCCGAGCCCTAGGCGGCGTACCCGTCAACCGCTCGGAGCGCAGCCAGACCGTAGAGCGCATCCAGCAGCTGCTGCGTCAGCGCGGGGAGATGCACATCGCCATCACCCCCGAGGGTACGCGTAAGCGAGGCGAGAAGTGGAAGAGCGGCTTCTACCACATCGCGCAGGCTGCAGGGCTCCCCATAGAGCTCGCCGTCATCAACTACAAGGATAAGGTCGTAGGCATTACGGAGGTCTTCCATCCTACGGGTGACCTAGAGCGCGACCTTGCCTACATCCGCAGCCGCTACAGCGCCGAGCAGGCGAAGTACCCCGAGCAGTTCACTCCCTAAGCGCCCAAGTCATGCAGCCGAGCCCTGAGCTCCGAGTAGCCGCCGTCCAGTGCCCCATCCTATGGAATGAGCCCGAGTCCAACCTCCGCTATATCGAGGAGCAGCTCCACGGCCAGGGGACTGCCGACCTACTTGTCTTCCCCGAGACCATCCTCACAGGCTTCTCGGCTACTGCAGCGGACTATGCCGATCGTGAGGGACGGCAGCTGGAGGAGCTCAGCCGCCTGGCACGTCACTACGACAAGGCACTCGCGGGGAGTCTACTCACCACCCTTGAGGGACAGCTGTACAATGCCTTCTTCCTCATCGACGAGGAGGGACAGGTGCAGCTGCAGCCTAAGCGGCATCTCTTCGCCCCAGGGGGAGAGCGCGGCTACGTACAGCCCGCTACTGAGCGCCGCATCTTCAGCTATCGAGGCTGGCGCATCCTGCCCCTCGTGTGCTATGACCTACGCTTCCCCGTGTGGTGCCGCAACGTGGACAAGGAGTACGACCTCATTCTCGTGGTGGCCAACTGGCCGAAGCCCCGCCGCGCCGTCTGGCAGACGCTGCTCCGAGCCCGCGCAATGGAGAACCTCTGCTACGTCGTCGGCGTCAACCGCGTCGGCTCCGACCCACAGGGGCTCATCTACACAGGGGACAGCGCCCTCATCAATCCTCGAGGTGAAGTCATTGCCGAGGCTGCAGCAGGTACCGAAGGGGTGGTCTGTGGCAGCCTCAGCTACGAGCCCCTCAGTGAGCTGCGACGTAAGTTCCCCGTCTGGGCAGACGCCGACCGCTTCACCCTTGAGCCCTAGTCCCAAGTACACGACACCAACCCTACTCATATAGATCAATGAATACGACATCACGCGCACAGCGCATCGCCGAGGCGCTCCTGAAGGTCAAGGCCGTCAAGCTCCAACCCGACGCACCCTTCACCTGGGCCTCGGGCTGGAAGTCCCCCATCTACTGCGACAACCGCGTCACCCTCTCCTACCCCGAAGTACGCAGCCTGATCAAGACCGAGCTGGCGGCAGCCATCCGTGAGGAGTTCGGCCAGCCCGAGGTCATCGCCGGGGTAGCTACGGGGGCCATTGCCCAAGGGGCCCTGGTAGCAGACCTCCTAGGACTGCCCTTCGTCTACGTGCGTCCTGCAGCTAAGGATCACGGCATGGGCAACCAGATCGAGGGCGAGCTCCCCCCTGCGAGCCGCGTACTCGTCATCGAGGATCTGATCTCCACGGGCGGTAGCAGCCTCAAGGCCGTAGAGGCGCTGCGTCGTGCAGGCAGCGAAGTCCTCGGGATGGTAGCCGTCTACACCCACGGCTTTCCACAGGCAGAAGAGGCCTTCGCCGCAGCAGGCCTTCGCCTGGTCACCCTCAGCCACTACGACGCCGTCATCGCCCAGGCGCTGGCCACAGGCTACATCAGCCCTGAGGACGAGGCCCTGCTCAAGGAATGGCGTAAGGCCCCCGACCAGTGGACGGGACGCCCCTAGTGCCCCGCTAGTAGCTAACTAATAGGAATCCACAATGAGTGACTACGTAAGTAATATCAAGACCATCGCTGCCCCACGCAGCCGTGTGTACGATCGCCTCTCCAACCTCGGGGGCCTCGCCTCCATTCAGGATCGACTGCCCGAGGAGGCACGTGAGAAGATCAGCATCGAGGCGATAGACAACGACAGCTGCGCCTTCGTCATCCCAGGTGCGGGACGCCTCGTCCTACGTATCGTGGAGCGTAGCCCCGAAGAGACGATCAAGCTGGCCACCGACCAGTCCCCGATCGATCTGACCATCTGGATACAGCTCCTCGAGCCAGCCCCAGGAGACACACGCCTCCGCCTCACGCTACGCGCCGACCTCAATTTCTTCCTCAAGAAGATGATCGGCGGCAAGCTACAGGAAGGGGTAGACAAGCTCGCTGACATGCTGGCGATGATCCCCTACAACTACTAGACGCTATGGAGCCCCTCCGAGCTGGATACCTCCTCCTCGGTCTAGCCTTCCTCCTCGGAGCCTGCAGTGAGACCGATAGCCCGGTGTCTCCTGCAGGCTCCGTCGCTTGTCGTCTAGAGCTGCAGGATAGCCGCTACCGCGCGCTCCTTGCTCCAGGTGGCATCGCTACGGTCACCGAGCCCCCGACGGCCAGCGCCCGCATAGGTCTACGAGGTCTTGTCGTCGTCCATGGCCTCACGGGCCAAGCGGACTACTTCGCCTACGACCTAGCCTGCCCCCACGAGCTAGGGCAACTGGTGCGCCTCGAGCTGAGAGAGACGCAGCTCGACTGTCCCTCCTGCCACAGCAGTTACGAGCTGCTAAGCGGCCTCGGTGCCCCCATCGCAGGGCCAGCCCGTAGCCCGCTACTGCGCTACCGTGTGCACCCGCTGGATCGCTACCGCCTCCTCATTGCTAATTAGTATCGGACTATGGAGCTCTCCGCCTGGCTAGTGATTGCCTACATACTCACCATCCTCGGGGTGATCGCGACTGTTCTGAGCGAGAACCGCAACCCACTGAAGGCCTCCGCCTGGATCTTCATCGTGGGGCTGATCCCGGTCTTCGGCCTCATGGCCTATATCGTCTTCGGGCAGGACCAGCGACGCCTGCATAGCATCAGCAGACGCTTCTATCGGCGTCTGATGCGGCGCCCACAGCGTCTAGCCCTCCCCGAGCACCTGCTCAAGCGCCGCCAGGTCACCGAGGAGCACCAGCAGATCATACAGCTGCTGCAGCGCAACTCCAACAGCCCGCTGCTGCAGCTCGAGTCCATGGAAGTCTACACCTGGGGCTATGATATGTATGAGGCGCTCTTCGTCGACCTCGAGCGAGCCGAGGAGTACATCCACCTGCAGGCCTATATCTTCGGCGCGGACACGGTACTCGACCGCCTGACCGAGGTCCTGATACGCAAGGCGGAGGAGGGTGTCACGATACGCATCATCTACGACCACCTCGGCTCCTACGATGTCCCCAGCAGCTACTGGCGTCGTATGCGCGAGGCAGGCATACAGGTCTATGCCTTTATGCGCGTAGCCTTCCCTCTACTCTCCACGACGGTGAACTACCGCAATCACCGCAAGATCGTCGTCATCGACGGCTCCATCGGCTATGTCGGGGGGATGAACTTTGCCCAGCGCTACCTCACGGGGAACCAGCTCGGACGCTGGCGTGATACGCACTTCCGCATCACGGGGGTGGCTGTGGCAGGGCTTCAGAGCTCCTTCCTCAGCGACTGGTACACCGTCTCGCGCAAGGTGGTGAACATGGATCGCTACTTCGATCCCAACGCCCTAGCTAATGCCTATTCGCCCTCCATCCAGTTCGTCCAGGGCGGCCCCTTCACCCACTGGCACGTCCTCGAGCAGGCCATCATCTACCTCATCAGCCGCGCCAATCGCTCCATCGCCATCGAGACCCCCTACTTCCTACCGACGGAGAATCTCAACAACGCACTCATCACGGCAGCGCTTGCAGGGGTCAAGGTCGAGCTGATGATCCCCGACCGCACGGACTCGCGACTGACGACCTACGCGGCTAACTCCTACCTTGCGCAGCTCCTCGAGGCAGGCGTCGAAGTCTACCGCTACCAAGCGGGCTTCCTCCACTCCAAGCTGCTCCTCATCGACGAGCGCATCGCCTCGATTGGCTCGGCCAATATGGACTTCCGTAGCCTGGAGCACAACTTCGAGATCGCGGGTATCCTCTACGACGAGGGCATGACACGACGTCTAAGGCAGATCTTCGAGGAGGACAAGCGCTCCTGCCTCCGCCTCGAGGCAGAGAGCTGGGCGCAGCGCGGCTGGCGCGTACGCTTCGCAGAGTCCGTCATGCGCCTCTTCGCACCACTCCTTTAATTTGTACCTATAGCCATCAAAGGCGCGGGGGCTGCTGGATCTCGATCGGATCCGGCAGCCCCCGCGCCTTTTGCCTGCTTGCCTACTTAGCCTTAGGCGTATAGCGGCTCATGCGCTTGATGATGACGTTCTTCAGCGGGCGGTCCTCGTTGTCCGTCTCGAGGCGCTGGATCTTGTCTACCGTCCCCCAGCCGTCCAGCAGACGGCCGAAGACCGTGTAGGTACCATCGAGGTGAGCAGCTCCGCCCTCAAACATGTACTGCTTCTTCTGCTCCTCGCTGTACTTCCAGCTCCGCCCCGCTTCCTGCTCCTTAAGGTCGAAGTCCGTGTAGTACTTGCCCGTGACGATGTAGAACTGGCAGGCCGAGCTACGCATCTCGGGATTGATATCATCGGGCTGACGGGCTGCTGCGAGGGCCCCGCGCACATGGACGAAGAGCTCGGGATGGAATTCGCCTGCGATCGTGCCCTCCGTAGAGTCCTGGGGCAGCGGAGCATCACGATTGAGGCCCTTCGTACCGAGGTGCCCCGTCTGAATCATGAACTCCTTGATCACTCGATGGAACTGTACGCCCTCGTAGGCACGACTGTCGACGAGGCGGAGGAAGTTATCCCGATGGATGGGCGTCTCATTGTAGAGCTCGAGGATGAAGGGCCCCTTGGAGGTCTCGACAAGTACCTGAGGGCGCGCCTGCCCGAGGAGCGAGGCTGCGGAGAGCAGTAGGGCCGCGAGGCCAAGTAGACAGCGGTGAAGCATAGGGATAGAGATCAGATGAGGATGGGAAGGGTATCGTTGGAGGCGTCAGCCGTGGTGATGAAGGCCTTGGGATCGAGCTCGAGGACGAGGTTCTTGAGCGGCTGGAAGTTCTTGCGCTGGATGATGATGAAGAGCACCTCACGCTCCTGCCCCGTGTACATCCCCTTGCCGTGGAGGAAGGTACCACGCACGCCCATACGCCCGACGAGCTGCTCACGGAGCTCCTCCATACGGTCAGAGATGATGAAGACTGATTTGTGGGGATTCTGCGGCTGCAGTGCCTCGACGACCTTGCTGTAGATGAAGATGGCGATCCAGGAGTAGAGGGGCACCTTCCAGTCCTCGAAGACCCACAGCCCCAGCAGGACGATCAGCGAGTCAATGATCATAATGAGCGTCCCCACCTTGGTATTGAACATACGTGAGAGCACGCGCGCCAGGGTGTCCGTGCCCGCACAGGTACTCTGTGCCTGGAAGATCATCCAGACGCTGATCCCGAGGATCGCACCGCCGTAGAAGCTGCAGAGGATGGGCTCCTCGACCAGAGGCTTACCCGCTGCCCATAGCTCGATGAGGTCGGAGAAGAGCGCCACGAGGAGGAAGGTGACGACGGTCTTGACCGCTGACCACTTACCCAGGCCGTGCATCGCGAGTAGGAAGAGGGGGATGTTGAAGAAGAGGGCGATCGTCCCGACACCAAGATCTAGGCCGAAGAGCGTCTTGGCGAGCTCGCGCAGCACCATAGCCAGGCCATACACACCACCAGGACTGATATGCGCTGGTGTCAAGAACAGGCTGTAGCCTACAGCGAGGAAGAAGGATCCGAAGAGGATCAGCGCAGCGTCTGTGAGGACCTGCTTCGCATTGATTTTCGGCATCTTGATGAGATGTGCTTAGTATAGGTGTTCGGGCGCTGGTCTCCCAAGCGTCTTCACAAAGATAAGTCATCTAGTGCATACGCTCTATGCCTTGGACAAAGGGACTCTGCGCCGCCCCAAGTTCGCAAGCAAGGAGGTCAATCGGAGGGAAGGGGCGGCACGGGACGAAGTCCCAGGAGTAAGGCGCGGTAGGCGGGGCGTCCACGCACTGCGCTGAGGGCTAAGGGAGGGCTTCGCTGAGGGATATCAGTCACGAGGCTGAGGGACGTCCCTCACGAGCCTGAAGGATAGCAGTCGGAGCGCTGAGGGATACCGGTCAGCCTGCCCTTCTGGGGGAGGAGGAGCGCACTAAGGGCCCCAGCAGCGCCCCAAGGGAAGGGGCTCGGAGCAGCTCGGCAGCTCGCTGGGAAGGGTGCTAAAGTAAAGGGAAAGGGATGCTGCGCAAGGCCTTAGGACAAGGCTCCAAGCGGGGTCTGAGCAGAGCGATTAAATAATTAGTTCTAGTTTGCGCTAAGATTTGTATCTTTGCCTTAGTATCAGATTTACTAATTCTAGTTTAGATATGGAAATTATTAAGATCGTCGGCCGCGAGATCCTCGACTCGCGTGGGAATCCTACCGTAGAGGTAGACGTACATCTGGCTAGCGGTATCATCGGCCGCGCTGCTGTACCTAGTGGTGCCTCCACCGGGGAGAACGAAGCTCTGGAGCTCCGTGACGGAGACAAGGGACGCTACCTCGGTAAGGGTGTCCTCAAGGCTG
>NZ_CALIXW010000015.1 GCF_938046015.1 uncultured Porphyromonas sp. | reverse complement strand
CGGGCCCCCGTCAATTCCTTTGAGTTTCACCGTTGCCGGCGTACTCCCCAGGTGGATTACTTAACGCTTTCGCTGTAGAGCTTACACTATATCGCAAACTCCTAGTAATCATCGTTTACTGCGTGGACTACCAGGGTATCTAATCCTGTTTGATACCCACGCTTTCGTGCTTCAGCGTCAGTTGTACCTTAGTAAGCTGCCTTCGCAATCGGAGTTCTGCGTGATATCTATGCATTCCACCGCTACACCACGCATTCCGCCTACCTCATCTACACTCAAGCCCGCCAGTATCAATGGCAATTTAGGAGTTAAGCTCCTAGATTTCACCGCTGACTTAACAGGCCGCCTACGCACCCTTTAAACCCAATAAATCCGGATAACGCTCGCATCCTCCGTATTACCGCGGCTGCTGGCACGGAGTTAGCCGATGCTTATTCGTAGGGTACATTCACTACGGTACACGTACCGTTCTTTATTCCCCTACAAAAGAAGTTTACAATCCATAAGACAGTCATCCTTCACGCGACTTGGCTGGTTCAGGCTCTCGCCCATTGACCAATATTCCTCACTGCTGCCTCCCGTAGGAGTCTGGTCCGTGTCTCAGTACCAGTGTGGGGGTTCAACCTCTCAGTTCCCCTACCCATCGTTGCCTTGGTGAGCCGTTACCTCACCAACTAGCTAATGGGACGCATGCCTATCTCACAGCGAAATTCATTTCCTTACCAAAGGATGCCCTCCGATAAGTGTACGCGGTATTAGTCCGTCTTTCGACGGGTTATCCCCCTCTGTGAGGCAAGTTGCATACGCGTTACGCACCCGTGCGCCGGTCGCCATCAGTCTTAGCAAGCTAAGACCATGCTGCCCCTCGACTTGCATGTGTTAAGCCTATCGCTAGCGTTCATCCTGAGCCAGGATCAAACTCTTCATTGTCAATATTTTTATTGTACTTTGTTTCTGTTTATCTTGCTCCGAAGATGTTTCTTGCTTCAGATTCATTAGTGTTCTTACCTAAGTAAGGTTCGTATTGACGGTTAGGTCTTTTTGTTCCCTAAACGTTTGTTACTACACTTCTGTTTGTCAATATCAAATATCTCAAAGATCTCTCAAAGTCAGTCAGTAAGCGTCTCTCAGCTTAGCTGCCCGTTTTTTTTGATTGCGAGTGCAAAGATAAGAGCTTTTATCCAAACCACCAAATCAGCGCGGTGATCCTTTGCTCTGCGTCTTGCTGCGACTTAATCGTCAGCCAGCCTCGCTATCGTATCTCATTTCTGTCGCGCCCCTCGCTCGGTTTGCGGTTGCAAAGATAGAGCTTTTCCTGAATACAATCCAAATCAAAAGAAAAAATCGTGCGCAAGTGCGGTCATATAAGGGGATTAGGGAGGCGGGAACAAGGCGAGGACAGCGCTTCGACTGGGCTCACAGCACGGCGAGGCCGGGAAAAGAGAAGCCGACGAGAAGAATGGAAGTAGAGCTCTGAGACAAGAAGTGCTAGCCTGTTTATAATTCGTCGTACCCTTATATAATAGGTAGCAGCTACCACAGAGACAAGGCAGTCCTCGCCCACCGACATCAGTCAGCCGCCCCACTGACGCCCCTCAGAGCGCTGACTGACGTCCGTCACCACGCCGAGGGATAGCAGTCACGGACGGCCGACACAAGGCGAAGCAGGCCGCAAGCAAGACGAGGTGCGGCCGACCTTCGACCCTAAGCCCAGCCCAGAGCCTCGGGAGGCAGGCGCGGCGGGCGGCTTGGCGCGATTGGTTTACGCTGATTATCGTATCTTTGATTTATAGTAGTTATACATTAGATATATAATAGACAGCCTAGGCAGGGGCAGCGACGAGCCAGCGCCCGAAGCGAGCGCAGCGCCCTCCCCCACCCGAGGCCGAGCATTTAGATGAAAGATATACTCCTACTCCTAAGGCGCTTCATAGCCCCCTTCTACAAGGGCTATCTGTCGCTAGCTGTAGTCTTCAACATACTGGGCGCCCTGCTCAACCTCCTGGCCTTCTCGCTGGTGATGCCCATCCTCAACATCCTCTTCCAGATCGAGGAGCGTGTGACGACCTTCATCCCCTGGTCGAGCATCGACCTCAGTCGCGCCGAGGACTGGGGCCGCCTCACGAAGGTAGCCTCGCACAACTTTGCCTACTTCGTCTCCTCGCTCATCGAGCGCGAGGGGGCTTCCTATACCTTAATTATACTGGGGGTATACCTGACGGTGATGACCTTCCTCAAGGTGGGGGCCACCTACCTCGGGATGTACTTCCTCGTGCCCATACGTACGGGCGTGGTGCGCGACCTAAGGAATCAGCTCAACAGCAAGATCCTCGCCCTGCCGCTGGGCTTCTTCAGCGAGGAGCGCAAGGGTGACGTGCTGGCACGCATCACGGGGGACGTCGGCGAGGTGGAGAACTCGGTGATGAGCTCCCTCGACCTCCTGCTCAAGAATCCCATCCTCATCATCATCTACCTCGGTAGTATGCTCGTCCTGAGCTGGCGCCTCACGCTCTTCGTCTTCCTCGTCCTGCCACTGGCGGGCTTCGTCATGGGGCGTGTGGGCAAGAGCCTCAAGCGCAATAGCCTCGAGGCGCAGACGCTGTGGGGCGAGCTCATCAGCCAGGTCGAGGAGACCCTCGGAGGGCTGCGCATCGTCAAGGCCTTCCGCGCCGAGCGCTACGTGTCGGAGCGCTTCGAGGGGAGCAACGAGCGCTTCCGCCGCACCGTGATGGGCGTGATGCGCCGCCAGCAGCTGGCGCACCCGATGAGCGAGTTCCTCGGCACGATGACCATCGCCATCGTCCTCTGGTACGGGGGCACGCTGATCATCAACCATGAGAGCGGGATGAACGCCTCGGCCTTCATCTACTATCTGGTCATCTTCTACAGCCTCATCAACCCCCTCAAGGAGCTCAGCAAGGGCATCTACGACATCCGTCGCGGGATGGCCTCCATGCAGCGCATCGACAAGATCCTGCAGGCCGAGAGTAATATCCTGGAGCCCGCCGAGCCGAAGGAGCTGCACTTCGACCGCGAGATCAAGCTCGAGCAGGTCTCCTTCCGCTACGAGGACGAATGGGTGCTGCGCGACGTCAACCTCACGATCAAGAAGGGGCAGACCGTTGCGCTGGTCGGGCACTCGGGCTCGGGTAAGTCCACGCTGGTCGACCTCATCCCGCGCTTCTACGACGTCGTAGAGGGGCACATCACCATCGACGGCACCGACATCCGCGAGGTCTCGCTGCACGAGCTGCGCGGGCTGATGGGCAATGTCAATCAGGAGCCCATCCTCTTCAACGCCTCGGTCTTCGACAACATCGCCTTCGGCGTGCGTGACGCTAGCCTTGAGGAGGTCAAGCGCGCCGCCGCGGTGGCGCACGCGGATGAGTTCGTCGACGAGCTCCCCGAGGGCTACGACACCAATATCGGCGACCGCGGGGGCAAGCTCTCGGGCGGCCAACGCCAACGTCTCAGCATCGCACGCGCCGTGTACAAGAATCCGCCCATCCTCATCCTCGACGAGGCTACCTCAGCCCTCGACACCAAGAGCGAGCGCCTCGTGCAGAGCGCCCTCGACCGCCTGATGACGGGGCGTACGACCATCGTCATCGCCCACCGCCTCTCCACCATCATCCACGCCGACCTGATCTGTGTGGTCGATGCAGGGCGCATCGTAGAGCAGGGGACACACGAGGAGCTCCTCAGCCTCGGCGGGCACTATGCTCGTCTCCACGCCATCCAGGTACAGGGCTAGCCCCCGAGCTGGGCCCCCGCCCCTTCTCCTAAAGCAGACAGTCGCTATGAAGTACAACTATACGGACACCTTCCGCTCCACCCTCGAGCTCGCCACCGAGCAGGCCCTCCAGCTCGGCCGCAGCGAGATCACGCCTGAGCTACTCCTCTGGGGTATCCTCAAGGAGGGGACCAGTACCGCCATCAACGTACTGAGCGAACTCGGGGTCTCCAGCGCCCAGCTGATGACAGCCCTCGAGACGCAGATCGCCGCCCGCCCCGAGGAGGCCAGCCGCGAGGAGGAGCCCATGGGCGAGGCCTCCATCTACAGTATCGAGGCGCACGAGGTACTGGCACGTGCCGCACGTATCTGCACCATACTGGACAACTCGGCCATCAGCCCCCTGCACCTGCTGCTGAGTATCTACTACAGCGAGTCCTACACCTTCCTCAGCGACTACCTCAGCGCAGGGCAGATCCCCGAGAGCTGGCAGCAGCGCCTCGGCGAGATCAAGCAGCGCCTTAGCCAAGCCCCAGCCTCTGCCCCCACACAGGCCGAGGCCGCCGAGCAGCACGAGGAGGACGCCAGTACGCCCGCAGCCCTCGAGGAGCAGCCCGTCAGTCCACTAGACGAACTCAAGCGCCTCATCGCCGACCCCGACTTCCCCATCGGCATCAGCAAGATCAGCATCATCGCCCCGCGTAAGGGGGCGGCCGCCGACACGCACGGCAAGCGTCGCCCCGAGGTCCATGAGCTCCGCGGACGAGAGGCACAGGACCTACTCACACGCCTGCTCGGCACCAGCCCCGCAGACGAGGATGAGTCTGGGAAGGATAGCGCTGACGCAGAGGGGGACACGGCCGAGAGCCCCGAGGAGCAGCGCCTGCGTCACGAGCACCGTCAGTCAGGGGCGCTGCAGCCCTTAGGCGAAGTCATTCGACTCCTTAGCCCCTGCCTCAACGAATACCAGCTCCCCACCCCGCTACAGCGAGGGGAGGAGCTGGATCAGCTCAAGCAGGCCTTGATACGCCAGCGGCTGTGCATCCCACTGCTCGTAGGACCTGCCCACGTGGGCAAGACCGCCCTACTGCTACGCCTAGCACTAGACATCGAGCAGCGCTGCGTCCCGGAGGGCTTCCCTTACGAGGCCTGCCTGCTCCTAGACTTCGCCAGGCTACAGGACAGCTTCCTCGAGTACGGCAGCCACGAGCTCGCCCTGCAGCAGATCATCGGCCGTATGCGCCGCCACCCCGAGGTGCTGCTGCTCATCGACGGGCTGGAGTACTTCGTCAGCCGCAGGACGCAGGGTATCGAG
Source organism: uncultured Porphyromonas sp. (assembly GCF_938046015.1). GTDB lineage: Bacteria > Bacteroidota > Bacteroidia > Bacteroidales > Porphyromonadaceae > Porphyromonas. Next base: position 10,281 of record NZ_CALIXW010000015.1, on the reverse strand, counting down.
CTCCTGACGCCGCTGCTACTCTACGCCCGCGAGCTGCGCATCCCCTTCGTCGCGACCACGAGCCCCGAGGGCTACCGACAGATCACCGAGAGCAATAGCATCGCCCGCAGCCTCCTCGAGCCCATCATGCTCGAGCCCCTCCCCAAGGGCGAAGGCCGCCAGCGCATGATGCACCAGAGCCTGCACGAGCTGCGCAAGGCCTATCAGATCGACATCAAGCCTGAGGAGCAGGAGCTGATCTACGCGCTCTGCGATCGCTATCTGGGGCACCTGCCCCAGCCCCACGCCCTCATCGAGCTCCTCGAGCGCGCCGCCACGATCACGCGTCTCAGGGTAGGCAGCCTGCCCCGCAGCGGCGTGCGCTCCAAGCGACGCCTCTACCCCGAGGACCTCTACAAGGCCGTGGCACAGCTGACGCAGCTGCCGCTGGAGCGTATCTCGACCAAGGGCGAGCTGGAGCAGCTGCGCCGCCTCCCCGAGCGGCTCAAGGCGCAGGTACTGGGGCAGGACGAGGCCGTCCTACGCATCGCCCACACGATACAGCGCGCACGCCTCGGCCTCGGCGACGAGCAGCGTCCCGCCTCCTTCTTCTTCCTTGGGCCAACGGGGGTGGGTAAGACCTATCTAGCGAAGACGCTCGCGCGGGAGCTCTTCGGCAGCGAGGACGCCATGGTACGTATAGATATGAGTGAATTCGCCGAGGCCTTCGCTGTGACACGCCTCATCGGCGCACCCCCAGGCTATATAGGTTATGGTAAGGGAGGGGAGCTGACCGAGCCTGTACGCACCAAGCCCTACCGCATCATCCTGCTGGACGAGCTGGAGAAGGCGCACCCCGATGTGTACAACATCCTCCTGCAGCTGCTGGAGGACGGGCGCCTGACGGATACGGAGGGGCAAGTCGTGGACTTCCGCCACACGATCATCATCATGACGAGCAATATCGGTTCGCGCGAGGCCAAGGACTTTGCCCACGGACTGGGCTATACGCCCGAGGACAGCGGTAGGCGAAGCGAGGCCATCGTGCGCAAGGCGCTGGGGCGTCGCTTCAGCCCAGAGTTCATCGGCCGCGTCGATGAGTTCATCACCTTCGCTCCGCTGGATGATGCTACGCTCACCGAAATCCTTGCCCTCGAGCTGCGACCGCTCATCGAGCGTGTCCGCACCCTCGGCTACGGCCTCAGCCTCACCTCCGAGGCGCGCCAGTGGCTCGCCCTGCACGAGACCGACCGCGCGCAGGGGGCTCGCCCGCTGCGCCGCCGCCTACGCCGTGAGGTAGAGGATCCGCTGATGGACTACATCCTGAGCGAGCAGCTGCAGCCAGGGCAGAGCCTCGTCATCAGCCTCCGTGACGGCGCCCTACACTATGAGATCACCCCAGGGATCGTAGACTAAGCCTCCATGCCCCACCCGACCATCACCGAGGAAGAGCTGCAGCGCCAGCTCGCCGATCCCGCGACACGCCGCAGCGCCTTCGCCACCGTCGTACGCCTCTACTCCAAGCAGATCTACTGGCAGATACGCCGCATGGTCTACGTACACGAGGACGCCGACGACCTGGTGCAGAACACCTTCATCAAGGCCTGGGAGGCCATCGGCGGCTTCAGAGGCGAGGCCAAGGTCTCGACCTGGCTCTACCGCATCGCCACCTATGAGGCGCTGAACTTCATTAAGAAGCGGCGCAGCGAGGAGGAGCAGCGTGTCGACGCCGGCAGCGACGAGGAGGCCAGCTACCTGCTGGGACGGCTGGTGGCGGACGAGTACTTCGACGCCGACGAGGCCGAACTCCGCTTCCAGAAGGCACTGCTTAGCCTTCCGCCCAAGCAGCAACTCGTCTTCCGTCTACGCTACTATGACGAGATGCCCTACGAGGAGATGGCTGCCCTCACCGGCACCAGCGAGGGCGCGCTCAAGGCCTCCTATCACCTAGCGATGAAAAAGGTCACCGAGCAGCTCAAGAGCAGTGACTAAACCTTAGCCCCTTTGCCTTGTCTCAACTACGAGAGGCAGCACGCGCCTCCACCAGTGTCTATGAACAAGCAGCACGAACTACCCCAGGCGGAGGACAGCCGCCAGCACTACAGCGTCCCCGAGGACTACTTCTCCCAGCTGGAGGAGCGTATCCTCACGCAGATCCCCGAGGAGGAGCCTGAGGCCGAGGAGCCCAAGCCGAGCCTCTGGATACGCCTACGCCCCATCGTCTACCTAACGGCGGTCTTCATCTCGCTCAATCTCCTGATCCGTGCTCTAGCGCCTCAGCAAGGGCAGCCGACGAGCTCGACGCTCGCTTCCGCAGAGCTCAACGACGAGGACTACCGCAGCTACTATAGTGACTACGGCGCCCACGCCAGCTACCTCGAGGCTGTGGATGCCGTGTACAGCGAGGAGGCCAGCGATCAGCCCCTAGAAGAATAGGACAAGTCTCGAAGCATAGGACAGAATGAAGACAAAGACCCAACGAACCGCCCTACTGAGCCTACTCACCCTTACCCTTTGGCTCAGCCCGCTGGAGGCACAGCAGCCCAAGCGCCCCGCCAAGCCCAAGCACGAGTCCTTCCACCAGCAGATACGCAGCGCCAAGCGCACCTACCTTATCAAGGAGCTCAGCCTCACAGAGAAGGAGGCCAAGGACATCATGCCCATCCTCGACGAGCTGGACACGAAGCGCTACCTGCTCTGGCGCGAAGGCGCTCCCCTAGGCAAGCGCATACGTCAGGGCGACAAGAGCCTCACCGATGCCGAGCTAGAGAAGCACCTCGACTACACGCTCAACGCTAGCGTGCAGGAGGCCGAGCTGGAGCGGACCTACTACAACAAGTGCCGTGGCCTACTGCCGCTGCATAAGCTCGTGCGCCTACCCTTCGCCTGCAAGGACTTTGCCCGCGACTTCTTCTCCAAGCACCGCAAGGACCTCCCTCCCCACGACAAGGGTGCCGCTCAGCCCAAGCCCGCCGATCATCCCAAAAAGTAGCGAACTCGCCCAGCGAAGGCAGTTAGCTCCCCCTAGCCTCTAAGTAGTACGCAGTGCTCTCGGATCTAAGCCGCTTAGCCCTAGCCTACTCGGCTTCCCCGAAGGAGTGAACGAGAAGGAAACGCGGGCAGCGTCCTCCCCTCAATTAGGTAGGAAAGGGAGATTGTAGTACCTTTGCTGAGAAACTCATACCTCCCTCGTCCCAGCGTGGACGCTTCGGGAGAGACAAAGACCCAACTCTCGTCGCCAATAGCGCTGCCGCAGCACGGCGTCCCACGGACCCCAAGGAGCAGCAGAGCAGCTACAGGATGCCGACGAGCTCTTAAACGGTCGAAGCCCAATCCAGCATGCCTCACAAGGAGGACACTGGATTGGGCTTCTTTATTATCTAGCTAGGCTGTAGACAGCGCGAGCGCTCCCTAGCAGTAGAGGTGACGCTCTACGAGCTCCATGAGGAACTCAGGGTCGGCCTGGGCCTTGGCACGCAGGTCGGCATCATCGAAGGTCTCGAGCTGACGGATCACGCCGTCGATGGCCGCAGGGCTGAAGACGCCCATAGCCTCGTAGGCAGCACGATCCTGACGCAGGCGCTCAGCCGAAGCGACGCAGGAGGCAGGCAGGCTGTCGAGGTGCTCGACCGAGGAGGCGAACTCGTCCTTGTGGATATTCACCGAGACGTAGGTCTGCTTGGCCAGCTCGAGGGCATTAGGCAGCTCGAAGCCGCGACGTACGGCCGTCGTGATCCCAGCCAGCAGCAGGTAGGCGTTGGCCGAGCCGTCGGAGGCACGGAACTCGATCGTCTGCTTGTTCGTGTAGCGCTTCGTCTGAGGCTGCTCCAGCGGATTGACCAGGCTCGACATATCGACCTTGGCGCTCCAGCCCAGCGGCACGCGCACCAGCGCCGAGCGATTGCGGTCGCCCCAGCATACCGTCGTAGGAGCCTCCTGATGAGGCACGAGGCGGAGGTAGGAAGTGGGGTTCATGTTGCCAAAGGCCGTCAGCGATGCCGCCAGGCTCATCATCCCAGCCACAGCCTTGCGCGCGGTATCCGTCAGCTGCCCCTCGGCATCGACGTACTGGTTCACACCCTGCTTGTCTACGATCTTGGTATGGATGTGCATGCCGCTACCCGCCTTGCCGACGATAATCTTGGGGGCGAAGGTGACCTTGAGCCCCATGCGCCAGCCAAGCTCGAAGAGGATCCACTTACCGAGCTGGAGGTGACGGGCTGCCTCCTCGACGGGTACGGGGAGGAACTCGATCTCGTTCTGCTCGTAGTTGTACTCCTCGGTACTGAAGTTCCCTACCTCACCGTGGCCGTACTTGATCTGGCCGCCACACTGGGCGATGAGGCGCATGGCCTCGGTGCGGAAGGCGATCTGCTTGCTGAAGGGAGCCATCTCATGGTAGCCACGCTGGTCTACGGCCTCGTAGCCATCCTCCTTAGGACTGATCACATAGTACTCGAGCTCGCCCATAGCGTGGAACTCCAGCCCGCCCGTGACCTCACGGAAGGCCTGGGCGGCACGGCGCAGGATCTGGTCGGGTGCGATCGAGAGTGGCTGCCCATCCTTGTCCATATAGGCGCAGAAGAAGCTGATCGTGGGCTCGTCAGCGAAGGGATCGAGGAAGGCCGAGGAGAAGATAGGTACCACGTAGAGGTCGGAGGAGCCCGCCTCCATGAAGCCGGGGAAGAGGCTCGAGCCATCGACACGCTCGCCCGAGGAGAGTACCTCGTCGAGGTAGTCGACGTCCTGGAGGACGAAGTTAAGCTCCTTGAGGCGGCCGTCGGCAGCGGTGTAGCGGAAGTTCAGCGCATGGATATCGTTCGAGACGATGTAGTGGATGAGGTCAGCCTTGGTGAATTCGGCGGGCTGCTTCCCTAGCGCGCGGGCTATAGGATTGAGGTTGTACTCCATAGCTTGATTGGTGTATAGTGTTAGGTATACGATAGACTTGTCATGGGATCGCCTTCATGCGCTCATCTAGGGCCTTGACGGCCTGGATGTGGGCGTAGAGCTGTGTCAAGAGATCAAAGACTGCATCCTCACTCAGTACTCCCTGAGGCAGCTCCTCGGGGTACTCACCGCTATTGCTCCGCTGGTAGTCCAGCTGCCACTGGGGCGAGCTGTAGTAGCGAATCAAGGCCTCGAGCTGGGGGGCTGCTGCCTCCATCTGCTCGAGTAGTAGCTCGGCACGATCGCCTAGCTCGGTCCAGGCGTTGAGCGCGGCCTCCATCTGGATGAGCCGCTCTATTGACGCTGCGTCCATTGTTCTCTCCTTGGCTAAATCTCTAGCAAATATACGTATTTATCCTACACTTTGTTCTCGCTCAGCGAAGGCGCTACGGACACTTTGCCACAGCCTGCGGTAAGGCGCCCTCGGCAGCCCCTGGTGAGGATCTCCCCCTCAAATAATCCAGGCCCGAGACGACAGCCTAGGGCTGCCGACTCGGGCCTGAACACTTCAGCTAATAGAATCAGTTAATCCCTCCTCCCACCGAAGATGCGGAGCAGGAAAAGAAAGAGGTTGATAAAGTCGAGGTACAGCGACAGGGCGCCGAGGAGCGCCACGCGCTTGGTGCGCTCCTCATCCTGAGAGGTGGCCAGCAGCATGTGCTTGATCTTCTGCGTATCGTAGGCCGTCAGCCCGACGAAGATCACCACCCCAGCATAGGAGGTGACGTAGCCTAGCCAGCTAGACCCGACGAAGATATTGACGACCGAGGCGATGATGATCCCGATGAGGGCCATCGTGAGTAGGCTCCCGAGCTTCGTCAGGTCGCGCTTGGTCGTGTAGCCGACCAGCGCCATAGCGGCGAAGGTACCGGCGGTGATGAGGAAAGTCGTCGTCAGCGAACCCAGCTCATAGACGAGGAAGATGGGGCTAAGCGTCAGGCCGTTCAGAGCAGCGTAGACGGCGAAGCAGGCCGTAGCTACGGGCATGCTCATCTTCTCGATGCGCGCGGAGAGGAAGTAGACCAGCACCAGCTCTAGGATGACGAAGCCCCAGAAGGTAAGTGCAATGGTATTGACGAAGCCTGTATCGGCAGCGAAGAGGCCTGCGAAGGCCGTGATCGCCAGCCCGAGGGTCATCCAGAGGAAGGTGCGCTGCAGCGAGCGCTGCACGACGGCTGTATCGAGTACGGCGTAGTCTGCCGAGGCAGACTGCTCGTAGGGATAGGAATTGCTATTCATTGAGTAGTTGTGGGTAGAGCTTAGTCTAGAAGCGATAGGTCAGCGACAGGAGCACCTCCTGCTGGCGTAGGGACTCCTGGGCTCCCTTCAGACCAAGGAGGTTCTCAGGCTGCACCTTGCCACTCTGCACATCGGGGTCACGACGGTTGAGCACAGGGCCGTAGTCGCGGACGAAGGGGAAGGCGAAGACCTGATTGGTACGCTGCTGCGAGACGAAGGCTAGATCCAGCGAGAGGTCAGGCGTGATGCGATAGCCTGCCCCCAGCGAGAAGGAGTTCAGCGCGCCAGGCAGCGTGTAGTGCACCTGCGTCCCAGGGACGAAGACCTCACCCTGAGCGTAGCCCTCAGAGACGACGCCCGACTTGACGGGGCTGCTGCTGTAGCGGTAGCCCGCACGCAGCGCCAGGCGCTGTGTAGCCATCAGCTCAGCACCGAGGCGCAGGGTATGTACGCCCGTGTAGTGCGCGGCGATACGCTCATTGTCCGCATCGTAGCGGCTACCCGTATCCCACATATCGGAGCGTCCCGTCTCCCCGAGGCGCATGCTGCCGTAGAAGGCACATTCGTAGTCGGCGCTGAGGATGGCGCGGTGGCCGATGATGTAGGCCGCGCTAGCACCGACGCGCCAAGGTGTATGCAGGCGGAAGGCCGTGGCCGCGGTGGCAGGGCCTACCAGCGGCGTCTGATTGCGGTCATCCTTGCGCGGCGTCACCGTAGGACTGGCGTCGATATTGGTGTACATGAAGCTCGGCGTATAGAGCGAGGCCCCTACGCGCAGCCCATCGAAGGGCTCATAGAGCAGCCCCAGTCCCACGCGGAAGCCACCCGAGGAGATGCTCACACGGTTCTGCAGCCCTAGGTAGTCGCCCCCCTCGAAGTCCTCACGATAGGAGGAAGAGAGGTTGTAGCTCATGTCCGTATAGGTGAAGCTCGCCCCGAAGCGCAGCGTCTCGGTGGCGCGCAGCGCTACCGCTAGGTCGTAGTCCGTGATCGCGCCCGTCTCATGCAGGGTCAGGTAGGCGGCCGAGGGACGCATGATGCGCCCCGAGCCGTCGAGGTAATTATTGGAGTAGAGCCCGCCGCGGCCGTTGGGCGACTTGATCCAGCCTGCCTGCACCCCGAAGATGCTGAGCCAGGGGTAGCCATTAGAGAAGGCATTGCGCGAGGCTAGCGTAGCATCGGGGATCAGCTGCCCGTTCTGGTCGTACTGGAGGTTATTCACCCCCGCAGCGGCGTAGTCGGCTAGGGAGTTGTCGAAGCTGCTCGTACCCTCGGAGCGGCGATAGTTCGCTGCGATGCCCGAGGCGTAGCCACTGAAGCTGCGGTCGAAGCGGCCGGCATTGCGCGCCGCCAGGACGACGGAGAAGTTGCTGCCCCCCTTGGCGCCCATCTGATAGTAGAGCTCCTTGAAGCGGAAGGCCGAGTTCTCCATCTTGCTCTCACTGCCCCCGTACCAGCTGCCCTTATTCACCGACCAATCGTAGCCGTAGGTGAGGCTGAGGCGATTGGCCCCAGAGAAGAGGGAGATACCCGCTGGGTTGCGGGCGATGGAGGCAGGGTCAGAGCCGATGGCACCCATAGCGCCCGAGAGGGCGGCATAGCGTGCCGAGCCCTGAGGCTCATAGGCGTGGGTGAGCTGCAGTGCCGTCGTCTCGCTCTGCGCTGCCAGCGTGAGGGGGCAAAGCATCAGCGCCAGCCCTGTGAGGATCTTATACTGAGTCATCTTAGTCTAATTCTTAGGAATATCTGAGGCTCGGCTGTCTAGCGACGGCGTGCGGGTCCGCTGTAGTCGCTACCGCTACCGCCCGTACCACGCTGCTCACTGCTTTGGCTGCTGCCCGCGCTCGAGGTGCTGCTGCGGTAGCCTCCCGAGCTGGAGGAGCTCCCCTGGCTACGATAGGGCTCGTAGCTCTCGTAGCGGCGAGGCTCGTAGGGGACATTGCGGTCGTAGCTACGTGCAGGATAGCTCTGCTGATAGCTGCCGCGGTCGTAGCCCTGAGGCTCGTAGCTGCGGCTCGTGGAGTAGCCGCTGCGCTCCGTGCTGCGAGGCTGCCATACGCCATCACGTACCTCGCCGTCGCGCACGGCCGTATAGGCACTGTAGGCGCTGCGTGAGGCGCGCGACTGGCTGAGGGCTCCATTGGAGAAGACCCCAGGGGCATACTTATTATTGTAGTAGTGGTCGCTGTAGGCACGATAGGCACGCCCCTCGGCATAGCCCCAGCTGTAGGGGCTGCCCCAGTAGCCATCGTAGTAGCCGCCCCAGTAGCCGCCATAGTAGCCACCGTAGTAGCCATTCCAGTAGCTACCCCAGCCGGGATAGCCCCAGGACGAATAGCCCCAGTAGGGTGAGCTCCAATAGGGATCATAGCCGCCATACCAGCCTCCCCAGCGGGGATAGCTCCAGGAGGAGTAGCCCCAGCTCCAGGAGGGCATGTGCCAGCTAGCACCCCAGCTCCAGTCCCAGTCCCAGCGGCTCCCCCAGTAGGGACGTGAGCCTACCGAGACGTAGACGTCTGGGCCCGCGACGCGGTAGTCGAGGTCGCCCCAGGGATCAGTATCGATGTAGACGCGGCGCGCGCCATCGATGATGGTCGAGCCATCACCGTAGAAGCGCTGCAGACGTGAGGAGTAGGGTCCCCACACGCGTACATCCTTCTCCTTACGCTGATCGGCGAGCAGCCGAGCCAGCTCGGCGCGCGTCAGCTGGATGGTGTCCTCGGGTAGGGCCAGGTGTCCATTGTAGGCATCTAGCTCCTGATCGGCCTTCTTTCGCTTGTAGCTAGCGACGAGCTCGGCCTGCTTCTTCTCCCAGGCCTCGCGCTCGGCGCGGTAGATGGCCTCACGGCGTGCGGCCTCCCTACGCTGCTCCTCGTCGATCTTCTTGATATCCTTACGGCTATAATAGGAGTCATCGAGGTAGCGCGTGTCATTCTGTGCCTGGAGCCCGCAGAGGCTCACGAGGCTTACTCCAAGCAGGAGTAGGGACTTCCTTGTATTCATGTCAGTAGTCGCCTTTAGAGTGAAACATCATCAGTGTGCCCCTCGGATACGCGCCGTCGGGGCAGGAGGGCACAGCCTCTCCTATTGTCTTAACGCTCTCAGCCTCAGCCCTAGTATAGTCTGAGACTCAGAGCTCTGCGTGCAGTGCGCAGAGGGAGGTGTATCGACCTTCCGAGCGCGGTGCCCGCAGCGAGCAAGGGCTAGTTCGGCAGCCCTGAGACATGGCTAAGCTCCTCCTCCAGCTCCTCCTCGCGCTCGTACTCCTTGACGAGCTCGGGCAGCTTGCGGTGGAAGAAGGCGATCGTCGCCGCCAGGGCATCATTGAGCCGCAGCGCTAGGGGCGCCACAGGCGTCCCCGGCAGGAGGAAACTCTCGACCGAGAAGACCAGATCTCCCTCATCGTCTACATAGGCCTTGCTGACCTTCTGATCGAAGTCGGTCGCCGCACAAGCCTTATAGATGAAGGCCTCGTGCACGTCCTCGTAGACACTGCGCTCGAAGGTCGCCCGCAGCATGAGGAACTCGGGGTCCTCGGTACGGTAGTAGAAACAGAAGTAGGTGCCTTCGTTCTTATATACGATACGTATATCGGTGTCTCGAGTAGGACGATAGCCCTCTGCAGCCAGTGCCTCGAAGATCTCCGGGAGTACCTTCTCCAGCTCCAGCTCTAGGGGCTTATCAGCTGCCGCTCGTGACTTCTTCAGTAGTGCCATACACATCTGTTCGTTTTAGGGCCATAAGTCGGCCCATCTAGGACAAAGATACATAAAAGGGGACAAAGTCGAAGCAATGCGCCAGCCCACATCCCCTAAGGACGGGCAACTTGCCCCGCCGAACGGTCGTCCACAAGGGGCGACTCCGCCCTCCCCTACTCGGGTGCTCGTGAGGGATACCCTTCAGCGCACTGAGGGACGTCCGTCAGCACCGTGAGGGATAGCAGTCAGAGCGCTGAGGGATAGCAGTCCACGAGGCAAGCGCCAAGTGCGAGCTCCCGCAGAGGAGTATCGGAGCTTCCCCCTCCCCTACAGCAACGGCTGTGCAAAAAGTATGCCAAGAGCTAGAAAAGAAGCGCCGCGAGCCTCTGCCTCCCGATCGGGAGGCAGAGGCTCG
>NZ_CALIXW010000014.1 GCF_938046015.1 uncultured Porphyromonas sp. | reverse complement strand
TTATTTGCCAAATTATTGCGTACTTTGCAGGTATAGAATAAGTAATCAACATAATACACAGAGACGTTTATGAAGCAGTATCTCGGCATCATCGTTATGCTCATCGGAGCCTTGCTCCAGATCTTCACTTACTTCACTGATCAGGTAGAGAACGCTAATACCTACCTTGGCATCGGGCTCGTGCTCGTAGTCCTAGGCTACCTCGGTCACATCGTGATGTCGAAGAAGGCTTAGGCGCTTGTAGTAAGATCTGTACAAAGGTATAGGGAGAGGCTACCCAGCTCAGCTGGGTGGCCTCTCTGCGTTTGAGGGAGGCCTTTCCTTCCCCCCGAGGTCGCTTAGCGTGCCCCTAGGCGGCCCTGCCCCTAAGGAAGGAGCAGCCTTCTGTAGCGGGGGAGAGGGAGCCTTGGAGGCAGCTTTCACGATAAGGAGCGCTGGGTACTGGTTATTCGGGGGGAAAGGCGTATTTTTGTCTTGTCGGCTTTTCAGTCTGCTCACTCAAGGGTCAGGGATGAGCCGTAGTACTAGATGCTAATGCTTTAAGACCGAGTGGATCATTTATACCGCACGCATGAGTACCTGCTGAGGCATACCCGTCGGGGGCTGCAGCGCTCGCTCATGGAGGAGATTGACTGGAGCCAGCGTATCATCGGGATACGTGGGTCACGTGGAGTAGGGAAGACCACCTTCCTGCTAGATTACGCCCGTCGGCACTATGCCCCGACCTCGCGGGAGTGTCTCTACATTAACCTGAATCAGTTCTGCTTTACGGTCGACTCCCTCGGGAGCTTCGTCGATAGCTTCGTAGAGCAAGGTGGGCGCACGCTGCTCCTAGACCAGGTGTTCAAGTATCCCAACTGGACTGAGGAGTTCAAGCAGTGCTACTATCGCCATCCCGAGCTACGGATCATCTTCACGGCCTCGGCGGTGATGAATCTCGAGGAGGACGACCCCGAGCTGGCACGCCTAGCAGCCATCTACCATCTGGCTGGCTTCTCGCTGCGTGAGTTCATCCAGCTGGACAGCGGTATCGCCCTACCTGCGGTGAGCCTAGAGGACGTCATGACGCGTCCCCAGGAGCTGGTAGCAGAGCTTGCCCGCACGCTCAACCCTGACCTATGGCTAGACCGCTACCTCGAGTACGGCTATTATCCCTTCCACCTCGAGCCGCGTCTCTACTCGGAGAACCTACTGAAGACGCTCAACATGACCCTTGAGGTGGATCTCCTCTTCATCAAGCAGCTGGAGCAGCGCCTCCTCTACAAGCTACGCAAGCTCATTTACCTGCTGGCGCAGCAGCCCCCACACACTGCGCTCAATGTCTCCCAGCTCGCAGCCGCGATCGAGACCTCTCGCCTCACGGTGATGAACTACATCCGCTACCTCGCGGATGCCCGTGTGCTGCGCCCCGTCTTCAAGCAGGACGACAGCGAGCTGCGTCGTCCCTCGCAGGTCTATCTAGGCAATCCCAACCTCTACCAAGTCCTGCAGCCCGAGCATCCCGACCGTGGGGAGCACCTGCGTACCTTCGTCTTCAATCAGCTGAGCAAGGAGCATGACTTCCGCCTCTCGCCGCGTGGGGCTCGCTCCCTCTTTGAGATCGACGGCCGCTGGCTGCTGCAGATAGAGGACAGCCTAGAGGGGCGCTACCGTAGCGACCGTCACTATGCCCTACGCCAAGGGGACTTCACCCGCGACAAGAGCATCCCCGTGTGGCTCTTCGGCTTCCTCTACTGATCGATACCCCATACCATCATAAGCCTATCCCTAATCAACTACCATCTATGCGTACACTACTTAGCATCGCACTAGCGCTCAGCAGCGCTACGCTCCTCTCGGCTGAGTCCGAGCTCTTCCCCAAGCCGCAGCAGATGACGACAGCCTCGTCTCAGGTGCGCCTCTCTACCCCTATCATGCGCCGCCTCAGCAGCACGCTGGACACGCTCACGATGCCCTACATCGGGCAGCAGTGTCGTCTCTTCGCTCAGGCCCGCTTGCGTCTAGGGGTTAAGGGGGATGCGGCGGTGGCCTCTGTCGCGGCTAAGCTCCCCACGCAGGCCGAGGGCTACTACCTGGAGGTCAAGCCTCAGGGCATTACGCTGGCAGGCGTAGACTCCGTCGGCCTCTACTATGGGCTACAGACACTCCGCCAGCTCCTGCGCCAGCCCCGCCTCAGGGCCACGACCATCACCGACTGGCCAGACGTAGCCCTGCGTGGTGTCGTGGAGGGCTTCTACGGCAATCCCTACAGCCATCGCAATCGCCTCGAGCAGTTCCGCTTCTACGGCGACACCAAGCTCAATACCTATATCTATGGGCCGAAGGACGACCGCTACCACAGAGAGAAGTGGCGTGAGCTGTACCCCGAGGGAGAGCGTCAGCGCATCGCTGAGCTCGTCCAGGCAGCCCACGCCCGTGGCGTGCAGTTCGTCTGGGCCATCCATCCCGGGCTGGACATCAAGTGGACGGAGGAGGACAGACAGGCCGTCGTGCGCAAGCTGGAGGACATGTATCGCCTCGGGGTGCGCTCCTTCGCGGTCTTCTTCGACGACATCAGTGCCGATGACGAGAGCGCACGCCACCAGGCTGAGCTCCTCAACTACCTGTGGCGCTACTTCCCTAAGGCAGGGATGCAGGTCAAGTCGCTCATCCTCTGTCCCACGCAGTACAACCAAGCCTGGGCACGTGGCGCCTACCTCGACTTCCTAGGGCAGACCATGGATCCCGAGATCCATATCATGTGGACGGGGAAGACCGTGGTGACGATGATTGACCGTAAGACGATGGAGTACGTCAATGCTCGCATACGTCGCAAGGGCTATGTATGGCTGAACTACCCCGTCTCAGACTTCGCCGTTGACCACCTGCTGCTCGGCCCGATGAAGGGCAACGAGCAGGACCTCGCCCCCCTCTTCAGCGGCTTTGTCTCCAACCCTATGGAGTACGCCGAGGCCTCTAAGGTGGGCGTCTTCGCCGTAGCGGATTACCTGTGGAATATGCAGGGCTACGATGCTGACCGCTCTTGGCGTGAGGCTACGCGCTACCTCTATCCCAAGAATACGGAGGCCTTCCGCCGCTTCGCGCTGGATAATGTCGACCCAGGGACGAATGGGCACCGCTTCCGCATCGAGGGTGAGTCCCTAGACCTACGCCCCATCGTAGAGCAGTACAAGGCTGCCTATAGCGCGGGCTCAGTGACGGACGAGCTGCGTCAGGCCCTCGGCCAGCGCTTCGATCGCATGGAGCAGGATGCCGCGACGCTACTGGCGGACAAGCACAATGCCGATATGCAGGAGGAGCTCAAGCCTTGGCTCGAGGTCTACCAGTATATGGCACGTCAGGGCAAGGTGCTGATCGATATGCAGCGTCTCCTCGCGGCTAAGGACAGCACGGGCTTCATCGAACGCTTCAAGCAGCTGCAGGCGCTGGAGGCCCTACAGAGCGCCATCCGCTCGCGTGACTTCAAGGGCTCAATCAATGCCCCCTTCCCCAAGCCTGCCGATGCAGTGCTAGCCCCCTTCCTCGCACAGCTCAAGCGTGAGCTCTACGCCGACTACCGTAAGGGCTTCGGCTACCAGGCTCAGCTGCTGCCTCGGCCTCCGCTCGAGGAGGGCAAGTATCTCATCCGTGTTGCAGGTGGCTACCTCTCCAACAGCATAGATCCCAAGCAGGGCCTTCAGATCGTCTCCGAGCAGGATAGCATCAATCCTCAGCGCCAGCTCTGGCTGCTCAGCTACGACAATGCGGCGGGGCGCTACACCATGCGCTCGGCTCAGGATCAGCGTATCGTGACCACGGACTTCAAGCTCCTGCAGCAGGCTGACCTCACGAAGGAGTGCTTCACCCTGCATAAGGATGCCCAGGGCCACTTCGCCCTGCAGAACTCCCTCGAGAAGCTCGGCTACATGTGGGCCGTAACTAAGGAGGGCAAGCTACGCATCCACTATCGACGCGAGGCACGTCCCGAGGACTATATCTTCGAGTTCGTCCCGCAGCGCTAAGCTCCCAGGCTTAGCTTAGCAATAGACCGGAGCCCCAGCGCTCCCCTCATCGTACGGTGGGGGAGTGCTGGGGCTCCGGTCTATTCTTTTCTATGGTGCGCGACGCACTGAGACAGCGCTATCGCTTCACCCGCAGAGAAGGCTTAGGCGGGCTGTCCTAGGTCTGTGCGCTTCCTTGGTCGTCACTTAGCGTAGGTCAAGGAGCTAAGTCTAGCCGAGCTCGCCTTCCTAGGTCTGTAGCGCTCAGCATGAAGCCTCTAGCGTCCAGCCCAAGTGCCTTAGGATAGGCTGCTAAGGAACGCAGCAAGGCGACAGCCTTAGCCTAGCTCTGTGAAGGCTATCCCTCAGGAGGCTGACTGATATCCCTGAGGCGCGCCACGGACGTCCCTCAGCGCTTTGACTGATATCCCTCAGGGAGCTTCCTCCTTGGCCCTAGAGGATGCGCGGCAGTTCGCTCAGCGCGGTGATGGTGTAGTTGAGCTTAGGGCGGGCAGGGGCAGCGAGCTGCTGCGGATTGTACCAGCAGCGGTCGATCCCCGAGCGGGCAGCGCCCATCATATCGGCCTCGATGCTATCCCCGACGAAGAGAAGTTCCCCGGGCTCGGTCTTGCTGCGGCGCATCGCCTCGTGGAAGAAGCGCTCCGAGGGCTTCTCCGCGCCTATATCATCCGAGACGAAGAGGTCGGTGAAGTAGTTCACTAGTCCCGCGATCTCGAGGCGTGAGCGCTGCATCTCTAGGACGCCGTTGGAGGCCACGTAGAGCTGGTAGCGCTCGCTGAGCTTGGCGATCGTCTCGACGGCACCAGGCTCGGGCACGGCCTCCTCGTGTAGCTGGAGGTGGAAGGTGTCACTAAGCGCATTCCCGTCGGCCTCTATCCCGATGGCGGAGAGGAGGCGGGGGAAGATCAGCGTGCGTATCTCATCGACAGATAGACGCTCCCGTCGCTGCTGCTCCCACAGCACTTCGCCGACCCAGTAGAAGACCTCATAGTAGATATCCTCGTAGGGCAGGTGATGGATCTGGAAGGCCTTCCTAAGGGCGGCCTCGGAGGAGGGGCGGAAGGACAGTAGCGTGTTGTCTACGTCGAGGAGTAGCGCCTTATAGCGCTTAGCGTGTTGCATTGAATCGTTCTTAGAGTTGCGTATCAGGGCGCTCTACTTAGCGCCTTATTACTATATAATAGCTTGTGTGGCTTATTGTTCGCTATAGCTAGCGAAGCAGTCCCCCACGTCAAGCCCTTAGGGGCTCGGCGTGGGGGACTTAGTCAGTCGAGCAAGGCAGGCCTTAGGCAGCCTTAGCCTAGCTATATGAGTCCGCCTAGGCTAGGGTCGCGCTGGTACTCGAGGGCGAGGAGCGCGCAGACCTTGGAGTCGAAGGCTGCCTCGTGGTGGTCCTCCTCTCGGAGGTTGAGGTGTGCTATCCACTTCGCCAGGCGGATCTTAGTCGTCTTGTAGGTGCAGTAGACGCGGTCGAGGCTTGGTGGCGTCAGCTCGTAGTGGAGGCACGCTTTGGTGAGGACACCGAGGTCGAAGGGGGCATTATGCGCCACTAGCGGCAGGTGCGACTCGAAGTAGGGCGCGAGGATATGCCATAGGGCAGGCCACTCGAGGGCGTCCTTGGTATGCTCGGGACGTATGCCGTGGATCCTCGTCAGCGCCTCGTCGAAGTGGTTCTCTGGGGGCTGGATGAGCTGAGAGAAGCTGGAGCGGATCTGCCCATGGACGACGTGGGTGATGCCTAGCGAGCAGGGCATCTGCTGATAGGTTGCCGTCTCGAAGTCGAAGGCGACGAAGTCCTGCAGGCGTTCGCCAGGGCGCAGCGCGCGGCAGGGGATGCGAGGGAGTGTGGACATGGTATATTGGGATGGGGATCTAGGGTCAGTGGTTGAAGGTCAAGGCATGGGCCTCGGGGCGCTCGGCCGAGAGCTCGCCCCCGCGCCAAGCACAGCAGCCGTTGACGAAGGTGGCCGCGATGCTGTGCCCGAAGCTATGCCCCTCGAAGGGCGACCAGCCGCACTTGGAGAGGATGGAGGCTGGCGTGACGAGGGTGGGGCGCTTGGGGTCCACCAGCACGAGGTCGGCGAAGTAGCCCTCGCGGACGAAGCCGCGGCGGTCGACGTCGAAGAGCCGCGCTGGGGCGTGTGCCATGCGCTCGACGACGAGCTCACGGCTGAAGAGCCCTTCGGCCGCTAGATCGAGCATGGCGACGAGCGCGTGCTGCGTCAGGGGTCCTCCGCTGGCAGCCGTGAGGCAGTTGCCCTCCTTCTCGCTCAGGAGGTGGGGAGCATGGTCGGTAGCGACGATATCGATGAGCCCCGAGGCTACGGCGCCACGTAGGGCCTCGCGGTCTTCTAGGCGCTTGACGGCGGGGTTCCACTTGATGCGATTGCCTAGGTGCTCGTAGTCACGATCCGAGAAGATGAGGTGGTGCACACAGGCCTCGGCGGTGATGCGCTTCTCGGAGAGCGGGAGGTCGCTCCTGAAGAGCGAGAGCTCGCGTGCTGTGGAGATATGCAGTATGTGCAGTCGGCTACCGAGGCGTGTGGCCAGCGCTACGGCTTCGCTCGAGGAGCGATAGCAGGCCTCCTCGCTACGGATCAGGGGGTGGTAGCGTACATCAAGCCCTTCTGCCCCTACGGTATCGAGGTAGTGCTGGCGGTTGGCACGGATGATCTCCTCGCGCTCGCAGTGTGCTGCGATCACGAGATCCGTCTCTCCGAAGATACGCTCCAGCGTCTTGGGATCGTCGACGAGCATATTACCCGTAGAGGAACCGAGGAAGAGCTTGACCCCTGGGGTGTGGCGGCGGTCGATGCGTCGGAGCTCGTCGGCATTGTCGTTGCTCCCGCCGAAGAAGAAGGAGTAGTTGGCCCAGGAGCTCTCCGCAGCACGCTCCATCTTCCACTGCCAGGCCTCGAGGGTAGTGGTGGTGGGGTTGGTATTGGGCATCTCCATGAAGGAGGTCGTGCCGCCTGCCAGCGCAGCGCGGCTCTCGCTCTCGATGGTCGCCTTGTGCGTCAGCCCCGGCTCGCGGAAGTGTACCTGGTCATCGATGCAGCCCGGGAGGAGCCATAGCCCCGAGCAGTCCATTACTTCGTCCACCTCACGCTCCAGCGCCTCGGGGTAGCTGTGCTCCCCCTCGTAGATGGCTGCGATGAGGCTGTCTCGGATGAGGAGGCTGGCGGTATAGCTGCGCCCTTCGTTGATGATCAGGGCATTCTGTAGTAGTGTAGTCATGTGCTTGGGAGGCGTGGGCTAGAGGAGGTATAGTACTATGAGGTTGTTGAGCGCGTGCAGGACGATCCCTGGCCAGAGGCTGTGCGTCCTGCTGCATAGATAGCTGAAGCCATAGCCGAGGAGGGAGCGCGTGACGAAGCCGAGGACGCTGAGGTGCATGAGGGCGAAGAGTACCGACGTAAGTCCCCAGACCAGCCGCGGCCGCTTGGGAGCTAGGCGCTCTAGGGTACCCTGTACGGCTCCGCGGAAGAAGAGCTCCTCGGAGAAGGCGGGGAGGAGGGAGATGTAGGGGATCAGCTTCAGCCTAGGCGTGCCAGAGTTGATCGCCTGGAGTATGAGCTCAGTCGCTTCGTCCTTGAGCTCCCAGCCCAGCCAGGAGAAGAAGCGAAACTCCAGCTCATCGACGGCGAAGGCTAGTGCGAGGATAGCTGCCGAGATGAGGAGGCAACGCCCGAGTTCCCCGCGGCTCAGTCGGGGGAGGCGTAGTAAAGCGAACGCCGCTCGCCCCTGCGGAAGCAGGAGTAGCGGCGCGATGAAGGAGAGGCCTGTGATCAGGAGCAGAGGCTCGAGTGATGAGGGGCTGCTGAGTGCCCCAGGGCGAACAGCCACATAGAGGGATCCCACCAGCAGCTGGACCAGTAGGAAGAGCGCGAAGAGCGTCAGCAGCGTATAGATGCCCGCTTTGAGCTGCGTATTCGTCCCGGTCATCATATCCTAGCTAGAGATCAAGCAGACCCTGAGGGACTTGTAGGTAGAGCTGGTGCTCGGCGAGCTTTACCTCAGAGATCAGCTCCTCGGCGATGGGCAGTACGAGTTCGTCCCCGAGGGGTGTCTCGACGCGCATCAGGACGTTCAGCGTGCTGTCGTCGACGTCCGTGATGCGTCCTAGGTAGTCCCCCGAGTCCGCCTCGTAGAGCTCGAAGCCGACGTAGTGCTCTAGCCCGAGGACGGCCTCCGCCTCGTCGTGGTCCAGGTAAGCACGCTCCAGCCAGAGCTCGCGCCCCACGAGCGCCTCGGCCGCCTCCTTGGTCATGACGTCCACGAAGGCGATGAGGTCGAGCTCATCGGTCTTGGCGCGTAGGCTGCGCACTCGGTAGGGGATGAGCAGCTCCTGCTCCTCGAGGAAGAGGAAGAGCCGCTCGTCCTCCTCCCAGAGGACGCTGAGGTCTACCGAGAGCTTGGTACTGAGCTCGCCACCGATACCGTGTGTACGGCCGAGGCGGCCTATGGGCTCGAAGTCTGCCTTATCCAGCATAAGGGTGGAGCTATAGGCGAGAGATGCGAGCACCTAGGGCATTGAGGCGGCCTGCGATGTCCTGGTAGCCTCGGTCGATCTGCTCGATGTTGTTGATGACACTTGTCCCCTCGGCACTCATCGCAGCGATGAGCAGCGCGATCCCAGCACGGATGTCGGGTGAGGCCATCGTGGAGGCACGCAGGCGATGCGACTGCCCGAGGCCGATGACCACAGCGCGGTGGGGGTCGCAGAGCATGATCTGAGCGCCCATGTCGATGAGCTTGTCGACGAAGAAGAGACGACTCTCGAACATCTTCTGATGGATCAGTACGCTTCCCTTAGCCTGCGTGGCGGTGACGAGGAAGACGCTGAGAAGGTCAGGCGTCAGCCCTGGCCAGGGGGCGTCCGCCACGGTGAGGATCGAGCCGTCCATGAAGGTGTCGATCTCATAGCCGTTGGGGTGGCGGGGGATGAAGAGGTCGTCGCCCTGCTCCTCGATGGTGATCCCGAGGCGGCGGAAGGCCTGAGGGATGATCCCGAGGTCGGGGATGCTGACGTCTGTGATACGTAGCTCGGAGTTCGTCATGGCGGCCATGCCGATGAAGCTACCGATCTCGATCATGTCGGGGAGCATGGTGTGCTCGGCACCGTGCAGCTCCTTGACGCCCTCGATGGTGAGGCGGTTGGAGCCTATGCCCTCGATATGGGCACCCATGCGCACCAGCAGCTTGGAGAGCTGCTGCAGGTAGGGCTCACAGGCGGCATTGTAGATCGTCGTCGTGCCCTCGGCTAGTACGGCGGCCATCAGGATATTGGCTGTACCCGTCACTGAGGCCTCGTCGAGGAGCATGTACTTACCCTTGAGCTGGCTGGCCTCCAGCACGTAGCTCTGCTTGTCACTGTCGTAGCGGCAACTAGCGCCCAGCTCCTGGAAGCCTATCAGGTGCGTATCCAGACGACGGCGGCCGATCTTGTCGCCCCCGGGCTTGGGGAAGAGCGCATAGCCGAAGCGCCCTAGGAGGGCACCTGCCATCAGGATGGAGCCACGCAGGGCACGGCTACGATTGAGGAACTCCTCACTATGTAGGTAGTCGATGCTGATCTCGTCTGCCTGGAAGCTGTAGCTGCCCTCGTCGTTGAGCCGGCTGACCTTCACCCCGATCTGCCGCAGCAGGTCGATGAGGTTGTTCACATCCAGTATGTTCGGGATGTTGTGGATGGTGACGAGCTCGGGGGTGAGCAGGACAGAGGAGATGATCTGTAGGGCCTCGTTCTTGGCGCCCTGGGGGCGTATGCTCCCCTGTAGGGAGTAGCCGCCCTCGATGACGTATGATGCCATGCGCTAGTGTTGCTAGGGTATATGTGTACGTAGTTAGCGTTTCTTGCCCTTCTTACTATTGAGTGGCTTCTGGAGCTTGCCAGGGCGGTCAATAGTGTTGGGGTTGATGTTGAGCTTGCAGTTCTCGGGCGTCAGGAGGATCTGTCCGTCGGAGAGCTCGAAGAGGTCCTTGAAGATCTTCAGGTCCTCGACGTTGCCCTGGTTCCAAGTCATGTAGTCGCGCTTCATCTGCAGGGCGATGAAGTACTCGGCGGCTGCTCGCTCGGGGCCGAGCTCCATGGCGCAGACCTTCTGGATCATGCCTTCGATGAAGCGGCCGTAGTAGCGGTACTTGATCTGAGCCCCTGGGTACTCGGGCTTGTCGGCCTTGAGGTCGATCTTCTCACGCGTGATCGTACCCTCGGGATAGTCTACGTCGAGCTCGAAGTCAGCGATGATCGCCAGGTGGTCCCAGTAGATGGTCTCGCGACCGATGCCCTGCTCCTTCTCGGGGACGAGGGCAGCCATAGCACGGACGATCTCGTGGGCGCAGCGATTGCGCTCGTCGCGATCCGTGAGCCCCTTGCAGTACTCGACCATATTCTGAATATTGCGACCATACTCAGGCATGATGATCTCGGGGAGCTGGTTATTGTATCCTATACTCATTGAGGTCGGGGGATTAGAGGCGTGCCTTGATGGCCTGGGTAGCCTCCTCATAGCCGGGCTTCTCAAGGAGGGCAAACATGTTCTTCTTGTACGCCTCTACGCCGGGCTGGTTGAAGGGGTTCACCTCGAGCATGTAGCCACTGATGCCGACGGCCTTCTCGAAGAAGTAGAAGAGCTGGCCGATGTAGTAGGCGTTGAGTTGGGGGAGGGTGATGCGGATGTTGGGCACGCCGCCGTCCATGTGCGCCATACGTACGCCGAGCTCGGCCATCTTATTGACTTCGTCGACGCGCTTACCCGCTAGATAGTTGAGTCCATCGAGGTTCTCCGTATCTGGGGCAATACGCAGCTCGCTGTCGGGCTGGGCGATGCTGATGATCGTCTCGAAGATGTTACGCTCGCCCTCCTGGATCCACTGGCCCATGGAGTGTAGGTCGGCGGAGAAGTCTACCGAGGCGTTGAAGATGCCCTTACCGTCCTTGCCCTCGCTCTCGCCATAGAGCTGCTTCCACCACTCTCCGATGTAGTGGAGCTTGGGGTGGTAGTTCCCGAGGATCTCGATCTTCTTGCCTGCCTGGTAGAGGCTGTTGCGGGCAGCGGCATAGAGGGCGGAGAGGTTCTGCTCGAAGGCTACATCCTCCCCGACGAGGGCGGCCATATCCTGAGCACCACGTACGAGCTCGCGGATGTCGAAGCCTGCTACGGCGATGGGCAGCAGCCCTACGGGGGTGAGTACGGAGAAGCGGCCACCGATGTCGTCGGGGATGACGAAGGTCTGGTAGCCCTCCTGGGTGGCGAGGCTGCGCAGGGCGCCCTTAGCCTTGTCTGTGACGGCGATGATACGCTCACGAGCGGCGTCCTTGCCGACCTGCTCCTCTAGGAGCGCCTTGAGGATACGGAAGGCGATGGCAGGCTCCGTAGTGGTACCACTCTTGGAGATATTGATGATGCCGAAGCGCTTGCCGCGGAGGAAGCTGACGAGCTCGCTCAGGTAGTCCTCGCCGATATTGTGCCCTGCGAAGATCACCTGGGGGGCGTCTGTCTTGGGGGCGAAGCTGGGGCTTAGAGCCTCGATGACGGCACGGGCGCCTAGATAGCTACCCCCGATGCCGATGCTGATGACGTAGTCGCAGTGCTGCTGTAGCGTGCGAGCGGCTGCCTCGATAGCGTCGAAGTCCTGCTCGCTGATCTCACTGGGGAGCTTGATCCATCCGAGGAAGTCATTGCCTAGGCCCGTGCCCGCATGTAGGGCGGCCTGGTAGGCATTGCTCTTGTCTGCCCAGCTGTAGACGGTGTCCTGGGATACGAAGGGATAGATCCCCGTGAGGTCGAGTTGTAGCGTGTTCATTATCGCGATGTTGAATATGTCTAGTAGGCTGATATGTTGTACGGTGCTCGGGGGGACTAAGATGCGGCCCGATGGGGCAGCGTCAGCGTCCAGCAGCCAGGGCAGGGCGTACTAAGGCAAAGATACGAAAAAGGACTATATCTGCCTCAAGGACTGCACGTGAAGCAGTCCAAGGCGCTCTGCGGCCTCCCGCGAGCCCTAGCTGCGCACGGTGAGGGGCTAGGGAGGAGTGCAGTGAGGAATATCCGTGACGAGGCTGACTGCTATCCCTCAGCACCGTGATGGACGTCCCTCAGCCTCCTAACTGATATTCCACAGCTCGCCCTAGGGTAGGGCGCCCGCCCCGCGCAGCCTATAGGCCTCAGCCTACAGTCCATAATATGAGTGTCCCCAGAGAAGCCAGCTCGCGCTGCTTCCCTGGGGGCACTTTTCTTTTGCAAAGGGCGTGGAGGCTATTCCTCCTCTTCCTCTTCCTGCATGTTGGTGAAGACGTTCTGCACGTCCTCATCCTCCTCGAGCTTGTCGATGAGCTTGGCGAGGGTCTCGCGCTGCTCAGCTGTCACAGGCTTGGTGTCATTGGGCAGGCGGACGAACTCCGCCGAGGTGATCTCGTAGCCAGCACTCTCGAGATAGGCCTGGATCTGCGCGTTGTCGCTGAAGGCTCCGTAGAGGATGATCTCGTTCTCATCGTCCTCCAGCTCGTCGACGCCATAGTCGATCAGCTCTAGCTCCAGCTCCTCGATGTCCATGCCCTCCTTCTTGACGATGTGGAAGATGCACTTGTGGTCGAAGAGGAACTCAAGGCTGCCCGTCGTGCCGAGGCTGCCGCCGAACTTGTTGAAGTAGCTACGCACGTTGGCCACGGTACGCGTCGTGTTGTCCGTAGCGGTCTCGACGAAGATGGCGATACCGAAGGGGCCATAGCCCTCATAGTTCATCTCCTTGTAGTCGGAGAAGTCCTTGGACGTCGCCTTCTTGATGGCGCGCTCTACGTTGTCCTTAGGCATGTTCTCCTTCTTGGCAGTCTGCATCAGGACGCGTAGACGGGGGTTGGTCTCGGGGTCAGGACCGCCAGCCTTAGCTGCGATGGTGATTTCCTTACCGAGCTTGGTAAAGACGCGGGCCATATTACCCCAGCGCTTCATCTTACGAGCCTTACGATATTCAAATGCTCTTCCCATAATGTGTATGTCGTGAATATAGTGTTGTCAATCAGTCTTTATACTAGCGTAGCTCGGCCCCGAAGCCGTCCTCGAGGCTCTTGCGTATCTTGCTCATGATGGCGTCGATCTGCTTGTCGCTCATCGTGCGCTCCGTGTCCTGGAGGTAGAAGGAGAGGGCGTAGCTCTTCTTACCTGCGGGGAGGTTCTTCCCCTCGTAGACGTCGAAGAGGCTGACGCTCCTGAGCAGCTTCTTCTCGGCGCGGCGTGCAGCCTGCTCGAGCTCGGCGAAGGTCGTCTTGCTGTCGATGAGGAGGGAAAGGTCACGCTTGACGATGGGGTACTTCGCCAGCTCCTTGGCCTCGAGCTTGACCCGTTCGGCGAGTCGATTGATCTGCTCCCAGTCGACCGAGGCGAAGTACACGGGTAACTCGATGTCCCATGCGGCGACGAGGCGTGGATGTACCTGCCCGAGGACGACGAGTTCCTTGCCATCATAGGTGCTATAGGCGTAGCCGGGGCCAGCGAAGATATCGCGCTCGACGAAGCTCGTCTTGATCCCAGAGAGGGCAATGCCTAGGCGCTCGAAGATGTGCTCTACCTGTGCCTTGAGCTCGAAGGGGGAGGCTGCCCCGTCGGGGTGGGCCCAGCTGCCCGTGACACGCTCACCAGCGACCCACAGGCCGAGCGTCTGACGCTCGCGATAGCCTGCCAGAGTCGTCGCGTTGGACTTCGTCTGCTCGGGTGCGGCCTCGTAGCAGTTGCCCCACTCATAGTAGTAGAAGCTGCGCTGCTGGCGGCGTAGGTTGCGGCTGATGGCCGCCAGCCCGCCGAAGAGCAGCGTCTGGCGCATCACGTTCAGCTCGCCGCTG
This sequence comes from uncultured Porphyromonas sp., assembly GCF_938046015.1. GTDB lineage: Bacteria > Bacteroidota > Bacteroidia > Bacteroidales > Porphyromonadaceae > Porphyromonas. The sequence continues at coordinate 13,130 of NZ_CALIXW010000014.1, read as the reverse complement.
AGCGGATTCACCAGGCGTACGAGGCGCTCGGCAGGGTAGCTCGTGAGGACCTCGTAGTAGGCTTCGGAGGAGAGCGAGTTATTGAGCAGCTCGTTGAAGCCCGCGCCCGTCAGCTGCTCCGAGAGGAGGAGCTTGCGGCTGTAGGAGCGGTCGACGGCGCCCTTAGGGCTGAGGTTGGCATGGATGTAGCCACTCAGCTCGATGCGGTTGTAGCCATAGATGCGGAGGATCTCCTCGACGACGTCGCTGGGGCGTGTGACGTCCACGCGGTAGCGGGGTACACGCAGCGACCAGAGCTTGCCCTGGCGCTCGGTGACCTCGATCTCGAGGCTGGCGAGGATGCGGGCTACGTCAGACTCGGGGATCTCCTGCCCGATGAGGCGGTGCATGTACTCCAGGTCCAGCGTCACCGCATAGGGCTCGCTGGGCTCGGGATAGTGGTCGAAGAGGCCGCCGTCGATGCTGCTGCCAGGACAGAGCTCGAGGATCAGGCTCGCGGCACGTAGCAGCGCCCAGGTCGTACGCTCGGGGTCGAGCCCGCGCTCGAAGCGGAAGGAGGAGTCGGTATTCAGGCCGAGACGTCGTGCCGTCTTGCGTACGGAGCTGGCGTTGAAGTTCGCGGCCTCGAGGAAGATCTCCGTCGTCTGCTCCGTAGTGCCCGAGTCGAGCCCACCCATGACACCCGCCACGCAGAGCGGCGTGCCGTCGGCGGAGGCGATCACGAGGTCCTGTGGGCCCAGCTGGCCTTCGCTCTTGTCGAGGAGCGTCATCTTCTGCTCCTCGGCGAGCTTGACGCGTAGCCCAGCCCCGACCTTAGAGAGATCGTAGGCGTGTAGGGGCTGTCCGTATTCGTGCAGGACAAAGTTGGTGACGTCTACCACGACATTGATGGGCTTCAGCCCGATGCGCTCCAGCGTCTGGCGGAGCCACTTGGGGCTCTCCCCGACCTTGAGGCCGCGGATAACGAGCCCTTGGAAGCGGGGGCAGAGCGTGCTGGGGACTTCGACCGAGACGGGTAGGGGGCAGCTGCCAGCCTCGGGGGAGGCGGTGAGCTCAGGGAGCTGGGCGCGGACCTCGGTGCCCGTCTGCTGCGTCAGGTAGGCAGCCAGATCGCGTGCTACGCCGTAGTGCGAGGTAGCGTCTACGCGGTTGGGGGTGATGTCTACCTCGAGGACGTAGTCCGAGCTGATGCCGTAGTGGCTCGCCGCGGGCGTCCCAGGGGTGATGCTGTCAGCCTCGAGGAGGATGATCCCCGAGTTGTCTGTGCCTACGCCTATCTCTACCTCGCTGCAGAGCATGCCGTAGCTCTCGACGCCGCGTATCTTGCCCTTCTTGATGGTGAAGCTCTCTTCTCCTGCGTGCAGCACCGTGCCGATAGTGGCTACGACGACGCCCTTGCCTGCAGCTACGTTAGGCGCTCCGCAGACGATCTGCAGGGGCTCCTCGTCCCCTACATCGACGGTCGTGACGTGGAGGTGGTCGGAGTTCTCGTGCTCGACGCAGGTCAGCACCTTCCCCAGTACCAGCCCCTTCAGGCCGCCAGGGATGGACTCTACCTCTTCGATACCACCGGTCTCAAGGCCGATCGAGGTGAGCGCCTCTGCTACTCCCTCGGGGCTCAGATCGGTAGCCACATAGGAGCGTAGCAGGTCGTAGGATATATTCATCGTTCGCTTGTCTATTGTATAGGCACGGATGCGCCCTATGGTTATGATTTGTGAATGCAAATGTACGAAAAGCGCCAAAGACTAGCGGAGAGCCGCTGCCGAAGCTGCGGGGTGGGGCGTGTCATGCCGCCCCCGCTCGCCCTCACAGGCGGGGCAAGGCCCTGGGGCGAATAGGCAGTGGCGGCAGGCGCATATAAGGGGGGGGCTCCTGAGGGATATCCGTCAGAGCGCTGAGGGACGTCAGTCAGGCACGTGAGGGATATCCATCAGCCTCCTCAGGGATATCCCTCATGGAGCTGGGCTAGGGCTGTCGCCTCGCTACGCCTTTGCCTGGGCCTCGCTGGGAGGCCTTAGACTAGGTGTCGTAGCCTACAGGGCTAGCCCTGCCTTTGCCGTAGCTAGGGGAAAGGCCTACCTTTGTATACGTAAGCTAAATCTCGAACCAAACTCAGACTATATAAACTCAACAGATGAGTCCACGTACTATCGCCGTCGTCGCAGGCGGCTTCTCGGGCGAGCAGCCCGTCTCCCTGCGCAGCGCTGCAGGCATCCTGTCCTGGATCGATCGCGAGCGCTACACGCCCTACCTCGTACTGATCGATCGCACGGGCTGGTGGGTAGAGCTTAGCTCGGGCGAGCGCTATCCTATAGATAAGAATGACTTCAGCTGTCAGCTTCCCGAGGGGCGCATCCGTCCTGAGTACGCCTATATCACGATCCACGGTACGCCTGGGGAGAATGGCCTGCTGCAGGGCTACCTAGACCTGCTCGGCATCCCCTACAATACGGGGGGCGTGCTGACGGAGGCGCTGACCTTCAATAAGTACTACTGCAATCACTTCCTCTCCTCCTTCCCTCAGGTGCGCACGGCCAATTCGCTGCGCCTCAGTAAGGATCTCCCGCGCCCTAGCACTGCCGACATCCTCGATAGGCTAGGGCTCCCCCTCTTCGCTAAGCCCAACGCGGGTGGCTCGAGCGTGGCTACCTCACGCGTCAACACCATCGAGCAACTCGAGTCTGCTATCAACGAGGCCTTCACCGAATGTGAGGAGGTGCTGCTCGAGCGCTTCATCTCGGGCACTGAGGTTACCTGTGGCTGCTATGAGGCAGGCGGAGGACTGCAGGTGCTGCCCGTGACCGAGGTCGTCCCGAAGAATAGCTTCTTCGACTACGACGCCAAGTACAATGGGGCGGTCGAGGAGATCACGCCCGCACGCATCCGCCCCGAGCAGACCGAGCTGGTGCAGGAGCTGACCAAGCAGATCTATCGCTATGTCGATGCCCGTGGGATCATCCGCGTAGACTTCATCATCGAGGCCGACGGCTACCCCACGCTGCTCGAGGTCAATACCACTCCAGGGATGACGCCCACGAGCTTCATCCCCCAGCAGGTACGTGCCGCGGGGCTCGAGATGCCCCAGGTGCTGACGGCGCTCATCGAGGAGGGCCTTCGTCCTGCCCAGCATTAACCCCTTTATATATGTGTCATCATGGACTACGCTAAGTACGACGATATACGCCCGCTCCTCCCAGAGGAGGTGCCGGGCACCATTGAGGGCCTCATCGCCCTGCCCGAGCTACGCGCGATCTACGAGCGCCTCGGCCTCAGCTGGAGTTGGGAGGAGCTCAGCACCCTCCTGCGCAGCTGTCGCAGCGTGGAGGACTTCAAGCAGCGCGTCAGCTACCACTGGGTCAAGCAGGTGATGCGTGGCTGCTGCACCAGCGTCGAGCTCACGGGAGCCGAGCAGCTGCGCCCAGGTGGAGCCTATACCTACGTCTCCAATCACCGAGATATCGTGCTGGACTCGGCCTTCCTCAACGTGCTGCTGGCAGACGCGGGTGCTAAGTATCCCCAGATCGCCATCGGGGACAACCTGATGATCTACCCTTGGGTAGAGACGCTGGTCAAGCTCAATGGGAGCTTCCTCGTGCGTCGCGGACTGCAGGGACGTCAGGTGCTGCTGGCCGCCAAGCTCCTCTCGGAGTACATGCACGAGGCGGTGGCCGAGGGGCAGAGCATCTGGATCGCGCAGCGCGAGGGACGGGCTAAGGACTCCTCCGACCACACGCAGCCTGCGCTCCTCAAGATGCTGGCCATGGGGAGCCCCGAACGTCAGCCTGCCGCTGCCCTCGCTTCGCTCAACATCGTCCCCGTGACCTGCAGCTACGAGTACGACCCCTGTGACTACCTCAAGGCGCAGGAGATGCAGCTCAAGCGTGACGTCGCGGGCTACAAGAAGAGCCCTGTCGACGATGGCATCAATATGCGCACGGGGATTCAGGGCTGGAAGGGACGCGTGACCTTCCATATCGGTCGCCCCCTAAGTCAGCTGCTACCCGCCGACGCCTCGGCGCTGAGCGTAGAGGAGCTGGCGAGCCTCATGGATGCGGAGATCCATCGCCACTACGTCCTCGATCCCCTCAACTACGTCGCCTACGACGAGCTCGAGGGTACGGACAGCTCCGCACACTACACGGCCGAGGAGCGAGCAGAGGCCCTGCGCTACATCGAGGCACGCCTCCAGCTGGTGCAGCTGCCCGAGGGGCTCGAGCCTGATAAGGCCTTCCTCAGACACTGCATCCTCACGATGTACGCCAATCCGCTGCGCAACCAGCGGAAGGCTCTAGCTGCTACTGCGCTATGAGGCGGCCAAATGCTCGCCAGCTGCACAAGTGGCTTGGGCTACCACTCTGCGTTCTGCTCTTCCTGGCTGCCCTGTCGGGGATCCTCCTGAACCATCGTGAGCTCCTGCGCTCGGTCGATGTCCCGCGTGGGCTCCTACCCAGCGAGTACAGCTATACCAACTGGAGTGGCGGAGCAGTACGCTCGGCCCTGCGCACAGCTACGGACAGCTACCTCTATGGGTCGGCGGGCGTGTGGCGGAGCGATAGTGCAATGCAGGCTCCCGCCGTAGCGCTCAATGATGGCCTCGCTCCTGGGGGCGACGAGCGCAAGGTGATGAGCATGGCTCAGCTGCGCTCGGGCGAGATCTGGCTGGCCTCACAGTTCCGTATCTACCGCCTCGACCAGCAGCGTCGGCGCTGGCAGGAGCAGCCTTTACCCGAGGGTGTGCATGGCCGCCTTGCCGACCTCGTAGCACATGGTGATAGCCTACTGCTGCTCTCGCGCTCACGGCTTTACCTCCGAGTGCCAGGGCAGAGCCAGTGGCAGCCTATCTCCTGGGAGGCGCATGATACCTATACGGGGGAGATCACGCTCTTCCGTATCGTCTGGGCGCTGCATAGTGGGGAGTACTTCGGCCTCGTGGGGCGACTCGTCGTCGACCTTATAGGAGTCGTCATCATGCTCCTATGTCTGACAGGGATCTTCTATACCTTATATAAGGAGCGGCTCAAGCGCTGGAAGTCCCGCAAGCATAGCCCCGAGAGCGTGCAGCGCAAGCAGGGGCTGATGCGCCGACTGGGCTGGCACTTCCGCTGGCACAAGTTCCTCGGGAAGCGCCTCATCTGGCTGACAACCTTCGTCGTCGTCACGGGCTGGGTGCTTCGTCCGCCCCTGATGCTGCCGCTGATCTTCAATGAGATGCGCCCTGCTGGGTGGAGCGAGCTGGGGAGTGACAACCCATGGTTCGAGCGCCTGCGCGCCCTACGCTACAATAAGGTCGAGGATAACTGGCTGCTCTCCACGAGTGAGGGCTTCTTCATGCTCCCTGCCTCGCTGCAGGGACAGCCCGAGTACTGGTGGGGGCAGCCTCAGGTCAGTCCTATGGGCATCAATGTGCTGGAGCAGCGCGAGGATGGCAGCTGGGTAATCGGCTCCTTCAGTGGAATGAGCTGCTTCACCCCCAAGCAAGATGACGCCCCCCGAGACTACTTCAGCGGGGAGACCGTCCTTGCCGATCCTTATTCACGTCCCATAGGGGGGCACCTCATCGCTGGGGCTATCCTGGGGGCGACGCCTACCGAGGATCGCGTCTTCCTATACGATCAGGGGCTCCTCCGAGGGGGAGACTTCAGCGCTGCGGCCTCCTTTGTCGCCCAGCCTAAGGAGCTGAACGAAACTCCTTACTCCCTGTGGCAGGCCGCACTGGAGCTGCACGCAGGCCGCCTCTACAAGCCCTTCCTCGGGCAGTGGGGGACGGATCTCTTCATCTTCTTCTTTGGTCTGGTCTCGGTGATCGTCCTCATGACGGGCCTCAAGCGCCTCAAGACAAAGAAGCCTCGTCCCCAACAAGACTCAGAGAACTAGTACGATGCTACGTGTCGCCCAAATCTGGGAGCTGCTCGAGGAGCACTTCCCCTCCTCGCTCCAAGAGAGCTATGACAACTGCGGTCTGCAGGTAGGCGACCCCGAGGCGATCGCCACCGGGGTGCTCTGCTGCGTGGATATCACCGAGGCGGTGCTTCAGGAGGCCGTAGAGCGCGGCTGCAATGTCGTCATCGCCCACCATCCCCTGCTCTTCAAGGGGCTCAAGCGCCTCGGTACCTCATCCTATATAGAGCGCTGCGTGCGCTTCGCCCTCAAGCATGACCTAGCGATTTACGCAGCGCACACCTCGGTGGACAATGCTGCCAAGGGGCTCAACTGGCGCCTCGCTCAGGACTTCGGCCTGCTGCAGCCACGTGTCCTTCTTCCCCAGACCGACCGCTTACTGGAGCTCACGGTCTACGTCCCCGAGGCCGCTACCGCTGCGGTGGCAGAGGCACTGTGGGCAGCGGGTGCAGGTCGGGTAGGGAACTACGACAGCTGCAGCTGGCGCAGCTTGGGCCAAGGCTCCTTCCGTCCCTTGGCAGGCGCCCAGCCCTACGTGGGTGAGCTCGGAGCGCTGCACTACGAGGCCGAGGAGCGGCTTAGCCTGGTGCTGCCCAGTCACCTCAGAGCGCGTGTGGAGGCAGCTCTCCTCAAGGCGCACCCTTACGAGGTCCCCGCCTATAGCTTCACACAGCTCCTCGATACGCGCGGCACTACGGGCGCAGGCATTGTCGGTGAGCTCCCGCAGCCCGTAGCTCTTGGTGACTTCCTTGCCCAGGTGAAGCGCTACTTTGCTACCGAGCAGCTGCGCTATAGCCGAGCTGAGGCGACGCGGCAGATCCAGCGTGTCGCCCTCTGTGGTGGCGCTGGGGCCTTCCTCTGGCCCGAGGCGCGCCGAGCTGGGGCAGATATCCTGATCACAGGAGAGGCGAAGTACAACGACTACTTCGACTGCGAGTCCGCCCCCATCCTTGCGACGGTGGGCCACTACGAGAGCGAACGCATCAGCGCACAGCTCTTTACCGAGCTATTGTCACAGAAATTAGCTACCTTTGCGGTCTACCAAAGCGAGATCGACTCCAACCCTATAAATAGCGTCATAGCACTATAATGGCTACGAAAGAAACTACAAAGAAGACATCCTCAGCAAAGAAGGCGGCTGCTACCAAGACTGCTAGCCCTGCTGCTGAAGCACCTGCGGCAGCAGCTGCAGCCGATCGTGGCGTCGCAGATAAGCTGATCGCCCTGAGCCGCCTGCAGGAGACCTACACGAAGATAGATCATATCAAGACGCTTCGCGGAGAGCTCCCCCTAGAGGTACAGGATCTCTCGGACGAGATCGAGGGCATGGAGACCCGCCTAGCCCACCTCGAGGAGGACAACAAGCGCCAGAAGAACGCGGTCGCCACTGAGAAGGCACGCATCACGGATGCAGAGGCTAAGATCGCCCAGTACAAAGAGCAGCTAGATAACGTCAAGAACAACCGCGAGTACGACAACCTCTCGAAGGAGATCGAATTCCAGGGACTGGAGATCGAGCTCTCGCAGAAGCGTATCAACGAGGCCGCAGGCGATCTGCAGCAGCGTACCGAGCGTATCGCTGCCCTAGGTGAGGCGATCGCTGAGCGCCGTCTTGACCTCGCGGCCAAGGAGGAGGAGCTAGCTCGCATCAAGAGCGAAACGAAGCAGGAGGAAGAGGCACTACGTGCTGCGGCCCTCCAGCTCGAGGAGCACATCGAGGAGCGCCTGCTGCATGCCTTCGCTCGTATCCGTGAGGGGGCACGCAATGGCCTGGCCGTCGTGCCCGTAGACCGTGATGCCTGTGGTGGCTGCTTCAACAAGATCCCCCCCCAGCGCCAGGTAGACCTCAAGCTCCATAAGAAGATCATCGTCTGCGAATACTGCGGGCGTATCCTCGTCGATCCCGAGCTGGTAGAGGAGGCACACCAGCAGCACTAGCGGGCCGCTGTATCCTAGCTCGCTATGCTGCAGCATGTCCTGCTCGACCAAGTTGAGCTGACGCTACGACAGCAGCAGCTACTTCCCCCAGCGGGGTGCATCTACATAGCCACCAGTGGAGGAGCGGATTCGCTCGCTCTGCTGATGGCTATGTTGCGTCTAGGCTATGGGCCTAGGCTCGTAGCCCTGCACTGCAACTTCCGCCTGCGGGCAGAGGAGAGTGAGGGCGACCAGCACTTCGTCGAGGAGCTCTGTCGTCGACTGGGCGTCGCCCTGCGTGTCACGGCCTTCGATACCGAGCGCTATGCCCAGGGGCAAGGCATCTCCATCGAGATGGCGGCGCGTGAGCTCCGCTACCGCTGGTTCGCCGAGCAGCGCGCCGCAGACCCTAAGCCAAGCGTCGTAGCCGTCGCGCACAATGCTGATGACCAGGTGGAGACGCTGCTGCTCAATCTCTCTATGGGCACGGGCATCCGTGGCCTCAGCGGCATGCCTTATCACAAGGTCGAGGAGGGCATCATCCGCCCACTGATGGACTGTCCCCGCGCCTTGATCCTCGACTACCTAGCTGCCGAAGGGCAGGACTACCGCAGCGATAGCTCCAATGCCGATACGCGCTACAAGCGCAACCTCATTAGACATAGGCTCATCCCCCTGCTCAAGCAACTCAATCCCTCCTTCGCCGAGGCAGCCACCCGCACGATTGCGCACCTCAGAGCGAGCGAATGCTACTACCTCGAGCGGGTCGAGCAGCTACGTCAGCAGGTGCTGGAGCCTCAGGGCATCCATATCATGAGGCTCCTCGAGCAGCAGTACCCCGAGACGCTGCTCTACGAGCTCCTTAGGCCCTACGGCTTCAGCTCCGAGACCGTGCGTGGTGTGATGGCGCAGCTGCATACGGGACACGCTGGGGCACGCTTCGATAGTCCCACGCATCAGCTACTGCGCGGGCAGACCTATCTAGAAATCTTACCACGTGAGCGGGGCTCGGAGGAGGCTTATCTGCAGGAACTCTCGATCGGGGAGGCGGGGGTGTGTACCTTGCCCAGCGGTCAGCGCCTCAGCTGGTGGATCGAGCTGCGACCTCGAGACCTCGAGCAGTTCTTTCCCTTGGCAGCGGGTGAAGCGGCCTTTGACTACGAGGCGCTCGGTGCTGAGCGCCTCGTCCTACGCCATCGCCGTGAGGGCGATGTGCTGTACCCCTATGGGATGAAGGGGAAGAAGCTCCTGAGGCGCATCTTCATTGATGGGAAGTTCGATCATGCTCAGCGCCAAGCCGCCCTCCTCCTGTGTCGTGGAGACGAAGTGCTTTGGCTCGTGGGACACCTTGCCGATCGTCGCTACCGAGTCACGGAGCACACGCAGCGCATACTTCGCCTACGCCTTTCCCCCGCTGTCCGCTAGGACCTTCTTTGGTCCGAGGCGTCACCGCGGGAACGCCTCATTACCCCTAGATACTACAGATAAGTAAGGGAGAGATTGCCTCTATGGAGGGCGATCTCTCCCTTTTGCGTACTGTCCCTGCGAGGAGGGCGCGAGGCGCTGGCGCTCCAGTTTAGCTCAAGCTAGTGCTGCGGTTTGAGCTCCGCTGTTGCCAGCCTATAGGGTGGGGACTCGTGAGGGATATCAGTCAGCGCACTGAGGGACGTCTGTTAAGCAGGTAAAGGGCGTCAGTCAGCCCGCTGAGGGATATCACTTGCGAAACTAGGGCAAGGCTCCCACCTCGCTGCCCCTCCTGGCTCGCCGCCGCTGGGTGCGCTTGACCGAGATCTTACCGTCTGCTCCTTCGCTTAGGCTTGATCCCTTGCTCGAATACTGCTCCTTGGCTTGGCTTAGTGCTCCGCTTAAGAGGGGAGTGAGGCCTAAGGCTTACGCACCGAATTTGCGATGTGGATGCGGCCTCGGCGCTACTCGCTCAGACGTCCGTACCGTATAGTTGCCTGCTTTTCCTTATGTTTGCAGCTAACAGACACGTATCTATACATACAAGAATATACGAATGAATCTACAGAAGACGCGACCCGTGAGGGCGGTAGCGCTCGTGCTACTGCTTAGTCTCGGCGCTTCAGCTCAGTCGCAGCGCCGACTCATTGATGAAGTCAACCCCTTCATCGGGACGAGCAACTTCGGGACGACCAATCCCGGTGCCGTGGTGCCTAATGGACTCATGAGCATCACCCCATTCAACGTGATGGGCGGAGGCGAGCTGAACAAGTATGACAAGGATGCCCGCTGGTGGAGCACGCCCTATACGGCGGACAACAAGTACTTCACGGGCTTCAGCCATGTCAACCTCAGTGGGGTAGGCTGCCCCGAGCTGGGGAGTATCCTCGTGAGCGCTTCGACGGGACAGCTCAACGTGGACTACACGCAGTACGGGACGACCCTGAGTGCGGAGCGTGCTCACCCGGGCTACTATAGTGCGATCCTCGACAAGCATCAGGTGCGTGCTGAGGTGAGTGCCACGCCGCGTACGGCGATCACGGCCTTCACCTTCACCAAGGGCGGCCCGAGCCATATCCTCGTGAACCTCGGGCAGGGGCTGACGAATGAGAGTGGGGCAACGGTACGCTTCCTCAACGACTCGACGCTCGTGGGGAGCAAGCTGATGGGGACCTTCTGCTACAATCCGCAGGCAGTCTTCAACCAGTACTTCGCCATCCGCATCAGCCGCCGTGCGCCCCAGAGCGGCTACTGGAAGAAGCAGCCCCCGATGCAGGGTGTAGAGGCTGAGTGGGACCATGATCATGGCCGCTACAAGCTCTATCCCAACTACCGCAAGCAGATGAGCGGGAATGACGTTGGAGTATGGTTCTCCTTCCAAACGCAGCCCGGAGAAGTCATCTACGTGCAGACGGGCGTCTCCTTCGTCAGTGAGGAGAATGCGCTGCTCAATCTGCAGACCGAGCAGCCCCGCCTGGACTTCACCGCCGTGCGCTCAGCTGCCGAGCAGCAGTGGGAGGACGCCCTGCGCGTCGTCGAGGTCGAGGGCGGGACCCAGGAGCAGCGTACGGTCTTCTACACCGCACTCTACCACCTGCTCATCCATCCTAATATCCTGCAGGATGTCAACGGCGAGTACCCGATGATGGGTAGTCTCAAGACGGGCAAGACGCAGCACGACCGCTACACCGTCTACTCGCTGTGGGATACCTACCGCAACGTGCATCCGCTGCTCTCGCTGCTCTATCCGCGCAAGCAGCTGGCGATGGTGCAGACGATGCTCGATATGTATAAGGAGGGGGGCTGGCTCCCGAAGTGGGAGCTCTACTCGCAGGAGACGATGACGATGGAGGGCGACCCCTCGATCATCGTGCTCAATGACACCTGGCAGCGAGGGATCCGTGACTTCGACGTGCAGCTGGCCTATGAGGCCATGCGCAAGGGTGCCGACACCCCGGGCAAGAGCAATCTGCTGCGCCCTGACAACGATGACTACCTGAGCCGAGGCTACGTGCCGCTGCGCGAGAAGTTCGACAACTCCGTCTCCCATGCACTGGAGTACTATATCGCAGACTGGAATCTGGGGCAGTTTGCTCGCAGCCTAGGCAAGACCAAGGAGGCGCAGCTCTACGAGCGCAGAGCGCAGGGCTATCGTCACTACTACGATAAGGAGACGGGGCTGCTGCGTCCTATCCTGCCCGATGGCAAGTTCCTCACGCCCTTCAATCCTACGCTGGGACGTGACTTCGAGCCCAACCCAGGCTTCCACGAGGGGAACTCTTGGAACTATAGCTTCTTTGTCCCCCACGACATCAAGGGCCTGTGCAAGCTGATGGGCGGTGAGCAGAAGTTCGTCTCTAAGCTACAGGGGATCTTCGACCAGGGCAACTATGACCCAGCCAATGAGCCGGACATCGCCTATCCCTACCTCTTCACCTACTTCCCCAAGGAGGCGTGGCGCACGCAGCGCCTGACGAAGGAGCTCCTCGAGAAGTACTACCACAATAGCCCCAGCGGCATTCCTGGCAATGATGATACGGGTACGATGAGCGCCTGGGCCATCTATAGTATGCTCGGCTTCTATCCCGATTGTCCAGGCAGCACGAGCTATGCGCTGACGACGCCCGTCTTTGATAAGATCACGATCCATCTGGACTCGAAGTACTACAAGCAGCCTAAGCTCGTCATCTCCAAGGGGGCTGCGGGCGCTGAGCGAGGGGACTATTTTACCCAGATCCAGCTGGCTAATAAGCTGTACAGCAATAAGTATAGACTCACGCACGCAGAGCTGACGGGGGCGGGTGAGCTCCGCTATCTGACGCAGCCGAAGCACCGCTAGGCTAGGCCGCTAGCTAGCCTCTGGAGCAGTCACTTGAGTCCCTAAGCGGCTCAGGGCTTGCATAGTCCAAGATTTGTAGTACATTTGGATACACAAAGTACTGGTCTAGTGGCCTCCGCCCAGTAGGGAAGGGGCCGAGCCAGAGCACAAGGCGCAACGCAATTTGTCCAACCTATAATAAGATCGTTGTTTATGAACAAAACTGATTTCATCGCAGGCGTAGCTGAGAAGGCTGGTCTGACCAAGGAACAGGCTCGCAAGGCTGTTGATGCATTCGCAGCAGTAGTCGCAGAGGAGCTGCAGAAGGGTGAGAAGGTCTCTCTCCTAGGCTTCGGTACCTTCTCCGTTCAGGATAAGCCCGCTCGCGAAGGCATCAATCCCGCCACCAAGGCAAAGATCAAGATCCCCGCACGCAAGGCGGTTAAGTTCAAGGCTGGCGCAGCTCTCGACCTGAACGCTTAAGTCAGCTCATGCTGCGACGCTCCACGGAGCGTGGCTCGCAGCCATATCGCGACGGCTAGCTCCGCGTCTCTCGAGACCGCAGAGCTAGCCGTCTTACTGTGCTGACTAGCAAGGATTAGGTAGATTCGTGAATAATTTAAGGAAAGGCGACGGCCGTATCCTTTTTTACCTTATCTTTGCGGTATAGACAACGAAGTCCAACTACGAAGTCAAACCTAGATTAACAGTTATAACAACAATGGTTAGTTACAAAGAACTCGGCCTGGTGAACACGCGCGAGATGTTCGCTAAGGCTATCAAGGGTGGCTATGCTATCCCAGCATTCAACTTCAACAACATGGAGCAGCTCCAGGCTATCATCGGTGCTGTCGTTGAAACGAAGTCTCCTGTCATCCTTCAGGTGTCCAGTGGCGCACGCAAGTACGCTAACCAAACTCTCCTTCGCTACATGGCACAGGGTGCTGTAGAGTACGCTAAGGAACTCGGCTGCCCCAACCCACAGATCGCTCTTCACCTCGACCACGGCGATAGCCTCGAGCTCTGCAAG
>NZ_CALIXW010000013.1 GCF_938046015.1 uncultured Porphyromonas sp. | reverse complement strand
ATAGACGTGATTATCACGATGCCTGCTATCATGGGTAAGATTGGTGCTCTTGGTCGTGTCCTCGGCCCTCGTGGTCTCATGCCTAACCCAAAGAGTGGTACAGTGACCAATGACGTTGCCGCAGCTGTGAAGGAAGTGAAGTCAGGTAAGATTGACTTCAAGGTAGATAAGACGGGTATCGTGCATACCTCAATCGGTAAGGTCTCCTTCTCTCCCGAACAGATCTACGACAATGCTCATGAGATCATCTCTACGCTCATTCGTCTCAAGCCAACAGCTGCTAAGGGGACTTATGTCAAGAGCATCTACCTCTCTAGCACTATGAGCCCGAGTATCAAGATCGATCCTAAGTCAATAGAAGAATAATAGCAAAGGAAGAAATCATGAGAAAGGAAAATAAAGGACTTGTAGTAGAGCAGCTCAAGGGCTACCTCAACGAGTATCCACACTTCTACCTGACCAACATCGAAGGTCTCGATGCAGCTAAGACGGCTCTGCTCCGTCGTGCCTGCAACAAGGGTGGGATCAAGCTCGTCGTAGCTAAGAACACGCTCCTACGCAAGGCGCTTTCTGAGGCTGAGACGGACTTCGCTACCCTCTACAGCGCGCTGAAGGGCAACACGGCTATCATGTTCACCACGGTAGCTAACGCCCCCGCCAAGATCATCAAGGACTTCGCTAAGGATAAGAAGGAAGAGTCGAAGCTGCGCCTCAAGGCTGCCTACGCTGAGACTGGCTTCTACGGTGCTGACCAGCTCGCTGAGCTCGTCGCCATCAAGAGCAAGGAAGAGCTCATCGCCGACGTCGTCGCGCTCCTCCAGTCGCCTATCCGCAACGTGGTCTCTGCGCTTGAGAACAAGGACAAGGCAGAGGAAGCTGCAGCTGAGTAAGCCCCTATACAGTAACAAGAATCAACAACAACGAAATAATCAATCGACATGGCAGATATCAAAGCAATTGCCGAACAGCTAGTAAACCTGACGGTAAAGGAAGTAAGCGAACTCGCAGCTATCCTCAAGGATGAGTACGGAATCGAACCCGCAGCAGCTGCTGTAGTGGTTGCTGGCCCCGCTGAAGGCGCTCAGGAAGAAGAAAAGTCTTCCTTCGATGTGATCCTCAAGAGCGCAGGTGCTGCTAAGCTTCAGGTCGTCAAGGCTGTGAAGGAACAGTGCGGCCTCGGTCTGAAGGAAGCTAAGGACATCGTAGACGCTGCTCCCGCTCCTGTCAAGGAGGGTGTAGACAAGGCTACGGCTGAAGCGCTGAAGAAGGCTCTCGAAGAAGCCGGCGCTGAAGTAGAGCTGAAGTAAGCTAACGCTATACCACCTGTCCTACAGGTGATTATGGTTAAGACCCCCTGCGAGGGGGGTCTTAACCTTTTCGTGTCTTAGAATAACGAATCCGTACTATCACATCACTCAGATATATAGATGGCCGCTAATCCTCAATCACGGAGAGTCAACTTCGCCTCGATCAAGAACCCCCTGGAGTTCCCAGACTTCCTCGAGGTCCAATTGAAGTCCTTCCGCGACTTCTTCCAGCTGGACACAGCTACCGAGTCGCGTAAGAGCGAAGGACTCTACCGCGTCTTCAACGAGAACTTCCCGATTGCCGATACGCGCAATAACTTCGTCCTCGAATTCCTCGACTACTATGTCGATCCTCCGAAGTACACCATTGAGGAATGCTTTAGCCGTGGGCTGACCTATAGTGTGCCCCTCAAGGCAAAGCTCAAGCTCTCCTGTACGGATCCCGACCACGAGGACTTTGACACGACAGTCCAGGATGTCTTCCTGGGCTACATCCCCTATATGACGGATGCTGGGACCTTCGTCATCAATGGTGCGGAGCGCGTCGTCGTCTCTCAGCTCCACCGCTCGCCAGGGGTATTCTTCGGCTCGAGCATCCATACCAATGGTACGCCACTTTACTCGGCACGTATCATTCCTTTCAAGGGCTCTTGGATCGAGTTCGCCACCGATACCAACAATGTGATGTACGCCTATATCGATCGCAAGAAGAAGCTGCCTATGACGACGCTCCTTCGTGCCATCGGTATCGAGACGGATAAGGATATTCTGGATCTCTTCGATCTAGCCGAGGAGGTGAAGGTCAGCCGCACCCAGCTGGAGAAGTGCATCGGCCGCCGTCTGGCTGGCCGTGTCACTAAGACCTACATCGATGACCTCAGTGACGAGGACACGGGTGAGGTCGTCTCACTGGAGCGCGTCACCGTGCTGGTCGACCGTGAGGCCGTCCTGACGGAGGACAACATCGAGCTGATCCTCGAGTCCAGCAATAAGACTATCCTCCTGCACAAGGATAAGGCTGAGGACGCCCTAGACTTCAGCCTCATCTTCAACACGCTGCAGAAGGACCCCTGTAACTCCGAGCACGACGCCCTCTACTACATCTATCGTCAGCTCCGCAACCAGGAGCCTACCGACGAGGAGAGCGCACGCGAGGTCCTCAAGAGCCTCTTCTTCTCTGACAAGCGCTATGACCTCGGTGAGGTCGGCCGCTATCGCATTAATAAGAAGCTCGGCCTTGAGATCGATCCAGATATCCGCGTCCTGACCAACGAGGATATCGTAGCCATCATCAAGCACCTCATCGCACTGGTGAACTCCAAGGAGGTCGTCGACGATATCGACCATCTCTCCAACCGCCGTGTGCGCACCGTGGGCGAGCAGCTCTACAATCAGTTCGGCGTCGGCCTGGCACGTATGGCCCGCACCGTCCGTGAGCGTATGAACGTCCGCGACAATGAGGTCTTCGTCCCCACCGACCTGATCAACGCTAAGGCGCTGTCCTCGGTCGTGAACTCCTTCTTCGGGACGAACGCGCTGTCGCAGTTCATGGACCAGACGAACCCGCTGGCCGAGATCACGCACAAGCGCCGCCTCTCGGCCCTTGGCCCTGGTGGTCTGTCGCGTGAGCGTGCCGGCTTCGAGGTCCGTGACGTACACTATACCCACTACGGCCGTCTCTGTCCTATCGAGACGCCAGAAGGGCCAAACATCGGTCTGATCTCCTCGCTCTGCGTCTACGCCAAGATCAATAACCTCGGCTTCATCACCACCCCCTACCGCAAGGTAGAGGAAGGTCGTGTGGACTTCTCCGACGACTCGCTGAAGTACTATACCGCAGAGGAAGAGGAAGACCTCATCGTGGCTCAGGGGAATGCTCCGCTGGATGACGAAGGCCGCTTCATCCGCGACGCCGTCAAGTCGCGTAAGGAGGCTGACTTCCCCGTCGTACACCCCATGGAGGTCCAGCTGATGGACGTAGCTCCTACGCAGATCGCCTCTATTGCTGCCTCGCTCATCCCCTTCCTGGAGCACGACGACGCCAACCGTGCCCTCATGGGATCGAACATGATGCGTCAGGCTGTCCCCCTCCTCCGGCCCGAGGCCCCTATCGTCGGTACGGGTATCGAGGCACAGCTGGTACGCGACTCTCGTACACAGGTCGTCGCCGAGCGCTCGGGTGAAGTCGTCTACGTAGACGCTACCTGCATCAAGATCCGCTACGACCGCAGCGAGGACGAGATCTTCGTCAGCTTCGAGGATCCCATCACGACCTACCACCTGCCCAAGTTCCGCAAGACGAACCAGAGCACGACGATCGACCTGCGCCCCATCTGCCACAAGGGGCAGCGTGTCGAGCACGGCGATATCCTGACCGAGGGCTATTCGACCCAGGCTGGGGAGCTGGCGCTGGGCCGCAACGTACAGGTCGCCTACATGCCTTGGAAGGGCTACAACTACGAGGATGCTATCGTGCTCAACGAGCGCCTCGTCCGTGAGGACTTCTTCACCTCGGTACACGTCGACGAGTACAGCCTCGACGTCCGTGAGACCAAGCGCGGGATGGAAGAGCTCACCAGCGATATCCCCAATGTCGGGGAGGACGCTACGCGCAACCTCGATGAGAACGGGATCATCCGTGTCGGGGCGCGTGTCAACCCTGGGGACATCCTCATCGGTAAGATCACACCTAAGGGTGAGTCCGATCCTACGCCCGAAGAGAAGCTGCTGCGCGCCATCTTCGGCGACAAGGCAGGTGACGTCAAGGATGCTTCGCTCAAGGCCACGCCTTCGCTGCGCGGGGTAGTCATCGACACCAAGCTCTACTCCAAGGCGGGTAAGAAGAGCCGCGCCGAGCTCAAGGAGGTCGTCGCCCAGCTCGACGCCAAGGGCGAGCAGCGTCAGGGCCTGCTGCGAGACAGCTTCATCGACAAGCTCTACAAGCTCACCTCGGGCAAGACCTGCAAGAACAGCGTCAAGGACTTCCTCGGCATCGAGAAGATCCGCAAGGGGGCCAAGTTCACCCGCACCGAGCTCGAGAGCCTCGACTACAACGAGATCCTTGTCTCGAGCTGGACGGGCAACGAGCATACCGACAAGCTCATCGCTGAGGTCATCGCCAACTACCTCAAGAAGTCTAAGGAGTACGACTCCGAGCTTCGCCGCAAGAAGCTCGACGAGACGATGGGCGACGAGCTCCCCTCTGGGATCATCCAGATGGCCAAGGTCTACATCGCCAAGAAGCGTAAGATCCAGGTCGGGGATAAGATGGCCGGTCGCCACGGGAATAAGGGTATTGTCTCCAAGGTCGTCCGCCAGGAGGATATGCCCTTCCTCGAGGATGGTACGCCTGTCGACCTCTGCCTCAACCCGCTCGGGGTGCCTTCGCGAATGAACCTCGGTCAGATCTTCGAGGCCGTCCTGGCTTGGGCGGGTCGTCGTCTGGACTGCAAGTTCGCTACGCCTATCTTCGACGGTGCTTCGCTCGACGATATGCACGCCTGGACGGACAAGGCTGGCCTGCCTCGCAACGGTAAGACCTACCTCTACGACGGGGGTACGGGTGAGCGCTTCGACCAGCCCGCGACCGTTGGAGTGACCTACTTCCTCAAGCTCGGGCACATGGTCGATGACAAGATGCACGCGCGCTCCATCGGTCCCTACTCGCTCATCACGCAGCAGCCCCTCGGGGGTAAGGCCCAGCATGGTGGTCAGCGCTTCGGGGAGATGGAGGTCTGGGCTCTTGAGGCCTTCGGTGCTTCGCACATCCTCCAAGAGATCCTGACCATCAAGTCGGACGATGTCCACGGACGCTCCAAGGCCTATGAGGCGATCGTCAAGGGGGATCCCATGCCTACGCCAGGCATCCCCGAGTCGCTCAACGTCCTGCTGAACGAGCTCAAGGGTCTTGGCCTCAGCTTCTCCCTCGAATAAATCCGAATCCTTAGGCCCACGCCCCTAGCCGCTGACCCCGCTTAGAGTGGGGGAGCAGCTAGGGGCTGAGGGCAAAGGCAGGAGTCTACAGATTATTTTCCATCCCGATTATGGCTTTCAAGAAAGACAATAAGATAAAGAGTAACTTCTCACAGATTCGGATATCTCTGGCCTCCCCAGAGGAGATTTTGGAGAACTCGAGCGGTGAGGTGCTCAAGCCGGAGACCGTCAACTACCGCACCTACAAGCCCGAGCGCGACGGCCTCTTCTGCGAGCGCATCTTCGGTCCCGTCAAGGACTTCGAGTGCCACTGCGGTAAGTACAAGCGCATCCGCTATCGTGGCATCGTCTGTGACCGCTGCGGCGTCGAGGTCACGGAGAAGAAGGTACGCCGTGAGCGCATGGGGCACATCAAGCTCGAGGTGCCTGTGGCCCACGTATGGTACTTCCGTACGCTGCCCAACAAGATGGCTTACCTCCTGGGCATGTCGGCCAAGAAGCTCGAGTCCATCATCTACTACGAGCGCTACGTCCTCATCCAGCCTGGGGTGCTGGCTGCGCGTATCAACGACGAGCTGACGCACGAGTCTGCAGCTAAGTCTCTGGAGAAGGACCCCAACCCCGTCTTCAGCGAAGATCAGTACGAGCAGTACCTCGACTACCTGGATGCCGAATACCCCGGCAACGACCAGCTCGAGGACAGCGATCCCGACAAGTTCATCTGTAAGACCGGTGCCGAGGCTATCTACGATATGCTCCTGCGCCTCGACCTCGACTCGCTCTCCTACGAGCTTCGTCACCGCGCCAGCACCGACGGCTCGCAGCAGCGTAAGAACGAGGCTCTGAAGCGCCTGCAGGTCGTCGAGAGCTTCCGTGCCTCCAAGCATATCAACCGCCCCGAGTGGATGATCATGAAGGTGCTGCCCGTCATCCCACCCGATCTGCGCCCACTGGTGCCGCTGGATGGGGGACGCTTCGCCACCTCTGACCTCAACGACCTCTACCGTCGTGTGATCATCCGTAACAACCGCCTCAAGCGCATGATCGAGATCAAGGCGCCCGAGGTCATCCTGCGCAACGAGAAGCGTATGCTGCAGGAGGCGGTAGACTCCCTCTTCGACAACTCGCGTAAGTCCAGCGCCGTACGCTCGGACAACAACCGTCCCCTCAAGTCGCTCTCCGATAGCCTCAAGGGGAAGCAGGGCCGCTTCCGTCAGAACCTCCTCGGTAAGCGTGTTGACTACTCCGCCCGTTCGGTCATCGTCGTCGGCCCTGAGCTGAAGATGCACGAGTGCGGTCTGCCTAAGTACATGGCCGCTGAGCTCTACAAGCCCTTCGTCATCCGCAAGCTCATCGAGCGCGGCATCGTCAAGACGGTCAAGAGCGCTAAGAAGATCGTCGACCGCAAGGATCCCGTCGTGTGGGACATCCTCGAGCACGTCATGAAGGGCCACCCCGTGCTGCTCAACCGTGCTCCTACCCTGCACCGCCTCGGTATCCAGGCCTTCCAGCCCAAGATGATCGAGGGTAAGGCGATTCAGCTGCACCCACTGTCCTGTACGGCCTTCAACGCCGACTTCGACGGTGACCAGATGGCTGTCCACCTCCCCCTCGGCAATGAGGCTATCCTCGAGGCACAGATGCTGATGCTCGCCTCGCACAATATCCTCAACCCTGCCAACGGCGCCCCCATCACCGTCCCCTCGCAGGACATGGTGCTCGGGCTCTACTATATCACCAAGCTGCGCCCCGGTGCTAAGGGCGACGGCTACACCTTCTACGGCGTAGAGGAGGCTACGATCGCCTACAATGAGGGCAAGATCGATCTCCACGCTCCGATCAAGGTCTACGTCGACGATGTCCAGGATGGCGCGCCCGTCCGCCACATGGTCGAGACCTCTATGGGTCGCCTGCTCGTCAATGAGTACGTACCCCAGGAGGTAGGCTTCGTCAATGAGGTCCTCGGTAAGAAGTCGCTGCGCGACATCATCGGCCGCGTCATCAAGATCTGCGGGGTAGCCACGACGGCACAGTTCCTCGACGACATCAAGAACCTCGGGTACTACATGGCCTTCAAGGGCGGTCTGTCCTTCAACCTCGGTGACGTCATCATCCCTGAGGAGAAGGCCGAGCTCATCGCCAAGGGCTATGAGGATGTCGAGGAGATCATGGGCAACTATAGCGGCGGGTTCATCACTAACACCGAGCGCTACAACCAGATCATCGACACCTGGACGCATGTCAATAGCGAGCTGACCAATATCCTGATGAAGCACCTGCGTGAGGACAACCAGGGCTTCAACTCTGTCTACATGATGATGGACTCTGGTGCTCGTGGTTCGAAGGAACAGATCCGTCAGCTCTCCGGTATCCGTGGTCTGATGGCTAAGCCTCAGAAGAGCGGTAGCGAGGGCGGGCAGATCATTGAGAACCCCATCCTCTCCAACTTCAAGGAAGGGCTCTCCGTGCTCGAGTACTTCATCTCTACCCACGGTGCCCGTAAGGGTCTTGCCGATACCGCCCTCAAGACGGCGGACGCTGGGTACCTGACGCGTCGTCTCGTCGACGTCTCGCAGGACGTCATCGTCACCGAGGAGGACTGCGGTACGCTGCGTGGCCTCGTGGCTACCGAACTCACCAAGCCCGACAACGACGACGAGGTCGTAGCTACCCTCTACGAGCGTATCCTGGGCCGTGTGTCCGTCCACGACATCATCCACCCCTCGACGGGCGAAGTCCTCGTCCGTGCTGGTGAGGAGATCCGTGAGGCTGCCGCCGAGCGCATCCAGGCCTCGCCCATCGAGCAGGTCGAGATCCGCTCCGTGCTCACCTGTGAGTCCAAGAAGGGCGTCTGCGCTAAGTGCTACGGTCGTAACCTGGCCACCAACATCCTCGTACAGAAGGGTGAGGTCGTCGGGGTCATCGCCGCTCAGTCCATCGGGGAGCCTGGTACACAGCTCACGCTCCGTACCTTCCACGTCGGGGGGGTTGCCTCCAACGTCGCTACGCGCAATAATGTCGCCGCCAAGTACGACGGGATCGTCTCCTTCGATGACCTGCGTGTCGTCGAGGGCAGCCATGAGGCAGGCCAGCCCGGCTACGACATCGTCGTCAGCCGCATGACCGAGCTCAAGCTGCTGGACAAGAATACCAAGATGGTGCTGCGCTCCGTCAAGGTGCCCTACGGTGCTAAGCTCTTCTTCAGCGAAGGGCAGGAGGTCAAGAAGGGCGAAGTCCTCTTCGAGTTCGACCCCTTCAACGCCCTCATCATCACCGAAGTGCCAGGGCGCGTCATCTTCGACAACCTCATCGAGGGCTCGACCTATCGTGTGGACGTCGACGAAGCTACGGGCGTACGTGACCTCATCATCACCGAGTCCAAGGACCGTAACGTCATCCCAGGCATCCACATCGAGGACGCCGCGGGCAACATCGTCAAGAGCTACAACCTCCCTGTGGGTGCTCACCTCGTGCAGGAGAACCGCGCTGAGGTACACGTCGGGGAGACGCTGGCGAAGATCCCCCGCTCCGCCAGCAAGGCGGGTGACATCACTGGGGGTCTGCCCCGTGTCACCGAGCTCTTCGAGGCACGCAACCCCTCCAACCCCGCAGTGGTCGCTGAGGTTGATGGCGTCATCTCCTTCGGCAAGAGCCTCAAGCGTGGTAATCGTGAGGTCATCGTCACCACCAAGCTGGGCGCTGAGCGTAAGTACCTCGTACCTACCTCCAAGCAGCTCCTTGTCCAGGAGGGTGACTCGGTCTACGCTGGTATGCCCCTCTCCGATGGAGCCATCACGCCTACCGACATCCTCGAGATCAAGGGCCCGACGGCCGTCCAGGAGTACATCGTCAATGAGGTACAGGACGTCTACCGTCTGCAGGGCGTGAAGATCAACGATAAGCACTTCGAGGTCATCGTCCGCCAGATGATGCGCAAGGTCGAGGTCCTCGATCCAGGGGATACGCTCTTCCTCGAGCAGCAGATCGCTGACAAGCTCGAGGTGATGGAGGAGAACGACCGCCTCTGGGGCAAGGTCGTAGTCGTCGACGCTGGCGACAGCGAGACGCTCCAGCCTGGTCAGATCGTCACCCTGCGCCGTCTGCGTGATGAGAACAGCCAGCTCAAGCGCCGTGACCTCCGCCTCGTCGAGGTACGTGAGGCTAAGCCCGCTACGGCTCGTCAGATCCTTCAGGGGATCACGCGCGCCGCGCTGCAGACCAAGAGCTTCATGTCCGCCGCTTCCTTCCAGGAGACGACCAAGGTGCTCAACGACGCCGCCATCAACGGTAAGGTCGACACCCTCGAGGGGCTCAAGGAGAACGTCATCTGCGGTCACCTCATCCCCGCAGGTACGGGTCTGCGCGAGTACAAGCGCCTCGTGGTCATGCCCGAGAGCGAGCACCAGCTGGCGCTGGCTGCCTCCGCCTCCTTCGACGACGCCGCTGAGGATGCCGTCCTAGCCAAGGCCGAGTAAGCTCCGCACCATTAGCCAAGAACGCCCGAGCGGCTGTCCTCCCCGAGTGGGGAAGGCAGCCGCTCGGGCGCTTTTGTTTCCTAGCGGCAGGCTCTCGCCGCAGCTGGGGCTGCTGCTCTCCCTTGCCTGGTGCCTCATCTGTGCTAAGGATGAGGGAGCTTCCCTCGTGCTGTCGCTTAGGGGGGAGCAGCGATCGCCTGCAGCTTCTCAAGCGTTTGGAGGGTCGCCCCTGTAGGGCTCTTGGTTCTTATTCGCTCTGCTCCCCAGGGTTTGGTCGCCCTTGCAGGGGTACACACCCTGGGCTTTGGAGGGGTCGCCCCTGTAGGGCTCTTGGTTCTTATTCGCTCTGCTCCCCAGGGTTTGGTCGCCCTTGCAGGGCTACGCACCCTGGGCTTTGGAGGGGTCGCCCCTGTAGGGCTCTTTCTCTTAATTCTTATGACCTACCCAGGGTTTGGTCGCCCTTGCAGGGCTACGCACCCTGGGCTTTGGAGGGGTCGCCCCTGTAGGACTCTTTCTCTTAGTTCTTATGGCCTACCCAGGGTTTGGTCGCCCTTGCAGGGCTACGCACCCTGAGCTTTGGAGGGGTCGCCCCTGTAGGGCTCTTTCTCTTAGTTCTTATGGCCTACCCAGGGTTTGGTCGCCCTTGCAGGGCTACGCACCCTGGGCTTTGGAGGGCCGCCCCTATAGGGGCTTACTCGCCCAGTCGTAGCCAGCAGAGCAAAGAATACAATCTCCAGCACAAGGGGCCACGAGCCTCGCATCCGCCCCCAAGGTATTGCGCTTCCATCCACGGGCACTGCAGTATTTCCTCCCAAGGTGCTACAGTATGCGCTTCCAAGTGTACGTGGTATGTGCCCGCCCAAGGAGCTTCGGTCCCTCTCACGAGATAGTGGTATTCCCTCCAAAAGTGCTGCGATCTGGGTACCCACGGGTACGTGGGTGCACGCTCCTCAAGGTAGCGCAGTTCCTCCCAAGGCGCTATAGTATGCGCTTCCAAGGGTGTGCCAGGAGTCGCGGCCTGCAGGGTTGAGCCCCTATAGGGGCGATCCTTTTCAGAGCCCAGGGTGTGTAGCCCTGCAAGGGCGACCAAACCCTGGGTAGGCTAGAGCAACTAGAGTAGAGCCCTACAGGGGCGACCCTTCGAGCAGTTGCTGTACTGCAGAGGGGAGGACTTTTCCTGATGTTGCGGGGTATTCTGCAGGGGGCTCCTGCCCTTGTGCCTAGGCTATAGAGCGCCGAGACGGCGTAGCGGAGCAGCATACATCGCTGCTCCGCTCCGCCGTCTGTCTATGGGGAATGGGGGAAGGGATGGAGTGGGGGAGGCCTCTGGCGGCGCGGGGTGGGGGAGCTTAGCTGTGGAAGACGACGCCTGAGAGGAAGGCGGCGAGTCCCATCGCGAGGAAGGTCGTGAGGATCGCCCAGAACTTCCACACCTCGCTATAGCCGTAGCGCCTAGCGACACGGCGGTAGAGCGCTATGGAGCCGACGGTGCCGAGGCCAAGGCTCAGCGAGTGTAGGAGGCTATGCTCTGCCATCCATCCGAGATAGACCATAGCGCCCAGTACGAGGGAGCCGAAGACGACGGGAAGGTAGGCGGGGGGACGCTGGGTTGAGGACTGCATGGCTAAGTAGTATTTTCTCACTCCAAAGGTAGTCATTCTCCCGAAGTAGGCTAGCGCTGAGCTCCTTGGGTGACTTAGGACAGGCCTTAGTAGGCTCGGCATGCTCCCTAGAGCGGCAGTTCGGCGCGCTGGAATGAGACCCTTGGCGAGCACCCCAAAGCGGCGGGCGGAGCTGCGACGAGGCTGGGGCTGGGAAAAGTAATATAATATTGGGGCAAAAGTTATATTACTTTCGGCCGATTCTTATATAACTTCTGGCGAAATATTATATAAGATTCTGCCGAATATTATATTACTTTGCTCCGTCCGACACGGCTCGCAGCTCGCGCACACTTAGCTTGGAGCTTGCTTAGACCTTCGTCGGAGCGCACCCCCGAGCGCTGGCGGATGGAGCTGGGATAAAAGAGCTACATTTGTGGAGTGTACATGTGTACTTATCCCGCAGACAGATGAATAAGATCCAGCACCTAGCCTTTGGGCTCCTTAGCCTAGGCCTCCTCGCCGCCTGCACGGGCGAGCAGTCGAGCACCAACGACCGCGACAGCGTGGCCCTGCTCTCGGACACGACCCTCATGGAGGACCGCGTCCCCTTCCGCCTGGCCGAGCATTACTTCGCCGCCGCCGATAGCCTCCCCGCGACGCTCCTCAGCGCCGAGGAGCAGGAGCAGTATATGGGCAGGACCACGACGATGAGCGCCCGCCCGACACCGATCGACTGGTCGCGCGAGTTCGTCATCCCCATCGTCCTGCCTGCCACAGGCGTCTCCACCGAGGTCATCCCCCTCTCCCTGCAGCAGCGTACGCCTGGTGAGCTCGTCCTGAGCTACCGCGTCGTACGTGGTGCGGACCTCAAGGGCGCCCAGATGCGTCCCTTCGCCGCCGTCATCGTCTCGCGCGACTACCTCGCGCCCGTGCGGCTGGTCGAGCGGCCTTAGCGCCCGAGCGGGGACGAGCTTCAGGGCCTTGCGCGCCTTCCCGAGGCGCCTTCCTAGGATGCCCGCAAGGGTGTCCCGCTTCGATTTATTGGTACTTAATGGTTTAGCCCCATTCTATGAGGCACTTATGTTACAGCCTGCTGCTGCTTCTGCTCTCTGTGAGCTCGCTCCTGGCACAGCAAGGGACGATCAAGGGGCGCGTCTATAGCGCGAAGACCAATGAGCCCCTAGAGTTCGCCACGGTGCAGGTACGCGGCGCGGATGCTGGGGCAAGGACAGACGTCCAGGGGCGCTTCGTCCTCACGGACGTCAAGCCGGGCTTCGTCCGCCTGCTCGTGCGTATGGTCGGCTACGAGACGACCCTCTCGGAGGAGCTGCAGGTACTGGGCAACCAGACCAGCTTCATCGACATCGCCCTGAGCGAAGAGGCCACTAGCCTCAAGGAGGTGCTCGTCCGCCCGAAGGTCTTCCTCAAGCGCGCCGAGAGCCCCCTCTCGCTGCAGACCCTCGGCCTCAAGCAGATCGAGAAGAGCGCGGGGGCCAATCGCGACGTCTCCAAGCTGGTGCAGACCCTCCCCGGGGTCGGGGCTACGGATCCCAACCGTAATGACCTGATCGTGCGCGGCGGGGGGCCGTCGGAGAATGTCTTCTACCTCGACGGCATCGAGATCCCCGTGATCAATCACTTCGCCACGCAGGGCGCCTCGGGCGGCGTCGTGGGGATGATCAACCCCGACTTCGTGCGTGAGATCAATTTCTATAGCGGTGCCTTCCCTGCCAACCGCCCTGGTGCGCTGAGCTCCGTCATGGAGATCAAGCAGCGCGATGGGGATGCCGACCGCATGCACCTCAAGGCCTCAGTGGGCGCCTCCGACGCCGCCCTGACCGTCGAGGGGCCACTGGGGTCGAAGGCCTCCTTCATCGCCTCGGTGCGCCAGTCCTACCTGCAGTGGCTCTTCAAGGCCATCAAGCTGCCCTTCCTGCCGACCTATAATGACTTCCAGCTCAAGTACAAGTGCCGCCTTGGCGCGCAGCACGAGCTCACCCTCATCGGCATCGGGGCGCTCGACAATATGAGCCTCAATACCCAGCTGCAGACTACGGGCACCGAGGTGCAGCGCTATATCCTCGGCTACCTCCCCGAGTACCGGCAGTGGAACTATACCGTCGGGGCGGTCTACAAGCGCTACGCCCGCGGCCATGTCGACAGCTGGACGCTGAGCCGCAATATGCTCCGCAACCGCGGGGTCAAGTACCAGGACAACGATCCTGCCGCGGGCAAGCTCTCCGAGTACCAGTCCGACGAGACGGAGAATAAGCTCCGCTACGAGCGCGTCTACACCTCCCTGCCCTTCAAGCTCAGCCTAGGCGCAGGCCTCCGCTACGCCAGCTACAGCAACGAGGCCGAGCGCCTCACGCTCGAGGCGGGACGCTTCGTCCCGCGCTCGACCAGTGCTGAGGCGAGGCTCTTTGACTACACGGCCTTCGCCCAGGCCTCGGACGAGTACCTGGATCGTAGGCTCAAGGTCGCCCTCGGCCTCAACCTCGTGGGCAATACGCTCAATGCGCGCATGAGCAATCCCCTGCCGCAGCTCTCGCCCCGCCTCTCCCTCTCCTTCGCCCTGACGGAGGATATTGACCTGAATGCCAACCTCGGCCGCTACGCCATGCGCCCCTCCTATACGCTGATGGGCTATCGCGCCTCGGACGGCAGCTACCCCAATCAGGAGCGCCTCGGCTACATCATCTCCCATCAGGCCGTGCTAGGGGCGGAGTATCACCCCGGGGACTACCTGCGCTTCTCGGCCGAGGGCTTCTACAAGGCCTACAGCGGCTATCCCATCTCCGAGCTGGAGGGCGTGAGTCTGGCCAGCAAGGGGACGGAGTACGGTCAGGTGGGAGATGAGGCCGTGGAGTCGACGGGGCTGGGTCGCGCCTATGGCCTCGAGCTCGTGGCGCGCCTCTCACCCTGGCGGCAGCTCTCGGCCACGGCGACCTACACGCTCTTCAGGAGTGAGTTCACCGATAGGGCAGGGGTCTACCGCCCCTCCTCCTGGGATACGCAGCAGATGCTCAACCTCCTGCTGAGCTATCGCCTCGGCAAGAGCTGGTACCTCTCGGCACGCTGGCGCTACATCGGTGGCGCACCTTACACGCCCGTGGATATGGAGCGCTCGACGGATCGCGCCGCTTGGGCGCTGACGCACCGCGCCTATCCCGACTACGCGCGCTTCAATACGCTCAGGCTCCCCGACAAGCATCAGCTCGACCTGCGCCTGGATAAGGAGTTCTACTTCAAGCGCTGGATGCTCAACCTCTACGTGGATGTACAGAACGCCTACCTGAGCGCTACGGTCAACGCGCCTGTCTATACCAACCTCGACCCCTCGGGGCGTGTGCTGGCTCATCCCACCGACCCGAGCCGTCAGCAGCTGCGCCAGCTCGACTACTACAGCCGCCTCGTCCTCCCGACCCTCGGCCTGATCGCTAAGTTCTGACCGCTCGGCGCCCGTGCCAAGGGCTCCAGTATCCGTGGCGTGCGTCTCCCCCGAGGAGACGTGCGCCACGGCCTTTTTATAGCCTGAGGCGAGGGGCTAGGGCTGGGGCTAAGGGGCTGGGGTGGGCGGACTTGTGTACCCCGAGGCTTAGGCGACGAAGGGGCGGGAGAATTATGTACCTTTGCCTCTAGAGAGTTCCTACGACAGCACGCGGCGAGGACGTCGACTCAGCGCGTGCCCGCTGCCGCTCCTTACTAAATACTTACTACTATGCGTCCTACACTACTTAGCCTCCTCTTGCTCTTGGGCAGCCTCGGCCTTGAGGCCGCCGCCCCGCAGCCTCACCCCCAGAGCCCCTCCCCCAGTGTACAGCAGACGGCCGCCACCAAGCTCCAGCTCGCGGGCATGCAGCAGCGCGTGCAGCAGGCCTTCGCCAGCGATATGCGTGCCGGCAAGGCCGAGGCACTGCCTGCCCTCCTGCAGCTCTTCGCCGCAGAGCGCCCCACGGGCAACCGCAGCCTCGAGCAGCTCCATACCTACTGGCAGGCCTACCTCCGCTTCTTCCAGACGCTCTACTACAGCCAGCACCAGCAGCATGAGCGCGCCGCCGAGGCTGTCGGCGAGGGCATCAAGCTCCTTGAGGGCTACGGGCACAAGGGATCGGAGGAGTACGCCCTGCTGGCGCGCCTCGAGGGCCTAGCCACGAGCTACGCGGGCAGCAAGACGCCCCAGCTGGCCATGAGTATGGCCGAGCACGCCGCCCAGGCCATCGCCCTTGACCCGCAGAATCCCCGCGCCTACGTCGTGGCTGGGGTCAACAACTACTTCACCCCCGTCGCCTTCGGGGGCAAGACCAAGGTCAAGGAGTATCTGACCAAGGCCCTCGAGCTACCTGCCCAGCAGACGCCCTCCGACTACCTCCCGAGCTGGGGACGCGATGAGGCCTACGAGTACCTCATTCGTCTCTACCTCGACACGGGTGCGCGGGACGAGGCGGAAGCACTCTGCACCAAGGCCCTCGGGGAGTTCCCCGCCAGCCCCATGCTGCAGCAGCTGAAGGGACGGATCGAGGCCGCAGCCGCGAGCACGAAGCCCTAGCCTCCGATGTCTATGCGCCGTCTACGCCTCTTCCTCGGGGCGCTATGCGGGCTGCTCCTCGGGGTCTTCTCCGCCTCGGGACAGGGGCTCAGCGTCTCGGGCTACGTCCGCGACCGCGAGGGGCAGCCCATCCTCGGGGCACGGATCCAGCGCCTGGGCGACAGCACGCGCCGTGTGTCTAGTGGCCTCGAGGGAGAGTTTCGCCTCGAGGGGCTGGGGCGTGGCGACACGCTCCTCATCAGCCACAGCCTCTACCAGCCGCAGCGCCTCCCCCTGACGCGGCAGCCGCGGCTGGACTCGCTGGTGGTGCAGCTGAGGGAGCGGGCGGTAGCGCTGGCGGAGGTAGAGATCCTCGCACGTGCCCCCATAGCGCACCGCTTCGCTGGCGAGCGGATGACGGAGCTGGACGTCTACCTCAACCCGCTGGCGCAGGCCGACCCGCTCAAGGCCGTGACGGCACTGGCGAGCTCCACGGCCGCCACCGAGCAGGCCAACCCCGAGTTCCGCGGCAGCCCCGCTGCCTACAGCCTCGTCACGATCAACAAGGTGCCCATCGAGAGCCCCGTGCGCTACAGCGGGCTGAGCAATCAGGGCTTCTTCAGCCTCTTCCACCCTGCGCTGCTGGACCAGCAGTGGGTCTACGCGAGCAACCCGCCGATCACGGCGGGCAAGGCACTCTCGGGGCTGGTGGACGTCCGTTCGCGCCAGCGGCTCGAGGCCAGCAGCACCGCCCTCTCGCTGGGGATGGCCGGGGTGAGCGTAGTGCGCTCCCAGCGCCTTGGTTCACCTCGGAGCTTCGTTCAGCTCTACGGCAATGCCCAGCGCTCCGACCTCCTGACGGCGCTCGCCCCTGAGTCCTACCCCGAGCTGCGGCACTTCTCCTCCCTCGACCTCGGGATGAACCTCAGGCTGCAGCTGGCTCCGCGCCTCGCCCTCCAGCTCTATAGCTATGGCCTTGTGGACGCCTTTCGCGGGGTGACGGGGACGATGAACTATGCCGGCGAGATACGCACGCGCAGTCGGCGCTTCTTCTCTGTCCTCAACCTCCGCCACAGCTCCGAGCGCCTCGGGGTGACGACCCTCAACCTCGGCTACGACCGCAAGCGCCCTAGCCTTAGCCTGGGGCTTCTCGACCTCCAGCAGCGTGCCGAGCACGCCTACCTAAGCCTCGAGCACAAGCTACAGGCCTGGGGAATGGAGCTGGAGGGTGGTCTTGCCTGGGACGGGCATTATTACGCGCTCTCTGGACAGCTGCCTCGCTACCCAGGCGGCTTCGCCCCGGGTGCTCCTGCCCGCGACGCTGCAGGGCGCGGACACTACGGTTCGCTCGACGCCTACCTCTATGCCTATCGCCCGCTGCTGGGCGGGCTGCTGGATCTATCGCTAGGGCTGCGCTACGTGCGCCCTATGGGTGGGGAGGATGCGCCTTTCCTTAGCTACCAAGGGATGCTGCAGCTGCAGCCCGCACTGGGTCATCGGCTGCTCCTCGGGGCAGGCGTCTATCGCGCCTATGTGCCGCCCGCCCTCTACGCTACAGAGGGGCTGCTGTGCGCAGCGCAGGGGCTCAACCTCGACTACGCCTATCGCCACGGGGCGCGTCAGATGAAGGTCTCGGTCTACCTAAGGCAGGAGGATGTGCCCTACGACAGCTCCTGGAGGCTCGGTGCTCTAGGGCAGCGGGAGCGCCGCGAGCTGCCCAGCTGGGGGCTGGAGTACAGCTGGGAGGATATGCTGAGCCCGCGCTGGAGCTACGGGCTGGCGCTCTCGGCGCTGAGGCGACAGCGCGCGCCGCTCGTGGCGGAGCAAGTGACACGGCAGGAGTGGGGCTACTTCGCCAAGCTGCACCTGCAGTGGAGTCACCCGCGCTACTTCACCGCGAGCCTCGCCTACCTAGCCCATAGGGGGCCCTATCTGGCCAAGGTCAGCGGTGCCGAGCAGCTCGCCCCGGGTATCTATGTGCCGTGCGGGCTAAGCTGGGAGCGTGGGGCGGACTATCAGCGCCTCGACCTGCAGGTCTTCCGCTATATGTCCCTCGGACGCTCGATGCTGACGCTCTATGCTTCGCTGAGCAATCTGCTCGACACTGCCAACGTCCGTGAGCGCTACTTCTCCCCCGACTACAGCAGCACCCATCCCCTCTACCTCCAGCGCCGCGCCCTTTACCTCGGGGCGATGCTGCAGTGGCACTAGCGCTCCCTGCGAGGGGCTTCGCCTCACGCCGTGCCTTCCCTCCTTCGCCTTTCGTAGCTCCTTTTCCCCTTGCTCCGCCCGCACAGCTAGCAGTATGCTATCTTTGTGTAGGGCGGAGCGCTGCGTTTGTAGCGTAGGCCTTCCCCTTCGGTGCCGTGAGTCCAGTGTGGCAAGCTAGAGGGCGAGCTGGAGGACTCGGAGCGCGTGGTGCACCCGCACTGCAGGGAGGATAAGTGAGGCCTCCTGCCCTAGGCAGGACTAGCGATCAAGTCTAATCAATAAGTATCTATGGAGTATCTAGCCTCTCTTCAAAGGCTCCTCGAGGAGCAGTCTGCCTACGGCTACGTCTGTGAGTCGGGCGTGCGCAAGTATGCAAGTATGGTCATCTCTCGCATATAGCCCTGCTTGCCCTTCGCTGACGTTGCTCAGCGTAGAGAGGAATATCCTCTGCCGAGGCCCGCTTAGTAGGGACGAAGCACGGCGGGCAAGCTAGCTGCGTCTGTTCCCTCGGGAGGCAGGCCACGTGAGGCCCGATCGGCAGGAGGGGAAGCAAAAAGGATACCGCCCCCACCTACGGCTGCTGCCGTGGGTGGGGGCGGTACTTTGTTTGGGGCTGCAGCGGTCACGGGGGACGGCGGCAGCGAGGCTCTGCGGAGCTGAGGCTAGTAGACGAGCTCTACGACCAGCTCGTCACCCGACTGGTCGAACTTTAGCTTGCCTTCCTTGGCGAGCCAGCCGAGGGCAGCATAGAGTTCCTTGTCCGTGCGCAGCTTGGTAGCCTTCTTGAGTGCCTTGGTATCCATCTTGCCTAGCTTGTCTAGGGCCTGCCAGACGAGGCCTGCGTTTGTCCCGATTAGTTCTATCATAGGTCGTACTATTTAGGAAGTGAGTATTGAATGCTTGTTCCTCGTGCGCGGGAGGTGCCTTAGGGCGAAGCCTCCCCCTTGTGTTGGGGTAAAGGTAGATACTCTCGGCCTAATCTCCAAATGCCCGCCCCGCCTGCTCCCTCGGTGCGCTCGGCTATGGGTAGCCTGCCGCCGTACCCCTCAGTATATATATGTAGCAGCGGGATGCCTTATCCCCTCGACTAGGTATTGCTCGAGGCGAAGGCTTGGGCTAGCTTTGTAGCTGAGCTCCATCAAGGGAGCGCTACCTATAGATACCACTATGAAAGAGATCAAGATCGAGGGGCTGGGTGCCGTCCAGGAGACCCTCATCATCCCGCTGGCGATGCGGGCCATTGATGCTGCCGATCGGCGGCCCATCCTCGGGGATCGCCGTGCCGAGGAGCTCTACCGCCGCGTGAGCTACGATAGGGAGAAGTTCGCCCCGCGGCGTAGCCCCAGCTACTACGGCTGCCTGCAGCGGGCGCGCTATATAGATGCGGAGCTGGTGCGCTATGCTCAGCAGCTAGAGGCCGAGGGGCGGGACTTCGTTCTTGTCAATGCGGGCTGCGGGCTCGACACGCGGGAGCAGCGGATCGCGGCGAAGACCTTTGGCGCGGCGCACTACGCGGTAGACTTCCCCGAGGTCATCGCGCTGCGGCGTGGGCTCCTCGGGGATGAGGAGCGGGCGCTAGGCTGTGACCTCCTGGAGGCGGGCTGGGTGGAGCAGCTGGCAGCCGAGGTGGGGGAGCACTGCTGGGTGCTTGTGGCCATCGAGGGCGTCTTTGCCTACCTCACGCGGGAGCAGATCCAGCGCGTGCTGCAGCTCCTCGAGACGTACTTCGCGGGTCGCTGCGTCGTCGTCTTCGACGCGCTGAGCAGCTTCTGGGCGGGGCGTACGAAGATGCACGACACGCTGGGGAAGATGGAGGCGCGCTTCACGGGCGGCATCGACTCCGAGGCCGATATCGTGGCGCTCGTGCCTAGGGCGCACTTCGACCGTAAGGTGGCCGTCATGGATCTGATGGCCGAGGTGTGGTGGCCGGCGAAGCTGATGAAGCTGCATAAGCCCTCACGCTACAGCACGCAGATCTTCACCTTCACGCTCTAGCGGGACCAAGGGCGGCGCGTGGCGCTAGCCTTGCGTGAGCTCCGTGAGGGCTATCAGTCAGCATCGTGACTGATAGCCCTCACCTGCTTTATGGACGTCCCTCAGCGAGCTGACTGATAGCCCTCAGCCGCGCTCCTCCGCAGCTGGGGCGAGACTCGGGGGCTAGGCCGAAGCGCTGGGCTGCGTGCTGGACGGGGGCAGTAGCATGGGTGGACTGGGGAATTAAGGTCTTGTCTTATACGCCCTTGGGATAGTTTGAGGCTTATGCCTATATTTGTCCCTGTGCCTCCATGCTTCAGGGGCTGCGATCAAGTCTAAACGTAATCAAGAAGGAGGAAGCTAACATGGGAATTGACATTAAGGAGCTAGAACAGAATTGGGGCCTCTATATGCAAGAGGTCGATGACAAGCCTGCGGTGATCCGTACCAACCTGGCTCTGCGCGAGCTTGCCCCCGTCGAGGAGTACGCCCAGCGGATTCAGTTTGCCGTCTACTATCGTACGCCTACGGAGCGTGGACTCCCTACGGAGGACGAGAACCCAACGCTTTGGGAGGTGGAGGATGCCCTGTATGAGTGCATGGAGACGCTTGATGTCATCTACGCAGGGGTCATGAAGCGGGACAACAGAGTAAATTTCTTCCTCTATGCCAAGAGCGCGGAAGGGATCGAAGAGGCCTTGGTAAAGGCCTTGGCCGAGAAGTTTCCCGACTACAAGAGCCAGCTGTGGGTAGACGAAGACGCGCCGTGGGAGTGCTATCTGGACCTACTCTATCCCGATAAGTATTCCCTGCAGGAGATTGCCAATAGTAAGGTGCTGCGAGCTCTCATCAGCGAGGGCGACGATGTGAGCAAGGTGCGCTACGTGGAGCACTGGGCCTACTTCAGCTCCAAGGAGTCGGCGGAGCAGTTCCTCGACAGGGTGGCCGCCGAGGGCTTCGAGGTATTCAAGGCCAATGTCCTCGACTCGGAGGACGAATTGCCCTATCAGGTCGGAGTCGCTCGCCGAGACGCCCCCGAGGATATCCATCCAGTTACCTGGCTCTTGCTCGATGTAGCCGAGGAGTTCGGTGGCTGCTATGATGGCTGGGGCTGCGGTAAGGCTGAGGCATGAGGCTGCCCGCCCTCATCGGCTAGGCCGTCGTGACCTATTACGACCTTCCCCTAACCTCGGGAGGAGCATTTGGATTGATATGTGGTGGACGATCTATGTTAGGCTGTGATGGCTGCTAGGCTATGAGCTGTAATGTTTGCGCTACTCTTTTACTTCGGACTTACGTGGCTTGCCATGAGGCTAGGCGTGTATGTGCGGGATCGTAAGGCGAGGAAGGGGAGGCGTGGGAGCGGTAGGCCCCTGGGCTAGCCGCGGAGCCTAGCGACGGCGCCCAGCTGGCGCGCGGTGGGCTGCGAGCACTGAGTTTTTTTGCTGCGAGATACGAGTAAATAAAATAATGCTTATCTTTGCAGCGAAAAAGGCACGGGGGATCGCCCCATACAGCTTATATATACGGGGTATTAGCTCATCTGGCTAGAGCGCGACACTGGCAGTGTCGAGGTGAGCGGTTCGAGTCCGCTATACTCCACCGCAGAGGGGGTGGTCATGTGCCGCCCTCTCTGCATAGCACAGCTAAAAACTCTTTGTGAGGAGCAGTTTAAGCTGCCTTGGAGAAGCGCTCTGAGGTCGGCTGCTGCGAGGGGACTCGGTCCTAGCGCTTGCTGGATCAGAAACTTGCAGTATATTTGCTGTGTTATTCAAGATGAATTCAAATTAATAACCAATTTAACAGAAACGAAGATGAAGAAGTTTTTCGCTTTCGCATTCGTAGCTCTTGCAGCTACCCTTGCTTCTTGCGGTGGTAACAGCGAAGCTAACGCTATGGACAGCACGGCTATGGACAGCGTTGCTACGGAAGTTGTAGCAGCTGTTGACTCTGCTAAGGCAGTAGTTGACTCTACGGCTGTCGCTGCTATGGACTCCGCTAAGGCTGCTGTAGAAGCTGTAGTCAAGTAAGCTAAGCCTGCAAGACTGCGCGCCGCGGCACGATGAGTGCTGCAGCGTAGCCCCCTAATGATCGGCTGGTGGTCCTCGAGATCGCCAGCCGATCGTTCTTTTGGCCCTCCTCTAGGTCGCCCGTCATCGCGATGGGCGGCCTAGAGGATGCTTTTTGCGGCTGGAGAGGGTGCTGTGGGTGTTCTCTGAGGGGTATTTTGAGGCTAGGGGAGGGGGCTTGGGAGCTTGGTCTCCGTATTGCGCCGAGTTGATATGATTGCCGTCTGTCTGTGGTAGTTGCGTATCTCGATAATTGTTTGTACTTTTGTGTGCTTTTTCATGCGCACATGTATCCTCGGGTGAGGGTCGGTGGCAGGGAAAGGCAAGCAAGTAATCATGTTTAAATATTGTCCGGACAGTCCGGATCAATTTAATTCTCAATCTGAATGACAGATCCTATTGCAGATTACCTGACGCGCCTGCGTAATGCAGTGAAGGCCGGTCACCGTGTGGTCGAGATCCCCGCGTCTAATCTAAAGAAAGAGATCACGAAGATCCTTTTCGACAAGGGCTACATCCTGAACTTCAAGTTCGTCGAGGATGGTCCCCAGGGCAGCATCAAGGTGGCGCTCAAGTATGACCGCAGCGGCAAGATCAATGCCCTGAAGGCTCTGAAGCGCGTCTCTCGCCCAGGTCTCCGTAAGTATGTCGGCTATCGTGAGATGCCCCGCGTACTCAATGGTCTCGGTATCGCTATCCTCTCTACTTCGAAGGGTGTCATGACCGACAAGGAAGCTTCGCAGCTCAAGGTGGGCGGTGAGGTACTATGTTACATCTACTAAAGCAAGGAGGCTAAGCAAACTATGTCAAGAATAGGTAAGCTCCCAGTGAGCATCCCCGCAGGTGTGACCGTCACGGTAAAGGATGGTGTAGTCACTGTCAAGGGGGCTAAGGGCGAACTCAGCCAGGCTGTAGACGCTCGTATCGCAGTAGCGGTAGAAGAAGGTCAGGTCGTCGTCAGCCGTCAGAGCGACGAGCGCCAAGAGCGCTCGCTGCACGGTCTCTATCGTGCCCTGATCCACAACATGGTGGTAGGCGTCAGCGAAGGCTTCTCTAAGACGCTCGAGCTCGTAGGTGTCGGTTATCGTGCATCCAACCAGGGTCAGCTCCTCGAGCTCTCGCTGGGCTTCACGCACAACATCTTCCTCCAGCTGCCTAAGGAAATCACCGTAGAGACGAAGTCGGAGCGTAACAAGAACCCTCTGATCATCCTCTCCAGCGCAGACAAGCAGCTGCTCGGTCAGGTGTGCTCCAAGATCCGCTCCTTCCGCATGCCTGAGCCTTACAAGGGTAAGGGTATCCGCTTCGAGGGCGAAGTCGTCCGTCGCAAGTCGGGTAAGAGCGCAGGTAAGTAAACCGCTAAAACACGTATAAGCAATCATGCCACAGAAAGAAACTAGAAGAAAGAAGATCAAGACGCGTGTACGTGCCAAGATCAGCGGTACGGCAGAGCGTCCTCGCCTGACGGTATTCCGAAGCAATAAGCAGATCTATGCTCAGGTGATCGATGACGTAGCAGGGGTAACGCTTGCTAGCGCCTCTTCGCTCAAGCTCGATGCTCAGGGCACGAAGAAGGAGATCGCCGCCCTCGTAGGTACTGAGGTAGCTAAGGCTGCTCAGGCTGCTGGGGTGTCCACCGTAGTATTCGATCGTAACGGCTACCTCTACCACGGTCGCGTGAAGGAGCTAGCAGAAGCAGCACGTGCTGCAGGGCTTAACTTTTAATACTGTCTATCGCAATGTCAGATAATCGCACTAAGAATAGAGAGACCGAGCAGAAGGATAAGCTCGTAGACCGCCTGGTGGCGATCAACCGCGTGACCAAGGTCACCAAGGGGGGCCGCACCTTCACCTTCGCTGCTATCGTCGTCGTAGGTGACGGTGAGGGCCGCATCGGCTTCGGCCTGGGTAAGGCAGGCGAAGTGAGCGCTGC
The DNA here is from genome assembly GCF_938046015.1 of uncultured Porphyromonas sp. Lineage (GTDB taxonomy): Bacteria > Bacteroidota > Bacteroidia > Bacteroidales > Porphyromonadaceae > Porphyromonas. Next base: position 2,055 of record NZ_CALIXW010000013.1, on the reverse strand, counting down.
TATCCAGAAGGGTAACGACGCTGCTCGCAAGAACCTCGTCTCCATCCCCCTGCACAAGGGCACGATCCCTCACGAGCAGACTGCTTCCTTCGGTGGCGCTCGCGTCTTCCTCAAGCCCGCTTCTGCCGGTACGGGGGTTAAGGCTGGGGGTGCTATGCGCGCCGTCCTCGAGAGCGTCGGTGTGACGGACGTCCTGGCTAAGAGCAAGGGCTCGTCCAATCCTCACAACCTCGTCAAGGCTACGATCCAGGCACTGACGGAGATGCGCTCGCCGCTGACCGTCGCTCGCCATCGTGGTATCTCTGTAGAGAAGGTATTCAAGGGCTAGTAAGTGCTCACCACAAGACAGAATTAGTACAATGGCACAGATAAAGATCCAGCAAGTACGCAGCAAGATCAAGAGCCCCAAGGACCAGAAGCTCACGCTCCAGGCCCTCGGGCTTAAGAAGCTCAACCAGGTCGTTGAGCACAACGACACGCCACAGATCCGTGGTATGGTCGAGAAGGTAAAGCACCTCGTCCGCATCGTAGAGTAATCACCCTATAAAAGACAGAAAGCAAAGATGGATTTGTCAAGTTTGAAGCCCGCCGCGGGCTCTGTAAAGACGCGTAAGCGCATCGGTCGTGGTCCAGGTTCTGGTCTCGGGGGTACCTCTACGCGTGGTCATAAGGGTGCTAAGAGCCGCTCGGGCTACTCCAAGAAGATCGGCTTCGAGGGTGGCCAGATGCCTATCCAGCGTCGCCTGCCTAAGTTCGGCTTCAAGAACATCAACCGTGTAGAATACGCGCCTGTCAACCTCGCTACGCTGCAGGCCCTGGCCGAAGCTAAGGGGCTGAGCCGTATCTCCAAGACCGAGCTCGTAGAGGCTGGCCTCGTCGGCAAGAATGACCTCGTGAAGATCCTCGGTAACGGCACGCTCAGCGTAAAGCTCGAGGTAGAGGCCAATGCCTTCTCCAAGGCAGCTGAGGCTGCTATCATCGCACAGGGAGGTAGCGCTGTAAAACTCTAGTAGCTCATGCGCTTAATCGAGACACTGAAGAACATATGGAAGGTTGAGGAACTGCGTCAGCGGATCCTCACCACCTTGTTTTTCGTCCTGATCTATCGCCTGGGATCGTACATCGTCATTCCAGGGATTGATCCGAACCACCTGACAGCTCTCCAGTCTCAGACCCGCGAGGGGCTGATGGCGCTGCTGGACATGTTCTCCGGGGGGGCCTTCTCCAACGCATCAATCTTTGCGCTGGGGATCATGCCTTATATCTCGGCTTCGATCGTGATGCAGCTCGCAGCTATCGTTGTGCCTTCGATTCAGAAGCTACAGCAGGAGGGTGAGAGTGGTCGCCGCAAGATCGACCAGTGGACACGCTATCTAACGGTGCTCCTGCTGATCCTCCAGGGCTCAGTCTACCTAGTGAACCTAGGCAAGCAGCTGCAGGCCGCTGGGGGTACGCTGCCTAGCGGGCTGTGGTTCGACATCTATGCGATCGTCGTCATGGCGGCCGGTAGTATGTTCGTCCTCTGGCTGGGTGAGCGCATCACGGATAAGGGCCTCGGCAACGGGGTATCCCTGATCATCATGGTCGGGATCATCGCCCGCCTCCCAGCCGCCGTGCTGACGGAGTGGGGCGTACGTACCTCCCTCCACTCTGGGGGGATCGTGTGGTTCCTCCTCGAGATCGTCTTCCTCCTCGCGGTGATGGCTGGTGCTATCCTGCTGGTGCAGGGGACGCGTCGTGTGCCTGTCCAGTATGCCAAGCGCGTAGTGGGCAATAAGCAGTATGGTGGTGCCCGTCAGTACATCCCACTGAAGGTCAATGCCGCCAACGTCATGCCGATCATCTTCGCGCAGACGATCATGATGCTCCCGATCTCGCTGATCTCCTTCGCTCAGGGCGACAGCCCCAGCGCCTTCGTCCGTGCATTCTCGGACAATACTGGCGTATGGTACAATGTCGTCTTCGCGATCCTGATCCTGCTCTTTACCTACTTCTACACCGCGATCACGATCAACCCCACGCAGATGGCTAACGACCTGAAGCGTAACAACGGGT
>NZ_CALIXW010000012.1 GCF_938046015.1 uncultured Porphyromonas sp. | reverse complement strand
TGCCGACCCGATGAGGTCGGCAGGGCGCGCGCTTTATTTGTTTCTAGCGGGTGAGCCCGCTTCGGGACTACTTAGCCCCAGGCTAGAGCTGTGGACGCAGCGGCAGCACGGGCGTCAGCAGCAGCGTCAGGCTGTAGTCCTGATAGGGCAGCAGGTACTTGGGCTGTGGCAGTGCCCCCCAGCTGTCGTAGCAGCCCAGGCCCATGTGGTGACTGTCGGCCAGCAGCTGGGTGAAGGGTGCCTTGGCGATGAACTCGGAGTGCTCCTGACCCTTCTGTGGGTAGCCGTCGAGGCTCTCCATGCTGCGATCCAGCGCCGAGGCCATGAAGAGCTGATCGGAGCGCAGCTCCAGCCCACGGCCACCTCTGTCGAGGACGCGGAAGTAGCTGAGGTCACTGTGCAGACCCGTCTCCTGCGGACGGATGTAGGGGTAGAACTGATCCGCTACCGAGCTCTGATAGTAGCCGAAGGGCTGCGAGAGCTTACGGTCAGGATAGCTCTCCACAGGGCCGCGGCCGTAGAAGGCCACCTGATCCAGCTCCTGAGGCAGCTCCATCTTGATACCGAAGCGGAAGAGATTGGCGACCTTCTCCTTGCTGCCAGCCTTCATCGCCTGCTGGTAGAGGATGCGTCCCGTCGCATCTATGGTATAGTCGATGCTCAGCGTAGCGCCGACGGCGGGCAGCTCGTAGCGGGCCTCGAGCTTGACGAGCATAGGCTCGGGCTGCGTGGCCTTGAGGCTCTTGAGCTTGAGCTCAGGGTGGCGCCAGACAGCGTAGCGACGCTGCAGACCAGCGCCCATATCATTGTCCGTCGGGGCGCGCCAGAAGTTGGGACGCAGCTGATGCCCCTCATCGAGGAGCTGCACGCCACCTGCTTCGTAGTGCGAGACGAAGCCCGTAGCCTTGTCGATCTCGATGCGCCAGTCCGCGCCCTTGATGATGTAGTACTGCACATCATTGGAGAGGAGCTCGGGGGCAGACTGGGCGCGCTGCTCGTTGAGCTTCAGCTCAGGCAGCTGCCCCTTCTGCAGGACGAACTGCTCGTGCGCCAGCTCCGTACCCGCCAGTAGGATCCCATCGGCGTGGGTGAGCGTGAAGGAGAGCTGTAGCGTGACGTCCTCCGTCGCGCCCACAGCGGGCATCGTGTAGGGGATCGTCAGTTCCTCAGTGGCCTGCGGGGCAATCGCGGGCAGCTGCATCGTCCCCGACTGGACGGGAAGGCCCTCTACAGAGAGCTCCCAGCGCATCGTGTAGCGGCTCAGGTCGATGAAGAAGTTCTCATTGTAGATCTTTATCCGTCCCTTCGCTGCGTCTACCATCGAGGGGCGTATGCTCTGGTGCACGTAGCTCACCTCGTAGGCGTGCGGATTGAGGCGACGGTCGGGGCTGACGAGCCCGTTGTCTAGGAAGTTGTTGTCCGAATAGTCGTAGCGGTTGAAGTCGCCGCCATAGGCGTAGAAGGAGCGGCCCTTCTTGTCGCGCCAGCGCAGGCCCTGATCGACGAAGTCCCAGATGAAGCCCCCCTGATACTGAGGCTCGCGACGGATCATATCCCAGTACTCGTCGAAGCCGCCCTCGCTATTACCCATAGCATGGGCGTACTCGCACTGGATGACGGGCATCGAGGGCTTGCTGTCGAGGTACTTCTGGATCTCCCAGGGACGGCGGTACATAGGGCAGTAGATATCGGTCGCCTCCTTGCCCGAGCGCTCGTACTGCGCAGGGCGGGTGGGGTCGAGCTTCTTCACCAGGCGGTAGGCAGCCCAGAAGTTCTCGCCGTGCCCCGACTCATTGCCCAGCGACCAGGTGATGACGCTGGGGTGGTTGACATTGCGCTGGACGTTGCGCTCGTTACGCTCAAGGTGCGCCTTGAGGAAGTCCTTGCGGTGCGCTAGGGACTCCTTGCCGTAGCCCATACCGTGGCTCTCGAGGTTGGCCTCCGCCACGACGTAGAGCCCGTACTCATCGCAGAGCTGATACCAGAGGGCGGCGTCAGGGTAGTGACAGGTACGTACGGCGTTGATGTTCATTTGCTTCATCACCACGATGTCCTGCAGCATACGCTCGCGGGAGACGTGGTAGCCGCCGTCGGGATCCATCTCGTGGCGGTTCGCCCCCTTGATGAGGACGGGCTGGCCATTGACCAGCAGCTGCCCTCGGGCGATACGTACGTTGCGGAAGCCCACCCGCTGGGGGATCACTTCGCCCCCTGCCTCGACGCGCAGCGTATAGAGGTAGGGATACTCGGCACTCCAGAGCTGGGCGTGCTCGAGGGTCATCTGGACCTCCGAGCCGCGCGTCTCTGCCGAGGCTACGACCTTGCCCGTGGCATCGCTCAGCGTAAGGCGTACGGGTAGGCTGGCGGAGGTCTTGTCGAGCTTGACCGACAGCAGTCCCTTCGTGTAGTTCACCGTGTCGACGTCGGCTACCACGCGCAGGTCACACACGTGCTGCGGCTCGCGAGCGTAGAGGTAGCAGTCGCGGCCGACGCCCGAGAGGCGCCAGAAGTCCTGGTCCTCGAGGTAGCTACCGTCACACCAGCGGTACGACTGGAAGGCGATGAGGTTCGGCTCGCCGTACTTGATATAGGGGGTGAGGTCGAACTCTGTCTCCAGCTTGCTGTCCTCACTGTAGCCCACAGGGCGGCCATTGACCCAGAGGTTGATGTTGGAGGTCACGGATCCGAAGTGGGCGATGACCTTCTTGCCCCTCCAGGAGGCAGGGATGGTGATGCTGCGACGGTAGCTCCCTACGTGGTTCTCCTTGATGGGGACGATGGGGGGATTATTCTTGAACTGGTTGCTCCAGGGGTAGGGGACATTGGTATAGAGGGGATGGCCATAGCCGTGGAGCTCCCAGTTGCCAGGGACGGGGATCTGTGCCCAGGACTTGTCGTTGAGGCTCAGGGTACCGAAGTCCGTGGGGCGCTCGTCAGCGTTGCGCACCCAGTGGAAGCGCCACATACCGTTGAGTGAGAGGTAGTGGGTGCTCTGTCGAAGGTCCCTGGTCGACTCACCCGCGCGGAAGGCGAAGTAGTCGGCGTGCATCGGGAGGCGGTTGATGGCATTGACCTCAGGGTTCTGCCACGGCTCCTTGGAGGACTGCTGGGCGCTGGCCGTGAGGCTAAGTGCCAAGAGCCCCAGGAGGGGGAGGAGGGCTTTCATGTCGATAGTGTGTGGTGATTGAAGTGTATAGATATGGATCTTGTAGCGTAGTAGGGGAGGCGGCACTAGGGGGCGCTACTCGCGTACGGGAGCAGCCCAGAGGAGCTTGCGCCTCAGGGTATCGGCGAAAGAGTGAGGACTCAGATGCATGACCTGCAGCTGGCGTGTGGACTTGCGTATACGCACCTTCGCGCCGCAGGGCAGGATACGTGCCTGCCCATCGAGCACGAGCATATAGCTATTGTTGCGCGCGCGTACACTGAGCTCCAGATCCGTAGCCTCGGGTACGACGAGCGGGCGCATCGTCAGCGAGTGCGGGGCTATGGGCGTCAGCAGCATACAGCGCGAGCCCGGCATCATCAAGGGGCCACCTGCCCCGAGGGAATAGGCCGTAGAGCCCGAGGGCGTAGCAATGATCAGCCCGTCGCAGTCGTAGTCGGCGAGGAAGTCATCGCCCAGCATGGTATGGATGGTGATCATCGAGCCCGTCTCGCGCTTCAGCAGGGCGACCTCATTGAGCACGTCGCCCTGGCACTGACCGTCCACCTCGACCGAGAGCAGCATACGCGTCTCCAGCGTGTAGTCCTCAGTGAAGAGGCGCTCCATCAGCGGCAGCGCCTCGGTGATCCCGCGATCGGTTAGGAATCCAAGGCGTCCCATATTGAGCCCCAGCACGGGGATCTCCTGGGCGAAGACACGGCGGGCAGCCCTGAGGAAGGTACCATCGCCGCCGAGGCTCAGCACGAAGTCTACATCTAGGGGGGTAGGGTAGGGAGGCAGGTGCCCTGCCAGTCGGGGCTCTAGACCGAACTGCTCACGCAGCATCGTCTCAAAGCCGGTATCCAAGTATAGCCGCACGTCTGGTCTGTCGAGGACAGCCAGCAGCTCGGCAAGGTGCGCAGCGTGTCCGTCCAGGTGCTGCGAGGCGATGAGTGCTATCTTGTACATAGTCCATCTGGGAGGCCCTTCGGCTAGACGGCGCTAGCTAGAGAAAGCCGTATCTTTGTCCCGCTTAGGTCTCGGTGAGACCTATTATCTACTACAAATATATATAAGTTAGACATATGACACAGCTAAGTGTGAACATCAACAAGGTGGCGACCCTGCGCAACGCGCGCGGGGGCAATGTCCCCGACCTCCTGCAGGTGGCGCGGGACTGCGAGCGCTTCGGTGCCCAGGGGATCACCGTACATCCCCGCCCCGATGAGCGTCACATACGCTACCGCGATGTCTACGAGCTGCGGGAGATCGTGACTACGGAGTTCAACATCGAGGGTAACCCAAGCCCCGAGTTCATGCGTCTGGTGGAGCAGGTACGCCCCCATCAAGTGACGCTCGTGCCCGATGCGCCCGACGCCCTGACCAGCGACGCAGGCTGGGATGTCGCCGCCCATCGTGACTTCCTCAGCGACATCCTCGCCGCCCTCCACGAGTGGGGCATACGCTCCTCCATCTTCGTCGGCACGGATCTGGAGAACCTCGATGAGGCTGCACGCCTCGGGACCCAGCGCGTCGAGCTCTATACCGAGCCCTATGCGCGCCTCTACCCCGAGGACAGGGCAGCCGCCGTCGCGCCCTTCGCTCGCGCTGCGGTGCACGCCACCAGCCTCGGCCTCGGGCTGAACGCTGGGCATGACCTCAGCCTGGAGAACCTCCGCTACTTCTCCGAGCAGCTGCCTCAGCTCGCCGAGGTCTCCATAGGCCATGCCCTCATCTCCGACGCGCTCTACCTCGGCCTCGAGGAGACGATCCGCCGCTACCGCGCCTGCCTCGTCCGCTAGCGCCCGTCCTTCCCCCAGCACCCGAGCCTCCCGCTCAGCACGACGTCCCCAAGCGCTACGGAGCTCTGCCCCGACGCGCCTCGGACGAAGCCCCGATATAAGGGGCAGCGAGCTAAGCGCTAAGGGGGAGGGAGCAAAGTAATATAAGAATGGGGAGAAAGTAATATAACTTTCAGCGAAAAGTAATATAATATTCGTCAGAAAGTAATATAATATTCTCCAAGAAGTTATATAAGAAATACGAGCCCGCCTAGCCCCTCACACCGCTGCCCCTCTTCTGAGATATCAGCGCGAGCCCGCTAGGCCCGCTCCGAGGCTTGCCCTAGAGCGATAGGACAGCCCCTTCATCCAAGCCCTCCGCACAGACAAGGCACAGCACGCCTAGGCACGTGCGGACTAACTAGACTACTCATACCAAGCAAGCAATATGGCCGCTATCAAATGTATCGGCGTACTGACCTCGGGAGGTGATGCCCCCGGGATGAACGCCGCCATCCGCTCCGTCACGCGTACCGCCATCTACCACGGCATACGCGTCAAGGCTATTTACAGAGGCTTCAAGGGCCTCATCTCGCAGGAGATCGAGGACTTCGAGACGCAGCACGTGAGCAACATCATCCAGCGCGGAGGGACGATCCTCAAGACCGCCCGCTGCCAGGAGTTCCGCACCGCAGAGGGACGTGCTGAGGCCTACCAGACAATGAAGGCACACGGCATCGACGCCCTCGTGGTCATCGGCGGCGATGGCTCGCTCTCGGGCGCTCGCGAGCTGGCCGAGGAGTGGGATGTGCCCATCGTCGGGCTGCCTGCCACCATCGACAACGACCTCTACGGCACCGATCTCACCATAGGCTACGATACGGCGCTCAATACCATCGTCACTGCCGTGGACAAGATACGGGACACGGCTAGCTCGCACGAGCGCCTCTTCTTCGTCGAGGTCATGGGCCGCGAAGCGGGCTTCCTAGCCCTCAACGGTGCCATCGCCACGGGCTCCGAGGCTGCCATCATCCCCGAATACGCCTTCGAGAAGGACCAGCTAGCGGAGACGATCGAGAACGGATTCCGCAAGACCAAGAACAGCAGCATCGTCCTCGTCAGCGAGAGCGAGAGCACGGGCGGGGCGATGAAGGTCGCCGAGCGTGTGGAGAAGGAGTACCCACAGTTCGACGTGCGCGTCGTCATCCTCGGGCACATCCAGCGCGGGGGCTCGCCCAGCGCTCAGGACCGCATCATCGCCAGCCGCATGGGCGTCGCTGCCATCGAGGCTCTACTGGAGGGCCAGCGCAACGTGATGATAGGTATCGTCAACGACGCCCTTGTCTACGTACCCTTCTCCAAGGCTGTGAAGAAGAACAAGCCCATAGACGAAGACCTCGTTGAAGACCTCCGCATCCTCTCTATATAGGACGCTGAGGCAGCGCCTAGGCGCCTGGTACGACCGCGAGGCACGCGACCTACCCTGGCGCCGCGACGTGTCGGCCTACCACGTGCTCCTCTCGGAGGTCATCCTCCAGCAGACGCGCGTGGATCAGGGCATGAGCTACTACCATCGCTTCACCGAGGCCTTCCCCACGGTCTACGACCTGGCGGCCGCCAGCGAGGACGAGGTGCTGCTGCTGTGGCAGGGACTGGGCTATTACTCGCGTGGGCGCAACCTCAGGCGCGCTGCCCAGATCATCGTCTCGGACTTCGAAGGGGAGCTGCCACGCACGCTCGAGGAACTCAGCCGTCTGCCAGGCGTAGGGCCCTATACGCGTGGGGCTATCCTCTCCTTCGCTTACAATCTACCCTTCCCGACGGTAGATGGCAATGTGTACCGTGTCCTCAGCCGCCTCTTCGCCCTCAGCGACCCTATAGACACGGGCGCGGGACAGCGCGTCTACTGGCAGCTGGCCGAGGAGCTGCTGGATCGCGAGCACCCCAGTCGGCACAACCAAGCCCTCATCGAGCTCGGGGCCCTCTGCTGCACGCCACGCAGTCCTCATTGCCTCGAGTGCCCCGTCCAGCAACAGTGCGAGGGCTACCGCCGAGGGATCGCCGAGACGCTGCCCATCAAGCAGGGCAAGACGCGCGTCCGTCCCCGCTACATGTATTACTTCCTCGTGCGCCTCGGGGAGGGTGGGGCGACCAGCCGCCTCCTACGGCGCCGCGGTGCGGGTGACATCTGGCAGGGGCTCTACGAGCTGCCGCTCATAGAGGGCGGCGAGGAGCCTCTAAGCGCGGAGGCACTACTGGCGCACCCGCACCTCGCCCAGCTCCTCGGGCAGCTACGTGCGCCGCGCCTGCATCCTCAGCCCCGCGCCACGGCCAAGCACCGCCTCTCGCACCAGCAGCTCTATGCCGAGCTCTACCTCATCGAGGCCGAGGGACTCATACCTTCCACCGAAGAGGAGCAGCAGCCCTGGATCCTTATCCCCGAGGCCGAGCAAGAGCGCTACGCGCTGCCCGTACTCCTTACGCGCCTCCTCGAGGAGGCCGAGGACTAAGCCTTCTCCCCAGTATATCTCATGGACAAGCAAGCCATCTACGACTACCTCCAGGAGCGTCACATAGACTACCAGCTGACCGAGCACGCCGCCGCGCACAGCATGACGACGCTCTCCGAGCTTGGCCTCCCACATCCCGAGGCCATGGCCAAGAACATCTTCGTACGCGACGACCGACACGAGCGCTTCTACCTCATCACCCTGCGCGGGGACAAGCGGGTAAAGCTCAATAAGTTCAAGCGCCTCTACGGCACGCGTACGCTGACTTTCGCCAGCGAGGAGGAGCTGGAGCGCATCCTTGGCCTCAAGGCGGGCTCTGTCTCGCCTCTCGGGCTACTCCACGACCCGACGCACCAGGTGGAGCTCTACCTCGACAGCGAGTATGCGGCCGAGGGCGCCCTCATCGGGATACATCCCTGCGACAATACGGCGACGCTCTGTCTCCCCGTCCGCAGCCTCGTCGAGCTGCTGCGCGCCGAGGGCAAGGGCATACACTTCGTAGATGCCGCACAGCTGTGGTAGCCTAGATCGGAGCGCCGCCTCGAGGCAGCCCGAGCTGCGCGCGGAGGCTGCTTCAAGAAAATTGACTATCTTTGTCACTCAAATTGTGCAGCATAGAACAGTAAGAACTAAATATATTTAGACACAGAGATGAAAAGAACGTTCCAGCCCTCGAACCGCAAGAGAAAGAACAAGCACGGCTTCCGTGCACGTATGGCTACGGCTAACGGCCGCCGTGTACTCGCAGCACGTCGCGCTAAGGGTCGCGCTAAGCTCAGCGTTTCGGACGAGTACTAGTCGACTCGGCAGCACGCCCCAGGGCATGCACCTAGATATTAAGCGGGAGGTGAGTCAGTGGCTCACCTCCCGCTCTTTTTGTACCCCTCGGGCAGCACTCGCAAGAGGTGCGGAGAGCAGGGATCGTAAGGGGAAAGCGAGCAGAGAGGAGGGAGTGAGCAGAGCTGGAAAAGGGTGAGAAGCGCTGCGGATCAGGGCGGGCGAAGGCTCGGGAGGGAGTAGGGGAGATCTTTCGTACCTTTGCCTCAAGCGACGGAGCAGACACCCAGCCTGGCCCATATATACTGAGAAACACGACGCCAGACGGGTCGGAGGCCCCTTCGCCCTATATACTTCATTTATTCACCTTTATTACTCACTACATCTATGAGTACCAGTAAGCTCCTCCAGAGGAAGCTCGCGCGTGACTGCGAGCTAGAGTTCCGCGTCTACAGCTTCCGCGAGCTCGCCTCCCTCTACTTCCCCCACTACCAGCCATCCAGTGCTAGCCGTGCGCTCAGACAGCTCATCACGCACGACGCCCTCTTCAAGCGGCAGCTCCAACGGCGAGGCTTCAGCCTGACGCGCCGCAAGATCTCACCCTACCAGATCGAGGTCGTACTGCAGCAGCTCGGGACCCCCCGCGAGTTCTACGAGATCCAGCGGGCGAACTCCCCCTACTAGCTCGCCCAGCTAGCAGGCTAAGCTCCCCCTAAGAAAAGCCAAGCGGGACAGTGCCGCGTCATACGACGCAGCGCTGTCCCGCTTCTTTATTGAGGGCGCTCAGGACAGAGGCTAAGGGCTGGGAGGGCTGGGAGCGAAATGCAGGCCCATACGCCGTATGAGCTCCATATCCTCGTCCGCCAGCTCCAGCTGCTCTATGGGGACGCACTCGTAGCGGTCGTTGAGGTAGTAGCGCTGCCCAGCCTTGAAGGCACGGTTCACCAGCGACTTAGTCTCCTGGCGGTAGCGTGTTGTGACTCCCGCAACATCCAGCAGGGTGTGGAAGACGGCGTTGGTCGAGGCTGGCTGCTGCTGGTTGGACAGCGCGGCACGCCATACCAGCGGGTAGTGCTCCCTATAGCTGGGCGAGGTCCACAGAACCAAGGGTACGTGCAGCTGGTAGTAGGAGATGTCGGGCGAGGAGTGCAGGAAGCGCTCCCGACTGTCGTCGTAGACGTCCTCTCCGTGGTCGGAGACGTAGAGCATCGCAGCCAGGCGATCCTGCTGCCCGAGGCGTGCGATGACCTCGGCGACGAAGTGGTCGGTCTGGCGCACGGCATTGTCGTAGGCAGCTCTGAGGCTTAGACTATCGGCCTCACTGCCCGAATAGCGCTTGCCGACAAGGAAGGCAGCCTCCTGTGCGGGATAGCGGTCTCTGTAGCTGAAGTGCGCCCCGTAGGTGTGCAGGACAATGAAGAGCTTGGGGTGCTCACTAGCGAGTAGGCGATCCAGATAGGGGAGCATATCCCTATCGTAGAGTCGCCCGGGACGCTGCCCCTTGCGCTGCCGCAGCTTCCTATCCTTACGCAGCGAATGGTACTCATCCCCCTGCATGGCGAAGAAGTCCACATAGCTGTGATTGCCGGGCTGATTGGTCACGTAGGCGGTGTAGAAGCCTGCCTCACGGAAGGCCGTCAGTATGCCCTGTATGCGCGGCAGCTGGTCAGCAGCCTCAGCATCGGCTGGGGAGAGGATGATGGGGATACTCTTGTAGGTGGTGTTGGACTGCGTCAAGACGTCGCGATAGACGCTCAGCTGCCCGCTCCCAGCGAGGCTATCCAGCCGCGGCGTCGTAGGGCGGCCGTAGCCGTAGAGGCTCCAGCTGTAGGCGCGATTGGTCTCTCCGAGGACCAGGACGTAGACCTCACGCTCGTCCTCAGGGTGCTTGCTGGTGGCTCCGTAGCTGAAGTCCTCCGAGCTGTAGCTGTAGTGGATGACCTCGCTGAGCTTCTTCGTCGCCAGGTACATGTTGTAGAAGACGCTCATCGGATAGACCTCGGCACGCAGGTGGAGGTAAGGCGCGCGGCGCTTCGCCCCTACCCAGATGGGCAGCGCCAGCAGTAGGAGACCAAGGCCCCAGAGGCTCACACGGCGTCGGAAGCAGGGCGGGAGCGGCCGCGGATTGCGCGCCGAGGCGGTAGCCAGCAGCAGCGTCAGAACATAGCCCCCGAGGATGCCTACGATAGGTAGGAGGATGTTGGAGAGGAGTTCGCCCGCCTCATCGGGCTCGGAGGTAAAGAGGTTGAGGATCATGTCCACCGCTACCACCGAGCCGCTGAAGATCGTCAGGAGCACGAGCTGGAAGACGTGCAGGAGGATCAGTACCACCAGCCCCCAGTAGATGCGCCCAGGGCGCTTGGCTAGTGCCAGCAGCAGCATGTAGATGGGCAGCATGACCAGCACGTTGAGGATGCGCCCCACGCTGGACTGCTGCATGACGATGGAGAGGACGAGGTTGGGCACCAGCAATGCCAGCACGAGGATCCAGTAGTAGATACGCTGGTCGCCTGCGATGATGAAGGCCTTGAGGCGGCTGTAGAGCTGGGTGATCTGTCTAGTCATGGTGGTAAGGCTCGCCGCGTAGGATGGTTTGTGCCCTATAGAGCTGCTCTAGGGCGAAGAGGCGCACCATCTGGTGCGAGAAGGTCATCTTGCTCAGCCCTACGAGTCCCTGAGCGCGGGCATAGACCTCCTCGGAGAAGCCGTAGGGTCCGCCGATGGCGAGGATCAGGCGGCGCTCGCCCGAGATCATCACCTGCTCGATGCGCTGGGCAAAGGCGCGGCTGGTGAGCTGGTCACCGCGCTCGTCGAAGAGCCAAAGGCGATCGCCTGGCTGCACCTGCTTGAGCAGCTCGCGCCCCTCCTCCACGCACTGCTGCACCTCGCTGAGGCGCCCTCGCTTGAGGTCGGGGATCACCTTGAGCTCGAAGGGGAGGTAATGCTTGAGCCGTGCTGCGTAGTGCTGCATCAGCTCCTCGATGTGCTTGCTATCGGTCTTGCCTACGACTAGGAGGGTCAGCTGCATAGGGGGAGGCGGGTGGATAAAGGGTCTGAGGATAAAGGAAGAGCGTATGCTGCGCCCCCAGTCGAGGGCTACAGCATACGCTCTCTTGATGTGATCTAGCTAGGCTCTCGCAAGGGCCGAAGGGGCTAGAAGGGGAGGTCGTCGGCCGCCGAGACAGGCGCTGCAGGCTGTGCAGGCGCCGCGGGCTGAGCGGGAGGCTGGGGAGCGGCATAGCTAGCAGCAGCGGGAGCTACTACGCCAGGGGCAGCCACGCCCTGCACGACATTCCAGCCGCGGATGCTGGTATACCAGCGCCCGTTGAACTCGCGGCTCTCGATGTCGATCGATACCGTGACGTCCTGCCCGATCTGCATGGGGAACTTGTCTACGTTGTCCCCGAAGAGCTCGAAGCATACCTTGCGGGGGTACTGCGTGCCGAGGGTCTCGAGAATGTATTCCTGTACCTTCCAGGGGTTGCCTGCCTTAGACGTCCCCGTACGAAGGGGGAGGATTTGGACGATTCTTCCTACTAATTCCATGAGGAGTATTATGTGATGAGTGTGATTACTTAGGTGGGAGGTGAGGGGCGCTAGACCTAGCGGGGGCGGAAGCCTATGATGTGGCGTACCTCCTCGATGGTGCGTGCGGCGGACTCACGGGCCTTTTCTGCGCCGAGACGGGCCACACGTGCCAGCAGCTCCTTATCCCCGCTGATGTCGAGGATGCGCTCGCGGATGGGGGCGCAGAAGGCATTGATATCCACGGCCAGCTGCTTCTTCATATCCCCGTAGCGGATGGCGCAGTCGTTGTAGAGGCCGTTGTAGTGCTGGTAGACCTCGGGCGTGGAGACGATCTCCATCAGGGTGAAGAGGTTCTGTATCGCCTCGGGTTTCTCGCTGTTGGGCTCGGTGGGGCCGCTGTCGGTGACGGCGCGCATGACCTTCTTGGATATGGTCTTCTCGTCGTCGGTGAGGTAGATGGCGTTGCCCTCACTCTTACCCATCTTGCCCGAGCCATCGAGGCCGGGAACCTTGAGCGCCTTAGCCCCGAGGCTGAAGGACTGCGGCTCGGTGAAGAAGTCCACGCCGTAGATGGTGTTGAAGCGGCGGGCGAACTTGCGCGCCATCTCCATATTCTGCTCCTGATCCTTACCTACGGGCACCTTGACCGCCTTGTGCATGAGGATGTCGGCCGCCATGAGGGAGGGGTAGGTCAAGAGGCCTGCATTGACGTTGTCGGGCTGCTGACGAGCCTTATCCTTGAAGGAGGTGGTACGCTCCAGCTCCCCGAGGTAGGCGTTCATATTGAGGTAGAGGTAGAGCTCCAGCACCTCACGTACATCGCTCTGCACGTAGATGGTGGCCTGCTCGGGATCGATGCCGCAGGCCAGATACTCGGCCAGGATCGTATTGGTCGAGCGTATGATGTCGTCGGGATGGGGGTGTGTCGTCAGCGAGTGCCAGTCAGCGATGAAGAAGAAGCAATTATACTGCTGCTGCATCTCGACGAAGGCGCGTACAGCACCGAAGTAATTACCTAGATGTAGGTTGCCTGTCGGGCGGATACCACTAACGACTGTTTCCATTGGATTCCCTTGATTAAATGAATACGACGAAGGACGCGCAGAGGCTCCCTTAGCCCTTGCGTGCAATGATCTCAATCTCGACGAGCCCGTTCTTGGGCAGCGTCTTGACAGCGACGGCCGAGCGGGCGGGGAAGCTGCCCGTGAACTGGCGCTCGTAGACGGCATTCATCGCCGCAAAGTCGCCCATATCGGCCAGGAAGCAAGTCGTCTTGACCACATCATCAATCGTCATGCCTGCCTCGGCGAGGATGGCATGGATGTTACGGAAGCTCTGCTCCGTCTGTGCCGTGATCCCCTCGGGGAAGTCCCCCGTGCTGGGATCGATGCCGAGCTGCCCGGAGGCATAGAGCGTATCGTCGAGGAGTACAGCCTGGCTGTAGGGACCGATGGCGGCAGGCGCCTTGTCCGTGGCGATGATCTTCTTCATTGCTGTATCTTGTTACTATAGGTGTACAAAGATACGCAATTCAGCCCGACTGCTGGGCGCCTCCGCTCCCAGGCTCGAGGAGCGAGTGTAGGCAGCAGCCAGCTGGGCTTACTCCTGCCGCCAGCCGCGGCACTGCATCCTATACCTAGGGGAGCTGACCGATATCCATCAGGGCGCTGACGGGTATCCATCGGCGAGCTGACTGATAGCACCCAGCAGGTTGATGGATATCCCTCACGGACAGCACGCGGAGGCTCGGCAGACGGTGCGGCTTTCGTGGGGTTTCGTCCCCACCTATATAAAGGAGAAGAGACAGCGGACTGAAGGAGAGAGGACAGCGGACTAAAAGAGAAGAGACAGCGTGCTAAAGGCAAAAAGACAGCGCTCCCCCAGCTAGCAAAGCTGTTAGTCGGGGGAGCGCTGTTTTTAGTGGGGCGGAGCCTGGTGCCCAGCGCGGAGGGCGAGGCAAGGGCTAGAGGGCGGGACGGCTAGGAGCGGGCGAAGACAAGCTCCTCGAGGGCGTAGGCGACGCCGTCCTCATTGTTGGTACGCGTGACATAGCTAGCCACAGCCTTGATGTCCTCGGGGGCGTTGCCCATGGCGACACTGGTCCCCGCCAGGCGCAGCATCCCAAGATCATTATAGTTATCCCCCATGGCGATGAGCGCCTCGGGCGTGAGGCCCAGCAGCTCGAGGAGACGGCTCAGCGCGGCGCCCTTATCTATTCCCTTAGGCACGAGCTCGAGGAAGAAGTCGCTGGAGCGGAAGGCGTCGATACGATCGCCGAGCAGTTCCTTCGCCTCGGCCTCAAGGGGGATGAGCTTATCCTTGGGCCCGACTGCGAGGCACTTGGGCAGCTTCAGCGCCGAGAGCGCGCGGAAGTCGGGCACCACCTCCAGCGCCATGCCCGTGATGTCGATCTCCTTGACCGCGTAGGGGTCGTCGGAGCGCTCGCTGAGGATGGTGTCCTCGGTATAGGAGAGGATGTTGAGGTCGTAGCGCTGCGTGAGGTCATAGAGCTGGGGGATAAGGTCGGCATCCAGCACGGTCTCGCTGAGGACCTCGCCCGTGGCGGCTGCGATGAGCTTACCGCCATTGAAGGGCAGCAGGTAGCCGCCGTAGGTCTTCAGCTCCAGCTCCGCCGCTAGATGTCCTAGCGCGGCCGTAGGACGACCCGAGGCTAAGGCTATACGTATATCATAGTCGCGCTGGGCGCGGATGAGGGCGCTGCGTACGGGCTCGGTCAGCACGTGCTGGCTGGTGATGAGGGTACCGTCGATGTCTAGTGCTAGTATTCTCATAATTGTATCGGCTGTGGGCTCACTCCTCGACGCGGGCGGGGGCTTATCCCCGTCCTTATTATTCTTATAGTCTTAGAGTAATTAGATCTTATTTCTCTTTATCTACTATGTATATTATGCGCCGTGGACAGGTGGGTAAGCCTCCAAGCGCTCTTCCAGTTCGCTCCACCCCTCCTCAGGCTTATCCCTAGGCTTGGGGAAGCTTGCCCACAGACTGCCCACAGGGCTAAGTTCCTTATCTAGAGCCCTCCGATGGGGAGGCGCTCTACTTCATCCACGCCTTGGGGAGGCTCGGGGTTCCCTTTAGGCGAAGGCCCTAAGTGTATAGCTGGTGTATAGCTAGGGGGCTTATCTACAGGGGGGCGAAGGCAGGGGGAGGGGGGCTCTGATTCGTCCACGAGTACCCCTAGATTTATCCCTCGCTTATCCTCGCGCTATCCCCAGCTTATCCCAGGGATGTACACGGCTGGAGGCTGGGGCTAGCGCTGCCGCTGGAGCTGCTCGATGAGCGTGCGGGCAGCACGTGGGGCCGAGTAGCTGCGTCCGAGTGTGGCGCTGAGTTCGGCGAAGGCCTCCAGCTGTGCCCGACGGGCAGGCTGCCCCTCCTCGAGGAGCTCCAGCTGGCGACGTAGCTCGGGCGCGCTGAGCCTATCGCCTAGGAGCTCGGGCACGGCGGGGCGGTCGAGGATGAGGTTGACCAGTGAGACGTAGCGCACGCGGAAGCAGTGCTCGAATATCCAGCGCAGGGCTCTACGTCCGCCCATGCCGTAGCATACCACGAGCGGGCAACCCGCGAGCGCCGTCTCCAGCGTCGCCGTCCCCGAGGTGACAGCTGCGCGAGCGGCACGGCGCATCAGGCCGTAGCTATCCCCCCAGACGAGCTCTACCTGGGGATAAGCACTGAGGTAAGGGGCGTAGTCCTCTGCCGTCATCCCGGGGGCAGCGGCGACGGCGACGCGTCCACCGGCCTCGAGGTGCGCCTCAGAGGCCTGGAGCATCAGGGGGAGGTTCTCCCGTAGCTCGGCCTTGCGGCTGCCGGGGAGGAGCGCCAGGAGCTGAGGGTCGCGCTCTATGGGCTCGGGGTGCTCGGCCTCATAGCTCAGCTGGGCATCGACGCAAGGATTGCCCACGTAGCTCACCGAGAGGCCCTGCTGGCGGAAGTAGTCCACCTCGAAGGGTAGGATCGAGAGGGCGTGGCTGAGGTAGCGGCGAAGCTGCTTGATACGCCCAGCACGCCAGGCCCAGAGCTTGGGCAGGATATAGTAGACGCTGGGGATAGCCAGCTCCTGGGCCAGCGGGAGGACGTAGCGGATGTTGAAGTCGG
Organism: uncultured Porphyromonas sp.; assembly: GCF_938046015.1. Lineage (GTDB taxonomy): Bacteria > Bacteroidota > Bacteroidia > Bacteroidales > Porphyromonadaceae > Porphyromonas. The sequence continues at coordinate 31,525 of NZ_CALIXW010000012.1, read as the reverse complement.
CGAAGTCCACCGGGATGACCACATCGGGGGCGAAGGCACGCAGGGCCTCCTGCACGCACTCGGCGCGTCGGCGTATGGTACGGTAGTTCTTCAGGACGCTCACCACGCCCATGAAGGCTACATCTCGGTAGTGGACGACGGGGGGGATGCCTGCGGCCGCAGCCATCTTATCCCCACCCATAAAGGCAAACGAAGCCTCTGGATCCTCGGCCTTCAGTGCTCGGATGAGCGCTGAGGCGTGTAGGTCTCCAGAGGCTTCGCCTGCGACTAGGAAGTAGCGCATGCTGGGGCTTCGTCTAGGTCACGGGGCTAGCCAGCAGCCTGCTGCGCCAGCTGGTCGAGGTGGTCGATCCAGCCGTGGTTGGTCGTGTCGAGCTGCAGCGGGGTGAGCGTCGCCCAGCCCTCACGCAGCCAGTACCAGTCCCCTCGGTCCTCGCTAGAGGCGGGGCGCTGGTGGCCTGTCATCCAGTAGATATCCTTGCCCCTACCATCGCGGCTGGGGACGAACTCCTCGACGAACTGGCCCACACTCTGCGCGCAGACCTTCAGCCCCTGGGGCTTGGTCTTGGGCACATTGAGCGAGAGCATGGTGTGTGGAGGCAGCTGGGTGTGCTGCATGAGCTTGACGACCTGCTGCGTGTAGACGATGCTGTCGGCGAAGTCAGGCGACCAAGCCGTGTCATCCAGCGATACGGCCAGCGAAGGGATGCCGTAGATGCAGCCCTCACGGGCGGCACCGATCGTCCCCGAGTAACCTACGCAGATGCCCTCATTACTGCCGTGATTGATCCCCGAGATGATGAGGTCGGGGCGTGTGTCGGCAAAGAGCGTATTGAGTGCTAGCTTGACGCAGTCCACGGGCGTACCCTCGCAGCTGTAGATGCGTAGGCGTCCCTCGGTCTTGCGATGCTTCAGGCGCAGGGGCTGGGTCGTAGTGATCGCACCTGAGAAGCCCGATCGCGGGCCGTCAGGGGCGACGATGGTCACATCGCCGAGGTGCAGGAGGGACTGGGCCAGCTCCTGTATGCCTGCGGCGCGGAAGCCATCGTCATTGGAAAGCAATAGATGCATAGATGGGATATACTCTGATGGGCGCCTCCCTTACAGAGGCGTGCTGATCTCCTCGAGCTTGATCTGGAAGAAGAGGCTCGAGTAGGAGGGGATGTAGCGCGTGATCGACGAGCCATAGCCCAGATACCAGGGGATGACGACGGAGACCTCGTCCCCGACCTTGAGGCTCTGCAGGGCGTACTTGAAGCCATCGATATAGCTGTTGACGCGGCTGTAGTCGTTGATGACGGGCTGATCCCAGTTGCCCTGATCGACGGGCTGGGCGCTGCGGGAGTTCGACGTCCAGTCGCTGGTCAGGTAGCCGCGGTAGCGTACCTTGACGGCGTCATTCTGCGCTGGGGTCACGGTGCCTGTGCCGTGCTTCTGCCACTTGATGTAGACATAGCTGTCGGCATAGTTGCCAGGCAGGTGTACCTTCTCGTAGCCTGCACTGTCGGCAAAGGAGAGGAAGTTACGCTCGTTGGTGGCGCGGCGCTCCTGTGCCGTGTCGATGGTGTCGCTACAGCTAGCGAGGCCACAGCTAGCCACTAGGGCGAGCAGGGCAAGGATCTGAGCCTTCATAGGTGTTGGGACTAGAGGGTGAGGAATGGGTAGTGGGGGCCTTAGATGCGGCGCAGTAGGCTCTTCAGCGAGGTAGCCTCGTAGAGCACGCGGCTGAGCTCACTGATGGCGATGCGCTCCTGCTGCATCGTGTCGCGGTGACGTAGCGTCACGGTGCCGTCCTCCATCGTCTGGTGGTCTACCGTCACGCAGTAGGGCGTACCGATGGCATCCTGGCGGCGGTAGCGCTTGCCGATGGAGTCCTTCTCGTCGAGCTGGCAGTTGAAGTCGAACTTCAGCTCGTCGTAGATCTCCTGTGCCTTCGTGTCGAGGCCGTCCTTGCGCACCAGGGGCAGGATGGCGAGCTTGACGGGGGCCAGGGCTGCAGGCAGACGCAGTACGCTGCGCTTCTCTCCGCCCTCCAGCGCCTCCTCCTCGTAGCTGCCGCACATCAGGCTGAGGAACATACGGTCCACCCCGATGGAGGTCTCGATGACATAGGGCGTGTAGCTCTCGCCCAGCTCGGGGTCGAAGTACTGCATCTTCTTGCCGCTGAACTCCTCGTGGCGCTTCAGGTCGAAGTCCGTACGGCTGTGGATACCCTCCACCTCCTTGAAGCCGAAGGGCATCTCGAACTCGATGTCGGTGGCGGCATTGGCGTAGTGCGCCAGCTTCTCGTGGTCGTGGTAGCGGTACTTCTGGTCGCCGAGTCCGAGCGCCTTGTGCCAGCGCAGGCGCAGCTCCTTCCAGTACTCGAACCACTTGAGCTCCTCGCCGGGGCGAACGAAGAACTGCATCTCCATCTGCTCAAACTCGCGCATGCGGAAGATGAACTGGCGGGCGACGATCTCGTTGCGGAAGGCCTTCCCGATCTGGGCGATGCCGAAGGGTATCTTCATACGGCCGGTCTTCTGCACGTTAAGGAAGTTCACGAAGATCCCCTGTGCCGTCTCGGGGCGCAGGTAGACCTTCATCGCGCCCTCAGTCGTGGAGCCCATCTCGGTGGCGAACATCAGGTTGAACTGACGTACCTCCGTCCAGTTGCGCGTGCCACTGATGGGGCAGACGATCTCCGTATCGATGATGATCTGGCGAAGACCCTCGAGGTCGGTAGCGTTCATCGCCTCAGCGAAGCGCGTGTGGATCTCGTCCCACTTGGCCTGGTACTCGAGCACGCGGCCGTTGGTAGAGCGGAACTGTGCTTCGTCGAAGCTCTCACCGAACTTCTTCGCCGCCTTGGCTACCTCCTTATTGATCTTCTCCTCGATCTTCGCTAGGTGGTCTTCGATGAGGACGTCGGCGCGGTAGCGCTTCTTCGAGTCCTTGTTGTCGATGAGGGGATCATTGAAGGCGTCGACGTGACCGGAGGCCTTCCAGATCTTGGGGTGCATGAAGATCGCGGAGTCTATCCCCACGACGTTGGGCGCCAGGAGGGTCATAGCCTCCCACCAGTAGCGCTTGATGTTATTCTTGAGTTCGCTCCCCAGCTGACCGTAGTCATAGACAGCGCCGAGGCCGTCATAGATCTCAGAGGAGGGGAAGACGAAGCCGTATTCCTTACAGTGGGCGATTACCTTCTTGAAGAGGTCTTCTTGCTGTGCCATCGATGATGCTCTGTATACTGATATATATTATTGTAGACTGCAAAAATACGCAATCTCTACCACTGCGCCACTCCGCGCCTCTGGTAGCGTGTACGTCGGGGCAGTAGATATGACCTGCACCCCAATGCTCGAGCGGATCAGCATTGGGGTGCGTCTAGAGGATAGGGCAGGGTAGAGCTGCCCTTTTTCGTGGAGCTGCTTGGCTCCTAATATAGAACGTGTCGCCCAGCCTTATCGTGTCCAGCGCTACGTGCGTCCTTAGGATGGGGACAAGTAGGGGGAGGGGCGGTGTGGGGGAGAGGGTAGGAGGAGGGCAGAGGAGGCGCTTAGCCCTTCTTGAGGAACTCGGCGCGCAGGACCATGACGGAGCCATCGACCTTGCCCTCGACTTCGTCGGGGCTGTCGGTGAGGCGGATGCTCTTGACCTTGGTGCCCTGCTTGATGACCATCGAGGAGCCGCGTACCTTGAGGTCCTTGATGACGGTCACGGCGTCGCCATCTGCGAGCGGCGTGCCGTTGCTATCCTTACATACCTGGGCAGTGGTGGAGCTTGCTAGCGCCTCGACGTCGAACTCACTCGAGCAGTCGGGGCACACGTAGGTAGTGCCGTCAAAGTAGATGTGCGGGCCGCCGCATTCGGGGCAGAGGGGATATTCGTTCATCGTCGTTGCTTGCTTAGGGTGATGGATCAGTTGCCTGCCGCGCTGTCTGTCTGCCGCGGTGGGCTTGGTGCAAAGATAATCCTTATCCCGCGGTATGCTCATCCTCCAGCTCGCGGAGCATGCGCTCGAGCCAGTAGATGAGTATGCCGCAGTAGGGGATGAGTTCGCCGTAGCGATCGCGCGCCGTGACGCGCTCGAGGAGCTTGGTGAGGACGCTGCGCTGCCTGTGGCGGGAGGAATGTGGGGGTAAGAGCTGCTGCAGCTCGTCCAGCAGGGTGTAGAGGGCCTCCTGACGGTTGTGACGGAGCTTGCTCGTATTGAGGTTCAGGATGCGATCTAGCTCCTCGTCCCACTCGGGATTGCTGGAGTGTATGCTACAGCCCTCCGAGCCGTAGCTAAGGCTAGCGATGCAGGCGGGATTGAGGGGCGAGCAGGTGAGGCGTCGGGCCGCCTTGGAGGAGTCGCAGTGCAGCGAGCGACGTCCGCGGAAGGGGTCGGGCTCGTCACGCTCGCCACCGTAGCAGCAGCCTAGGAGGTTGTCGTAGTCCAGCTCCAGCTCGGGGTGGATGGCCTGGCTGTCGATGTGCTCCACCTTCATCTCCCCAGCGTCGATGCGGCCCATGCAGTAGGCGCAGAGGTAGCCTTGGTCGCGCAGCAGGCCTTGCTTGAGGCTCTTCTTGGCCTTGTGCGAGAGCTCGCTGTAGCGTGCGTTGGGCTGGCGGCAGTAGGCTGCGAAGCCCTTGGGCGGTGCGGACTTCTTGATGTGTATCATAGCCGATCGGGGCGCTGCATCAGTCTCAGAAGGGTGTCGGCGCGGGTAAGCTCCTTGAGCTCGCCGCCTGGGAAGGCTTGGCGAAGTCGCTGCAGCAGCTCGCGTGCCCTCTGGTAGTCGCCTGCGTCTATGGCGTGGAAGAGCTCGGCCAGCTGGTTGCTCACCTCATGGCTGCGGGGCGAGAGCTCCCAGAGGCGCTCCACGAGGGTGGAGATGTCGAGGCCGTAGGTCGTGGCTTCCTCGAGGCAGTACTCGGCCTCACTACTGCAGCGTAGGCGGTAGACGATATTCGTCCCATCGCTCTGCACGCCACTCATCACCATGGGGGCATGGGTCGAGACGATGAACTGCAGGGCGGGGAAGCAGCGGTGCAGCACGGGTAGGATCTCGGCCTGTAGCCTTGGGTGTAGATGCATATCGATCTCGTCGATGATCACCGTGCCCGTGATGTGTCGGCAGGTCTCATCGCCATAGATAGGATAGTCAAGCAGGTAGCTGCGCATCACCAGATCCAGGCTCATCGAGATGATGCGCTTGTAGCCCTCGGAGAGGAAGGCCGTAGGGATCTCCCTGCCGTCGGGCGTGACGAAGACCACCTCCCGCTTGATGGGGCGTATCAGCATGTCGTAGAAGAGGTCACAGCCCTCCGCTCCGAGGATCTGGAGCATCTGGCGCCGCACGAAGCCGAGCTCGCTGTGCTCGGGATCACGCTCCGCTAGCACCAGCAGTCGGTGCACCCAGTAGCGCAGGAAGCCGTCGCCCTCGAGGCACTCTAGGTAGCCGAGGGAGAACTTGCTCGTCGTCTTGCTGAAGGGCTGGAGGCTGAGCTTGCGGTTGGAATGGATGTCCTCTACCGAGTAGTAGGCGAAGAGGGGCAGTGGGTAGCTCTGCCGTGCAGCCTCGCGGTCGTAGTAGTGACTCTGCAGCCACTGGGCGTAGCTGCGGTAGGCCTTGAAGCCTCCCGTCAGGGCGCGGCGGTTCTTGGCACTGCGCTTCTCCAGCACTTGCTCGCCTAGGGGGCCTTGCTCCTCTAGGTACTCGGGGCTGAGGCGCTCGATGAGGTCCGTCGGGTCGAAGCTGATGGAGATGGGCTGCTCATCGAGCTGCTTGCCCCTCTGGAACTCCTGCTGGAAGTCATCGTCGCCGAAGCTCAGCCACTTGGTGTACTCGTCGCTGAAGCCCGCGAAGAAGGAGCTCAGCATGTACTGACAAGCCCTGAGTAGCGAAGTCTTGCCGCTGGCGTTGTCCCCGACGAAGAGGTTGATCCCGGGCTTGAGCTCGAGCCTGAGGTCGCTGTAGCAGCGGAAGTGCTGGAGGTGTATGGAGCGCATAGGAGCTAAGTATCAGTGTGACATCTACCCCAAAGATAGCTATTCGCCTGCTAGCTCCGTCGCCCTGCTGCTGTCCATAAGGGGAGGAATTATCTCCAGAGAGCTAGATGCACCCTATGCTGTTGTGTTCATAAAGGATAAGGATTAGCTCTGTCCCTCCTTGCTATAGTGTCATAGAGGATAGGCATAAGTTCTGTCCCTCCTCTCTATCGTGTTCGTAGAGGATAAGTATAGGTTCTGTTTCTCTTCGTCTGTGCGCAAGCGGAGTGTAAAGCCCCAGCGGGGCGACCCAGTTAAAGCCCAGGGTGCGTAGCCCTGCAAGGGCGACCAAACCCTGGGTAGGTCATCAAGTCAAAGGACAAAGCCCTACAGGGGCGACCCTCAAAATAAATTGGTGCTCCAAGTCACGGTGCTCCGATCGTCTTGAGGGTCGCACTTACAGCGCTCCATTGGTATTAATTTGCTTAGCCCAGGGTTTGGTCGCCCTTGTAGGGCTACGCACCCTGGGCTTTGATTGGGTTGCCCCGTTGGGGCTTCCTCTTCCGCTTGTAGTCTAGAGGGTGTGGTAAAGGCCTGAGCTATCTCCATAGAAGCAGATGCACACTATACTGTTGTGTTGATAGAGGATAAGTATAGGTTCTATTCCTCCTCGCTGTTGTGTTCATAGAGGATAAGCATAAGTTCTGTTCCTTCTTGCTATTGTGTTGATAGAGGATAAGTATAGGTTCTGTTTCTCTTCGTCTGTGGGCAAACGGAGTGGAAAGCCCCAGCGGGGCAACCCAATCAAAGCCCAGGGTGAGGGAACGCTGCAGGCGTGACGGAACCCTGGGTAGGTCATCAAATCAAAGGACAAAGCCCTACAGGGGCGACCCTCAAGATAAATTGGTGCTCCAAGTCACGGTGCTCCGATCGTCTTGAGGGTCGCACTTACAGCGCTCCATTGGTATTAATTTGCTTAGCCCAGGGTTTGGTCGCCCTTGTAGGGCTACGCACCCTGGGCTTTGATTGGGTTGCCCCGTTGGGGCTTCCTCTTCCGCTTGTAGTCTAGAGGGTGTGGAAAAGGCCTGAGCTATCTGTTTCAAGTTAGCCTTGGAGCGTATTAAGCTAGCCTTGGAGTGTGTGAAGAAGGAGGTAATAAGACTGGTTTGGTTTGCTCACGTAAGGACGTTGCTGGCGTAAGCTAAGGGCTGGGGTGAGGCTACATCAGGCAGTGGGCGAGGGAAGATTATAGGCTTGGCGGGAGAACTAATATAATATGGCGGGAAAAGTAATATAAGTTCTCCCGAAATATTATATAATATCTCCCGAATTATTATATAACTTTCTCCGAAAAGTAATATAACTTTTGTCAGATTATTATATAATATTCGACGGAAAGTTATATAATAATTCGCGGGAACTTATATTATTTTTCTAGAGAAGTATTATTACTTTGCTCGCGGACATCAGGCACTTCGCTCGCGGAGTGTATGATGGGAGCTCGCCGAGGCAAGTCACTTCGCTCGCTCGGATAGGTCACTTCGCTCGTTCGGATTAGGAACTAAGCTCGCTGGCCTTGGGTCATTTGCGCTCTAAGCCAGGGCACTGTGCGCGCTAGCCTTAGCCTAGGAGCGGAAAAAGGAGCGCCCCCAAGTCGTCGCGATGGACGGTCTGGGGGCGCGGTATATAGCTTGCCTTAGTCCGCGTGGAACTAAGGGCTAAGGGCGTCGGAAGGCTTACTTCAGCGTACCTGCCTGAGCAGCCTCGATCATCGCCTTGCTGGGGAGGATGTAGACCTCTACGCGGCGGTTAGCCTGACGGCCAGCAGCGGTACCGTTGTCTGCGACGGGGCTGTGGCTGCCCTCGCCAATGGCCTGCATGCGGCTGGAGGATACGCCCTGAGCAGCGAGGAAGCTCTGCACGCTGGTAGCACGCTTGAGGGAGAGGGGGTCGTTGATCTTGTCGCTACCCGTGTTGTCGGTGTGGCCGACGATCTTGATCTCGGTGTCGGGGTTCTGCTTGAGGCTAACGGCCAGGTTGCGCAGCTCAGTCTGCGAGCTGGTGGAGAGGCTAGCGGAGTTGGTGGCGAAGAGGATACCGCTGTCGAAGGTCACACGGATGGCCTGACCGTCATTGACGCTCTCGACCTTAGCCGTCTTCATCTTCTCCTCGAGCTCACGCTTCTGCTTGTCCATCTTGTTACCGATGAGGGTACCTGCCGTACCGCCTACGACGCCACCGATGGCGGCACCGAGGCCGGTATTCCCGAGGACACGACCTACACCAGCGCCGATGATAGCACCAGCACCAGCGCCGATACCAGCGCCCTTGACTGAATTGCTTAGGCCGCAGCTAGAGAGGACGAGGCCCCCAGCGAGCAGTGAAGCGATCATTACATTCTTCTTCATCTTGTTCTTGATCTATATTAGTAGTTGGTAGAATAACGGGCGAAGGCTAGGATTGCGTACGCCCTGAATAATACTTCATGAATTGGAGACGCTCGAAGAGGCTCGGGTCAGCGACAGAGGCATAGCTGAGGCGACCGCGGAACTCGTCCACGCTCTGATAGCCATGATCCATCATCCAGCGCCCGAGGCCCGTCAGCGCGTCTTTGATAGCCGAGGGGCCGTGCTTGTAGACGGCCGTGCATATCTGCGCCACATCTGCCCCCGCCAGCAGGATCTTCGCCAGCTCCTGCCAGCCATAGATCCCCGTCGAGGCAGCGAGCTCGATGCCGGGCACGACGCCACGGATGAGGCCTGTGAAGCGTAGGGTCTCGGCAAAGTCCCCCGCGTGGGAGAAGACATCACCGCCGACGATCTGCTCCCGCTCGAGGTCGATGTCCAGCTGGTAGCTGCGGTTGAAGAGCGTGACGGCCGTAGCCCCCGCCGCACGTAGCTTATCCACGAGTGTAGGCAACGCCGTATGGTGGCGCGAGAGCTTGATGATGAGCGGTAGACCCACGGCGCGCAGGCGGCGGACGATCTCCAGATACAGCTCCTCACCCGCCACAGGATCGTAGAAGCGCGAGGTCTCCAGGCGCATGATGTTCACCTCGAGAGCGTCGGCGCCAGCCTCCTTGAGCTTCTGGGCAAAGTCCGTCCAGCTCTCCAGCCCCGAGCAGTTGATGGAGGCGATGACGGGCACCGAGAGCTCGGCCTTGGCGCGGCGCAGGAGCTCGAGGTATTCGTCCACAGCCTCTACACGGGTGTAGGAGGCGATGTAGTCGGCGGCCTCGGGATACTCGTTGTGCGCCAGCAGATGCCCCGTATGCATGAGGATCTGCTCCTCGAAGAGACTCTTGAGGATGACCGCACCAGCGCCAGCCTCGACTAAGGCCTTGGTACGATCGATGCTGCGCGTCAGGCCCGAGCTGCTCAGGATGAGCGGACTCGAGAGCTGCAGCCCAGCGAAGGTCGTCTGTAGATTAACCATAGTATAGTGTAGTCAAGTGTTAGGGTGCATCGGTGACGGGCGCCACGTAGCCCTCGGCGGGCTGTACGGGACGACCGATAAGGGTCGCTGCCGTAGCCGACTCGACGAGGACCTGGGCGTACTGTCCTACGCGGTAGCCTTGCTTGTCGAAGACGACGACCTTATTCTGCTGCGTGCGGCCGAAGAGCTGCTCGTGGCTGCGCTTACTGAAGCCCTCGATCAGTACCTCCACGGTCTTGCCCACGTCTCGAAGGTTGCTCTCCAGCGAGAGCTGCGTCTGGAGGTCGATCATCTCCTGCAGGCGGCGGATCTTCGTCTCCTCGCTGATGTTGTCCACGAGGTACTTGGCAGCGTAGGTGCCTGGACGCTCGGAGTACTTAAACATAAAGGAGTTGTCGTAGCCCACCTCACGCATCAGGCTCAGCGTGTCCTGGAAGTCCTCCTCCGTCTCGTCGTGGAAGCCGCAGAAGAGGTCCGAGGTGATGGCGCAGTCGGGCATAGCGCGGCGTATGGCTGCTACGCGCTCGAGATACCATTCGCGGGTATAGTTGCGCTTCATCAGCTTGAGTATGCGGTCATTGCCCGACTGGGCGGGTAGGTGGATGTGCTTGCAGATGTTGGGGTACTTCGCCATTACGGCGATGGCCTTGTCATCCATATCCTTGGGGTGGGGCGAGGTGAAGCGGATGCGTATGCCGGGTACGGCCAGCGCTACCTGCTCCATCAGGTCGCCGAAGTCGTAGACCTTGTCGCCATCGACGTAGCGGTAGGAGTTGACGTTCTGCCCCAGCAGGGTGATCTCGCGATAGCCCTTCTCCTCCAGGTCCTTGACCTCACGGATGATGCTCTCCAGCTCGCGGCTGCGCTCACGACCACGGGTATAGGGGACGATGCAGTAGGAGCAGAAGTTATTGCAGCCACGCATGATGGAGACGAAGCCCGAGATATGGACACCGCCCAGCTTGAGCGGCATGACATCCTTGTAGGTCTCGTTGGTGGAGAGCTTTACATTGATGGCCTTCTCGCCGCGCTCCACGGCTCCGATGAGGTTCGGCAGGTCGAGGTAGCTATCTGGGCCGACGACGAGGTCTACCTTATGCTTCTCGATGAGCTCCTCCTTGGCACGCTCGGCCATGCAGCCGAGGACGCCGATGGTGATGCGGCGGCGCTTCTTGCGGCGTATGGAGTGGTAGTAGGCGATGCGATTGAGCACCTTCTGCTCGGCGTTGTCACGCACCGAGCAGGTGTTGAGGAATATGGCGTCCGCTAGCTCGGGATCCTCTGTGAGGTGGTATCCATCCATCTGCATGATGGAGGCCACGACCTCGCTGTCGGCCACGTTCATCTGGCAGCCGTAGGTCTCGATATAGACGCGCTTAGGAGCGAGTGACAGGTCGGATTTAGAGTCCGGTGTCAGGGGTCGGTTCATAAGAGGTTAATAGTAAGTTCGTTCAAGCTGTCTGTCCGCCCACCCGCGGGCCGCACTTGCTGCGGTGCCAGCGGTGTCTCGGGGCGGTCTTTCCTTTGTTCGATATTATTGCTACCTTTGTGTTGAAAAAGTAATTTTTCATAGTTAAGGTTTTGGTTAATAGGTTGGAGCTGGCTGGGAAGTCAGCTCCGCTTTTTTTATACCCGTACCAAAGACCTTATGCCTATGATCCCTTAGCTTCCTCATTTAGTAGCCGGGCAGCCACTCGCTGCCCTGTCTGCTGGGCGTGCTCCCCTAGGGGGCGTCGCCTATGCGTAGGAAGTGATAGCCCTCGTCGAGGAGCCAGCGCACGGCCTTAGGCATAGCCTCCCGCATATTCTTCTGCGCCTTGATCGAGTCGTGAAAGACGATGATCGAGCCGTTGCGTGCGTAGCGCTTGACGTTGGCGAGTACCTCCTCGGGCGTGAGCCGCGCATTGTAGTCGCGCGTGACGACGTCCCACATAATGATCTCGAAGCTGTGGCTGAGCTCGATGTTCTGCCTGAAGCGCAGGTGCCCATGCGGGGGGCGGAAGTAGCGCGAGTGTATGAGTTCGTGCGCGGCATGCACATCCTCCATGTAGCTGCGCGTGCCGTGATAGAGCCCCTGTATATGGTGGTAGGTGTGGTTGCCTACCTGGTGACCTCGGCGCTTGATCTCCTCGAAGAGCTCGGGCCACTTGCGCACGTTGTCCGCCACGCAGAAGAAGGTAGCCTTCACCCCCAGTCGGTCGAGCTCATCCAGCACCCAAGGCGTCACCTCGGGGATAGGCCCGTCATCGAAGGTCAGGTAAATGCTCCTCCCCGAGATCGCTGGTATGCGCCAGCGAGCCCCGGGGACGAGCATGCGGTACCACATAGGTACGCGGCAGAGGAGACGCTCCAGCATGGTGCTGTACTCTGGTGTTGTGTAGCCTTAGCGCTGTCCAGCGCCTAGGCGGCGAGCGATCTCGGTGATCTGAGCCTCGTACTGCTTGAGGCTCGTGGAGCCGAACTCATCGGCCAGCTGCAGCGGATAGGTCAGACCCATGTAGGCCTCCTGCAGGTCGGCGTGCTGCACCAGCTGCTGGAACTGCTCGGGCTCTAGGCTCAGCGCCCAGACGAGCGTGCTCAGCGAGCGGCGTACGATGACCTGCAGCACGTGGTCGGCCTCCTTCGTCAGCCCCGCACGATAGAGTGAGCGGGCGAAGTACACCGAGTTCGTCTCATAGGGGACGTTGTCCTCGCGGATCACGGAGAGGCACTTGCGGAGGACTTCCTGGGCCTTGGCCTTGTCGCCACGTGCTATGAAGCCATCGGCCAGCGGGGAGAAGATCTGATTGCGCAGCGTGGAGACGATGCCGCGGGCGTTCTCGTCGAAGTAGGTGCCGGGACGATCAGCACCGCACCAGCGGAACTTCGTCATCACCGTCTGGTACATGTGGTCGAGATTCCCGATGCCGCTCTCTCTGCGCTGCCCCGTGCTGTCCTGCGGATAGGCTATAGGCAGCAGCTGGTGCGCCATGCCCGACTGCACCATGTGCTCGGGGAGGTTGTCGAAGGCATTGCGGGGTGAGGTGATCGCCCAGTAGATGGGGCGCTCCCACTGATTGCCTGCTATGAGATCCAGCACGCTCATACCGCCGATGTCCAGATACTGACGGCTCTGGATCGAGAGGGGCATTACGGGAAGGACTTCGCAGTCGACGTCGGGGGCAGCCTGAGCTACGAGGCGCTGTGCGCGCGCCGAGTCTACGGGCAGGATGATGTTGCCCGTGGGGAGCGTCGCAGGGTCGATGCGTGGAGCGTCCTTGAGGTGGGCGAAGGCCTCCTGCACCGTCATGGGCTCATTGCCCTGACGATTGACCAGCGCGTAGGCGTGGTAGTAATAGTAGGAGGCAGGGAGCAGTCCGAGCGGTAGGGGCTTGCCCTCGTAGGCCTGCTTCTTCATCTGGTCGATGTACCAGTCGCCTGCCAGATAGGAGAGATTGACCGTACGGACGTCGGTGCGGATGCCCTCGACCTCCTGGGCGTACCAGAGGGGGAAGGTGTCGTTGTCCCCGTAGCAGAAGAGCACGGCGTTGGGCTCGCAGCTCTCCAGATAGTTGCGCCCCATGTCGCTGGCCACAGTACGACCCGAGCGGTCGTGGTCATCCCAGTTCTGCCCGAGCATCTGCAGGGGTACCAGGAGGCTCAGCAGGACGACGATGGCGGCATAGGTAGGCTGTAGGGTGAGGGGCTGCTTGTCCTTTGCGGCCTTAGCCTTGGCCTCCTTCGAGGCGAGGAGCTGATTGACGGCAGTGACGAGGGCTGCCACGCCGAAGCCTATCCAGATGGCGAAGGCGTAGAAGGAGCCCACGTAGGCGTAGTCACGCTCGCGGGGCTGCCCTGGGAACTGGTTGAGGTAAAGGACGATGGCCAGCCCCGTCATGAAGAAGAGCATGAAGGTGATCCAGAAGCTCTCCGTCCCGCGGCGTCCTGCCCCGATCTGGAAGAAGAGACCGATCAGCCCCAGCAGCAGTGGGAGGGCGTAGTAGACGTTGTGCCCCTTATTATTGGTCATCAGCTCGGGCAGGCTGTCGCTATCGCCGTAGAAGAGGGCGTCGATGAAGGGGATCCCCGTCATGGCACCGCCGCGCAGCAGGCCGCCGTCGCCCTGCAGGTCGTTCTGACGCCCTGCGAAGTTCCACAGGAAGTAGCGCCAGTACATGTAGTTGACCTGGTAGTTGAAGAAGTAGCTGAGGTTCTCGCCGAAGCTCGGGACGCTCATATCATCCTCGGCGCGGCCCATCCAGCTATTGTACATCTGGGCGTGCCCACGGTCGTAGACACGGGGGAAGAGCATCATTTCGCTCTCCTCGTAGACGGGCTCCTCCTTGAGGCTACGCACGACGTAGCGGTCGGGGTCGCTGGGATGCTCCTTGTTGATACGTCCGTAGGTGGGCTCCTCCTCCTTCATCACGGGACGACCATCGCTGCCGTACTTGATGCGCGAGGCGAAGGTCTGCCCGTAGAGCAGGGGTGCGGAGCCGTACTGCTCACGTGCCAGATAGTAGCGCAGGGAGAAGGCGTCGGCAGGAGAATTCTCGTTCATCGGCGGATCAGCCTCGGCACGCACGAGGATCACCCCGTAGCTGGAGAAGCCGACCATGATGGCCACGAGACACATCTGCAGGGTATGTACCATGCGCGCAGTGAGCCCCTTGTAGAGGTAGAAGAAGGCCGCGATCCCCCCCGCAATCAGGAGGCCTACCAGTACATTCCCGATCAGCGGAAGGCCGATGAGGATGAGGGAGGCGATCAGGGAGATGCGTAGGCGGTGGCTCCCGAGGTGCTTGGGCTCTCTGTAGGCGCGCTGTGTCTCGTAGGCGCCCCAGATGAGGACGAGTGCGACTACCGCGAGATAGATATAGAGTCCCTGGTTGTAGCCGAGGCCCATGCTGTTGACGAAGAACATATCCCACTTGCCCGCGAGCTTGGGCACTCCCTGCACGACGCCGTACATCATCAGCTCGACGAGGGCGAAGGAGGCTACCAGCGCGATGCTAGCACCCTTGAGCGTGGACTCCTTCGTGCGGCGGTAGTAGTAGACCAGGGCCATGGCGGGCAGGCAAAGCAGGTTCAGCAGGTGTACCCCGATACTCAGCCCCATGAGGTAGGCGATGAGTACCAGCCAGCGGTCGCTACGCTCATTGTCGCAGCGCTCGTCCCACTTGAAGATCAGCCAAAAGACTACGGCCGTGAAGAGCGAGCTGAAGGCATAGACCTCAGCCTCTACGGCGCTGAACCAGAAGGAGTCCGAGAAGGTGTACACGAGGCTCCCCACGAGCCCTGCCCCTAGGATAGCGATCCCCTGCCCGAGGGTCATGACCTCACCCGTGGGCTGCGCCTCGTTGAGCCCAAGGCGCGCACTGGGCGTGAGCACACGGCGCAGCATGTGCGTGATCGTCCAGAAGAGGAAGAGGATGGTGAAGCCGCTGATCACGGCACTGGTGACATTGGTCAGCAGTGCGGCATGCTGGGGGCCTCCGCCCAGATGGGATACTACATTATATACAAGCATGTAGAAGGGAGCCCCGGGAGGGTGCCCGATCTCGAGCTTGTAGTCGCAAGCGATGAACTCAGCGCAGTCCCAGAGGCTCGCCGATGGACCTATCGTCATCAGGTAGGTCAGGGTGGCGATGAGGAAGACGCCCCAAGCCAGGAGGTTGTTCGCTCGGTCGAATTGTTTCCAGTTCATGTCTCTGTATAATTCTATCCTAAAGCCAGCCCTACGGCTAGCCATATTGTCCACAAAGATAACTAATCCATAGCGTACAGCCCGAAGGCCGTGTGGCGGGTAGTCGAATAAGGATCAGGAGCTAAGCGCCAGGACTAGATCCCCCGCCCCTCTCCCTGGGACGAGGCCCGTCGCGAGCGCGCTTGCTGCCTCCGCCCTCTGCCTCGGGGACCAGCTCAGAGCGGAGCGCCGAGCGCTACCCCCCAAGGCCTCCCATGAGGGTCCTGGAGGTAGCTGCACGCGACCAGAGCTAAGGAGAAGCTCCGTGAGGGATATCCTAGAGGTCGCCTCACTGATATCCCTCACGCTCCTCATGGACGTTCCTCAGCCTGCTGACTGATATCCCTCGGCTGCCCTTCCCCTTGACCCAAGCAGCAAGGGGGGACGGCCCTCGTCCGCTCTGCTTCCTTGGGAGGGCAGCTGTGTCGGGCTTGTCCCGTGAAGCGGCAACGCAGGAAGGACGCCGCTAGGTCGGCGCGTGAGCTGCGCCGTCCCTCTAGCTTCACTACTCTATAGACTAAGTACGCGTGCACACATAGAAAGGCAGGGCGCAAGGTCATCCTCTCCATCAAGTACGCCAAGACACCAAGTAGGCGTACGTGCACAAAAAGGCAGGGCAGGACTCCGAGACGGAGCCCTGCCCTGCGGTAGCTTGGGGGGAAGCTCTATGAAGAGCCGCCCTAGTAGTCGGGGTTGTTCTTGCCGAAGTTGGGGTTACGGTCAAGGACAGCCTGCGGGATGGGTAGGTAGCGGTAGTGGGGCTTGAAGCTGCGGTCCTCAACCTTCTTCTCTGCCGCCGTGGCGCTGACCTTGATCGTAGCGCGCATCGTGGGGTCCGAGATGCGGCTATCGACGGTGCCGACCACGCGCTCCAGCGGAGCGTTGAGGACGTGCTCGGCCAGCATCTTGCCATCGCTGGCCTTCCAGCGGACGATGTCCATGCGGCGGAAGCCTTCGCCTGCGAGCTCTACGGAGCGCTCGCGGTGGATGAGCTCGCGCAGCTTGTCCTTAGAGGCGTACTTGCTGCGATCGACGGCGGGCAAGCCAGCACGGCGTCGCACTTGGTCGAGGGCGCTGTAGACCTCGGCGGAGGGACCGCTCAGCTCGTTGCTCGCTTCCGCCAGTGTCAGCAGCACCTCGGCGTAGCGGAAGACGATGGGGCAGGCATTGCAGCTCCATACGTCGGTGTACTGCGTGGCGGGGTAGGTGTACTTGTTCCACGTCAGGCCAGTCTTGGAGCTGTTGTTGGCCGCCTCGGGGTAGTCGGGATTGTTCTTCCCGTCGAGGGTCTTGTCCAAGGAGTTGTAGATGGCCTTGAGCCCGTCGGTGCGGATGTAGTCAGCGCCTGGGTAGCAGATCGTCTTTGCCATGCGTGGGTCACGGCCCTTGAAGGGGTGGGCAGGGTCATAGCCTGAGCCCGACTCGGTGATCGTCATCCCGTTGGCCATCTCATAGGTGTTGAGGAGGTTGGGCGTGGGGACGAGGGAGGACCAGCCGCCCGTAGCGTTGTTGTACATCGAGCCAATGACGGTGTACAGCGGCTTGGTGTTGTCGAGGTACTGGACGGCGGCGATGATCTCCTTGGAGTCTTGGCCCTCGATCTTGAAGAGCTTAGCGTAGTCGGCCTCCAGCTCGTAGATGCCGAGGTCCATGATGGCCTTGGCCTTCTCCCGCGCTATGGCCCAGTCGCCGTAGTAGAGTGCCTCACGCATGCGCAGCGCCAGGGCCATGCCCTTGCCGAAGCGTCCGCGGGCAGCGGGGCTCTTCTGTAGGTCGGGCAGCGCTTCGTCCAGATCCTTGGCGATGTAGGCGCGTACCTCAGCCTCCGTCTTGCGTGGGAGCTGAGCGGCCTCGGCCGTCTGGGGGAGCTCTATGATGGGTACACCGCCGTAGGCGATGTTCATCGTGTAGTACTGGTAGGCACGGATGACCTTGGCCTGGGCGATGATGTCCTTGCGCTCGGCCTCGTCGGTGAAGGGGATATCCTTGATGCGCTCCAGCAGCAGGTTGCAGCGCCCGATGGTGGAGTAGTCATAGAAGGAGACGCCAGGGTTGGAGGGCGTCATCGAGCCGTTGCCGATGCTGCGGTAGCCCTCGTGGACATGGAAGTTGAAGCCGAAGTCCGACATGCAGTCCAGGTAGAGGATCGTGGAGCCTGAGGTCCAGCCGTCGTAGCAGCCGATGAGGAACTTGTGGACATCCTGAGGGGTCTTCCAGGTCGTGGAGGGCGATAGGGCGTTGTGGGGCTCCTTCTCCAGGAAGCCCGAGCAGGAGCTGGTACCGAGCGCGAGGAGCGCTACGAGGGCACCCTTATATAATGTATTCATTGTCGTAGGGGAGCGTGCGGATTAGAAGGATACGTTGAGCCCGAAGGAGTGCGTGCGCAGCAGCGGATAGGACGAGAGGCGTGCACTGGTGGCCTCAGGGTCGATGTTGCCCCGCATGTGGTCGAGGGTGAAGAGGTTCTCAGCCGAGTAGAAGACGCGTACCGAGGAGACCCCGAGCTGCTGGGTGAGGCGCTGGGGAATGGTGTAGCCAAGCTGAAGGTTCTTCAGGCGGAGGTAGTCCGTCTTCTGTAGCCAGAAGGTGGAGTTGGCGTCGTTGTGGCGCGCCGTGCCCTTACGGAAGATGCGGGGCATCGTACCCGAGGTATTGGTGCTGCTCCAGGCGTCACGCCATACGGTCGAGGGGTGACCCGTATCCCCAGCGAACTCCCCGAAGACCTCGCTGCTGTAGTAGCGAGCTGCACCTGCAGCGCCGTTGAACATCGCCGAGAGGTCGAAGCCACGCCAGCCTACGTTGAAGTTCATCGCGAAGGTGTAGCTCGGCTCGATGGGCTTGGTGTAGATGCGGTCCGCACCGTTGATCTTGCCGTCACCATTGACGTCCACGTAGCGGATGTCGCCCGCCTGAGGGCGCGAGCCGAAGGGCGTGCCGTACTTAGCTACCCAGGCGTCGGCCTCCTCCTTGCTCTGGAAGAGCCCATCGGCCTTGTAGAGGTAGTAGGTCTTGAAGGGCTGGCCTACGGCGTTGCGTATCTGATCGCCGATGTAGCTCTGCCCGCCGAGGTCTAGGATGACGTTCTTGTTGTAGGCAAAGTTACCCCCTGCGCCGATGGTCCAGTCCCCGAAGCGCGTCTGGTAGTTCAGTGAGAGCTCTATCCCCTTGTTCTCGAGGGAGCCCACATTGGCCGTGTAGGGGGCGAGGGGGAACTCGTAGGGCACGAGGACGTTCATCAGGATGCCCGTCGTCTTGCGCTTGTAGAGGTCGAGGCTCCCGGTGAGGCGGCCGCCGAAGAAGCCGAAGTCCAGCCCGAAGCCCATGTTCTCGCTCTTCTCCCAGCTGATGTCCTTGAGCTTGAGCTGCGTCTGGGCGTAGCCTCCGAGGAGCGTGCCGCCCATGGGATAGCTGGGGGTGATACTGTAGGTGTTGATGGCGGGATAGTAGTCCCTCAGGGCCTCTTGGTTCCCGAGGAGCCCCCAGGAGGCGCGTAGCTTCAGGTCACTCAGCACAGGGTACAGCGGCTGGAGGAAGGCCTCCTTGGAGAGGCGCCAGGCTGCGGAGAAGGAGGGGAAGTAGCCCCAGCGGTAGCCCTCGGCGAAGCGAGAGGAGGCGTCGGCACGGAAGTTAGCCTCCAGTAGGTACTTGCCCGCATAGTCGTAGTTGATACGCCCGAAGCCCGAGACCATCGACAGGGCCTGCGTGGAGCCTTCGTTGGTCTGCGTGGAGCGGTCGCCTGCATCGATGTCGGTGAGCTTGTTATTGGGGAAGCTCTTACGTCCGCCGCGTAGGTAGCCGTAGTTGTAGTCCTCGGCGTGGGTACCGACCATGAGCTTGAGGTTGTGCTGGCCGAGGCTCTTGGTGTAGTTGGCGAAGGCGTCGAAGCTGGCACGCGTCCAGAGGTTGTAGTACTCGTCCAGATTGTTGGGCGAAGTCTCCTTATTGGGATTGTAGCGTATGTACTGTACGAAGGCCTTGTAGTGCAGCAGGTGTGCTACGTAGGCCACGTTCGCCGTCAGCGTTAGTCCCTCGATGGGGCGGATATCGATACCCCCCGTGGCGGAGATGTTGTGGTTGTCGCGGTCGATGGTCTCCCCCGAGTCGAGCCAGGCCAGCGGGTTCCCGTCGCCCGTCGTGCCGTAGGTACCGTCCTTACCGCGGCCGAGGATCCAGGGGGAGACGATATTGAGCTGTCGGATGATCTGGTCCGAGCCTCCCGAGACGTAGGAGTTATTGGGGTCGGCGTATTTATTCTTGATGTAGGAGAGGCCTATGCGGGCGGAGATGATACGGCTGAGGTTGAGGTCGAGGTTGGTGCGCACGTTGTACTGATTGCGCTGTGCATTGGGCAGGATCCCCGTCTGACCTAGGTAGCCGATAGAGCCCATGTACTTGATCTGATCCGTCCCCCCGCTGACGCTGAGGTTGTGGCGCTGCTGTAGGGCGGTGCGGAAGGCTAGGGCGTACCAGTCGGTATTGGGGTAGTTCTCGGGGTCGCTACCGTCGCGGAACTTCTGTAGTGCCTCGTCGCTGAACTGTGGCGTCTGCCCAGCAGCCTTGCGCAGCTCATTGGTCAGCGTGGCGTACTCGTAGGAGCCCATACGCTCCATCAGGCGCGTGGCGGACTGCATACCCACGGTACCCGAGTAGTTGATGCGTGCCTTGCCGCTGCGGCCGCGCTTGGTGGTGATGAGGATGACCCCGTTGGCCGCCTTCGACCCATAGATCGCTGCGGAGGCTGCATCCTTGAGCACGGAGATGCTCTCGATATCGCTGGGGTCAAGCATGTTCAGCGAGCCCGACTCCAGTCCATCGATGAGGATGTAGGGCGCTGCGGAGTTCAGCGTACCCGTCCCACGTACACGCAGCTCACCGTTGTCCAGCCCAGGGGCACCGTTGGTACCGGTGATGCTGAGCCCAGGGATGAGCCCCTGAAGGCCGTTGGTGAGGTTCTGAATGGGGCGTGCCTGGATCTGCTTGGTGTCGATGGCTGCCACGGAGCCCGAGAGGTTGACCTTCTTCTGCGTGCCGTAGCCGACTACGACGACGTCCTCCAGCTTGGTCGCCTCATCCTGCAGGGTGATGGTGAGCTCGCTGCGCCCGTTGAGGGCTACTTCCTCGGTCTTCATACCGATGAAGCTGACGCGAAGGATGGCGTTGCGAGCGACGCCGCTGAGGGTGAATTCGCCCTGAGCGTTGGTCACGCTCCCTTTGCCCTTACTGTTCTTGACAAAGATAGAGGCGCCGATGACGGCCTCCTGCTTGCTGTCGACGACACGCCCGCGTACCGTCAGCCCCTGAGCCGCTAGCTGTGGGCTGATGGTGGAGACGAGCAGGAGCAGGAGCCCAAGGATGCTGAGCCTGCGTAGTGATGTCTTCATCTTGATAATTGATGGTGATAATGTAGTACTGTGATCCGAGTGCCTCATCCTAGGGGCGCTTGGGGGTCGAGGGCACTGCGAGGCCTCTTGAGCGCAGTGGGGCATCCCTCGGGGCGAGCGGCGATCACACGCTGAGCACTGCTCTGTGTTTTCCTTAGTGACTATCTCTTCGTAGGGCAAATATAGGACGATTCCCTGTAGGATGCAAGGGGCGGTAAGGGTCTGAAAGGCAGTGTATTTATCTAAGATTTTTAGGAAGGGTGGGGGAAGGACCTTTTGTCCCTCCTCTGGATCGTGCTGCCTACGCCCTCGGGGAGTACCTCGGTTTGCAGGCGAGGGCGGCCCGAGCTGGGGTAATAGCGTGGTGCGAGGAGTCCTGCGAGCGCGTCTCCTCCTAGGGGGAGCTCCGTGAGGGATATCAGTCAGGGGGCCGAGGGGCGGCAGTCAGCGCGCTCATGGATATCGGTCAGCTGGCTGAGGGATATCCCTCGGGAGGGCTTAGACTAAGGGAGGAGGATGCTGAGGCTCGTCCCTTGCAGGCGTATGGAGCTTAGGTAGTGCGCCGCCTAGCTTGCTGTGGGTGGAAGTCTCGGTATAGAGCGAGCCCCAGCGGACGAAGCGGTGCGCGGGGCACGACTTCGGCCTGCTGGGGCTCGTGGTCTTGGGGTGGGGTGCTTGGGCCTAGGCTAGGCTACCAGGCGCGGCGTAGGATGCGGTCGACGCGTGGGGCGCCCTGGCTGTCGCTGATGAGCTCCAGCTCCGTCTGATGCTCGCCCCCAGCGTGGAGGTAACGGACGCTGTAGCGGCGCCCGCCGAGGGGCTTGATGTCGAGCAGCTGCACGTGGCGGTTCGCCTCGGGGCCGTCGTAGCCGTTGATGTCTCCGCTGGTGAAGACCTCCGTATAATAGCCTTCCTCGGGGTCACTGTCCATCACGCCGATCTCCTGATAGGTCTTGGCCAGCTCGTCGAGGAGGCGATCGCTGCAGTAGGCCTGGAGCTCGGCCTTCTTGTCGCGCCCTACGTGGCGATCCAGCAGGGGAGAGTTGTAGAGCTGATGCAGCAGGGCGCTGTCGGCGTGCAGCGAGTCTGGGGCACTGGTGATGCTGAGGGCGCTGCTGTCGCGCTGGGTGGAGTCGCTGCTGCCTGCCTGGCTCGTGCCGGAGCAGCTATAGAGGGTGCTGAGGCCTAGGCAGGCGAAGGAGAGGAGGCCTAGGCGAAGTCTGAGGGGGCGTGTCATGAGTGTATGAGGGCTGATGTGATACTTGTAGCGGCAAAGGTAGCAAATTCGCTTATCCGCGCCCTAAGCCCCCTAAGCGGCAGTGCTTAGCCTGCCCTTCGCCTGACGTGCGGGCTAGGCGGGAGCGCGCTTGGCAAAAGGAATAAGCACGCCGCGTCAAGCTCAGAGAGAAGGAGGAAGGCTGGGGGGAGTGCGCTTGGCTCGAGGAATGAGTGCACCCGATTAGGTAGGGAGGAAGGGCGAAAAGCAGGGGAGAAGTGTGCCGTGCCAAGTGGGGGAGCGCTGGGGCTAGAATAGCGAAAAGGGGTCACGCTTCCCAGCGTAGCCCCTCGTCTTAGTTTCTGAAAATTAGCTTGTATATAACGCTGCAAATATACGCACTTATTCCGTATCTCCCGCATTGCCCCTCAGATTTCCTCCCCGACGAGGCTGCTATCTTCCTCGCCCCTATGCCTTTATTTAGGTCGGCTCATAAGTCAAAAACAAGGCTTTCTGACTTATGATCCATCCATCACAGGTCAGAAAGCCTTGTTTTTGGTTGATGATACCTCGGTCTTGGCCTAGGGAGTAGCTTCCCGAGCGCTGTGCCGAGGCTGTGCTCCCCCTAGCTTTGGGCTGCGCTGCTGTAGTAGGAGGCCTAGACTGCTAGCAGAGGCAGTACGCGCCGAGCGACTCCACGGGGCAGTGTGCGGGAAAAAGCGTATTTTTGTGTAGCTTAGAGCCTTAGTATAGAGTTGGCTAGCCTGTCAGCTCTAGGGGCGTCAGGGCGTAAATATATCACAATAAGTAGCATAGCTCAACAGCTTATGGAGAAGGAAATACGCCGAGCGCTGATCTCGGTGTTCCACAAGGACGGTCTGACCGACATTTTAGCCCTGCTGCATCAGGCGGGCGTAGAGTTCGTATCCACGGGAGGTACCAGTAGCTTCATCGAGTCCCTCGGCTATCCCTGCGTGGCCGTCGAGGATCTGACGAAGTACCCCTCCATGCTCGGGGGGCGTGTCAAGACGCTACACCCCGCCATCCAGGGCGGTATCCTCGCTCGTCGCAGCCATGCTACCGACCAGCAGGAGGTCGCCGAGTACGGCCTCTCGCTGATCGACCTGGTGATCGTAGACCTCTATCCCTTCGAGGCGACGGTAGCCTCGGGCGCTAGCGAGGAGGATATCATCGAGAAGATCGACATCGGCGGCATCAGCCTTATCCGCGGGGCGGCGAAGAACTTCGAGGACGTGGTCATCATTCCCTCCCAGGCCGACTGCGCTACGCTCTACGACATCCTCAAGGCGCAGGGAGCTAAGACGAGCCTCGAGCAGCGCCGTCACTTCGCTCGCCGTGCCTTCGCGGTCAGCTCGGGCTACGACGCGGCGATCTTCCGCTACTTCGACGCTGAGGACAGCAGTGCGCTGCGCCTGACGGCCGACCACGGCAAGGTACTGCGCTACGGCGAGAACCCCCATCAGAAGGGCGTCTTCTACGGCGACCTTGGCCGCTACTTTACCCAGATCCACGGCAAGGAACTCTCCTACAACAACCTTCAGGATATCGAGGCCGCGGTGGCTCTCATACAGGACTTCAGCGAACCGACCTTCGCCATCCTCAAGCATAATAATGCCTGTGGCTGCGCCAGCCGCCCCACACTGCTGGAGGCCTGGACGGCTGCGCTGGCTGGCGACCCCGTCTCCGCCTTCGGAGGCGTGCTGGTGGCCAATCGTCCCATCGACCTGGCGACGGCGCGCGAGATCGACAAGCTCTTCATGGAGGTACTCGTAGCACCCGCCTATGAGGAGGGTGCGCTGGAGGTACTGCAGTCCAAGAAGAACCGCATTCTCCTAGAGCAGCACCAGCCCATCGAGAGCAGCTGGAGCTACCGCTCGATGCTGGGCGGGGTGCTGGCGCAGGAGACCGACCGCGCCGTAGAGACTAAGGAAGAGATGAAGCCCGTTACTAAGGTGCAGCCCACCGAGGGCGAGCTGGAGGACCTAGTCTTCGCGACCAAGCTCGTCAAGCACAGCAAGAGCAACGCGATCGTGCTCGCCAAGGGCGGGCAGCTCATCGCCTCGGGCGTCGGGCAGACCTCGCGTGTCGATGCGCTCAAGCAGGCCATCGAGAAGGCGCGCCACTTCGGCTTCGAGCTCCAGGGCGCCGTACTCGCCAGCGATGCCTTCTTCCCCTTCGACGACTGCGTGACGCTCGCGGCCGAGGCTGGGATCACGGCCATCGCTCAGCCCGGGGGTTCGGTGCGTGACGCCGACAGCATCGCTGCCGCCGACGCCCACGGCATCGCCATGGTGATGACGGGGGTACGCCACTTCAAGCATTAAGGACATTCACAGAACGACCAGATACATTACAATGGGATTATTCTCCTTCCGCCAAGAGCTGGCCATGGACCTTGGCACAGCCAATACGATTATCGTCAAGGATGACAAGATCGTCCTCGACGAGCCCTCTGTCGTGGCCTTCGACAACCGCACCGGTGAGATGATCGCCGTCGGGACCAAGGCGCGCGAGATGTACGAAAAGGGTAACTCCAACATCCGCACCATCCGTCCCCTGCGTGAGGGCGTGATCGCGGACTTCGACGCTGCCGAGCATATGATCCGTGGCATGATCCGTATGATCGTGCCCCGCCGCCCTTGGCACAAGCCCACACTGCGTATGGTCGTCTGCATCCCCTCAGGCAGCACGGAGGTCGAGATACGTGCCGTGCGTGACTCCAGCGAGCGCGCCGAGGCCCGTGACATCTATATGATCTACGAGCCTATGGCGGCTGCTATCGGCGTCGGCATCGATGTGCTGGCGCCCGAGGGGCATATGATTGTGGATATTGGTGGCGGGACGACGGAGATCGCCGTCATCTCGCTAGGGGGTATCGTAGAGGATCAGTCCATCGATACCGCAGGCGATGAGCTCACGCAGGACATCATCGACCACATGCGCGACACCCATCAGATCAAGGTCGGGGAGCGTACGGCAGAGCAGATCAAGATACGCGTCGGTGCCGTCTATGAGGAGCTCGACGAGGAGCCCGAGCCCTTCACCGTATGGGGAGCGAACATGATGGACACGCTGCCCCGCAAGGTAGACGTCAACTACCACGAGATCTGCCAGTGCCTGGATGCCTCGATCGCCAAGATCGAGAGCGCTATCCTACGTTCGCTGGAGGCTACGCCGCCCGAGCTCTATGCCGATATCGTCGCCAATGGGGTCGTCCTCACCGGCGGTGGGGCACTGCTGCGCGGGCTGGACAAGCGCCTGAGCAAGCGCTTCGGGCTCAACTTCCAGATCGCTGAGAACCCGCTCCACTCCGTCGCTATCGGTACCGGGATCGCGCTGAAGAACATCCATAACTTCAACTTCCTCTTCCGCTAGGCGGCTCGCCACGAGCCTCTGAGCCTAGCCCAGCTACCACGCCCCGTGCAGCAGATCCTCGAGTTCCTCAAGCGCTACCGGCATTGGTTCGTCTTCATCCTACTGGAGGTGATCGCTCTGACCTTTGTGCTGAGCGGCTCGGTCTATGCACGGAGCATAGCGTGGTACGCCACGAGCCGCGTGGTGGGGCAGCTCAACGAGTGGATGACCGAGGCCTGGAGCTACATGGATCTACGGGCCTCCAACGAGCGGCTGCTCCTGGAGAACGCCCAGCTGCGCCATAGCTACACCCTGCTCTCGCGCCAGATGCAGGACGCTGAGGCTCACGGCACACTGCCGCATCTGCACGTCACCGACAGCCTCCCGATGAGCTCGGGGGCGGTCGTCGTGGCGCGCGTCGTCAATAGGGTGACGCGTACGGGCGAGGTCTACTACACGATCAACAAGGGCTCCGCGGACGGCATCGAGACCGATATGGGCGTGATGAGTAGCACCGGCGTCGTCGGGGCCGTGATGGCCACGAGCCGCCACTACGCCCTGGTCATCCCCGTGCTCAACCCTAAGATCCGCCTCTCCTGCACCCTACGTGGGCAGTCCGTCAGCGGGACGCTCACGGCACCGGCCAATCCCAACGACAATGCTGCCGTCCTCTCGGGTGTACCGCCTCATGCGCGGCCTCAGAAGGGCGACACGATCATGACCAGCGGCTACTCCTACCTCTTCCCCGAGGGGATGATGGTGGGGACGGTAGCCGATGCCAAGCCCGTACGCACTAAGGGCGCCGCGGGTATCTTCGCCAACTACACGGTGCGCCTGGCGACGGACTTCCAGTCGCTGCGCTACGTCTACGTCATCCTCGCCAAGCCCTCGCGAGAGGTCAAGGCCCTAGAGGACTCTATTGCGACGAATGAATAGCAGCTACCTACGCTTCGTCCTGATGAGCCTGCTCCTGATTGCGGTGCAGGTCTGGGTACTCAGTCCCGTGGAGCTCTTCCGCGTAGCGACGCCCTTCGTCTATCCCTTCGTCTTGATGCTGCTGCCCATTGGGGCGAATCGTAGCCTCCTGCCCATCCTCGGCTTTGCCATTGGCGGGGCTATCGATGTGCTGGGGCTGACGCCTGGGATCCATGCGGCGGCGATGACGCTGGCAGCCTTCGTACGCTACCCCCTACTGCAGGTGCTCACGGACAAGGAGATGCCGCCCTCGGCGCTGCCTCTCTACGGCACGCTGCGCAGCGGGGCGATCATCCTGATGAGCCTACTACTGCTCATCCATCACCTGGCGCTCTACCTCCTGGTGGGGGCGACGCTACACCGCGATCCCTATGTCCTGCTCAGCTTCGCCGCAGGCTACGGCCTGAGCTGGCTGATCGGGCTGATCCTCCTCTTCTTCTTCGGCACCGAGCCGCCGCACCGTAGCTAGGCCTATGGTCAGTGACGAACTCTACAAGCGTCGCCTGCTGCTCCCCCTACTGACGGTCGTCATCGTCGGGGTCTTCGTCATGCGGCTCTTCTTCCTGCAGATCGCTAGCAATGACTACAAACGTCGTGCCGAGAACAATGCCTACTACATCCTCTCCACCATACCAGCCCGCGGGGTGATCTACGATCGCTACGGGCAGCTGCTGGTGGCGAACCGCCCCATCTACGATCTCATGGTCGTGATGCATCAGGCCAAGGACAAGCTCGATACGACACTGCTGGCCTCGACGCTCGGTCTACCCCGCGAGGAGCTCGTGGCGCGCCTGGCTGCCGTCCGAGACCGGAGCATCAATCGCGGCTACAATCCCTACACGCCGCAGGTGCTGCTCTCGCAGCTCGAGCCCGAGGATGTGGGCCGCTTCGAGGAGCAGCTGTATAAGTTCCCCGGCTTCTCCGTCCGCTCCCGCACGATACGTCAGTACGATTACCACAACGCCGCCCACCTGCTGGGCTATATGTCCGAGGCCTCCACGGCCGACCTCGAGCGCGACAGTGCCATCATGTCGGGCGACTTTGTCGGGCGCAGTGGCGTGGAGCGTACCTATGATGAGGTGCTGCGCGGGGAGAAGGGACAAGAGATCTTCTACCGCGATGCTCGCGGCCGCATCCAGGGGCGCCTCGATGGTGGGACGCATGACAAGGCGCCCGTCCCAGGCCGTGACCTTACCCTATCTATAGACGCGGGGCTCCAAGCCCTCGGCGAGCGTATGATGCGTGGCAAGCGCGGCGCCATCGTCGCCATCGAGCCCGAGACGGGCGAGGTGCTGGCTATGGTCACGGCACCGAACTATGACCCCGCCCTGCTGGCGGGCAAGGATAAGGGCAACAACCATCGTATGCTCGAGGAGAGCTACGGGAAGCCGCTCCTGAACCGCGCCATACAGGGTAACTATCCCCCGGGCTCGACCTTCAAGCCCGCCCAAGGAGCCATCTTCCTAGCCGAAGGGGTACTCACCCCCTCCACGCCCCTGAGCTGCTACGGCGGCTATCCACGCCTCGGTGGGAAGCCTAAGTGCCACCCTCACGGCTCGCCCATCTCCCTCATCCCAGCACTGGCTACCTCCTGCAACGCCTACTTCTGCTGGGGGATGCACTTCCTCCTGGACGACCGCAAGCGCTATCCGAGCGTGGAGGTCGCCCTCGAGCACTGGAAGGAGCGCATCGTGCGCCTCGGCTACGGCTACCGCCTCGGCGTAGACCTCCCAGGGGAGAAGCGCGGCTACATCCCCAATAGCAGCGTCTACGACAAGGCCTATAAGGGACGCTGGAATTCCTCTACCATCATCTCCATCTCCATCGGGCAGGGCGAAGTGCTCGCCACGCCGCTGCAGATCGCCAACCTTGCGGCCATCATCGCCAATCGCGGCAGCTACGTCCGTCCCCATCTGGTGCGCCACATCTCGGGCCAGCGCCTGGACACGATGTACACGCAGCGCCAGCAGTCGGGTATCTCGCCCGAGCACTGGGAGTATATCGTACAGGGCATGGCGCAGGCCGTCACGGGCGGTACCTGCCGCGCGGCCAACTTCGCCCCCGGCCAAATCGAGGTCTGTGGTAAGACCGGTACGGCCGAGAACCCGCACGGGAAGGACCACTCGGCCTTCATCGGCTTTG
Source organism: uncultured Porphyromonas sp. (assembly GCF_938046015.1). GTDB lineage: Bacteria > Bacteroidota > Bacteroidia > Bacteroidales > Porphyromonadaceae > Porphyromonas. Next base: position 3,317 of record NZ_CALIXW010000012.1, on the reverse strand, counting down.
CCCCCCGCACGCGTCCCCGCATCGCCGTCTCGGTCTATGTGGAGAATGGGGGCTTCGGGGCGCACTACGGCGTACCTATCGGCCGCGTGATGATGGAGTACTACCTACGTGGGGGCAAGCTCTCGGGTGCTGGTGAGGCCATAGCCTCGCAAATGGAGCACCGTGGCATCTCCTACCTCAACGATCTATAGCGCGCTATGAGTAGACGTCCCTCGGGCGGCTTGCTGCAGTCCATCGACTGGGTGAGCATCGCCATGTACCTCATGCTGATCTTCTTCGGATGGCTCTCCATCTGCGGGGCCTCGTACAACTTCGAGACCGAGCAGCTCCTCTCCCCCGGGAGCCGCCCCCTGATGCAGCTCCTCTGGATGGGGCTAGGGCTGGTGCTGGGCTTCGCCGTCCTCTCGCTCGATACGGATATCTACGAGGTGGGGGCACCGCTCTTCTATGGGGCGATGATGCTCCTGCTGATGGTGACCATCGTCATAGCCCCCGACATCAAGGGATCGCGCTCGTGGCTCGTGCTGGGGCCTGTGCGCCTACAGCCCGCAGAGTTCGCCAAGGTCGCCACGGCGCTGATGCTGGCCTGGCTGTGCAATCAGTACGAGTTCGAGATCAAGTCTATACGCAGCTACCTCAGGATCTTTGGGCTGGTGCTCTTCCCCGTGCTGCTCATCTTGCTGCAGCAGGAGACGGGCTCGGCGCTGGTCTTCTTCGCCCTCTTCCTCGCCCTCTTCCGTGAGGGCTTCTCCGGGCTCTTCATGGGGCTGAGCTTCTCGGCGGCGGTCTACTTCATCGGGGCGCTGATCTTCGAGGACACGCTGTGGGGCGGGGAGACGCAGGCCGATCTCTTCTTCGTCTGCAATGCGATCCTGATCTTCACGGGCGTGCTCTATGCCGTCTATGGCAAGGGGCGCGAGCGCTGGCGCTGGCTGCGTTACGGGGCGCTGGGGATGCTGGGCGTGTACTTCGTCTGCATGCTCATCAGCTTATTCCTGAGCTTCGACTGGGCCTACGTAGCGCTGGGGATGCTGGTGCTGGGTGTGCTCGGGCTGCTCTATCTAGCGCTGAGGGACTACCTGCTGCGCTATGTGATGATGGCGCTCTTTGCCTTAGGCTCGATGGGCTTCTTCTACTCGGTGGGCTACGTCTTCGATGAGATCCTGCAGCCCCACCAGCAGGTGCGTATCAAGATCGCCCTGGGCATCGAGAGCGACCTCAAGGGTAAGGGCTACAATGTCGACCAGTCCAAGATCGCTATTGGCTCGGGAGGGCTGACGGGCAAGGGCTTCCTCAAGGGGACGCAGACCAAGCTGAACTACGTGCCCGAGCAGGAGACGGACTTCATCTTCTGCACCGTGGGCGAGGAATCGGGCTTCGTCGGCTCCTCGCTGCTGCTGGTCTTCTACGGCGCCTTCATCCTGCGTATCCTGGCGCTGGCAGAGCGTCAGGTGACGCGCTTCGGCCGTGTCTACGGCTATTGTGTGGCCTCGATCTTCCTCTTCCACCTCTTCATCAACGTCGGTATGGTGCTGGGGCTGGTGCCCGTGATCGGTATCCCGCTGCCCTTCTTCAGCTACGGGGGGAGCTCGCTCTGGGGCTTCACCTTCCTACTCTTCATCTTCCTCGGCATCGACGCTCGGCGTACGATGCGCCGAGCCTAGTTGCCCTCGAGAGCGGCTATCCGAAGAGCCTGCCCCGCGCCTCTTGATTGCTTCGGCGCAAGTGCCCAGCTAGGCCTCGGAGCGCTAGCCCAAGCGGGCGAAGCGCCTTCGCCCTTAGCACCTTTCCCCAATCCTTCCTATCCCTATGTCCTATACGATCGACGGGCTGACCATCACCGAGCAGCTCCTCCGTCTCACCGAGTGCGCCAATAAGCCCTTTGCCGAGCGCCTGCACCCAGGCGTCCCAGGGGTGCTCGGGCTGCGTATCCCTGACCTCAGAGCGCTGGCCAGGCGTATCGCTAAGCAGCCCGACTGGGAGCGCTACCTCGCGGAGGCCGAGGTGGGTGCTCGCTCGGAGGAAGAGGACTTCATGGAGGCACGCATCCTGCACGGGCTCGTCCTCGGGCAGATCCCCGTGGGCGCGCTGGAGCCCTACCTCCAGCACGTAGCGTGCTGGGAGGAGCGGATCAACTCCTGGTCGGTCTGTGATACCTTCTCCCTCCCCCGCGGGAAGCGGCTGGTGGCGGAGCACGGCGAGCGGCTGTGGGACTTCTTCATCTCCTACCTAGGGCGAGAGGAGGAGTATCCGCTGCGCTTCGGCATCGTCCTCCTGATGCAGTACTTCGTCGATGAGGAGCATGTGTCCGAGCTGCTGGAGCGTTACCTCATGATACGCCACGAGGGCTACTACGTGCGTATGGGGCTGGCGTGGGCGATCGCCGAGTGCTATGTGCGCTACCCAGTGGTCACGGAGCCCTACCTCGCGGAGCGCCGCTTCGCCCCCTGGATACACAACAAGGCGCTGCAGAAGATCCGTGAGTCGCTGCGCTGCTCGCCCGAGGAGAAGCGACGGCTGGCCGCGTTGCGTGTCCCCCTGTCGAAGGACTAGCCCCGTATCCCCTAGCGCACTGAGCCTACAGACAGAGCGGGCTAAGGGATGCGCCGCCGTGAGCGGCCTCCCTAGGCTCAGCGCTCTGACGGATATCCCTCAGCCCGCCTTACCGATACCCCTCACGCACCCCACGCACGTCCCTCAGCCCGCCTTACTGATCCTCTCACACGCACCACGGGCAGCTCTCAGCGCTCTGACGGATATCCCCCAACCTGTCTTACTGATACCCCTCACGCACCCCACGGGCGTCCCTAAGCACGCTGACTGATATCCCTTAGCCTGCCTTACTGATCCTCTCACACGCACCACGTACGTCCCTTACAGCCCCTCCCCCTATTCAGCCGCTCCGCTTAGGCCTCGCCGGCCAGCTCTCCTCTGACAAGGGAAAGCCCCTATAGGGGCGACCCCTTTCAAAGCCTAGGGTGCGTAGCCCCGCAGGGGCGACCAAACCCTAGGTGTGGTAGCGTAAGTAAGTACAGAGCCCTACAGGGGCGACCCTCAGGACAGCTGAATGCCTAGCTTGTTTGAAGGGTCGCCCCTGTAGGGCTTTTTTAGTATAAGTGGGGCTGGACCCAGGGTTCCGTCACGCCTGCAGCGTTCCCTCACCCTGGGCTTTGTAAGGGTCGCCCCGCTGGGGCTTTCACCTCCGCTCCTGGCCTCCGTGATGTGCGGCTAGAGCTACTACTCCCTCACCCTGGGCTTTGGTAGGGTCGCCCCGCTGGGGCTTTCCCCTCCGCTACTGGCCTCCGTGATGTGCGGCT
>NZ_CALIXW010000011.1 GCF_938046015.1 uncultured Porphyromonas sp. | reverse complement strand
TAGAGCACCTGCCTTACAAGCAGGGGGTCATAGGTTCGAATCCTATTGGGCCCACACCTCAGCGCACTTCGCCCACAGAGCGAGCGCAAGCCATCTACAAGGGAGGGAGTAGTGATCAGAATGGTCGCTACTCCCTCTCCTTTTTCCTTTTGGGGGCTTCGGAGCAAAGACGTATCTTTGTGAACTAAATTAGAGGTAGTAGTAGACGTGTTCAAGATATTAGACCGATACATATACAAGACCTTCCTGCCCCTCTTCGCGATGAGCCTGGTGGTTTGCTGGTTCCTCGTCGTCATGCAGTTCCTGTGGCGCTATGTGGACGAGCTCGTGGGCAAGGGCATGGGTATGTTCGTACTCGGCAAGATTATCTTCTACGCCGCCTTCACCTTCCTCCCGATGGCCATGCCGCTGGGCATCCTGCTGGCCTCACTCATGACCTTCGGCAACCTCGGTGAGCGCCTCGAGCTCCTCTCGATGAAGGCCGCGGGCATGCCCCTCTACCGCATCATGCGCCCACTCTTCCTGCTCGTGGCGGCGATGTCGACGGGGCTCTTCTTCTTCCAGAACGACTTCATGATCAACGCCCAGGTGCAGATGTGGAACCTCGTGCTCTCGGCCAAGACGGCCGCCCCCGAGCTCGAGATCCCGCCGGGCGTCTTCTATACCGGCATCCCAGGCTATAGCCTCTACGCCAAGGAGCGCCTCCCCGAGAACGGCCAGCTACGGCAGCTGATGGTCTACGACATGAGCAAGGGCTACCTCAACCCGCGTATCATACGGGCCGACTCAGGGCGCCTGGTGATGGATAAGAGTAAGAAGTTCCTCGTCCTCAAGCTCTACGATGGACAGAGCTATGAGAACCTCCGTGCCCAGACCTATAATACCTCGACGGAGCCTGTACCCTACATGCTCCCGCACTTCGCCTACAGCGAGACCTTCATCCCCTACAATGCCAACTTCAGCGTCCAGGACGAGAAGCAGCTCGGCGGGCTCTACATCACGAAGAACCTCGCCCAGCTCAGCAAGGCCATCGACTCGACAGCCTTAGTCATCGACAGCACCCGCAGCTACTACGCTACGGCCGTGACGCGCGACCTAGCGGCAGCACACTATCAGGGCTTCAGCTACCCCGCCCTCGACAGCGCCGAGGAGCGCCGCCGCCACAAGGAGCTGCAGCGCCTCAGCGAGCGTATGGCAGGCAGCACGATCGACGGGGATAGCCTCCTGGAGCTCACGACCCTCGGCGACAGCCTGCGTATCGTGACCGGGGCACTGAACCGACTAGAGCAGCAGCAGGGACAGGCGAGCTACTTCCGCGACGACGACGAGGCGACCTTCTACGCCTACCGCACCTTCCGCCAGGAGTGGCACCGCAAGTTCACCACCTGCGTGGCCTGCCTGATCTTCTTCCTCATCGGCGCGCCGCTGGGGGCCATCGTGCGCCGCGGCGGTATCGGGATGCCCGTGATCGTCTCGATCTTCTTCTTTATCATCTACTACAGTATCGACTCACTGGGGACGAACATGCTGCGCAGCGGTGACCTACCCGTATGGCTAGGGATGTGGCTGAGCAACATCGTCCTGCTGCCCGTCGGGATCTACCTCTCCTATCAGGCCAACCGCGACTCCGCCGCGCTCAATGCCGAGGCCTACCTCATCTTCTTCCGCCGCCTCATGGGTACCCTCGGCGTGCGCCAGGTCGTCTATCAGGACTTGACACTCGAGGAGACGGACTACAAGGAAGGTCAGCAGCTCATCATCAGAGCGCTCGCACTGACGAAGGAGCTACGCCGGTCGCCTCAGCTAAGCGCCCCGACACCCAAGCTGTGGCTGCAGGGCGGACGCTTCCCCGAGCTGGAGCAGCTTAGCCAGCAGCTCGACCAGATCGTCGAGGGCCTGCATCACTCCCGTGACCGCCTCCTCGTGGGCAAGCTCAATGACCTGCCCCTACTGCCCGACAGGATCTCGCGCTTCCTCCCGAGGCATCGACTCTACTCCCGTATCCTAGGAGCCTTGCTCCCGATATCCCTGCCACTATCCCTACTGATACGCAGCAATAGGCGCCACCTCAAGGGCGACCTCGACACCACCTACTACAGCCTGCAGACCCTCAGCGAGCTGACGGCGAAGGCCGCCACCCGCGAGGCCGAGACCAAGCTATCCCCAGTCCAAGACGAACCATCCCCCACCACGGAGGACCATATATATAGTATGCAATGAGTGACATCAAGCTAAACACGATAGAGGAGGCCCTCGAGGACTTCCGTAACGGCCAGTTCGTCATCGTCGTCGATGACGAGGATCGAGAGAACGAAGGCGACTTCATCATCGCGGCCGAGAAGGTCACACCCGAGAAGGTCAACTTCATGATGCGCTACGGCCGAGGCGTCCTCTGCGCCCCCATCACCGAGGAGCGCGCCGCAGAGCTCGAGCTCGAGATGCAGGTCCCGAACAATACCTCCGTGCATGAGACCCCCTTCACCGTCACCGTCGATCGCCTCGGCAACGGCTGCACCACGGGCGTCTCTATGTATGACCGCGCGCAGACGATCCTCGCCCTAGCCGACCCCACGATCACGCCGGGAGACCTGGCCCGCCCTGGGCACGTCTGTCCGCTCCGCGCCCGCAGCAAGGGCGTCCTGCGCCGTGCAGGGCACACCGAGGCCGCCGTGGACCTGGCACGCCTAGCAGGCCTACAGCCCGTCGCCGCCCTCATCGAGATCATCAACGACGATGGCACGATGGCGCGCCTACCCCAGCTCTGGGAGATCGCCCAGCGCTTCGGACTCAAGATCATCACCATCAAGGACCTCATCGCCTACCGCCTGCGCACCGAGAGCATCGTAGAGCGTGGCGAGGAGGTACTGATGCCCACGCAGTGGGGACAGTTCCACCTCATCCCCTTCCGACAGAAGAGCAACGGCCTCGAGCACATCGCTCTCCTGAAGGGCGACATCGCTAATGGCGAGCCCGTACTGGTGCGCGTCCACTCCAGCTGTGCTACAGGGGACATCTTCGGCTCGATGCGCTGTGAGTGCGGCGAGCAGCTGCACAAGGCCATGGAGCTCATCGAGAAGGAGGGCCGCGGCCTCATCGTCTACCTCAACCAAGAGGGCCGTGGCATCGGTCTGATGGAGAAGATACGCGCCTACAAGCTCCAGGAGGAAGGGCTCGACACCGTCGATGCCAACCTCCACCTCGGGCACAAGGCCGACGAACGTGACTACGGCGTCGGGGCGCAGATCCTCCAGCAGCTCGGCGTCCGCCAGATGCGCCTGATGAGCAATAACCCCATCAAGCGCGTCGGCCTCGAGGGCTACGGCCTTCAGGTCGTGGAGAGCGTCCCGCTCGAGGTCCAGCCCAACGAACACAACGCCTTCTACATGCAGACCAAGAAGGAACGCATGGGGCACATCCTGCACAAGGTCAAATAAGAGCACAACCCTAATCCCATAAGCATCATGGCTATACTCGTAAACGAAGTATCTCGTACCTTCGGGGAGTACCTCCTCATCCCTGGGCTCACGACGCGCGAATGCACGCCGCAGAACGTCTCGCTACAGACCCCACTCGTGCGCTTCGCCCGTGGCCAGGAGTCTCGCATCCGACTCAACATCCCCTTCGTCTCGGCGATCATGCAGTCGGTATCCAACGACACGCTGGCCATAGAGCTGGCACGCAATGGGGGGCTCTCCTTCATCTTCGGCTCGCAGCCCATCGCAGAGCAGGCCGAGATGGTACGCCGCGTCAAGAAGTTCAAGGCGGGCTTCGTCTCCAGCGACTCCAACATCCGCCCCGATGCTACCCTTCGTGAGGTCCTCGCCCTGCGCCGCCAGACGGGACACTCCACCATAGGCGTCACCGAAGACGGCAGCCCCAACGGCCGTCTCCTCGGCATCGTCACCAGCCGCGACTATCGCCTCGGCGCCACACCCGAGGATGCCCGCGTCGAGGACTTCATGACGCCCTTTGCCAAGCTCAAGGTCGGCCGCCTCGGCATCTCGCTCAAGGAGGCTAACAACATCATCTGGGAGCATAAGCTCAATACCCTACCCATCATCGACGAGCAGGACAAGCTCGTCTACCTCGTCTTCCGCAAGGACTACGACGACCACAAGGAGAACCCCGTGGAGCTATCCAATAAGCATACCAAGGAGCTGCTGGTCGGTGCCGGGATCAATACCCGCGACTTCCGTGAGCGCATCCCAGCCCTCGTCGAGGCAGGTGCCGACGTGCTGTGCATCGACTCCTCGGACGGCTACTCAGAGTGGCAGTATGACACGCTGCGCTGGATCAAGGATACCTACGGCGACAAGGTACTCGTCGGTGCGGGGAACGTGGTCGATGAGGAGGGCTTCCGCTACCTAGCGGACGCTGGTGCGGACTTCGTCAAGGTCGGTATCGGCGGTGGCTCCATCTGCATCACCCGCGAGCAGAAGGGCATCGGCCGCGGGCAGGCTACGGCGATCATCGACGTGGCTCAGGCTCGTGACCGCTACTTCGAGGAGACGGGCCAGTACATCCCTATCTGTAGCGACGGCGGGCTGGTACACGACTATCACATGACGCTGGCCATCGCTATGGGTGCGGACTTCCTGATGATGGGCCGCTACTTCGCCCGCTTCGACGAGTCCCCCACGCGCAAGCTCAAGATCGGTAACAACATCGTCAAGGAGTACTGGGGCGAAGGCTCGAACCGCGCTCAGAACTGGCAGCGCTACGACAGTGGCGGCACCGACGGCCTCAAGTTCGAGGAGGGCGTCGATAGCTATGTCCCCTATGCTGGGAAGCTGAAGGACAACCTAGCGGTGACGCTCGGCAAGATGAAGGCCACGATGTGCAGCTGCGGCTCCACGACGCTGCAGCAGTTCCAGCGTACGGCCAAGATCACGCTCGTCTCCAGTACCTCCATCGTCGAGGGCGGGGCACACGACGTCATCCTCAAGGATAGAGGCTAGGCATGCTGAGCCTCCTCGGGCCTACCGCCTCAGGTAAGACGGCTCTGGCTGTCCAGCTCGCGGATCACCTCGGTGGGGAGCTGCTCAGCGCAGACTCCCGCCAGGTCTACCGCGGGATGGACATCGGCACGGGCAAGGACCTATCCGAGTACGAGCTCGAGGGCAAGCACATCCCCTACCACCTCATAGACATCGTCCCCGCGGGCGAGCAGTACAACCTCTTCGCCTGGCAGCAGGCCTTCCACGAGGCCTATGCTGGGATCGTGGCGCGCGGCGCCCTGCCCATCCTCTGCGGGGGGACGGGGCTCTATGCCGAGAGCGTGTTGGGCGGCTACCAGCTACCCGACGTGACGCCCGACGAAGCCCTGCGCGCCTCGCTGCAGGGGGCTACGATGGAGGAGCTGCGCGAGCGGCTGGCGAGCTACGGCCCGCTGCACAACGTCACCGACCTCGACTCCCCCGCCCGCGCCATCCGCGCCATCGAGATCGCCGACTACATCGCCCAGCAGCGCAGCGCAGGCCTCGCGCACAGCTGCTACCCGCCTATCGACAGCTGTATCCTCTGCCTTGACCTAGAGCGCGAGGAGCGCCGCCAGCGTATCTCGCGCCGCCTCAGGGAGCGCCTCGAGGAGCAGGATATGCTCGGCGAGGTCAGAGGGCTGCTGGAGGCGGGCATAGCCCCCGAGACGCTCCTCCGCTACGGGCTGGAGTACCGCTTCCTCACGCTGCACCTCACGGGCGAGCTCAGCTACGAGGCGATGTACCGCGGCCTTGAGACGGCCATCCATCAGTTCGCCAAGCGGCAGATGACGTGGTTCAGAGGCATGGAGCGCCGCGGCTTCACCCTACACTATATAGATGCCACGCAGCCGCGCTCGGCTCAGCTCGCCGAGGCCCTCAGCCTCTGGGAGCGCTGGCAGCAGCACACTGCAGACTAGACAAGATATGATCCACTACAAAGACCTCACGGCCAGCCCCAACTTCTTCCTCATGGCTGGCCCCTGTGCCATCGAGGACGAGGAGACGCCCCTCTACATCGCGGAGCGCATCGTCGAGCTGACGCATCGCCTCAGTATCCCCTATATCTTCAAGGGCTCGTACCGCAAGGCCAACCGCTCCCGCGTGGATAGCTTCACCGGCATCGGCGACGAGCGTGCGCTGAAGGTACTGCGCCGTGTGCGTGAGACCTTCGACATCCCTGTGGTCACCGACATCCACGAGACGCAGGAGGCGGAGCTAGCGGCCAGCTACGACATCGACGTCCTGCAGATCCCCGCCTTCCTCTGCCGCCAGACCGATCTCATCGCTGCGGCAGCGCGCACGGGCAAGATGGTGAACATCAAGAAGGGGCAGTTCCTCGCCGCCTCAGGCATGGAGCACGCCGCGCACAAGGTCACCGAGTGCGGCAACGAGCAGGTCATCCTCACCGAGCGCGGCAATAGCTTCGGCTACTCCGACCTCGTCGTGGACTTCACTAATATCCCTGCGATGCAAAGCTCGGGCTTTCCCGTCGTGATGGACGTCACACACTCGCTGCAGCGCCCCAATCAGGCCTCGGGCGTCACGGGGGGTAAGCCTCAGCTCATCGAGACCATCGCCAAGGCAGCGGTCGCTGTCGGCGTCGATGGCCTCTTCTTCGAGACGCACCCCGACCCCGCGCGTGCCAAGAGTGACGGGGCGAACATGCTCCCGCTGGAGCTCTTCGGCCCGCTCCTCGAGCGCCTCGTCCGTCTTCGTCAAGCCCTCTAGTTCCCCACCCCTTACTCTAGTGATATGATCAAGCGCAGCCTCTATATCCTCTGCCTGCTGCTCCTCGGCTACGCAGGCCTCAGCGCCGAACCTCTACGCAAGCAGCTGCGTAGTGCGCTGGAGACGACGCAGCTGCTGGAGGAATCCCAGCTCGAGACCCTCGACAAGGCCCTTGCCCAGGGCAGCCTACAGCTCCCCCTCCAGCTCGGCGACAGCGTCCAGCTCCTCCGCTACGACGGGCGCAGCCTCATCCTGAGGACTAGCCCAGTCTCACGCGCCAGCGTCCAGCTCATGCCCCTGATGGGTCAGGGGAGGTATGTGCTCGTGGTCGAGCAGGTCAGCTCGCCGCAGACCGACAGTCGGGTGAGCCTCCTGGACTCGGCGGGTCAGGTCGTCACACGTCCCTTCCTCACGCTCCCCACAGCAGAGGATTTCATCCAGAGACTCCGCCTCGACCCGAATTCGGCCGCTACGGTGCGCCTTGGGGAGCTCCTCAGCCCCCTGCACCTCGAGCTCACTTGGGACGATATGGTGGGCTGCCTCTGCGCGCGGCCCTCACTCCTGCTGCAGCCTGAGGACAGCAAGCTCCCGGGGCTACAGGCACTCATCGATCGCCTCCCTCTGCTCCTAGCCCGCTGGTCGGGGAAGGACTTCGCTCCCTTCCAGCATCCCTAATTCTTCACGCCCTTCAATGAAAGTAAAGACCGTCATCATAGGCGCCGCCGTCGTCATCATCGCCCTGATCGTCAGCTTCGTCTTCATCCTACGCCGCGAGCGTGCCACCTTCGCCGAGCAGACCGAGATCATGGCCCAGGAGTCCAAGGACCGTATGCAGGAGGAGCTGACGAAGCTCGCCGCCGAGTACGACATCCAGTATCAGAAGCTCTCCTCTGGCCAGAGCGGCGAGCAGCGCTTCTCGCTCGCTACCGACTCCCTCATCAGCCAGATCCTCGCCGAGCGTGCCAAGGTAGAGCAGCTACAGAAGGAACTCAAGAGCAATAAGGCTACCAGTGCCAAGCGCATCTCCCAGCTCGAGGGCGAGGTCTCGACCCTCCGCAATGTCCTGCGCAGCTACGTCGTGCAGATCGACTCCCTGCAGGCCACCAATGCCCGACTACGCGCCGAGAACAGCGAGGTCAAGGCCAACTACGAGCGCGCCACCAGCCACGCCCAGCAGCTGGCGGGCGAGAAGGAGGAGCTGACCAGTCGTGTCAAGCTCGCCGCCAAGCTCGATGCCACAGCCATCAGCGTCACGCCCCTCGACAAGCGCAATAAGCGGACGAAGCACATCGGCAAGATCACGACGCTCAGCATCCAGTTCACCATCGCCAAGAACGTCACCGCAGCCGTCGGCAACAAGACCATCTACTGCCGCATCATGCAGCCCAACGATGAGCTCCTGGTGAAGCCTGGTGCAGGCACCTTCGCCTTCGAGGGCAAGCAGATCCCCTACTCCATCCGTCGCGAGATCGAGTACAACGGCGAGGAGACGACCCTCAGCATGTACTGGACGGTAGAGGAGAGCCTGCAGAGCGGTACCTACCAGATCCGCTTCTTCGCCGATGGCAACCTCATCGGACACTCGGCCTTCGTCCTCTAGACCCTCCACCGAGTACGCCCCCTAGCGAGCGGCCGCCCGAGCCTTAGGCTTGGGCGGCCGCTCTTCTTTTACCCCTCGGGCTGCCGTCACGGCTAAGGGGCGCCGAGCGGGGTGCCGTCCCTCGCCGAGCTGAGGGATAAGGGGCGCTGGGAAAAGTAATATCATATTTGAAGAAAAGTAATATAACTTTCCGAGGAAAGTTATATAAGAATTGCCGAGAACTTATATTACTTTTCTCAAAAAGTAATATTACTTTCCTCGGCGCGAACCTTGCGGCAGCTCGCCGAGGTTCTTGCGGCAGCTCAGGGAGGGTCTTGCGGCAACTCAGGGAGGAGCTTGTAGCGGTTCGTCGAGGGTCTTGCAGCGGCTCGCCGCCCCACCCCTAGGAGCTCGGTGAGGGCAGGCTGCCCGCCTTAGCCCCCTTAGGCCCTGCTGGGGCGGGGCACCTCAGCGGGTAGAGCTCCGTCTCCCCCCTCAAGCGTGCGCGTGGGCAAGGGCTCGTGGGGCTCAGCAGCGGAGATAACCACGGCGGACAGGAGGGAGCGACAACGCAGGGGGCGTGCTTGGAATAGAGGGATTTGCCGTACTTTTGCGAGCGTAACCCCATCTCATCATCATAGCATGAACCCAAGCACTACGAGCCTCAGCCCCATGCGTAAGGGCGTCGTGGGCGTGCAGTACCTCTTCGTAGCCTTCGGTGCTACGGTGCTCGTACCGCTGCTCGTCGGCCTTGACCCCTCGGCTGCGCTCTTCTCCGCCGGTATCGGCACGCTCCTCTTCCATCTGGTGACCAAGGGTAAGGTACCCATCTTCCTCGGCAGTAGCTTTGCCTTCATCGCGCCCATCATCAGCGCTACCGAGCTCTACGGACTGCCTGGGGCGCTCTTCGGCTGCATCGGGGTGAGCTTCGTCTACTTCCTCATGTCGGCCCTGATCCGCGCCTTCGGCACGCGCTTCATCACACGACTCTTCCCTCCCGTAGTCATCGGGCCCATCATCATGCTCATCGGTCTGTCGCTGTCCTCGGCCGCGGTCAAGATGGCCGAGACCAACTGGACGCTCGCCGTCGTCTCGCTCATCACGGCCATCATCATCACCCTCTACACGCGGGGCATCGTCAAGCTGATCCCCATCTTCCTCGGGATCGTGGTGGGCTACGTAGTGGATCTACTCTTCTTCGAGGTAGATCTGCAGCCCGTGCGGGAGGCCGCATGGCTTGGCCTGCCGCAGTTCATCCTGCCCGCGGGCTTCGAGTGGCGCCCCATCCTCTATATGATCCCCGTGGCGATCGCCCCCGTCATCGAGCACATCGGCGACGTCTATGTGGTGAACAATGTAGCGGGGCACAACTTCGTCAAGGACCCCGGCCTGCACCGCACGATGCTGGGCGACGGGCTGGCCTGCCTCTTCGCCTCACTCATCGGAGGGCCTCCTGTGACGACCTATTCGGAGGTCACTGGGGCGATGTCACTGACGAAGGTGACGGATCCCGTCGTCTTCCGCATCGCAGCGCTGACGGGCATCATCTTCTCCCTCATCGGGAAGGTCAGCGCACTGCTGCGTAGCATCGACCAGGCCATCCTCGGGGGCATCATGCTGCTGCTCTTCGGCACGATCGCTGGGGCAGGCATCTCCAGCCTCCTGCACAGCAAGGTGAAGCTCGACTCGGCCCGCAATGTCGTCATCATCTCCGTAACCCTGACCACGGGGATTGGCGGTGCGGCGCTGCACTTCGGCAGCTTCTCCATGGCAGGCATAGGCCTCTCGGCTATCATCGCCGTCCTGCTGAACCTCATCCTCCCCGAGCGCGCCGAGGACAGAGCCGAGGCCTAGGGACAGTACTCCACGATATATACGGACGCATCAACTAACTATTAAGGAATAAGTATGATCAAGCACTACCTACTCGCTGCCGCCTCGCTCCTCACCCTCGGGAGCCTCTCGGCACAGAATGTACAGCTGCACTACGACCTCGGTCGCAAGCTCAACGGCCAGGATCAGGCCGAGCGCCCCCAGCTGACGACGACGGTCGAACTCTTCCGCGCCGACAAGTGGGGGAACACCTTCTTCTTCGTCGATATGGACTACCGCCGCGAGGGCGTGACCTCGGCCTACTGGGAGATCTCACGTGAGTTCCGCCTCGGCAAGCTCCCCCTGAATCTGCACCTAGAGTACAACGGCGGGCTAAGCAATAGCTTCAGCTACAAGAATGCCTACCTCGTGGGGATCACCTATGCCTACAACCGCCGCGACTATTCGGCAGGCTTCACCCTGACGCCTATGTACAAGTATCTGGCACGTCAGGACCGACCCGACTCCTGGCAGCTGACGGGCACCTGGTACCTCAATCTAGCTGGTGGGCTCTGCACCTTCAACGGCTTCGCCGACCTCTGGGGGGATCGCCACTTCGTCACGGGGAAGAATACCACCATCTTCATCACCGAGCCCCAGCTCTGGCTCAACCTAAACAAGCTCCCAGGGGTAGACCCTGCCTTCCGCCTCAGCGTCGGCACCGAGGTAGAGATCAGCAGCAACTTCGCCGCTATGGACAAGACCATCATCAATCCTACCCTAGCGCTCAAGTGGACCTTCTAGCCCAGCGGCGCGCCCCACGGGGGCTAAGCCGCTAGGAGCCCTATCCTATCTAGCACACACCAGCAGTACATGCAAGCACTCTATCGCCTCGTGGGCTTCGACCCCACGAAGTACAAGCTCCGCACAGAGCTCATGGCAGGTCTGACGACCTTCCTCACGATGAGCTACATCCTAGCCGTCAACCCTGACATCCTCAGCTCTACGGGCATGGACAAGGGGGCGGTCTTCACGGCCACAGCCCTGGCGTCGGCCATCGGGACGCTGCTCATCGCCTTCCTCGCCAAGCTCCCCTTCGCGCAGGCCCCCAGCATGGGGATCAATGCTTTCTTCGCCTTCACCCTCGTCATGGGTATGGGCTACAGCTGGCAGGCCGCACTGGCGGCGGTCTTCGTCGAGGGGATCATCTTCATCCTCCTTACCGTCTTCAACATCCGCGAGCAGATCGTGCGCTGCATCCCGAAGAACCTCCGCTTCGCCATCTCGGCGGGGATAGGCTTCTTCATCGCCTTCATCGGGCTCAAGAATGCAGGCATCATCGTCGCGAGCAAAGCGACCTTCGTCACCCTCGGCGCCTTCACGCCCGTGGCTACACTGGCCGTCATCGGGATCATCCTCAGCGCGGTGCTGATGGTGCTGCGTGTGCGTGGGGCGCTCTTCTACAGCATCATCCTCTGCACGCTCATCGGTATCCCTATGGGCGTGACTGAGATCCCCGAGGGCTTCGTCCCCATATCGCTGCCGAAGTCGATTGCCCCGACCTTCCTGCAGTTCGACTTCGGTGCGCTGCTCAATCTGGATATGGCGCTGACGATCTTCGCCCTAGTCTTCATGGATATCTTCAACACCGTCGGGACGCTCATCGGAGCGGCTGCCAAGACGGAGATGATGGACGATGAGGGCAATGTGCGCCACATCAAGGAGGCCATGCTCGCCGACGCCGTAGCGACCTCCGTGGGCGCTGTCTGCGGTACCTCGACGGTGACGACCTTCGTCGAGAGCAGTGCGGGGATCGCCGAGGGCGGCCGTACGGGGATGACCGCGCTGGCCACAGCAGGGCTCTTCGTCGTATCCCTCTTCCTCGCTCCGCTCTTCCTGCTCATCCCCTCGGCCGCCACTACGGGCGCGCTGGTACTGGTGGGGGTGCTGATGCTGAGCTCCATTCAGGACATCGACCTCATGGATATCTCGGAGGCGATGCCTAGCTTCATCACCGTGCTGACGATGGTGCTGACCTACAACATCGCCGAGGGGATGTCCCTCGGGCTAATCAGCTACACGCTGGTCAAGCTCCTGAGTGGGCAGTGGCGCCAGGTGTCCCTCACCCTCTACATCGTCTCGACGCTGCTCGTGCTGCGCTATATCATGATGTAGTCCCCTAGGGATCACAGAGCAAGGAGGCCTCCTCGCCTAGGGCTGTGCCCATGGCGAGGAGGCCTCTTATTTAGAGCCCCTTAGTGCGTCCCAGCTGGCTAGGGACGAGGCGGAGGCAGCCTCGGGAGGCAGCCCGAGCTCGAGGCGCGGCGCCTCCCCAGCGAGCAGGCAGCACGGGGGAGCGAAATTTGCACTACATTTGCCGATATAATTCAGCTAAAGCATCCTAGTAATCACCTAATCTAAGCACAGAGAGAAGATGAAGCTACAACAGCGCATTCTGACCTTCCTCGCGGTGGTCTCCCTCGGAGTCGCCACCTTCAGCGGGGTCACTCCCCTCAGAGCGCAAGCCCCCCAGAGCATCCCTGCCCTGCCCCTTGATACGGCCGTGCGCATGGGTAAGCTCCCCAACGGCTTGAGCTACTTCATCCGCCATAATGCAGAGCCCCAGGCACGAGCAGAGTTCTACATCGTCCAGCGCGTCGGCTCGATGCAGGAGGAGGATAGCCAGCGCGGGCTGGCGCACTTCCTCGAGCACATTGCCTTCAACGGGACGAAGCACTTCCCTGGCAAGGGCATCGACCACTTCCTGGAAGGCATCGGCGCCAGCTTCGGGAGCAACATCAACGCCTACACCAGCTTCGACGAGACCGTCTACACGCTGATGAACATCCCCGTCCCACGCAAGAGCGTCGTGGATAGCTGCATCCTCATCCTCCACGACTGGAGCAATAGCCTCAGCCTCGAGGACAAGGAGATCGACGCCGAGCGCGGCGTCATCGAGGAGGAGTGGCGCAGCCGTGACAGCGGGGATGCGCGCAATCAGGAGCGTCTACTCGAGCTCGCCTTCCCTGGCAATAAGTACGGCCAGCGCATGCCTATCGGTAAGATGGACATCGTCCGTAACTTCCCCTACCAGGTACTGCGCGACTACTACAAGAAGTGGTACCGCCCCGACCAGCAGGCACTGGTCATCGTCGGGGACATCAATGTAGACGAGGTCGAGGCCTCCATCAAGCGTATCTTCGCCGATATCCCCGCACCCGTGGGAGCGGCCGAGCGCGTCTACGTCCCCGTAGAGAACAACGACCGCCCCATCGTGGCGATTGCCTCTGACCCCGAGGCTACGCAGAACTTCCTGAGCATCATGTACAAGCAGGAGGTCACGCCCCCCGAGATCCGCGCCAGCATCCTCGGCGTCGCCACGAACTACGTCAAGCACATGATCACCGCTATGGCCAACGAGCGCTTCGGCGACATCACGCAGAAGCCCAACGCGCCCTTCCTCAGTGCCTCCATGGATATGGGCCCGCTCTTCGGCCTAGCTAAGACTAAGGACGCCACGGACTTCAACGCTGCCTTCAAGGAAGGTGGCTGGGAGCCTGCCCTCAAGGCGCTGACGGCCGAGATCGTCCGCATCAAGAAGTACGGCTTCAACAAGAGCGAGTACGAGCGTGCCCGCAAGGACTACCTCGTCAATGCGAAGAAGCTCTACAACGAGCGCAACAAGCGTAAGAACAAGGCTTGGGCAGAGGAGTACGTCAGCTACTTCACCGACGGCGGCACCCTGCTGGACATCCCCACCTACTACGACCTCATCAGCAAGATGAGCGAGCAGATAACGCTCGAGCAGATCAATGGCGCTCTAGCCGAGCTCCTGACTGAGGATAACCTCGTGCTCATGCTCTCGAGCGTCAAGAAGGACGGTGTCAAGATCCCCACGGAGGCTGAGTTCCTCGCCGCCTACGAGACGGGCATCCGCCAGCAGGTCGAGCCCCTCAAGGAAGCCGTCAGTGACCAGAAGCTCCTCGATAAGCTGCCGATGAAGGGCAAGGTCGTCAAGGTGCTGAAGGACCAGAAGTACGGCTCCACCGTCTGGACGCTGAGCAATGGCGTACGCGTCGTCCTGAAGAAGACCGACTATAAGGAGGACGAGATCCTGATGAGCGCACAGCGCGGTGGCGGTATCCTCTCGATGACGGCCAGCCCACTGGACAAGAAGCTCGTGAACCAGCTCTCCGACCTCGGGGGGCTTGGGAAGTTCGACGTCACGGCCCTCGGCAAGGCTCTGGCCGGCCGTATCGCCTCCGTCTCGACGAACGTCTCCAACCTCTACGACGACATCAGCGGCTCCAGCTCCAAGGAGGACCTAGAGACCATGCTCCAGCTACTCTACCTCTCGATCACCGCACCTCGCGCCGATCAGGAGGCCTTCAAGACCTGGCAGGAGCAGACCCTCGCAGGCCTGCAGGCAGCTAAGGCGAACCCCCTCTCCTCCCTCGGTGACTCCATCTCCCGCCTCCTCTATCCCAAGAACCCCGAGCGCTATCCGCTCACCGAGGCAGAGGTCAAGGAGGCCAACTACCAGCGTGTGCTGAAGCTCCACCACAGCCACTTCGCTACGGCTGAGGGCTTCACCTACTACTTCGTAGGAAATATCGACGAGGCTACCCTCCGTCCGCTGGTAGAACGCTACATCGCTTCGCTCCCCGTCAAGAAGGGCGTACAGCACAAGGCGCCCTACGATAAGGCCGTCAGGGAGATCCCCGGCACCCACACCAAGGTCTACAGCAAGGAGATGGCTACCCCCACGGGCATCGCGGTGAACTCCCTCTCGGTGCCCACCACCTCCAGCCATAAGGGTATCCTCATCGCCTCCACGCTCTCCTCTATCCTCGACCAGCTCTACACGAAGACGATCCGTGAGGACGAGGGCGGCACCTATGGCGTCAGCGCCAATGTCTCGCTAGGCCGCTACCCCCAGCCCTACTACTCGATGACGGTCCAGTTCCAGACCGAGCCCAGCAAGGTAGAAAAGCTCAACGCGCTCGTCTTCCACGGCCTCGAGGACATCGCCAAGAACGGTCCCAGCCAGGACTACTTCGACAAGGCGATCAAGAACATGGAGAAGGAGCACAGCGAGAGCCTGCGTCGCAACGGCTACTGGCTCAGTCAGCTCCACCACTACTACGGCCAAGGACTGGACCTCGTGACGGACTTCGACCAGGTACGCAAGAGCATCACGCCCGCCGAGGTGCAGGCACTGGCCAAGCAGCTCATCGAGGCTAAGGACCGCATCACCATCTACTTCAAGTCCATCGAGCCTAAGAAGTAGCCTCCCCCTCTAGCGCCGCGGCCTAGCCCTAGGCCCGTGCCGCACACTCCTTCCGACGCTAGCGCCCCTCCAGCCACCTGCTGGAGGGGCGCTCGTCCTTTAGTCCCCTCCCCGAAGCAAGGCCGTCCCTCCCCTCCGCTGGGCCCTAACTCCCCGCCCCCTCCCCCAAGCCACCGAACCAGCTGCCCCTCTAGTGCTAGGCTCGCCCCCCTAAGAAGCTGAACTGGATACTCCTCGGCGCGGAGCTGGCTACCCCTTGCCACCGAGTCCTCCTGAAGGATATCCCTCAGCCTCCCGACCGACGTCCCTCACGGCCGCGAGGGATGACCCTCAGCTCGCTCAGGGATATCACTCACACAGCCCGCCCCTAAGTCGGGGCTCCTCAGCAGCACTTAGCTAGGCTGCTGGCTAGCCTCCTTGAACTGCGACCAACGCCCGCAGCTGATACGCTTAGGCTGCCGCTTCAAGCCTAGCAGTAAGCGCAGAGCAGGGGTACTCGGACAAGGAGCTCTCCGTCCTCCACGCGTAGCACGAGGGCGCCAGCAGAAGCTCGGCAAAGTGCTCGGCATAAGCGCCTAAGGCCCCACACACTTGCCCGAGCGTAGTCTAGCGGGCTAGCTAGCGCCCTTGCCCCTATGGTCACGGCAAAGGGAACGCAGGGCGTGAGCGCGCGCAGAGCCTGCTATTTGCTTATTAGGCAAAGTCTTCGTAAATTTGCGCACCAATAAGAGTGTACTTTGACCACGCAAGAATAAACTATAACAACAAGATAAGCTAAAAGAATTATGATCGTAGTTCCAGTAAAAGAGGGCGAAAACATCGAAAGAGCTCTGAGACGCTTCAAGAGAAAGTTTGAGAAGACGGGTACGATGCGCGCCCTGCGTGCACGTCAGGCCTTCATCAAGCCTTCGGTGGCTCGACGCAAGAAGATGGAGAAGGCCATCTACGTCAAGCAGCTCCACCAGGCTGAAGAGCAGTAGGTCGCCAGAGCCCGAGGCCGAGCGCCTCACCGCAACCCTATATATAAGGTAGGGACGCATGTATAGCCCTCCCTGGAGGAGGCGACAGAGGGAGCAGCTGCACCGCGACAAGTGCGGCCCAAGACTCCACAGAATAGCAAAAAGGAATGTTCGCTGATCAGCCTCCAGGCATGGAGGACGGTCGGCGAACATTCCTTTTATTCCCCTGGTAGGTAGACCCCGGTAGCTGGGCTGGCAGGGGCATGAGGATGTTTCATCCTTTTACGTTACCTTTGTGGATATAAATAATCAATTCACTAAATTGAACTATTATGGCAACTGACAAAGAACGGTTACTAAGCGAATTCCCTGCCATTAGCACACAGGAATGGAAGGACAAGATCGTAGCCGACTTGAAGGGAGCAGACTTCGACCGCAAGCTCGTTTGGCGTACCAACGAAGGGTTTAACGTGAACCCCTTCTACCGCCGCGAGGACATCGAAGGCCTCTCCACCCCCAAGGTAATGCCTGGTGAGTACCCCTACGTACGCTCCACGCGTATGGATAATGAGTGGCTCGTGCGTCAGGACATCACGGTACACGACGCCGGTGAGGCTAATGCCAAGGCGCTCGACATCCTCAACAAGGGTGTGACCTCCCTGGGCTTCAAGCTACAGCGCGACCAGGTAAACAAGGAGACGCTCAGCGTCCTGCTCAAGGGCATCATGCCCGAGGCGATCGAGCTGAACTTCTCCTGCTGCATCTCTGTAGCTAGCCAGCTGGCTGGCGAGCTCGCTGCTTACTTCGCTAGCACAGGAGCGGATGTCAAGCAGTGCAAGGGCTCGATCAACTTCGACCCCTTCAAGAAGCAGCTCGTCAAGGGTATCTCCAACCCCCAGTGGGCAGACGCTGCAGCGAGGATCCTCGAGGCTATCCGTCCCCTCCCCGGCTACCGCGTGCTGACGGTCAACGCCCTCAGCCTCAACAACGCTGGTGCCTATATCTACCAGGAGCTGGGCTACGCCCTCTCCATCGGTGCTGAGCTCATCGACAAGCTCACCGAGCGCGGCTTCTCGATCGAGGAGCTGACGAGCCGCATCAAGTTCGTCTTCGGCGTCGGATCCAACTACTTCATGGAGCTGGCTAAGTTCCGCGCAGCACGCTGGCTCTGGGCCGAGATCGTCGGCGCCTACGGCGACCAGTACAAGGGCGAGGCGGCCAAGATCCACATGCAGGCCGTCACCTCCACCTGGAACAAGACCATCTACGACGCACACGTCAACCTGCTCCGCACGCAGACCGAGGCTATGTCGGCTTCGCTGGGCGGTGTAGACTCCATCACGGTACAGCCCTTCGACGTCACCTATCAGGAGTCCGACAGCTTCTCCGAGCGTATCGCACGCAACCAGCAACTGCTTCTCAAGGAGGAATGTCACTTCGACAAGGTCATCGACCCCGCTGCAGGCTCGTACTACGTAGAGCACCTGACGAACTCGATCGCCGACGAGGCCTGGAAGCTCTTCCTCTCCGTAGAGGAGGAAGGCGGCTTCGCCGTAGCTGCTGAGGCAGGCGAAGTGCAGAAGGCCGTCAACGCCAGCAACGCTAAGCGTCATGCCGCTGTAGCTGCACGTAAGGAGATCTTCCTCGGGACGAACCAGTTCCCCAACTTTACCGAGACGGCAGCGCAGAAGCTCCCCGCCGTAGCTCCCGCCGCTCACAGCTGTGGCTGCGGTACGGCCACCATCGAGGCGCTGAACTTCGACCGCGGCGCCTCCGAGTTCGAGGCACTGCGCCTGGCTACCGAGCGCAGCGGCAAGGAGATCAAGGTCTTCATGCTGACGATCGGGAACCTAGCCATGCGCCTGGCTCGCTCGCAGTTCTCCAGTAACTTCTTCGCCTGCGCTGGCTACAAGGTCCAGGACAACCTCGGCTTTACTACCGTCCAGGAGGGCGTAGACGCAGCACTCGCAGCAGGCGCCTCCATCGTCGTCCTCTGCTCGAGCGATGATGAGTACGCCGAGTTCGCGCCCGAGGCCTACAAGTACCTCGCAGGTCGCGCAGAGTTCGTCGTAGCTGGTGCCCCCGCCTGCATGGATGACCTCAAGGCAGTAGGCATCGAGCACTTCATCAACGTCAAGAGCAACGTCCTAGAGACGCTCCGCCAGTTCAACCACAAGCTGGGTATTAACTAATAGGGAAGGACGAAAGAAATGAAACCACAATTCAAGAACATTGATATCAAGTCTGCGGGCTTCGCACAGACCTGCCCCGTGGAGTGGGCTGCGAAGCAGAGCAACGACGCCGTATGGCGTACGGCCGAGCAGATCCTCGTCAAGCCCGTCTATACGGCCCACGACCTCGAGGGCATGGAGCACCTGGACTACGCCTCTGGTCTGCCCCCCTACCTCCGTGGCCCCTATAGCGGTATGTACGCGATGCGTCCCTGGACGATCCGTCAGTACGCTGGCTTCTCGACGGCCGAGGAGTCCAATGCCTTCTACCGTCGTAACCTCGCCGCAGGTCAGAAGGGGCTGTCCGTAGCCTTTGACCTTGCGACCCACCGTGGCTATGACGCCGACCACTCGCGTGTCGTCGGTGACGTCGGTAAGGCTGGGGTATCCATCTGCTCGCTGGAGGATATGAAGGTACTCTTCGACGGGATCCCCCTCAACAAGATGTCCGTCTCGATGACGATGAACGGCGCCGTGCTGCCCGTCATGGCCTTCTACATCAACGCTGGGCTCGAGCAGGGCGCTAAGCTCGATGAGATGGCTGGGACGATCCAGAACGATATCCTCAAGGAGTTCATGGTGCGTAACACCTACATCTACCCACCCGAATTCTCGATGCGTATCATCGCCGACATCTTCGAGTACACGTCGCAGAACATGCCTAAGTTCAACTCGATCTCCATCTCCGGCTACCACATGCAGGAGGCCGGTGCTACGGCGGATATCGAGATGGCTTACACGCTGGCTGACGGGCTCGAGTACCTCAAGGCAGGGATCGCCGCTGGTATCCCCGTGGACAAGTTCGCCCCACGTCTGTCCTTCTTCTGGGCCATCGGTATGAACCACTTCATGGAGATCGCCAAGATGCGTGCTGCACGCTGCCTCTGGTCCAAGATCGTCAAGCAGTTCAACCCCGAGAACCCCAAGAGCCTCGCGCTGCGTACCCACAGCCAGACCTCTGGCTGGTCACTCACCGAGCAGGACCCCTTCAACAACGTCGGTCGTACCTGTATCGAGGCCATGGGTGCTGCCCTTGGGCACACGCAGTCGCTCCACACCAACGCCCTGGACGAAGCGATCGCTCTGCCTACGGACTTCTCCGCTCGTATCGCTCGTAACACCCAGATCTACATCCAGGAGGAAACGATGATCTGTAAGGAGATCGACCCATGGGCTGGCTCCTACTACGTGGAGAGCCTGACCAACGAGCTCATGCACAAGGCCTGGGAGCACATCAAGGAAGTCGAGAGCATGGGCGGTATGGCTAAGGCTATCGAGACGGGTCTACCGAAGATGCGTATCGAGGAGGCTGCAGCCCGCACGCAGGCTCGTATCGACTCCCGCCAGCAGGTCATCGTCGGGATCAATAAGTATCGTCTCGAGAAGGAAGATCCTATCGACATCCTCGAGATCGACAATACGGCTGTACGCCTCCAGCAGATCGAGCGCCTCAACGAGCTGCGCAAGAACCGCGATGAGGCTGCTGTCAAGGCTGCCCTCGAGGCCATCACGCACTGCGTAGAGACCAAGGAAGGCAACCTCCTCGACCTCGCCGTCAAGGCTGCAGCGCTGCGCGCTTCGCTCGGTGAGATCTCCGACGCCTGCGAGAAGGTCGTCGGTCGCTACAAGGCTATCATCCGTACGATCTCAGGCGTGTACTCATCAGAATCTGGCGAAGACAAGGACTTCGCACGTGCTAAAGAACTGGCGAAGAAGTTCGCCGAGAAGGAAGGGCGTCAGCCTCGTATCATGATCGCCAAGATGGGTCAGGACGGGCACGACCGTGGTGCTAAGGTGGTAGCTACTGGCTACGCTGACTGCGGCTTCGACGTCGACATGGGTCCCCTCTTCCAGACGCCAGAGGAAGCAGCCCGCCAGGCTGTCGAGAACGACGTACACGTCATGGGTGTCTCCTCCCTCGCAGCAGGGCACAAGACGCTCATCCCTCAGGTCATCGAGGAGCTGAAGAAGCTCGGCCGTCCCGACATCCTCATCACCGCCGGTGGTGTGATCCCTGCTCAGGACTACGAGTTCCTCTACAACGCTGGCGTTGCCGCTATCTTCGGCCCTGGTACGCCTGTGGCTTACTCCGCCGCCAAGGTGCTTGAGATCCTCCTCGGGGAGGACGCTCAGTAGCCTCTACCCTATAAGAAGGCCGCCCCTATCCTCAGCTGAGGGTAGGGGCGGCTTTTTTTGTTCCTAAATCTAAGCGTAAGCCTCGGCTTCGCCTCTCCAGGGCTTGAACTGACCTCAGAGCCTACCTGAGACTAGGGAGCTCTACAGCCAAAGTACCAACTATTAGGGATTGCGAGCGAGCTCTATTCGCCTTTCCTTTGTCCCACTTAATAGGAACAAATCAAGAAGAAACACTATGCGCACTACGCTTAGCCTACTCGGACTACTCCTCCTCGGAGGCCTCGGCCTTAACTCTTGCTCTCAGACCAGCCACGAGCAGCAGGCTGCGACCCAAGCCGCAGCCGACAGTCTTCACCTGCTTGGCAGTGAATGGACCGAGGGCACGGGACAGATCAGCCTCCGCTTCACCTCCGCCGAGGAGCTCCACTTCACCTATGCCCCATCGGGCGCCCCGATGACGCTGCAGGAGGACCTCGACTACCGCATCGAGGGTGACAGTATCTTCATCGAAGACTACAGCAAGATCAGCCCCATGGGGAGCGTGACCATCCTCAAGGGCTTCAAGGGCCGCCTCACCACCAAGGAGATCCACGCCGACTTCACCAGCGTCGATCCCCAGCCGAACCCCAACGGGGGGCATCCCAGCTTCGCCGATATCCAGCTGAAGGGCGTCGTCTTCACCCGCAAGTAAGCCCTCTTCTGCCCTTAGCATACCCACTGCTCGGAGCGGCTGGAGTAAGCGCCTACAAGCAGGGCTCCTGAGGGATATCAGTGGGAGCGCTGAAGGGCGCCAGTCACGAGCTGGAGGGACGGCAGTCAGCTGACTGAGGGATAACCCTCGCAGCACCCGGAGCTAAGCATCACCTCACACTACCCTTTTGCCCCCTTGGTCCACGCGAGCCCTCAAGTCCCGGCAGCTCACCTGCTAGACTAGCCTTTAGACTTAGAGCTTAAGGCTGATTTCTCTTGCCAGCAGGTCACCTCATAGATTTTATCTATCGCTAGGAACACACGCCTCTAGCCCCGAGAGTGTATAAATTTGAGAAAAGTATTATCTTTGTGTCAGCATAAGTAGCTCCACATTAGGAGCTCCCCTTATGCGGGATATTATCTTTTCATAGAAATTACTAATTACACAACGTATGGTAAGAAGTACTTTAACTGCGGCAGCACTTTGCCTCCTTTCCGTCCAGGCTGTATCGGCACAGGAAATGGTATCGGACTCCGTCTACACGGTAGAGACTAAGACCACCGATCGTCACCTCGTCCAGACGAATAGATTTGGCTCGAACTGGTTCCTCGGAGCTGGCGTAGGAGCGCAGATTTATTTTGGGGACCACGACAAGCAGATGCGCTTCGGCGATCGCCTGACGCCTAACTTCGAAGTCAACTTCGGTAAGTGGTTCACGCCTGGCATCGGGATTCGTCTCGGGGCAAACGGCTACAAGATCAAGGGTGTAGCAGGTTGGGACAACCACTCGCTCGCCAATCCTAGCGCCAACTACGGGAACTACGGCGGCTTCATCAAGGAGCCTCTCAAGGTATACCCTCATGCCAACGTAGGCTATCCTCTCTACGAGACGGAGATGGAGTACATCCACGCGCATGCTGACGTCATGCTCAACCTGTCGCAGCTGATCTGCGGCTACCGCGAGGATCGCTTCTACTCCTTCATCCCCTATGCTAGCGTCGGATACGCTGGGAGTCTCAACAAGTCGAGCGTCACGGGACGCCGCTCCAACGAGCTCGTTGGTGGTGGGGGTATCCTGAACCGCTTCCGTCTCAGCAGCGCATGGGATCTCAATCTGGACATCCGTGCTACCTATACGGGTGAGCACTTCGACCAGGAAGATGCCGCTATCGACCCCCAGAAGAATCGCCCTACAGTCATCGCTGGGAAGCAGGCTGAAGGTCTCCTGACGGCCACACTCGGTCTGAGCTACAACTTCCCCCGTCGCGGCTGGGATCGCAGCACGGTGACGACCATCCGTGTCAATGAGAACGTCCTCCAGGGCCTACGCAACCGCATCGGCAACCTCGAGAACGAGAACAAGGAGCTGACGCGCCAGCTGGAAGAGGCCCTCAACCGCAAGGTCACGGCCGAGAACGTAGCTGCTATGCCGCTGCTGATCACCTTCACCATCAACCGCTACACCCTGACGAACAAGGACCGTGTGAACCTCGGCTTCCTGGCTGACGTCCTGAAGGCTAACCCCAAGATGGTCTACTCGATCAAGGGCTATGCTGACAGAGGTACGGGTCGCGCTAAGCGTAATGAGTTCCTCGCTGAGAAGCGTGCTCAGGTCGTCTACGACTGCCTCGTCAATGAATTCGGCGTACCTGCAGCTCAGCTCAAGCGTGAGGCTCTGGGTGGCGTAGGGAATATGTACTACAACGATCCTCGTTGCAGCCGCTCGGTACTGACGAAGATCGCTGAATAAGACCGATCGGGCAGGCTATGCTCGGCACTTCTATCTAGATCGACCAGAGCACCTTCCCGATATAGTCATAGAGACCTCCCTCTCGCCTCGGATATACACCCTATATCTCAGGCCTGAGGGAGGTCTTACCTTTTACTAACGAATTACTTAGGACGGGCTATCCTAGAGCTACCTTTGCCCCCGCCACCGAGCAGGCAGCAGAGGATCGCTAGATGAGCCAAGCCCCCTCTAGTTCTACCCGCTGACACAGACCAGTATGTCCTCATCCTTACTCTCGGTCATCATCCCGCTCTACCGTGCTGAGAGCACCCTCGCAGCCTGTATCGAGCAGCTCCTAGCACAGACGCGCAGCCAGGCTCAGCTCGTCTTCGTCGACGACTGTAGCCCCGACGGCTGCTGGGCTCTTCTTAATGAGGTACGCCCACAGCTAGAGGCCCGTGGCTACACCGTCACGCTGCTGCGCCATGAGGTGAACGGCGGGGTCGCTGTAGCACGTAATACCGGGATCGACGCCGCCCGAGGGGAGTACATCTATGCGCTGGATGCAGATGACCTATTCGTTCCCCAGACGCTAGAGCTCATCGAGCAGCGCATTGAGCAGACGGGGGCAGATCTCATCGGCTGCAACTGGATCCTTCAGCAGGGGCAGAGCAAGCGCCTCATGTACCAGGCAGCAGTCACTACGGGCAAGGAGGCCTGGCAGGCGCTCTGCCATGGGAGCCTAAGGTGGAACCTATGGCTGTGGGCCTTCCGCCGCAGCTTACTCCAAGAGGACGGAGGAGAGCTCCGCTTCATCCCCAGAATGAACATGGGTGAGGATCTAGGGCTCATGGGAAAGCTCTTCCTCAAGGCCGGGCGTGTAGAGATGATCCCAGAGCACCTCTATGCCTATGTACGCAACGAAGGGCAGCAGACCAATCACTATAGCGAGCTCCACTGGAAGCAGCTGCGGGCCAATCTCCAGTCTCTCGAGGACTACATCCAGCAGCATCAGCTCCACGAGGCAGCCTCTGACCTAGCCTTCCTCAAGCTCCAGCTGAAGCTGCCGCTACTGGTCAGCGGACGCCGTGATGACTACGATCGCTGGCAGCAGCTCTACCCCGAGGCCAACAAGGCTATAGCTCACGTGGGAGGCGGCATCCACACCCGTCTCCTTCAGCGCATGGCTGGGCTCGGTCAGTACTGGTATGTATGGCTCTACTACCGCGTCGTCCTCAAGGGACTTTACTCCCTCCTATACCGATAATCTATAGCAGACACTATGTGGAAGGCACTTAGAGTATTTCTCATTGGCGTTGTCCTTACGGGTTCGTACTATTCCTTCGAATTTGCATTTGGATCGTCCATCCCGAATACCAAGATACAGCTAGCCGCGATCGGGTTCCTTTGGTATCTCTTCGACACCTTTAGAGCGAGGAAAGGGGTTCCCTTCTCCCCCATTCTCCTAGGCAGTGCGATCCTAGCTCTGCTCTACTCGATCATCAACCTAATCGCAGTAGACCTGAATAACACAAGCGACTATTCCTACGCCAACTACCTCTTCTCCTTCTTCACCTGGGTCTTCAGTGCCTACCCCGCAGTAGCACTGATCCGCCTAGAGCATGGTAAAGTGTCCTTTAGGCTCCTCGTGCTCTACCTCACTGGGGCTACCCTCTTCCAGTGTATCAGTGCGATACTCATTGACCAGAACCCCTCTATCGACGAATTCGTCAGCTCGATCGTCGCCTGGGATGCCAAGCTCACACAGGAGTCCGACCGTCTCAACGGCTTCAGCACCGCTCTTGACCCGGCTGGGGCACGCTTTGCCTTGGTTATCATTATGATCATGGCGGCGATCTCTGTAGACAAGGAGATCAAGGAGCGACCTGGGGAACTCTACTTCCTTGTCCTCTCAATCTTCCTCATCACGGCCTTGGGGAGTATGGTCTCACGTACCACCTCTACAGGGACAGCCGTTGGGCTACTCATCCTCTCACTATACAGCATGGGAGGAGCTAGCACTGAGACACGGCGTATGGGTCCCATCATAGCTGCTTTTATTGGCTTTGCCATCATTGGCTTTAGTGTGGGGGCCTACCTCTACAATACCGACCCTTACTACTACGAGATCTTCCGCTTCGCCTTCGAGGGCTTCTTCAACTTGGCGGAGAAGGGTGAGTTCACCACGAACTCTTCCGAGATTCTCCAGACGATGTGGATATGGCCTAAGGATAACTTCGGCTGGATCATCGGCACCGGGCTGTACGACAACTGGGTCTATGGCTCCGACATCGGCTACTGCCGTCTCATCCTCTACTCAGGACTGACGGGCTTCGTCGTGTTCGCCTTGATGTTCGTCTTCCTCGCCTACCGCTTCATGGTGAAGTACCCTGAGTATCGCTTGATGTTCCTTGCCTTCGGGGCGATGACCTTCATCATCTGGATCAAGGTATCTACGGATATCCTCATGATCTACACCTTCTTCCTCTGGCTTACACCTGAGGACGAAGACTACATTCATTCTCATAGCATTGCGCCCTCTGTCGCATGAAGATCGTCTATTGTATCCCCGCCACTTGCAACTCAGGGGGGATGGAGCGTGTCCTAGCACGCAAGGCCAATTACCTAGCAGAGCTGGGACATGAGCTCATTTTCATCACGACCGACCAGCGTGGACGCCAGCCTTTCTTTGAGCTCCACCCGAGTATCGTCTCCTATGACCTAGGGATTGACTACGATGCCAACAATGGATCGGGACTACTGAGCAAGCTAACCCAGTACCCACGCAAGCACCGCCTGCATCGCCAGCGCCTCACGGAGCTGCTGCTGAAGCTCAAGGCCGACATCGTCATCTCCATGTTTGGTGACGATGCCTCCTTCCTCCCCAGCATTCAGGACGGCAGCCATAAGGTCCTCGAGTACCACTTCGCTAAGTACAAGCGCCTCCAGTACGGGCGCCGCGGACTATGGCGCCTCATCGACCGGCTGCGCACGAAGTGGGATGAGCGCACCGTACGCCCCTTCGACAGCTTCGTCGTGCTCACCGAGGAGGATGCCGCAGCATGGGGCGCGCTACCTAACCTTAGGGTCATCCCCAACCCCCTACCTTTCTATTCGGATAGCCCTTCGGACTGCAAGGCGCGTCAGCTGCTCGCGATGGGACGCTACGACGACCAGAAGCACTTTGACCTCTTGATCAATCTCTGGGCCCAGCTAGAGCCCGAGTATCCTGAGTGGCGCCTCGTCATCGCGGGAGATGGGAAGCTGCGCCCCGAGCTCTCCGCTCAAGTCAAGTGTCTTGGCCTCAAGAGCGTCGAGCTCATGCGCCCGACCCATCAGGTGCAGGAGCTGTATCGCGCCTCCTCTACCTACGTGATGACCTCACGCTACGAGGGGCTACCCATGGTATTGATCGAAGCCCAGCAGATGGGCCTACCCATTGTATCCTTTGCCTGCCCCTGTGGTCCACGTGACGTGATCACTGATGGTGTCGACGGCTACCTCTTGGAGGTCGGCGACCACGCAGGCTTCATCCAAGCACTACGTCGCCTCATGGATAGCGAAGCCGAGCGCCAGCGTATGGGCGCTGCAGCACGCATCGCCTCCGAGCGCTACGACCTAGAGCACATTATGAAGAGCTGGTTAGCACTCTTCGAAGAATTAACCAGAGCCAAGCTGTAGACTTCGTTGCTGCGACCCTCACTTACCTTATCACATAAACTAATTTTACCGCCCGAGGGAACTTAACCACCCTCCACTCTTTGCTCAGCATATGAAAATCGTCTATTGTATTCAGGGGACATACAACTCAGGGGGCATGGAACGAGTCCTTTCCCGCAAGGCGAACTATTTGGCTCAAGCTGGTCATGAAATCGTCATCATCAGCTTCAATCAGCAAGGGCGTAAGCCATTCTTTGAGCTTCACCCCAATATAGTATGCTACGATCTCGCGATCCCATACGAGCAGTATCAAAAACCAGGGATACTCAATAGGCTAGCATTATATGTACGCTTTCCCCAGCTGCACAGCCTACACCGTAAGCGCCTTGAGCAATTACTGCTTCAGCTCAGGGCCGACATCGTCATATCGATGTTCAACGAAGAAGCATCCTTTCTCCCTTCTATACAAGACGGGAGCCATAAGATCCTAGAGTTCCATTTCTCCAAGCACAATGGCCTTAAGGACCTTCGTCGCGGCATATGGAGACTCATTGATGAGCTGCGGGCGAAAAAGGACGAGCGTATCGTTCGACCTTTTGATCGTTTTGTTGTACTCACTGAGGAGGACGCTACTTTATGGGGCGCGCTACCCAACCTTAGGGTCATCCCCAACCCCCTACCTTTCTATTCGGATAGGCCTTCGGACTGCACGGCACATCAGCTGCTGGCGATGGGACGCTACGACGACCAGAAGCACTTTGACCTCTTGATAGGTCTGTGGGCTAAGCTAGCACCTGAGTATCCAGACTGGAGGCTTGTAATCGCTGGGGATGGTAAGCTACGCCCCGAGCTCACAGCGCAAGTCGAGCGTCTTGGGCTCAAGAACATCGAGCTCATGCGCCCTACGAACCAAGTGCAAGACCTTTATCGCGCTTCCTCTATTTATGCGATGACGTCACGATATGAAGGGATGGGCTTAGTTCTCATCGAAGCCCAGCAAATGGGTATCCCATCCGTCGCCTTTGCCTGCCCCTGTGGTCCACGTGATGTGATCACTGATGGTGTCGACGGCTACCTCTTGGAGGTCGGTGACCACGCAGGCTTCATCCAAGCACTACGTCGCCTCATGGATAGCGAAGCCGAGCGCCAGCGTATGGGCGCTGCAGCACGCATCGCCTCCAAGCGCTACGACCTAGAGCATATTATGAAGAGCTGGTTAGCACTCTTCGACGAGCTCGTCCATTCCAAGCAATCCTAACAAATCATGAGTCGCATCGTCATCTCTGCTATCAGCCTACGCAAGGGCGGTACCCTCACCATCCTGCGTCAGTGCCTCGAGTACCTCTCCCAGCGCAGCGCTCAGACCGGAGACGAGATCATAGCCCTCGTACACCGCCGAGACCTTTGTGATTATCCCAACATCCGCTACATCGAGCTCCCCGAGGCCATTTCTAGCTGGGGGAGCAGACTAAGCTACGAGTACCGCAAGCTACTGCCGATCTCTGAGGAGCTCGCACCCGTGGACCTATGGCTGTCGATGCACGACACTACTCCACGCATCAAGGCACGCCGCCAGGCCGTCTACTGCCAGACCTCCTTCCCCTTCATGCGCTGGCGCTTCCGAGATTTCCGCTACGACCCTAAGATCCCCCTCTTTGCCCTCTTCACCCGTCTGGTGTACCGCTATCGCGTGCATCACAATCGCTACCTCATCGTACAGCAGGAGTGGCTACGCGAGGGACTGAGCAAGCTCCTCGGCGTGGCTCCCGAGCGCTTCATCGTAGCGCCACCCGCCGCCCCAGTACTGGAGCTGCAGGATCGGGTGACGCACGACGAAGCGACGCCCTACACCTTCCTCTACGCGGCGACGCCCGATGCGCATAAAAACTTTGAGACCCTTTGCCATGCCTCGGCGCTTCTGGAGAAGCGCGTCGGGAAGGGACGCTTCCGCACCGTGCTGACCATCTCGGGCAAGGAGAACAAGTACGCCGAGAGCCTCTACGAGCGCTGGGGGAGCTGCGAGAGCATCGTCTTCCGTGGCTTCCTCTCCCGCGAGGAGCTACGCCAGCAGTATGCCGACACGGACTGCATGGTCTTCCCCTCACGTATCGAGACCTGGGGGCTACCCCTCTCCGAATTTAAGGGCTACGAGCGTCCTATGCTGGTCAGCGACCTGCCCTTTGCCCACGAGACGACCTCGGGGGCTAAGGCTGTGGCCTTCTTCCCGCCAGAGAATGCCACACGTCTCTCGCAGCTGATGCAGGAGATGCTCGAGGGAGACACCCGCGAGCTCCACCCCGTCCCCGTTCGCAGTAAGGGCGAGCCGACAGCAGCCTCTTGGGCTGAGCTCTTCGATCTGCTGCTCGCAGGGCTCTAGCCTCTACACTCCCTACAACTAATACTTCACCATCAGACGCGAGCGCTGGGGCATACGCTAGCCGCCAGTGCTCGCGTCCTTGTATACCTAGGTCTCTATGAAGCAACGCCTGCTCCACCTAGACGCTATCAAGGGCCTTGCCATCCTACTGGTCATCATGGGGCACATTCATATCTTTGCCGCTCGGGCGGAGCACCCCATGTATAGCTACTTCATGGCCTTCATCAAGGCCGTGCACATGCCGCTCTTCTTCCTCATCGCAGGTTACTTCTCGCAGCGTCCCGTCAGCACGCTACCTCAGCTGGGGCGATATCTCAAGGATAAGACCATTCGCCTCATCACTCCTGCCCTCCTATTCCTAGGCCTCTTGACACTATGGAATAGAGGCACCATAGACCTGAGCCCGAAGGAGCTCTTGGAGACGCACTATTGGTTCACCCCCGCCCTCTTCATCTACTTCCTCGTCTTTCTCCTACAGCGCTGGGGGATTGATCAGATCGTAGAGCGTCTAGGCGCTAAGGCAAGCAAGGCGCTAGAGCTAGGCCTACACGGAGCGGCAACGATCGCACTCTGCTATACCCTCACGGAGCTACCGCTCTATCGCTCCAGCTTATGCTCCCTAGACCTAGAGCGCCTTCGGGTGACGATGGCCTGCCTCTATCCCTACGTGGTCATCGGCTTTCTCATCGGGCGGCTCGAGCTGCTGCCCAAGCTGCAGAGCCATATAGCGGGGGGCATCTCCTTCGTCCTACTACTGTTCAGCTTAGGAATTCTGCGCTACTACAGCTACGATACGCCCTACCTATCCTACGGGCTGTGGCACAATGATCGCCTGATGGCCCTCTCCTTCTTCGCCTTCCTCGTCTATACCTTCGGCCTCATGACGGAGGGCAGCAGCAGGCTCGGCAAGGCCTTCGTCTTCCTCGGGAACTGGTCGCTGCCGATCTACCTCGTGCACTACTTCTTCATCCCCATCCTGCCTCCGCTAGACACGCTGCTCCCTGCTCTGGCGCCCGCGACACGCCTGCCGCTGGAGCTGCTCCTCTACTTCGCAGGGGCCCTCGTGACGCTGCTCCCGACGCTCGCCGTCATCTACTGCCTCAAGTTCAATCCCTACCTAGACTTCTTGCTCTTCGGGGAGAAGGATAGACTCAAGAAGGGCTAGACTAAGGCCTCCCGCCTCGAGAAAGAAACATAGAGTCCGCCTAAGCACAGCCTCGGGGACATCATGACGAAATAAATACTACTTTTGTAACAGGATGCTATACGCATCCTGTCGCTTTCGTTATTAACCCTTTAATGCTACACTAACTCTATGAAGAAAGCTCTTTTCCTAGGCCTGGGCCTCTGCCTCCTGGCACTCCCTGGCCTCAGCCCTGACGCACAGGGTCAGCAGCCATCCAGCCATCTACAGCAGGAAGACCAAAAGATCTACGAGGTCGTCGACACCGAGCCCGGCTTCCCTGGAGGTATGAGCGCCATGATGAAGTACCTCGCGGAGAACATTCGCTACCCCGAGGCAGCCGTCAAGGCAGGTAAGCAGGGACGCGTCATGGTCAGCTTCGTCGTCGAGGCCGACGGATCGATCTCGCACGCCAAGGTCGCCAGAGGCATCTCTGCCGATCTCAACAAGGAGGCTCTACGCGTAGTCCGTGCCATGCCCAAGTGGGAACCTGGACGCCATCAGGGTAAGGTCGTCCGCACGCGTTACGTGCTTCCCGTCGTCTACCGCCTCAAGTAAGCTAAGCCCCTGAGGCCCTCCCTACGAGAGCGCCCAGCAGAGTGTATCGACTCTGCTGGGCGCTCTTCGTTTGGGGGGTGGAGCTGGGATAGAGGCAAGGCGCACCGCCCAGCCTCAGAAGCCCGAGCCTCTAGTGGGACGGAGCTCCATTATAATAAGGAGGGAAGCCTCAGCAATAGGAGGAGGGAAGAAAGTAATATAATAATGCGGGGAAAATAATATAATAATCAGCCAAAAGTTATATTATATCACACCAGAAGTTATATTACTTTTTCCAAGAACTTATATAATAAAGTTCCGTCCCCCTTAGGTCGGAACTTCCTCCGCCTAGACTATACCCTCTGCGAGACTAGGACGGTACTGGCGCGCGTTCCTTTTATGGGCTCGCCTTTGCCTGGCTCTCGGGCGGCCTCCCCTAGGCTTGAGCGTCGTCCACTCTGCCCGCTCCCTTGAGCGACACCAACC
This sequence comes from uncultured Porphyromonas sp., assembly GCF_938046015.1. Lineage (GTDB taxonomy): Bacteria > Bacteroidota > Bacteroidia > Bacteroidales > Porphyromonadaceae > Porphyromonas. The sequence goes on along the minus strand of NZ_CALIXW010000011.1, from coordinate 203 downwards.
GAGTAGGGCGCCCCCTACGCGCTGATCGCTTCCCCCGGCAAAGCCGACAACTCCCCGTGGGCTGTGCCCAAGCAAGCCCAGCCACGAGGCGCCCCCCACCCAGCGGCCCTCGGAGCCAGCCGCAGCGACAGGCGCTCAGCGCTCCCCGGGTACTGCCGCGTGGGGAATTCTTTATACCTTTGTGGCTTAGTGGATAGAGCATG
>NZ_CALIXW010000010.1 GCF_938046015.1 uncultured Porphyromonas sp. | reverse complement strand
AGGGTCGCCCCGCTGGGGCTTTCCCCTCCGCTACTGGCCTCCGTGATGTGCGGCTAGAGCTACTATTGCAGCCTACCTCTGCCTGCCCTCGAGGCTCGGTCTAGGAGAATGTGCTACCTTTGAGCTAGATGACCCCAGCTAATAGATTACGGCTATGAATACCAAGTACCCCCTAGGTCCAGCGAGCCTGCTGCTCGTCCTGACCCTCTCACTACTCTGTCTCTCATCCTGCCGCCTGAGCACCTCACACGCGAACTTCACCAAGGTTGACAGCACGCGTCTGCCCGACTGCGAGGCGCTCATCGTAGACTTCCCCATTGATGTCAAGGTGCACGTCGGGGAGCGTACGGCCATCGTCTTCGACCCCGAAATGCCCGAGCAGGTGCGGCGCGAGCTGGAGCTGCGCACCGATGGCAAGGCTCTGCTCATCACCTCGCGCAAGGAGCAGACGGGCTTCGGCCGCTTCCTCGGGCGCTGGTCGCGCAAGGGCGCCAAGGCGGAGGTCTGGGTGACGAGCCTACGCGGGCTGGAGCTCGGCTCCTCGGCGCGGGCGCAGCTCGTCGATAGCATCACGACGCCGAGCCTTAGGCTGATCCTCTCGGGCGCCTCGACGCTCACGGGACTGCGGCTCAGTGCGGGCAAGTTCCTCTTCTCCTCCGCGGGTGCCAGCGTAGCCTCGGGGCGGGTGTCTGTGGATGAGGCCTGCCAGCTGGAGCTAGAGGGGGCGAGCTCGGCACGCTTCGAGGGCTACGTCGACGAGCTCAAGATGGAGCTCAAGGGCGCGAGCACGCTCAAGGCTCCTGAGCTCCAGGGGCGCGTCGTCTCGGTGGAACTGAGCGGCGCCTCGACGGCGCATATCGGAGCTATGGAGGCCCTCAGCTATGCCCTCTCGGGGGCCTCGCGCCTCAGCTACCGTGGGCGCCCCGTCCTCGGCGAGCGCTCGGTGACGGGCGCCAGCAGCGTCTCCGCCGACTAGGCGGCGTAGCCGCCGAATGCCCCGCAGCTCTAGCCGCCGCGTCAGCAGCCCTCCCGCGGAGCGCTCCACTCCCTGCGGCGAGGCGAGCTGCCTGCTCGCTTGCCCTTTATCCCTCCCCCTAGTGCTAAGCCTATGCCCATTATCCCCATCACTTCGCTCGACGAGTACCCCGAGCTCGCCCTCTTCGCCTCGCTGACGGAGGCCCAGCTACGCCAGCAGGAGCTGAGCGGGCAGGGGGTCTTCATCGCCGAGAGTCCTAAGGTCATCCACCGAGCGCTCGACGCGGGCTACAGCCCCATAGCACTCCTGACCGAGGAGCGGCACATCAAGGGCGACGCAGCCTCGCTCATCGAGCGCTGCGGCACGATTCCCGTCTACACGGGGGCACGTGCGCTGCTGGCGGGGCTCACGGGCTATACCCTCACGCGTGGGGTGCTGGCGGCGATGCGTCGCCCCGAGCCGCCCGCGCTGGAGACCCTGCTGGCGAAGGCGCGGCGGGTAGTCGTCATCGATGGGGTAGTGGATAGTACCAATGTCGGGGCGATCTTCCGCTCCGCGGCAGCCCTCGGGGTGGATGCTGTGCTGCTGACGCCTGGCTCCTGCGATCCCCTCACGCGGCGCTCGGCACGCGTCTCTATGGGCGCTACCTTCCTCGTGCCCTGGACCTGGATCCCGCCCCCGCTGACGCGGCTGCGGGACTATGGCTTCACCACGGTAGCGATGGCCCTCCGTGAGGACGCCCTCGAGCTGGGTGATCCGCGCCTCGTGGAGCTGGAGCGTCTGGCGCTCATCCTCGGCACGGAGGGCGACGGCCTCGCGCCCGAGACGATCGCAGGGGCGGACCTCGTGGTACGTATCCCCATGGCGCACGAGGTGGATTCGCTCAACGTAGCCGCGGCCGCCGCTGTCGCCATCTGGGAGCTGCGCCCGCGGCGCTAAGGGCCAGCCTTGCCCGCAGCGTCCCGCCGCTCTCTAGCTCGCCCCCGTCCTAGGTCGTTCCTCCCTCACACTAAGGCGTGAGGGACCAAGCACGACAGCGCCCCCCAGCCACGGCTGGGGGGCGCTGTCGTATCTTGGGGCTGCGGGCTTCGCGCCCGAGGCTTGGGGCTAGAGTCTATTGACCTCCTCGAGCTTTTGCTCCTGCTTGGGGTACTTCTGCTTGCCGAGGCTGTAGCTGAGCCGAAGGATGAGCTTGCGGCTCTCGCCATGGCCCCAGGAGGAGAGGCTGAGGGCGCCCTTCGTCCCGTAGCTGTCCCAGCGCTCGCTGTGCAAGAGGTCGGTCAGGAGGAGCGCCAGACGTAGCCGTCCGCCCTGCCAGCTGCGATTCAGCCCGAGGTCGATGCTGCCTGTGGGCTTACTGAGCTCATAGCTCCCGCCCTGTCGGGTGGAGTGGTAGCGCCCCGAGAGTTCTAGGTTGAGCCCGAGGGGCAGCAGGAGGCTGTTGCTCGCCGAGACGGAGCAGGAGGGGCGCCGATAGGTCTGCTGGTAGTGCTCATAGTCTAGGCGGTTAACAAAGTAGTAGAGGCCCACATTGACGCTGAAGTCCCACCAGGGGGTGAGGCGTCTCGAGTACACGGCCTCGAGCCCCGCCTGCTGCTGGCGGCCTATGTTCTTGGTCGTCATGACGGTCTTGTCCTGCCCCATAGCATCAGTGATCCCAGTGAAGTAGTCCTCCAGCCGCGTGTAGTAGAGGCTGAGTGAGAGGCCTCGGAGGCTGTAACTGAGGAGGATCTTGTCGCTCGTCTGAGGGCGGAGGAAGGGGTTACCCTTCCAGTAGGATAGCTCGTCGAGGAGGTATTCGAAGGGGTTGAGGTCCTCGTAGCGGGGCTTGTCCTGCCGTCGGCTGTAGAGGAGGCTGAGCTTGCTCCCCGCGGGGAGTGTATAGCTTAGGCTGAGGTTGGGGAAGAGGCGTAGACGGCTGCCGCGGTGCTCCTCGGATCCCTGCGCCGTCTGGGTGCGGAGCCTGCCGAGAGTGTGCATGTACTCCAGGCGTAGGCCTGCGCTGAGCTCGAGCCGGTCCCAGGAGTGGGTGTACTGCGTGTAGGCCTCGAGGTTCGCCTCATCGTAGTAGAAGCGGTTGGAGCGCTGGGGATCGAGGAGCCCATTGCGGGTGAAGACGAAGCTATTGCCGCTCTTGATGAGGGAGCCCTTGAGCCCCGAGAGGAGCTCGCTCCCTGCGCTGGGGGCGTACTTGTAGTCTGCCAGCAGGGCGTAGATGTCGATCTCCTTCTCGGGCTGCGAGTAGAAGAGCTCCGACCGCAGGAGCGTATGGGAGGGGGAATAGTAGTCGTTGGGCTGCTCGCAGCGTGCCTTACCGTCGAAGTGCGTCCAGTCGGCCGAGAGGGAGAGCTGCTGACGCTCGGAGGGGCTGTAGCGGTAGTGCGCGCTCTGACTGTAGCGGAGCGTCTGCTGCAGGGTATAGTCATTGCGCGCCTCGAGGATGCTCGTGAGCGTGTGCTCGCCCTTGTAGAGCTCGGTGCTCGTCTCTGTGAGGCCAGGGCCAGCGAGTAGGCTGGCAGAGCTGCCTAGGGAGAACTGGCTCCTCGGGCTCGGCTGCCAGGCGAAGTCCAGCCCTGCGGCGTAGGTATTGCGCTTGTCGGTGTCGATCGTCGTCGAGACGCTGCGATCACCCCCCTGCAGCTTCTCGTAGCCGTAGTCCATGGCGTGGTGGCCGATGCTGTGGCTGTAGTTGAGCCCCAGCTGCCACTTGCTCCTGTTGTAGGAGAGGGCGAGGTCGGAGCTTTGCCTAAGGTGCTCCCAGTAGGCGGCGCTGTGGGAGGTCGAGAGGAAGAAGCCTTCGCCCTCGGTGGCCTTGAGGATGATGTTGATGATGCCTCCCGCACCGTCGGCCCCGAAGCTCGCATTGGGGCTGGGGGAGCTCTCGATACGGGCGATCTTGGAGGAGGAGAGGGAGCGAAGGTAGGCCGTACGCTCCTCGCCCTGCAGCATCAGCTTTCGCCCATTGATGTAGAGGGCTGTCCCGCCGATCGTCGCCAGCGAGACCTCGCCCTTGCTGCTGACCGTGATGCCGGGGGCATGCTTCAGGACGTCCAGCGCGCTGCCTAGGTCGCTGAGGTAGGACTGCGCCACGTGGATCTGGATCTTGCCCTGGGTGGCGGTGGTGAGCGGACGGGACCTGCGCGCCGTGACGACGACCTTGTCGAGGGCCTGCGCCTCGGGCTCCAGCAGGATGTCAGCTAGCTGCTCGGAGGCCTCGAGGCGCAGGCTGCGCTTGGCCTCCTTGTAGCCGAGGTTGCGGACGCAGAGGACGAAGTTCCCCTTGCGCGCCGAGAGGGAGAAGCGCCCCAGGCTGTCGGTCAGCGTCGAGGCCACCAGCACGCTGTCGGGCGAAGTAATAAGCAGCACGATAGCTGCCTCCACGCCCTTGCGCTGCTCATCGAGGATGCGGCCGCTGAGCTTCGTCTGGGCGCTGCTGCTGAGCCTAGTCTGAGCGCTGCTGAGTTTGGTCTGAGCGCTCGCGCTGAGCCCGTAGCTGATGCCGAGCCCCACGAGGAGCAGCCTGAGTAAATGTCTTGTCATAGTGATGTCCTGGAGTTGCTGTGGGTGTTTCCTTCTTTTGCTTGCGTGCCCTTAGCTTCCGCTCCTACCGAGCTCCAAGCCGCGCTTCGAAACAAAAGTACTGCAAAGCGCCGAGCTCCGCCGCCTTGCTTGCCAGGGCTTATGATCGATCTGTGTCTGGCGCTGGAGACGAGGCTCGGAGGCCTTCTCCCTTAGCTGCAGGATGATGCTGAGTGCGGTGAGGCAGCTGCCTTCGCTTAGCGCCCCGCTGAGCTCCCTCTATAGCTCCAGCGCTCTGACTGATATCCCTCAGCGGCGTGACTGACGGCTCTCGCGGGGCTGACTGACGCCCCTCAGCCCGCTGAGGGATATCAGCCACAGCACCTCCCCTTAGACCTGTGCCGTGCGGAGCGACTGCTCGGGAGAAGGGAGGGAATAAGGGGGGAGAGCTTGGAGGCTAAGGGAGCAAGACAGTAGCCTAAAAGGGGTGGGGTGGTCTGGCTAAGGATGGGGGTGCTTGGAGTAAAAGCTGAGGGAGTCGTGGGGCTGAGGGGGGCGGGGCGGAGCTGACCAAGCGCTTCGTCGACGAAGTAGAGGCGCAGCACCGCACTCTATATAATGTACAGGACTATCTGAAGCGCCTCGGAGTCCCCGAGAAGCAGCTGGCACGTGCCCTCCAGCAGGCACTGGGTATGAGCCCTAAGGCCTACCTCGATCAGCGCCGCCTACTGGAGATCAAGTGCTACCTCGTCTACAGCGAGCTCTCGGTGAAGGAAATCGCTTACGCCCTAGGCTTCGATGAGCCGACGAACTGCAATAAGTTCTTCCGTAAGCATGCGGGTATGAGCCCCTTAGAGTTCCGTGCACAGCACGACTTAGACTAGGGCAGAGGGGCGGCGGAGATTTACCCTACACTCGCCTAGATGGATAAGCGCAGGGCGTCGGGCTGGCGCTACCTTTGCAGTGTCAAAGGAAAAGAACAGCAGACAGAAGGAACATCAAAGCAATCACCTTCCTGACGACAGCTCTCGCACTCGTCAGCTGCACCTCGTCCCAAGTATCCACCAAGCAAGCAAATACCCCTATGAACAAGAAAGAACAAGTAGTAGCGCTCCTCAAGAGCATCGAGACTGGAGATAGCGCCCCCGTAGCAGTGATCAACCCTGCCAAGTACATCCAGCACAATCCCGGGATTAAGAATGGCCTGGCTGGCCTCGGCGAAGCACTCGCCGCCCTGCCCGCAGGCTCCGCCCGTGTGAACACCGTGCGCGCCTTCCAGGATGGAGACTACGTCTTCGCCCACACGGACTATAACTTCTTCGGCCCCAAGATCGGCTTCGACGTCTTCCGCTTTGAGGACGGTAAGATCGTGGAGCACTGGGATAATCTCCAGGAGAAGCCCACTACCCCCAACCCTAGCGGTCACACGATGATCGACGGGGCCACGGAGCTCAAGGACCTGGATAAGACAGAGGCCAACAAGGCGCTCGTCGCACAGTTCGTCTCCGATGTCCTGATGGGCAAGGCCCCTGAGAAGCTGACCAGCTACTTCGATGGAGACAAGTATATCCAGCACAATCCCGACATCGCCGACGGCTCCTCTGGGCTGGGAGCTGCCCTCGAGGCTATGGCCAAGCAGGGCGTAGCGGTGGTCTACAGTCGTGTGCACAAGGTCCTCGGTGAGGGAAACTTCGTCCTCGCCATAAGTGAAGGGAGCTTCGCTGGCAAGGCCGTGGCCTTCTACGACCTCTTCCGCGTGGAGGGCGGCAAGATCGCCGAGCACTGGGATGTTGTAGAGCCCGTGCTGCCCGCAGACCAGCATCAGAACCAGAACGGCAAGTTCGGCTTCTAGCCCTCCTTCACCTCTGACGCCGCTTTCCCCCCGCTCCACCCTGCAGTCTCCGCTGGCTTTCGGAAGGGGGCTGCCCTGTGCGGGGAATTTCTGCGGGCAATTTGTAGATTCAATTATTTGTCTTAACTTTGCACTCGCAAGTGAGCCCTTAGGGGTGCGCTTGCTACTAGGTCGGCCCATTCGTCTATCGGTTAGGACGCAAGGTTTTCATCCTTGAAAGAGGAGTTCGATTCTCCTATGGGCTACAAGAACAAACAAGAGAAGAATTAAGAAATGGCAAATCATAAGTCATCGATCAAGAGAATTCGTCAGACTAACGCTCGTCGTCTGCACAATCGCTACTACGCAAAGACCATGCGTAACGCGGTTCGTCGCTTCCGTGCTCTGACGGATGCGGCAGAGGCACGTGCGGCACTGCCACAGCTTAGCTCCATGCTTGACCGCCTCGCTGGCAAGAACATCATCCACAAGAACAAGGCTGCTAACCTGAAGAGCAAGCTCGCTCGTCAGATCGCTCGCCTCGGCTAAGAGACATCACGCTGCCAGCTCCTAGGAGTGAGGGCAGAACAGGCGGTCCATTCGTCTATCGGTTAGGACGCAAGGTTTTCATCCTTGAAAGAGGAGTTCGATTCTCCTATGGACTACCACACGTAGCGCCAGCTCCATACGGGGTTGGCGCTATTGCTTTTTTGATCGCATACACTGGCAGGGGGCTGGCTAGGATAGGTCGCAGGGCCTTTCCCAAGGCAGGCGAACCAGAGGTATAAGTCTAGAGATCTAAGACGTTAAGGATAATATGAAGTCAAGGACGGATGCTAAGAAATCATGCCTCCTCTGCGTGCTGGGGCTAGGGCTCCTGGTAGGGCAGGGACTCCAGGCTCGTGCCCAGCACCCCCAGTCGGCAGCGCGTGAGGACAGCCTCACCAAGGCCACCGAATACTACTATCAGGCGGTGCTCGCCTACCGTACCGAGCAGCCGCGCTCGGCCTATCAGCTGCTGCGCCACGCCCACGCACTGGCCCCTGAGGATGGCGACATCGCCTATCTGCTGGGGCGTGTGGCTGCTGACCTCGGTCGTGAGGCGGAGAGTCTGCCGCTGCTCGAGCTGGCCTATCGTGCCGATAGCAGTCGTCGCGACTACGCGCAGACACTGGTCTCGGCCTACTTCAGCAGGGAGCGGATGCAGGATGCCCTGCGTATCACAGAGCAGCTGGCTAAGGCTGATCCCGACAACGATGATATGCGCTACCGTCTCGTGCAGCTCTACGCCCGCTCGGGCGACCTAAAGAAGGCCATCGAGCTCTGCGGTGAGCTGCAGGAGCACTTCGGGCGCAACGTCGACGCCTACGCACAGGTCACGCAGATGAAGATCCAGCTGCTCAGGATGGCGGGGGAGGGCAGTCGCATCTTCGACGAGCACTACCGACGCCTCGAGCTCTTCCCTGATGACCGTGCTGCGAACTACGACTACGCTCTCTACCTCATAGATCGCAGGCTAGATGACCTCCTTGATAAGTTCCTCAAGGACAAGCAGCGCCAGGGCTACCTCAAGCCTAGCGATGCCGTCGTCCTACGCGTGCACCAGGCGGTCGACCGTAAGAAGTACGCCGATGCCGAGCGGCTCTTGGCGAGCGTCAATCAGGATACGACGCTCCCCACAGAGGAGAAGCTCCAACTCTGGGCACTCATCTCCTCTAGCCAGCAGGAGGCGCAGAACGCCCTGCTGCAGGACAAGTACCTGCCCTATATAGAGCAGCTCGTGAAGCTCGACCCCAAGGCGGCACTGCAGTACTACGTCCAGCTGCTACGCTACAAGGAGCGCTACCGGGAGGCTATAGCCCTTCTGGAGCCCGCGTCCAAGCAGCGAGCTGACGAAGCCTGGGTGTGGGACGAATACTTCCAAGACGCCGTAGGGCTAGAGGATGAGGCTATGATCGGCCGTGTGGCGCGCGAAGCCCTCCGATATGTCCCCACCGACTGGCGCTACCATATCACAGCAGCCTCTGACCTCTATACCGCAGGTAAGCGCGAGGAGGCGCGCGTAGCGCTGGAGCGCGCCTGCCAGGAGGTCGAGCCTAAGACAGGCATAGGCCCAGGGCGTATCCTCGGGCTGCTGGCCGACCTCTACGCCTCGGGAACGAAGGAGGAGCGTGCCAAGGCCAATGAATACTACGAGGCAGCACTCGCCGCCTACGACTCCGATCCCGAGGTGCTCAATAACTATGCTTATCGCCTGGCGAAAGCAGGGCAGGAGCTCGATAAGGCCGAGCGTCTAGCAGGCCAAGCCGTCAAGCTCAGCCCCAAGGCCGCCCATATCCTAGATACCTACGCCTACATCTATCTCCTGCGCAAGAACTATACGCTGGCGAAGCTCTACCAGCGCAAGGCCCTCGATGAGGCAGGGGAGAGCGCTTCGGCCGACATGTATGAGCATATGGGTGACATCCTTGCTGCCGAGGCCGATTGGGCTGAGGCGGAGCGCTACTGGACGCTCGCTGAGGCCGCCTATCAGAAGAAGCTCGCCGAGCCCGATCTAGAGCCCTCGCAGGCCGAGGAGCTACGTGCCACCCTCCCCACACTCAAGAAGAAGATCAACGATGCAAAGAAAAAGATCCAGCGCCAGCAGCGCTAAGCCTCTGGCGCTAGCCCTCGGGCTCCTCACCCTCTCCAGCTGCGGCATCATCCGTACTACGAGCTCCAGCGAAGAGGACTACCCGGCCGTGAGCGTCGACTATTCAGGCCCCACGCAGCGCTCGCTAGAGGCACAGATCGTGGGGGAGGCACCCTACGCCTCGGTCCTGCGTGGTGCGCTTGATGCCGAGCTGCAGCTCGGGGCGCAATCGCTGAGCACACGCATCAACGCCACGATCGTCAAGGGACAGACCATCTACTGGTCGGTCGTCCCCTTCCCGCTGGTGGAGGCCGCACGTGTGTGGTTCACCCCCGAGGGGATCACCGTCATCGACCGCATGCACGGGCGCTATGCTGAGGCGAGCTTCGCAGAGCTCTCGCGCCTGCTGGGCTTTCCCCTGAGCTACGCGGATGTAGAGTATCTACTGCTGGCTAAGCCCAACCTAGGCAAGGGGAGCATGCGCCTCGAGAGCTTCCGCCCCACACAGGCGGGAGCGACGGCTACCTTCCTCGATCGGGAGAAGCGCATGGTCCACCTGGAGCTCAACGGCGCCTCCCGCCTTACCGAGGCGCGCTACTACCAGAGCACGATGCACGCCGCTCCGCTCCTCACGGCACGCTACAGCTACAGCGCGGAGAGCATGCAGCGCGGGCTGCCTGAGGTGACGACCATCGCGCTGCAGCGTGGCGCAGGCAAGGGCAAGAGCGAGCTCAGCCTCGATTGGTCACGCCTGAAGCGCCACGAGGGAGCCCTGCCTGACCTCACCATAAAGATAAAGCCCAGCTACGAGCGCATAGACCTCTCCGAGCTGGTTAAGCTCCTTTCCAAGCTATGATGCACCGCCCTATATCCAGCCTTGTCCTAGGTCTCACGCTGCTGATGGCTGTGCCGAGCCTCGCTCAAGCGCAGCAGTCGCGCACGCTACGGCGCCTGGAGCAGGAGCGTAAGCAGCTCCTGAAGAACATCGCCGCCTCGGACCGTAAGCTGCAGGAGCTCCGCAAGAGCACCAAGCAGCAGGAGCGCTCGCTCAAGATCGTGCAGGAGCAGGTCGCCCAGCGCAAGCAGGTGGTCAGCGTCCTCGGCAGTGAGATCTCGGGCCTCGAGCAGCAGATCGGCTCCCTCACAGGACGTATCTCCGAGCTGCACCGCGAGGAGTCGGGCTTCCTACAGCGCTATAGCGAGGCGCTGAGGCAGCTACAGCGTATCGACGCGCATATCGACCCGATGATCTTCGTCCTCTCCTCTTCCTCGCCCAGTCAGGCGCGTGAGCGTCAGCGCTTCCTTAGCCGCTATGTCTCGGCCGTGCGCCGAGCCTCAGAGGGGCTGAGAGATACGCGTAGCCGCATCGAGCATACCAAGCAGGAGGTAGGGCGTACGCATGCCGCCAAGGAGCAGCTCCTGAGCCTACGCGTCCAGGAGCAGAAGAAGCTCGAGAGCCAGGAACAGCAGCAGCAGGCCTCCGTCAAGGAGCTCAAGGGGCAGCAACAGCTGCTAGCGCAGGATCTCTCCAAGCAGCGCCAGCGTGCCGAGGAGCTTGACCGCCGCATTCAGCAGCAGGTCGAGGCTGAGATACGTGCTGCCCAGCAGCGCGCCGAGGCTCAGCGCCGCCGTCAGGAGGAGGCACGTCGCCGTCGTGAGGCTGCCCAGCGCGCCGCACGACCCACGATCCCCCGCGATAAACCAGGGCAGCCACAGCCCGCCGAACAGCCCGTAGAGCGCCCCCGTCCGCAGGAGGATCTAGGCGATGAGCCACGCCGCGCTGCGACCCCAGGAGGCTATGCTATGGACGCCAATGAACGCGCGCTGGCCTCTTCCTTCGAGCAGAACAAGGGCCGCCTCCCAGCGCCTATCCGTGGCGCTTATTCGCTGCTCCGCACCTTCGGCGTGCACCAGCATAGCCAGCATAGCCGCGTGCAGGTCTCGAGCGGTGGGGTAGACTTCGGCCTCCGCTCAGCGGGCCAAGCCTACGCTGTCTTCTCGGGCGTGGTGAGCCGCATCTTCGTCATCCCCGGCTACGGCACCTCCATCATCCTGCGTCACGGGAACTATCTGACCGTCTATGCCAACCTCAGCAGCATCTCTGTCTCGCAGGGGGCGCACGTAGCTACGGGGCAAGCGCTGGGCGCTATAGGTGCCGCACCCGACGGCTCTGCCGATAGGCTGCTGCACTTCCAGCTGTGGCACGAACGTACCAAGCTCAACCCGCTCTCATGGATCAGGCGCTAGTCGCTACCCTCGGCAGCTTCGACGGGATACATCGCGGGCACCAGCAGCTCTTCGCGCGCATGCAGGCCTTTGCCCGCCAGCTCGGAGGGCGTACGCTTGTCCTGACCTTTGACCCGCATCCTGCCGAGCTCCTACGCCCCGAGGCCGCCCCGCCGCATCTCCTGCCGCTGGCTCAGAACGTGGCCTATATCTATGCCGCGGGTGTGGACGCTGTGGAGGTGGAGCTCTTCACGCGCGAGCTCGCGGCATGCAGGGCAGGGGAGTACCTGCGCCACCTGGCGAGGGACTACGGGGTGACGCACCTCTTTCTCGGCTATGACCATTGCTTCGGCTCGGATGGGCGTCAGCTGAGTGCCGAGGAGTACGAGGCGCTGGCTGCGGACTGCGGCATCACGCTGCTGCGCGATGTGGCGCTGCTCTACGGCGATGAGCGCCCGATCAGTTCGTCCGCCATCCGTCGCGCTATCACCGAGGGCGCGATGGAGGAGGCTAGGGAGCTCCTAGGTCGCCCGCACTCCTGCAGTGGGGTGGTGGTCTCGGGACAAAGGCTTGGGCGACGCCTCGGCTTCCCCACGGCCAACCTCCAGCGCCTCGATCCCCTGCAGCTGCTACCTCCCGCAGGTGTCTATGCCTGCCGCGTGTATAGTCTCCCTGGGTCGAAGTACTTCGTGCCCGAGCGGGGCGGGATGCTCTACCTCGGTTCGCGCCCCACGCTTGGGGGTAATTTAGAGCCCTCCATCGAGGTGCACCTCTTCGACTTCGACGCTGATATCTACGGTGCGGAGCTGCGCGTCGAGCTGCTGAGCCGCTTGGCTCCCGAGCGGCGCTTCGCTTCGCTGGACGAACTCAAGGCAGCGCTCTCGGTCTATGCCGACGAGACGCGCGCCTACCTCGCAGCGCATCCCTAGCTCCTTTTCTGAGTCCCTAGAGCAAGGCGGGCGGATGTTCCACGTGGAACGTCCGCCCGCCTTGCTTTATGTTTGACCCCGCTCGAGACTTGATGTTCCACGTGGAACGTGTGGTGTCTGTCGCGCCGCCGCGCCGCTGGTGTGTTCTTACCCTTGGGTCTTGTTGCCTCCGCACAGTCTTTCGGGGTGCAGTGCTAGGGGTGTGTGGGGTGGAGGAAGGGGAGCCTTGTGTGCGTACTGCTGGCTTGGTCGTCGAGCTCGGGTGGGGTGCTCCTTGCGCTGAGCGCTATTCGCGTGGGTGCTTTAGATACCGCTCAGCGCGCTACTCGGGGCGCTCGGGGCTCGTGGCTTCTTGTGCCCCTAGTGGAGTTGACGGCTCTGCCTCGGTCGGCTGAGGGACGTCCCTCGGTGCTCTGACTGATACCCCTCAGCCTCGCAAGGGATGTCACTCAGCGCGCTGACGGATATCCCTCGCAGAGCGCGCTCGGTGCTCGCGCATCGCTGCGGGCTTGCGGGTCGCTTGCTCGCTCCCTTGGGTCGGCTGCTGTCTGTCGCGAGGCTTGGTGGGGTAGGGCTTGGGATGAGTTCGGCTGAGGCTTTGCTTGGCTCTAGCACGTGGCTTAGTGGGGCTTGCCTTGTGGGGGCGTGGGCCGCACGGCGGTCCTTGAAGAACCGGCGGGCGGCGGCGGGACGGAGGGCCTTTTTGCCTTGCTTGCTGGAGCTCGTGAGGGTCGTGGATACGGGGCTTTGCTGGGCTAGAAGGAGCGCTCTTCTTTTGCGCACTTTCGCTCAATGTGAGCAGGTTTTTGCGCCGCTGAAGGGGAGGGTGGGGCAATTACGGAATTCTTTCCATGACATGCCCCTTGTTCGGGATAAAAGGCTTAACTTTGGTAGAGTAAACGGATAGGAAACGAATCATGAAGGATTGGCCCCTCTTCTACGCTCCCGAGGTGAAGGAGCAGCTGGCCCTGCCCGAGGCGGAGGCGCAGCATGCGCTGCGCGTGCTACGCGTCAGGCCTGGGGATGAGCTGCTGGCTACCGATGGCCGTGGCGCGCTCTACGAGCTGCGGGTGGCGGCTACCGACAGGCGTCAGTGCCTGGTGGAGCTGATGCATGAGGAGCGCTGGCCGCCCTATTGGCGCGGCCGCCTGACGCTGGCCCTCGCCCCGACCAAGAGCATGGAGCGCATCGAGTGGACGCTGGAGAAGGCCGTCGAGCTCGGCGTGGACGAGCTCATCCTCCTTCGGGTGAAGCACTCCGAGCGCAAGCATACCAACGAGGCGCGCCTAGAGCGCATCATCGAGAGCGCCATGAAGCAGAGCCACAAGGCCTGGCTGCCCGAGCTGCGTGTGGATGTACCCTTCGCCGAGCTCCTAGAGGAGCATCCCGCGGCTGTCAAGCTCATCGCCCACTGCCGCGGGGAGCTGCAGCCCGAGCGTCGCCTCATCTCCGACTGCTGGCAGGCAGGGGCGGATACGCTGGTGGCTATAGGACCAGAGGGCGACTTCACCGAGGAGGAGCTGCAGCGCGCCTTCGAGCGCGGCTATCAGCCCATTACCCTTGGGGAGAGCCGCCTGCGCACCGAGACGGCGGGGCTAGTGGCCCTACAGTGGCTGCACACCCTCGACCAGATGGACCGATCTGCCCAGAGCACTACCACGAGACAAGAATAACTATACATACCTTATCAATCGATCAACTCTTATGGAACAGAGAGAAATCAAGTTCAGCCTGATCTACCGCGACATGTGGCAGTCCTCGGGTAAGTATCAGCCACGTAAGGATCAGCTCGAGCGTATCGCTCCTGTCTTCGTCGAGATGGGCTGCTTCGCCCGCGTCGAGACCAACGGTGGTGCCTTCGAGCAGGTCAACCTTCTCTACGGCGAGAACCCCAATAAGGCCGTGCGCGCCTTCACCAAGCCCCTCAACGAGGCGGGTATCCAGACGCACATGCTCGACCGTGGTCTGAATGGTCTGCGTATGTTCCCCGTGCCCGCTGACGTGCGTCGCCTGATGTATAAGGTCAAGAAGGCGCAGGGCGTAGACATCACGCGTATCTTCGACGGGCTCAACGACCCACGCAACGTCATCCCCTCCATCAAGTACGCCAAGGAGGCCGGCATGATCCCCCAGGCTACGCTCTGTATCACGCACTCGCCCGTGCACACGGTAGAGTACTATGCTGACCTAGCCGATCAGTTCATCGCCGCAGGAGCCCCCGAGATCTGTCTCAAGGACATGGCTGGGGTAGGGCGTCCCGCCTTCCTCGGTCGCCTGGTCAAGGCTATCAAGACCAAGCACCCCGAGGTCATCATCGAGTACCACGGCCATACGGGTCCTGGCTTCTCCGTTGCCTCTATGCTGGAGGTCTGCCGCAATGGTGCCGACATCGTCGACGTGGCGATCGAGCCGCTGTCCTGGGGTAAGATCCACCCAGACGTCATCACCATCCGTGAGATGCTCATCGATGCGGGCTTCAAGGTCGCCGACATCAACATGGATGCCTACATGAAGGCACGTGCCCTGACGCAGGAGTTCATCGACGACTTCCTCGGCTACTTCATCAACCCCTCCAACCTCCTCATGTCCTCGCTGCTCGTAGGCTGCGGTCTGCCTGGTGGTATGATGGGCTCGATGATGGCTGACCTCAAGGG
>NZ_CALIXW010000009.1 GCF_938046015.1 uncultured Porphyromonas sp. | reverse complement strand
ATCAAGGAGCACCAGCCCCGCTACAACATCCTCCTCAAGGACGACAAGACCTACCCCGAGGTCGTCATCCACAACGAGCCCTTCCCCCGCATCCGCGTCGAGCGACGCCCCGCACGCGACGGCTCCCAGCGCTTCGGCCCCTACCCCGATGTAGGCATGGCACACGCTACCGTGGATATGATACGCGACCTCTACCCCATACGCACCTGCGACCTCGACCTAAGCCCCGCCAAGATCGCCCAGGGCAAGTACAAGGAGTGCCTCCAGTACCACATCAAGAAGTGCAAGGCCCCGTGCATCGGCCTACAGAGCCTCGAGGACTACGAGCACAACGTCCGCGAGATCACCTCGCTGCTGCGCGGCGACCTCAAGACCGTCATCCAGCTCTACCGCGACGAGATGCAGCAGCTGGCCGCCGCCCTGCGCTTCGAGGAGGCACAGATCTACAAAGAGCGCCTGCAGTACCTCGAGAACTATCAGGTCAAGCACACCGTGGCGCCGCACCACATACACAACGTGGACGTCTTCAGCTGCATCGAGGATGAGGACGGCTCGATCTGCGTCAACTTCATGCACATCACTCAGGGGATGGTCACCAAGGTCTACACCCTCGAGTACCACAGCCAGCTGGAGGGCGAGACGCGTGAGGAGCTCTTCGCCAGCGCCATCACCGAGCTGCGCCAGCGTTTCGCCTCGCGGGCTCGGGAGCTGATCCTGCCCTTCGACCCAGGCTGGGAGGCAGGCCCAGGCATCACCATCACCATCCCTCAGCGCGGGGACAAGAAGCGCCTACTGGAGCTAAGCGAGCGCAACGTACGGCAGTACAAGGTCGACAAGTACAAGCGTGCCGAGCGCCTCAACCCCGACCAGCGCCTCATGCAGATCCTCACCGAGCTACGCCAGGCACTGAGCCTCGACAAGCCCCCCATGCATATCGAGTGCTTCGACAACTCCAACGTCCAGGGCTCGGATGCCGTGGCGGCCTGCGTCGTCTTCAAGCGCGGACGCCCCTCGAAGAAGGACTACCGCAAGTTCAACATCCGCTCGGTCGAGGGCCCCGACGACTACGCCTCCATGCGTGAGGTCGTAGAGCGCCGCTACCGCAAGCTCCTCGCCGAGGAGGAGCCCCTACCCGATCTCATCCTCGCCGACGGGGGCAAGGGGCAGATCGGCGCTATACGTGACGCGCTGGCCGTCCTCGAGCTCGACATCCCCGTGGCGGGCCTTGTCAAGGACGAGCGCCACCGCACCTCCGCCCTCCTCTACGGCAGGGAGCAACTCCACGAGATCCCCGTGAAGCACCACAGCGCGACCTTCCGCCTGCTGGAGCAGATCCAGGCCGAGGTGCACCGCTTCGCCATCACCTTCCA
>NZ_CALIXW010000008.1 GCF_938046015.1 uncultured Porphyromonas sp. | reverse complement strand
AGTCCCCATTCCATGGCGCCTGGATGGTATTGGTCCATAGGCCCTGCAGGTTGGGCGGCAGAGCACCAGGGCGAGTACTAGAGAGGAGGAGGTAGCGGCCGAACTGCAGGTAGAGCGCAGCCAGCGCAGGGTCACGCTCGGGCTCGCGGTAGTAGGCGATGAGGCGCTGGTCTATCGGCAGGCTGAGGCGGGTCTCATCGCTCCCCTTCAGAGCGATCTGCACGCGCCCCATACGCTCGCCGAAGGTCTGCCGCTGGGCGCTGCGGAGCTGTGCCTCACCGAGGCGCTCTGCCGCCACCAGCTGCTCGACGCCCTTCGCCAGAAGGGGGAGTCGTGGATCGTAGTAGTTGGTATTATGCGCCACATAGATCGTCACGACGGGCGCCCCTACGACGAGGAGCTCCTGCCCCTCAGTGATCAGCTGCCCGCCCTCGGGGAGTACGGGCCTAACGAGGATAGCATAGCGCAGTCCTTGGCCGCCCTTGCCGTCGCTGAGAGCCCCGCTCATGGTGAGCATACCGCCCATCACGGCCGTCTGGCCGCACTCGGGGCGGCTCAGCGTGAGGCGGAGCGTATCGCTCTTGGCCTCGGGGCTGAGGTTCTCGATGTGCAGTACCTGCACGTCCTGGGTCATGGAGCTGTAGAGCGTCTTGAGACGGTAGAGACTGCCTGCGACCTCGAGGCGCTCGGTGCTGATCCCCTCCTGGAGGTCGAGGCTACGGCGGTAGGCGGAGAGCTGCGGCGCGCGCATCCAGTCCAGATGGAGGAAGCCCCCGACCTCGTAGCTGCCGTAGGGCACCTTGGCTCCACTACCGTGGCCGCTGCCCTTCCCCCCGCAGACGAAGGTGCGGTACATCAGGGCCTCGGCCTCCTTGGCCTTACCTGCGAAGAGCAGCTGACGGATCTCGGGCAGGTGCTTGGCCGCCTCGGGATTGAGCGCCGTAGAGTCGATGCTTCCGCTCCACATGGAGCTCTCGTTGAGCGTGATGCGCTGGCGCTGCACACCCCCATCGGAGAGCATACCCAGGCGTCCATTGCCTAGGGGGAGCTCCTCCATCATGCTGCGTGCGGGACGATCGAGGTGGTAGCTCAACGCCTGGCGGTAGGCGCTGCTGTCCTTGAGGAGGGGGCTCGGAGTGGCCTTAGGGCGCACGCCAGCCAAGAGCCCCAGCGGGAGCGCGAGGCTTAGGCCGAGGAGCAGGATGACTTGCTTGGGTCTATACATGTATAGTTTGGTCTTAGGATGATGATTAGCTGCTGGGAGTCTAGCGACGGGCTAGGCGGCTGAGGCGATAGACGACGGTGGCATGGGGGCGGACAGCCGTGGAGAGACTTCCCTGTACGGCAGGGAGCGTGCGCTGCTCCACACAGTCGCGGACGCGGTAGCGCACCTTGGCCTTGAGGGCGGAGAAGCGTGTGAAGTCGAAGTGCACCGTCTGCTCCGAGTCCTTGAGGTTGGTCGCGGAAATGGCCACATCCCCGTTGGCCAGGTCCTTCATGAAGTAGATGATGCCCTGATCCTCTAGGACGAGCTCTGCCTGCTGACCTAGCTCGTCTTGGTCTAGGGCTATGAGGTCGGCATTGGTGATCAGGCGCTTGTCCTCGGGGCTGATGGGCTTCGTCAGGTCGAAGGACAGCAGCAGCGGCGAGGACCACATGCACCAGAGGGCGAACTGGGTCGTGTATTCGTCCTGCGTCATCCCGGGGCCCGTGGCGCAGAGATCACTACTGGACTTCCCCGTCCCATGGATCCCGACGCACATCATATCGGCGTCGTTGAAGCGGTTCACCCCGCTGTAGGGCCATAGCCCCTTCATGTCCTCGATGCTCTGCGTCACGCCTATGCCGCCAGGCTTACCGACCCAGCAGTCACGCGTGTCGTAGGTCGCACGCCAGGCAGAGGCCCCCGTGCGTGCCCCCCACAGCCAAGGCTTGCGGGCGCCCCACTCACACATATAGAGCAGGATGCCCCCTGCCTCACGCAGCGCAGTACCCATCGTGCGGTAGCGCTCCTCGGCCGTAGCGGCGTCCTTAGGGGCATGGCAGTAGTCGTACTTCAGGAGATCGACGCCCCACTGAGCATAGGTGCGCGCATCCTGCTGCTCGTAGCCGAGCGAGCCATAGGCGCCTGCGCAGGTACGCTCAGCAGCATCGGAGTAGATCCCGAACTTCAGCCCCCGCTCGTGGACGTAGTCTACGACAGGCTTCATCCCCTCGGGGAACTTCTTCGGGTCGGGCTGGGTAGCGCCATCGGCAGCACGCTGGGGGGCGTGCCATAGGTCGTCGATGATGAGGTAGCGGTAGCCTGATGCACTCAGCCCCTGCGTCGTCATCGCGTCGGCCACCTGCCGTACGATGGAAGCGGAGATATTGCCCTCGACGACATTCCACGAGATCCAACCCATGAAGGGACGCGCCAGCCCGAGGCTCTTGCTCACGGTGAGCTGGGCAGGGATGGTACGCTGCTGCTTGCCCGAGCTCACGATGAGGCTGTAGCTGTAGCTCCCTGCGGCGGGTGCTGTACCCTCGATGAGGCAGCGCTGCGCATTCCAGCGAAGGCCCTTGGGCAGGCCCTTGACGCTCAGCTGAGCCTCGGGAGAGGAGGCTACGATCTTGTGCATGAAGGGGCGATGCGGGAGGCTGAAGACCTCGGTAGCACAGCGCAGGCCGAGGCTATCGGACACGCTTTGGGCCACCACTGGCAGGGCGCTACAGGCAGCCAGCAAGGCTAGTGAGAGTAGGTGCTTCATAAGGGGGAGTTCTATAAGGATTAGTAATTGTAGTGCGAAGATACGCCCTTTAGGCGAGTAGGCGAGCCCTGCGAAGCAGCGCGCCGCGCGTAGCGTCAACGTATCCCGTGCTGGCGGTAGCTGGCCGCCAGAGCCGAGGTCAAGCGCAGTAGGAGGTCGAAGAAGACCATCCGCACATTGACATTCTGCGCCAGGTGACGCTGCGCTAGATCCAACTCCTCCTGGACGACACGTACATTCTGCCCCATGACGACACGGCGCAGGTACTGGGCTATGCCCTGCTCACGACTGGTCAGGTAGTTCAGCTCGGGCTGCTGCAGGTTGTAGAGATAGAATTCGCGGAACATCCGTGCCAGGTACTCGATGAGCTGCGTCTGCTCATCGCGGCTCAGCTGAGCGAGCTCATCGCCGAGGGTGCGCATCTCCAGCGGCTGGGCATTGACCGTAGCGCGGAGGATACGCTGCAGGTAGCCGAAGAGCTCGCGGTCGCTCGTGTCCTCACCGAGGAAGAGCTCGCGCGCACGACGCCAGCTCCCATCCGCCAGGTGTGCCGCCAGCAGGGCGTCCGAGCCTGCGGGGACACTGGGCAGGGCCATCAGGGCGCCGATCAGCTCACCCTCACTGAGCGGCTGTAGCTGTAGGCGCTGCATACGGCTACGCAGCGTCCCCAGTACCAGCTCCTCCTGCATCGTCACCATGAGGATGACCGTGCGGGCTGCGGGCTCCTCAACAAACTTGAGGAGCTTATTCCCCAGCGCCTCCTGCATCCGCTCGGGACACCATACGATGAGCACACGATAGCCCTTCCCGCCGACGCGGTAGCTCAGGTGCTGCTGCAGTTCGTCTCCCTCCCGGGCGAAGATCGAGGCACGCTTGCCCGTCGCCCCGAGCTGCTCCAGCCACTCCTCATAGCGCCCGTAGGGGCCACGCGCGAGGTACTGACGCCAGGGCTCGAGGTAGTCGCTGCAGTAGTTGCGCCCCGCCTCGTTGACGATGGGAAAGAGGTAGAGCAGCTCCTGCTCGGCATAGCCGTCGTAGCGGCGACAGGAGGGACAGTGCCCGCAGGCGTCGGTAGCACTGGGCTCCTGACAGTTGAGGTAGCGCGCATAGGCATAGGCCAGCCCAAGCGCCCCCGAGCCGTCGCGCCCGACGAAGAGCTGTGCATGCGGCACGATGCCCCGCTGGGCGGTCTCCAGCAGGAGCCGCTTGGCAGCCTCCTGCCCGATGATATCACGGAAGTACATAGTCTATTCTTTGGTCGAAGTGCGCCCCTTGTCCTAGCCCCGCAGCGATGAGGGCGACGAAGCGCTCTATATAGCCCGCCCCCTCCTGACTGATCATGCTCTCGGGGTGGAACTGCAGGCCGAAGGCGGGACGGCTGCGGTGTCTAAGGGCCATCACCACGGGCTCCTCGTTGGCCTCCGAGCTGAGCGGGCTGCTCAGCGCCGTAGCGACGAGGCAGGGCGGCAGGCTCTTCGCCTCCACCGCCCAGCTATGGTAGCGCCCGATGATACGCCCGCTGGCCTCCGCCCCGAGGATAGGATCGGCCGCGAGCTGCACGAGCTGGCTGGCATGCCCATGCAGGGGTCGCTCCAGCTGATAGAGCTGGGCGCCCAGCGTCTCGGCCAGCGCCTGATGCCCGAGGCAGACGCCGAGCAGCGGAAGCCCGTGCTCTAGAGCCAGCCGCACCAGGCGCAGCATCTCGGGGTAGTCTCCAGGCAGTCCCGGCCCTGGGGAGAGGATCAGCCCATCGTAGCCCTCCAGCTGCTCGCCCGCGAGCGCCTCCTCCTGCCTGAGCTCATAGCTGATCTCAGGCAGCTCCCGAAGGAGCTGGACGATATTGTAGACGAAGGAGTCCCTATTATCAATGACGAGTAGACGTATCATATAAGGCAAAGGTACGGAAAAGCCCTGCCCTAGCCACACAGCGCGGAGGACACGGTAGGGGCGGAGGAGCCCAGCCACTACCCCACCCCGCTCAAGCCCTCCCAGCGTACGCCAAGCAAAAGCCCAGTGCGCCCCCAGCCTTAGCCGAGCTCCGCGAGGGATATCCCTCAGCCTCGCTGACTGCTATCCCTCACGCTCGCCACTGACGTCCCTCAGCCCGCTGACTGATATGCCTCAGCCCCCCTCCCCCTATCCCCGCCGACCGCTACCGCACGCCGTCGAGCCCTCGCCCGAGCAATTAGAGCGGGCAGTGAGTCTTGAGCTTACACCGCTGAGCTCAGACTTATAATCTAATAGCGAGCAAGCCCTTAGGGGGCTTCTTCCTCCTCAATCAGCCTATTGGGAGGACGGAGAGAGCCAAGCCTCACACAGCACCTTAGTACTAAAATAGAAACGGCACGGGAGGGAACGAAATACGCTTCGTTCCCTCCCGTGCCTGATACTCCGACGCGGAGCCTTAGCCTAGGCTAGAGGCGCACCATGCCGCTGAAGCCCATGAAGGCCATGGCAAGGATACCCGCCGATATGAGCGCAATGGGAATACCACGCATGCTGGGCGGGAGCTCGGTGCGCGCCAGCTGCTCGCGGATACCCGCAAAGACGACCAGTGCGAGCGTGAAGCCGAGGGCGATGGAGACGGCATAGACGACGCTCTCCATGAGGTTGAACTCCTTCTGGATCACGAGGATTGCCACGCCGAGCACGCAGCAGTTGGTCGTGATCAGCGGGAGGAAGACGCCGAGGGCCTGGTAGAGCGCGGGCGAGACTTTCTTGAGGATGATCTCCACCATCTGCACCAGGGCCGCAATGACGAGGATGAAGGCGATGGTCTGCATATAGACCATGTCCAGCGGCTCCAGGACGAAGCGCTGCAGGAGGAAGGTGCACATCGTCGCCAGCGCCAGGACGAAGGTCACGGCGGCTCCCATACCAGCGGCCGTATCTACCTTCTTCGACACGCCGAGGAAGGGACAGATGCCGAGGAACTGCGAGAGGACGACGTTATTGACGAAGACCGCCGCGACGAAGATGAGTAGGTAGTGCGTCATGATAGCTTATTCTTCAGTGCGATGAGATAGCCCAGGACGATGAAGGCCCCTGGGGCGAGGACAAAGAGCAGAGCGCTATAGGTCTTGGGGTAGAGCTGCAGGCCGAAAGCGGTGCCTGCCCCGAGGAACTCGCGCAGCAGCCCAAGCAGCGTCAGCGAGAGCGTGAAGCCGAGTCCGATACCCACTCCGTCAAGGCTGGCGTGCAGCACGGGCTGCTTCGCCGCCACCGCCTCAGCACGGCCCAGGACGATGCAGTTGACGACGATCAGCGGGATGAAGAGCCCGAGCGAGGCGTACAGCGCGGGCAGATAGGCCTGCATCAGCAGCTGGACGATCGTCACGAAGCCCGCGATGACGACGATGTAGCTCGGGATACGGACGGCGTCGGGGACGAGGTGCTTGATCAGCGAGATGGCGCTATTGGAGCAGATAAGGACGAACATGGTCGCCAGCCCCATCGCCAGTCCGTTCAGTGCCGAGCTGGTCGTGGCGAGCGTAGGGCACATCCCGAGCAGAAGGACGAAGGTAGGGTTCTCTGTCGTGATGCCGTTCTTGATGATGTCTAGAGGTCGCATGGCGGTAGGCTAGCTAGGTGAGGAGGTAGGGGCAGAGACTGCGGTGCTGGAGCTAGAGGACTCACCAGAGGGGGCAGCCTCCTGGGACTGCAGCTGGCGGTAGACACGCCAGGCACGGTTGACCGCGTCGAGGAAGGCGCGGCTGCTGATGGTGGCGGCGGTAATGGCATCCACCCGTCCGCCATCCTTGCGTACCGAGAGCGGCGCCTCCTTACTCATGCTGAGGCCGCGCATTTCCCTTAGGCCGCCCGTCTCGCTCTTCTGGTGGTACCACTCGGGGATCAGCGAGCCAAGGCCAGGACTCTCGCTATGCTCCAGCACCGAGAAGTCCACGAGCGTGCCCTCAGTGTCGAAGCCCACCATCACGGAGATTAGGCCGTTGAAGCCCGCCCGTGTGTAGCTCTCCACGGCATAGCCTACGAGGGAGCCGCCCTTCCTGGCTGGGTAGACGGTCAAGCTATCGGTCTCGCCCTCGGGCAGCAGACGCTCGCGCTCGGCGTAGGGATTATTGTCGAAGGCGGGCGTCACGGCACGTATGGCCTCTACCTTGGCCTTCATCGCCGAGGCCGCTATGGGCTCGGCGGTCACCTTATTCACTAGGGCAAGGATCCCCGAGACGACGATACAGATCCCCGTCAGGGAGAGCAGCATATTGGGTAGGGTCGAACTTAGCTTCTTCATCTTAGCGTCCTCCGAAGTGCTTAGGTCGTACGTAGATATTGATCAGAGGCGTGAAGGCATTCATGATCAAGATAGCAAAGGACATCCCCTCGGGGTAGCTCCCGAAGAGGCGTATCAGCATCGTCAAGAGGCCGATGAAGGCGCCGTAGATCAGCTGTCCTCGTGCCGAGAGCGGGCTCGTGACGTAGTCCGTAGCCATGAAGATCGCCCCGAGGAGCATCCCTCCCGATAGGAGGTGCACCAGCGGCGAGGCGTAGAGCGCGGGGTTGATCAGATGCATCAGTCCAGAGAAGGCAAAGGCCGAGCCCAGCACTGCCATAGGGATGAGCCAGGTGATGACCCGCCGCCAGAGCAGATACCCCAGGCCTAGAAGCAGAGCCAAGGCACTGACCTCCCCGAGGCTACCACCGTGCAGCCCCAGCAGGAGGTCACCCGCCGAGGGAAGCTGCTCCCAGCTCATCCCCGGGGTAGCTGTCGCTACGCCCTTAGCGATGCCCAGTGGGGTAGCCCCCGTCGTAGCATCGGTATAGCGAAGCAGCTGCCCGGCCTCAGGCCACAGCGTCATAGGTGCGGGATAGGCGATGAGCAGGAAGACACGCCCGACGAGCGCAGGGTTAAAGATATTCCCCCCGAGGCCGCCGAAGCTCATCTTACCCACGCCGATAGCTACGATGCTGCCGATGAGGACGATCCACCAAGGGAGGCTGGAGGGGAGGTTCATCCCTAGGAGCAGCCCCGTGAGGACGGCCGAGCCGTCCCGCAGCGTGGGCTCACTGCCGTAGAGATACTTCGTGATGAGCCACTCCGTGAGGCAGCAGCCGAGGACGCTGACCAGCAGGACGACCAGCGCTCCGAGGCCGAAGATCACCAGCGAGACGAGGCAAGCCGGCGCCAGTGCCAGCAGCACGGCGTACATATTGCGCTCGATGCTGTCACCGCTGTGTATGTGCGGGGAGGGAGAGATGATGAGCTTATCCATGAGCTTAGCTTTTACGGGCACGAACGATGGCAGAGACGCGCTGCTTGCCTACACGGATGAAGTCCAGCAGCGGGCGATGCGAGGGGCAAGCATAGCTGCAGGAGCCGCACTCGATGCAGTCGAGGACATAGCCACGCTCCACCTGATCCCAGTCGGCGTACTGCACGTCGCGCATCAGATAGGTAGGATTGAGCCCCATGGGGCATACGTTGACGCACTTGGCGCAGCGGATGCAGGCACGCATGGGCTGTCGTACGGACTCCTCGTGCGGCAGCAGTAGCACACCTGAGGTCCCCTTGGTGACGGGGATGTCGGGGCTAAGCAGCGCCTTGCCCATCATAGGGCCGCCGCCGATGATCTTCCCCGTGTCCTCGGGTAGCCCGCCCGAGGCCGTGATCAGATCCTGGATGGGCGTGCCGATGCGCACGAGGTAGTTGGCTGGGCGCTCGAGGTGCTTGCCCGTGACGGTGACGATGCGCTCGATGAGGGGCTTGTGCTTCTGCACGGCCTCGTAGACGGCAAAGACCGTACCGACGTTCTGCACGACAGCACCAGCGGATATCGGCAGGGCGCCGCTCTTGACCTGACGGCGTAGGACGGCATCGATGAGCTGCTTCTCCCCTCCCTGCGGGTACTGTACCTTCAGTGGCATGACCTCTACCCCAGGGTAGTCCTTCGCCAGGCGCGTCATGAGGGCGATGGCGTCAGGCTTATTGGCCTCGATGCCGATGACGGTGCGGCCTACCTCGAGGGCACGCATCAGCAGCTGGACGCCGACGAGGATCTCGGGGGCCTTGGTGAGCATCAGCTGATGGTCACTGGTCAGGTAGGGCTCGCACTCCACAGCGTTGACGATGAGGAGCTCGGCCTTGGCCCCTGGGGGCGGAGCGAGCTTGACGTGCGTGGGGAAGGTCGCCCCTCCGAGGCCGACGACCCCAGCAGCCGCGATGGCGCTGGTGATCTCCTGGGGGCTAAGCGTGCAGTCACGGACCAACTCGGGGCTGCGGTCTATGCCCTCCTCCCATTCCTCCTCGGGGGTGACACTGATGATGATGGCAGGGCGCTTGTAGCCCCCAGCGTCGTAGACGGCGTCGATCTTGGTGACCTTACCCGTGACTGAGGAATGGATGTTGGCGGAGACGAAGCCCCCTGTCTTGGCGATGACTGTGCCGACCTTAACGAGGTCGCCCTTAGCGACGACGGGTACGGCAGGGGCGCCTATGTGCTGCCCGATGGGGATGATTACTTCGCGTGGCAGCGCCAGCGGCTGAGGGGCGACGGCTGCGGAGAGCTTGTTTTCGGGAGGGTGTATGCCTCCGAGACGAAAGGTACGTAGCATGGTCTAGCTCTTAGTTAGGGGATCCTTCAGGCAGGCAGAGCTCCGCTGCTAGCGGGGGCGGCTGGCAGGGGTGGTGTGGGGCCCGCTGCGGCCTCGGGGGTAGCGGGCTCAGCTGCGGGCTCCTTCTTGGGCGGGAAGCCCAGCTCGTGTATGGCGTGCGTGGGGCAGACGCTGACACACTTGCGGCAGAGGCGGCACTTGGTGTGGTCGATGTAGGAGAGGTTGTCAGCGATGGTGATGGCCTCGAACTTACACTCCTTGAAGCAGAGGCTACAGCCGATGCAGGCATTGCTGCAGGCCTTCTTCGCCACGCCGCCCTTATCCTTATTGACGCAGCTGACGTAGATGCGGCGGTTCTTGGGTCCCTTCTTACGCAGCTCGATGATGGTCTTGGGACAAGCCTTGACACAGGCGCCACAGGCCACGCACTTGTCCTCGAGGATCACGGGCAGGCGCGTCTCCTCATCCATGTACATCGCATCGAAGTGGCAGGACTCGACGCAGTCCCCTAGCCCGAGGCAGCCCCAGCTACAGTCTGTCTCGCCCTTGTAGAGGGCCGAGGCGACGGTACAGCTGGAGGCACCATTATATATATTGGTACGCGGGCGCGCGTCGCAGGTACCATTGCAGCGCAGGACGGCGACCAGTGGGTCCTGCTTCTTGGCGGCCATGCCGAGGATAGCGCCGACCTTATCCATGACGGGCGAGCCTCCCACGGGGCAGAAGAGCCCCTCGAGGCCCTCGCTACGCGCACAGGCCGAGGCGAAGGCAGCACAGCCCGGGTAGCCGCAGCCGCCACAGTTGGCCTGGGGCAGCACCTCGGCCACCTCGGCGATACGGGGATCCTCCTGCACCTCGAAGCGGCGTGAGACCAGATACAGCAGTCCTGCACCTAGCGCCCCGATGAGGGCGAGGACAGCGATGGTGGTAAACATGATGCTAGGGATGTGTAGTAGATGTCAGGGGATGCAGCTCTAGGCGCAGCGAGCGCGCTAGACGCCCTCGAGAGGCGTAGAGTAGGAGGCCGTAGAGCGCCAGGAGCACGAGGCTGAGGGCGATGCTGGGGCCCTCACTGAGGCCGAGGGCATGCAGGCCAAGGCCTAGACCTAGGAGGAGCAGAAGAAGGGGGAGGAGGAAGGCCAAGAGGATGGCACGGCGTCCGATGCTATCGCGCGCCTCGACGAGCACAGCCTGGCCGGGCTCATAGTGTCTTCCCTGGGTAGGTATCGTGAGAAGCCTATCCTGGCTGTCGGCAGTGGTACAAAAGTCTTTGGCATGGCAGCCCGTACAGGCGCTCAGCTGCTGGATCTTCACGGTCACCTCGGTCGGGGTCACTGCCACGACGACCCCCGACCGGCGTTCCGACCCAGTACATGATCCGTTCATTGTGATGTCCTATTGCTGGTGAGGAGCTGTAGTTATCAGCTCAGATCAGACCGAGGGCTTAGTCCCAGCTCTTGCGAAGGCACTCAGCCCCAGCCCCAAACAATTCACATAGACAAAAGTAGGTATTCTGCCCCAAAGAAACAAGCCCTAGAATACATAATTCTTGGTAATAGGTCGTGGGGCACTGCCCACCCTTTGGCAGCCCTCCTCAGCGCCTCTCCAGAAGGGCCCTCCGAGCCTACGCTTGGCGAGGCCAAGGATAAGGCTGGCGGAGCTGCGACCAGCCCCTGCCGAAGCTCACAGCCTAGGGGGACGGAGAAAAGTAATATAAGTTCTCGCCAGATATTATATAATAAATGGAGCTGACTGATAGCTGTGACGGCGAGAAATAATATAATAAACCCCAGCCCCCCTCTAGGCTCAGCTCACTCCAATCTATATAGGGGCTTCCTAAGGCACTTGTCGGAGCTCGCCGAGGAACTAATGTGCGGGCGCCGGGGGCAGCGAGCGAGCCCCGCCCGCCGCTCCGAGGGGCTACGTGCAGCAGGAGGCGAGCCTCTACCCCGCCTAGCGCCTCGACAGCCCTCCGAGACACGCAGCAGCATCGCCCGATCCCTGCTGCCACAGACATTTGCCTATCGCACTGGCTTGTACTAACTTTGCAAGACATAGACCCCTATATGGCTAAAGCGATCAGATATACATTCCCCGACGAGCAGGCACCGACCGAGCTCAAGATCATCCAGGAGGCCGCCAGCTCCATCAAAGGCTTTTACTTCAGCGCAGGCCGACTTACAGCGGTAAGCAAGGAGGAGGGGACGGGCTACTACGCCGTGTACTTCCTCTTTGACAGCCCAGCCCCAGGCCAGCGACCTCGGGTCTATATCGGGCAATCTCGCAACGGTATCACACGGATCAGCCAGCACAAGACGAAGAAGGACTTCTGGACGCATTGCCTGATGTTCATCTCGGAGAATAACAGCTTTGATGCCAATGCTATCGACTTCATGGAGCACCACTTTATCCACCGCTTCAAGGATGCAGACAGCTATGAGCTGGAGAACTGTGAACTCCGCGACAAGGCTCCCAACGTCAGTTCCTTTGATAAGGTGGCCTATACGAAGTATATCGCCGAGATCGAGTTTCTCCTACGCGCCGAGGGAGTACTGCTCCCTACACAATCGCGGGTTAAGGCGCATAAGGCTAAGCCGCTAGCGACCAAGAACCCTAGCCAAGCTCCAGAGAAGAGATACTATCGATGGATCGGCGGGCGAGGCTTCGCCGAGCTATATCAAGAGGCAGACAAGTACTTCATCGAGCGCGGAGCCTTCCTCCCCTCACTCAAGCCTTCCCAAAAACAAGCCGCAGAACATGAACGGGCTCAAGGCCTCCGCCTAAAGTACCTTGCCGAGGGCATCCTCACAGAGGCCGAAGAGGGAGGCTATCGCAGCCTCAAGCCTATTGCCTTCAATAGTCCCTCGGCGGCTGCGCGGTTCCTATGTGGCCGCAGCGCCAATGGTTGGACAAGTTTCGAGGGGCTCACCGAGCTACGCCCAGCTCTAGGGCTAGCTGCAGCGCAGGACACCGATGAGTAAACTGAGTCTCGGGGCACGCCTAGGCTACGCGCTGGGCTTCGGCCTGTGGTATCTGGCGTCGCTGCTACCCTTCTGGCTGCTGTACCGCTTCTCGGACCTCCTCTATCTGCTGATGTGCTACGTGGTGAAGTACCGCCACAAGGTCATCTGGAAGAACCTCTCCGAGTCCTTCCCCGAGCGCAGCGAGGACGAGCTACGCGGGCTGCAGCGGGACTTCTACCGCTGGTTCTGCGACTACATCGTCGAGACGGTGAAGCTGATGAGCCTTTCGCCGAAGGCGCTCCGCAGACGGATGGAGTTCGTCGGCACCGAGCAGATCGACCGCTACATGGCTGAGGGGCGCTCCTGCGCCGTCTACCTCGGACACTTCGGCCAGTGGGAATGGATCTCTACCCTCCCCAACTGGCTGCACCCCGACAGCACCTGCGTGCAGATCTACCATGCGCTGGAGAGCCCCGCCTTCGACAAGCTGCTGCTGCACGTACGCGGGCGCAACGGTGCTATCAGCGTACAGATGGAGGACACCCTGAGACGTGTCCTCCGCTACCAGCGCGCACAGCAGCCCATCGTCATCGGCTATATAGCCGACCAAGTCCCCATGTGGGACAGCATCCATCTGTGGCTCCCCTTCCTACATCACGAGACGCCTGTGCTGACAGGTGCCGAGCGCATCATCCGCCGCGTGGATCAGGTGCCCTTCTACGGCGCCATCAGTCGCGTGCGCCGTGGCCACTACCGCTGTGAGCTGCAGCTGATGACCGACGAGCCCCAGGCGCTCCAGGAGCACGAGCTGACCAGGCAGTACTTCCGCCTCCTCGAGGCCAATATCCAGGCCTCGCCCGAGCTCTACCTCTGGAGTCACAACCGCTGGAAGCGCACGCGCTGGGAGTATGACCTCAGACGCAATCCCAAGACGGGCGCCATCGACCATAGCCCTATAGAGCAAGTCATCGCCCGCCGTGAGGCCGAGGTGCGTGCGGCCAAGTCTTAGCCCCTTCACCCCCCTATATCTATGCCTAGCCCCCTTGTCTCGGTCATCGTGCCGAACTACAACTACGCGCGCTACCTCGAGGAGCGCATCGAGAGCATCCTAGCGCAGAGCTTCCAGGACTTCGAGCTCATCCTGCTGGACGACTGCTCCACCGACGAGAGCCGCAGCATCCTGGAGCGCTACGCCACCCATCCCAAGGTCAGTCACTACGTCCCCAATGAGCACAACAGCGGTAGCCCCTTCGCCCAGTGGCAGCGGGGACTGGAACTGGCTCAGGGCAAGTACGTATGGATCGCGGAGAGTGATGACAGCTGCACGCCCGAGCTGCTGGATAGGCTCGTCAGCATCCTCGAGGCCGAGCCCCAGGCCGTGATGGCACACGTCGGCTCCGTGCAGATAGACGAGGAGGGCAAGCCACTGGCGCGTGACTTCGACGGCTGGGAGGAGGACGGCAGCCTGCATCGCGATAGCCCCAAGCAGTACCTCTACAAAGCGATGCGCCACCGCGACACCCTCTACAACGCCAGCAAGGTGCTCTTCCGCCGCATGGCCGCGGAGTGCATCGACAAGACCTACGCCCGTATGCGCTACTGTGGGGATGGCATCTTTTGGCTGGAGCTCTCACGTTGGGGGGACGTCCTCGAGCTGCAGCTGAAGCTCAACCGCTTCCGCCAGCACACCCAGCGCGTGACCATGCGCTCCGACCGCTCGAGCGATCGCCTCAGGGAGCAGATCGACATCGCCCGCTACATCGAGGAGCGCTATCCACTCAGCTGGATGGAGCGCCACCGCCGTCGCGGACAGCTCTACAAGGAGTGCAGTCGCCTGGGGCGCAAGGAGCCTGAGCTCGGCGCCCGCTGCCTCAGCTACCTCCGCGAGCAACTCGGAGTCACGCGTAGAGACTTCCTCCTCGAGCGCCTCACCAAGGGACTCAGCCAGCTCACAGGGCGCCGCTACTAGTCTGTCTGCAGCCCCCGAGCTCGCTCCGAGCCCACCTCAGCTCCCTTCGCCTCGGTCAGCCTGCCCATCCGCACTACTCACCCACCTAGATACGCCCAGCTATGGACGCCCCCCTCGTCTCGGTCATCGTGCCGAACTACAACTACGCGCGCTACCTCGAGGAGCGCCTCGAGAGCATCCTTACGCAGCGCTTTCAGGACTTCGAGCTCATCCTGCTGGACGACTGCTCCACCGACGA
This sequence comes from uncultured Porphyromonas sp., assembly GCF_938046015.1. Taxonomy (GTDB): domain Bacteria; phylum Bacteroidota; class Bacteroidia; order Bacteroidales; family Porphyromonadaceae; genus Porphyromonas. Next base: position 23,077 of record NZ_CALIXW010000008.1, on the reverse strand, counting down.
GAGCCGCAGCATCCTGGAGCGCTACGCCACCCATCCCAAGGTCAGCCACTACGTCCCCAATGAGCACAACAGCGGCAGCCCCTTCACTCAGTGGGAGCGGGGGCTGGCGCTGGCGCGTGGCCGCTACGTATGGATCGCGGAGAGTGATGACAGCTGCACGCCCGAGCTCCTAGAGCGGCTCGTGGCAGCCCTAGAGGCGCGGCCCGACGCAGTGCTGGCCTACTGCGGCTCACTGCAGGTCGACGAGCAGGGCGCAGCCCTAGCCCGAGACTACGACCGATGGCAGGAGGACCAGCAGCTCTATGCCTACAGCTCGGCCTACTACCTGCGGCATAGGCTCTCACGAGAGAACAGTATCTACAATGCCAGCATGGTCGTCTTCCGTCGCGAGGCCTGGCTGCGGCTCGAGGACAAGGCTTATCTCGGGATGCGCTCCTGCGGGGACTGGCTCTTCTGGATCAAGCTGGTCGAGCAGGGTGCCGTGCTCGAGCTCAGGAGCAAGCTCAACCGATTCCGCCAGCACACCCAGCGCGTCACGGTGCGCTCCGATCAGTCGGGGGCGCGTCTCTCGGAGCACGTCGCCATCACCCGTTACCTCAACGCCCACGGCTACCCCAGCCGCTGGGAGCAGCGTCTACGCCGCGGCCACCTCTACAAGCAGACACTGCGCCTCAATAGGGACAAGTCAAGCCGCACCCACGCCCTCCAGGAGCTCCACCGAGCTATCGGAGCGACGCGCGCGGACTATATCCTAGAGCGTATCTATAAGGTAATGCGGGAGCTCGTGGGGAAGAAGGGCTAAGCCTTCCCCTGAGCTAACCCCAGGAAGAGCTCATCGAGCTGCGGGGCGATGGTCTCGAAGGTGAAGCGCCCCGCCGCGAGCGCTGCCCCAAGGGCGAGCTCCCGAGCGTAGGCCTCATCCGTCAGGAGGCGATGGATGGCGCTGGCGAAGGCCGAGGCATCCCCCACAGGTACCAGCATCCCTGCTGCTCCCCCCTCGAGGATCTCCCTAGGCCCCGTAGGACAGTCGCTCGCCACGATGAGCTTGCCCAGCAGGAGCCCCTCGATCATGACCGTAGGTAGCCCCTCGAACTTCGCGCTGTGCACCATGAGACGACAGCGCTGGATCCAGGGATAGGGGTTGCTGATGAAGCCCAGGAAACACACCAAGTCCGCTATCCCGAGCTCCGCGGCGAGCTGTCGCAGCTCGCCCTCCGATCCCCCCTTCCCTATGATATAGAGCTGCTCCTCGACTCCGTACTCCCTCTGGAGCAGGGCATAGGCGCGCAGCAGCGTGCTGATATCCTTCTGCGACTCCTCGAGTCGCTCTACTGCCAAGAGGTAAGGCCGCTCGATGCGTGCATCCTCGGGCAGCTCCGAGGCGCGCTGCCGAAGGCGCGCTACATCCTTGGGATTGTAGAGCACGCGGAGCCTCGACCCCAGCTCTGGGAAGAGCTGCTCGGCCTCAGCGCGCATCGCCTCCGAGATACAGACGACACGATCGTAAGCCGGGAGCATACGCCCGATACGCCGCGTGCGGCGGGCATTCTGCTGCATGAGCTGCTCGAGACTGAAGTGCAGGAAGGCTACCTTCGGCCGTCCGATGGAGCGCAGATAGCTGTAGGCGCAGGTGTCGAAGTCTACGAAGATATCCGTCTCCGCCTCGAGGTGCTGGATGCCACGCTGCACGAGCCAGCGGCGCAGCGGGTTCGCCAGCAGCTGGTCCCAGAGCTTGATCGCGCCCCCCAGCCTACGGCGTGCACGCTGCTGCGGCACGTACACCAGCGGAGTAGCCTGGACCAGATAGCATACCCGCACGCCCTCGGGGATGCGCTCCCTATAGACCTCCAGATCTCCCATATAGCTAGCGATGGCTAGCGTCAGACGGTAGCGCGGATCCTCCGCTAGGTGCTGGAGGTACTCCAGCAGCACCGTCTCGATGCCGCCGTCGCGTAGGCTGGTGATGAGGAAGGTCAGTCGTATGGGCTGCATGAGGGCTGTCTTAGGAGAAGGTACTAAGGGTCTTAGGACAAGGTGCTAGGCTAAGGCTTGCCCTGACGACGCTCGATGTTCTTGGCCACCATCACCAGCTGGTAGACGCCGTCCAGCAGGGCGTGGATGAGTCCAGGGACGCCGTCGCGGCAGCCCCCCTTGATGAAGTAGGACTTGGTGAAGCGCACCAGCGGACGCAGGAAGAGTGCCGCGACGCCGTAGTGCTTGCCCGAGCGCTTGATCTGCTCGTTGTCGGAGTAGTCGTTGGTCTTGCGCAGGATGACCGCGACCGAGTCGTTGGCTAGATGCTCCAGCGCCAGCTCGTGCCGCCGCTTGTCGATGCGCGCGACCTCGCCGACGACCACGGGCAGCGTATGCACATAGGGCGCCCAGGTCGTCTGCTCGCGGCGGAAGAAGCGCAGCACGTAGTCGGGATAGGCTGCGTGCAGGAAGCGCCCCATGAAGTAGTTGCGCCGCGCTAGGTACAGCCCCGCGGCAGGCTGCTCCGAGGCGATATGCGCGTAGAGGTAGTCCCGCAGCTCGGGGCTCACGAGCTCGTCGGCGTCGACGGTCAGGATCCAGTCACAGCTGGCACGGTCGATGGCGAACTGGCGGGCTGGCTCGGCGATCCTATGCTCTCCACGTGGGAAGGTGAGGATGCGGCAGCCATGCCGCTCGGCGATGGCGAGTGTCGCATCCGTGCTCTCCATATCGCAGACGATGAGCTCGTCGAAGCCCGCGACCGACTGGAGCACACGCTCCAGGTGCTGCTCCGCATTGTAGGTGTGGATAATGACCGATATTCCGTGCTGATTCATCATGGAGCAAAGCTACAAAGAAATAGCCGATCGGCACGCGGAGACACGCGCCGCGCCGTGGGCGTACCCGCCCGAGGCTGGAGCCGCCTGGCCTCTCCGCTCGGGGCTAGGGGCCAAGGCCGTCGCCCAGCTCCTTTATTATTAAGGGAAGAGGCAGGCTGGGATAAGCCCCAGCGAAGCGAGGCCATAGGGGGGAGGCTCCGTGAGGGATATCAGTCAGCGGGCTGAGGGACGTCCATGAGGGATGCGAGGGATAGCCGTCAGCGCGCTGAGGGATATCCCTCACGGAGGCGGGAGCAGTCAGTCGCCGCACTCCGTCACCTCACTGGGGAGGCTTTGTCCCTATTCGGAGCCGCCCTCTGCCGCCTAGACGAAGACGCCCACTTGCCGCCCCACCTAGCTCGCGAGGCGGATTGAGCCTACGCCACGAGAAAAGACTTGCCATCCGCGGCCTTATGTGTATCTTTGCGTTACATTGTTCCACCAGAGTAAGTCAACAGAAGCAACTATGCAGGAGAAGATACTCATCCTTGACTTCGGCTCACAGACCACACAGCTCATCGGGCGTCGCCTCAGAGAGCTCAATACCTACTGTGAGATCGTCCCCTACAACAAGCTCCCCCAGGACCTCACGGGTATCGCGGGGATCATCCTCTCGGGTAGCCCCTATTCGGTCTACGATGCAGCGGCCTTCCGCACCGAGCTCGCAGCCATCCGTGGCCAGCGCCCCCTGCTAGGCATCTGCTATGGCGCTCAGAGCCTCGTCCATCAGGCTGGCGGTCAGGTAGAGCCCTGCGATAGCCGCGAGTATGGACGCGCCCACCTGACGCTGCACCATGCCAACGACCCGCTGCTCAAGGACCTGACCCCAGGCAGCACCGTATGGATGTCGCACGGCGATACCATCACGACGCTGCCCAAAGGCTTCCGTATCATCGCCAGCACGGAGGACGTACCCGCAGCTGCCTTCCGTATCGACGGCGAGCAGACCTGGGGCGTACAGTTCCACCCCGAGGCCTTCCACTCCGAGGAGGGTACGAAGCTGCTGGGCAACTTCCTTGAGCTCACGGGCATCAAGGGCAACTGGTCGCCTGCCTCCTTCGTCGAGGCTACGGTGGCCGAGCTCCAAGCGCAGCTAGGCGACGACAAGGTCATCCTCGCGCTCTCGGGCGGGGTCGATTCCTCGGTGACGGCCGTACTCCTGCACAAGGCCATTGGCAAGAACCTCACCTGTATCTTCGTCGACCACGGCCTGCTGCGCAAGGGCGAGTTCGAGAGCGTGCTGCGCGACTACGAGCACCTGGGGCTGAACGTCATCGGCGTCAATGCTCGGGACAAGTTCCTCAGCGCCCTGAAGGGCGTCACCGACCCCGAGGAGAAGCGCAAGATCATCGGCCGCGGCTTCATAGAGGTCTTCGATGAGGAGGCGCACAAGCTCAAGGACATCAAGTGGCTCGGCCAGGGCACCATCTACCCCGACGTCATCGAGTCGCTCAGCATCACGGGGACGGTCATCAAGAGCCACCACAACGTAGGCGGCCTGCCCGAGCGCATGAAGCTCAAGCTAGTCGAGCCGCTGCGCCTACTCTTCAAGGACGAGGTACGCCGCGTAGGCCTCGAGATGGGCATACAGGAGCACCTCATCAAGCGCCAGCCCTTCCCTGGGCCAGGCCTGGGCATCCGCATCCTCGGCGAGATCACGGCTGAGAAGGTGGAGATCCTCCAGAATGCCGACGACATCTATATGACGATGATGCGCGAGTGGGGTCTCTACGACGAGGTCTGGCAGGCAGGAGCCATCCTGCTGCCCATACGCTCGGTAGGCGTGATGGGCGATGAGCGTACCTACGAGTACACCATCGCACTGCGTGCCGTCACCAGCACGGACGCGATGAGCGCCGACTGGGCCCGCCTCCCCTACGACTTCCTCGCGAAGGTCTCGGGCGAGATCATCAACAAGGTGCGCGGCGTCAACCGCGTCGTCTACGATATCTCCTCCAAGCCACCCAGCACCATCGAGTGGGAGTAAGCGCTAGTAGCCGCAGTACCAACTAGAGATCAATCAGAACAGCAGCATACTCCTAGCGTCCCCCTCGGACGCTGGGGGTATGCGCTCTGCTTATAAATAGGATATAAAGTACTAACTAAGTAAGATAGACGTGTCACAACACCAGCCTGAGACTAAGAAGCTCACGACACACAGCCTCGCCACGATGAAGCAGTCGGGCGAGCTCATCAGTATGCTCACCGCCTACGACTACACCATGGCGCGCCTCCTCGATAGCGCGGGTGTGGACATCCTCCTCGTAGGGGACTCCGCAGCCAATGTCATGGCAGGTCACAGCACCACCCTACCCATCACCCTCGACCAGATGATCTACCACGGCGCCTCCGTCGTACGCGGGGTGCGACGTGCCTTCGTCGTCGTAGATATGCCCTTCGGCAGCTATCAGGTCTCTGCCGAGCAGGCCCTCGGCTCTGCTATCCGTATCATGAAGGAGACGGGCTGTGATGCCATCAAGCTCGAGGGCGGCTCCCCCGAACTCATCGATACCGTGCGCCAGCTCACCACCGTGGGTATCCCCGTGGTCGGGCACCTCGGGCTGACGCCTCAGTCCGTCCACCAGCTCGGCGGCTACCGCCTGCAGGGACGCGACAGCGCCCAGGCCAGCGCCATCCAGTCGCAGGCCGAGGCACTGGAGCGCGCAGGCTGCTGCGCCCTCGTGCTGGAGAAGGTACCTGCACGCCTGGCGGCGATGATCGCCCAGCAGCTCTCCATCCCCGTCATCGGCATCGGTGCGGGGGCAGATGTAGATGGACAGGTACTGGTCTCGCAGGACATGCTCGGGATGGAGGAGAGCTTCAGCCCGAAGTTCCTCCGCCAATTCGGTGCCGTGGGCGCGGCCATACGCCAGGCCACGAGCGACTACATCGCTGCCGTCAAGGAGCGCAGCTTCCCCACGATCGACGAGTCCTATTAGTCCCCAGCAGCCATGCAGCTTGAGCAAATCGTTGACGTCAACGACTTCGTCAACTGGTGCGACTACCTCGGCACGCTTGCCTTTGCCATCAGTGGCATCCGCCTGGCGGCTGCTAAGGGCTTCGACTGGTTCGGTGCCTACGTCGTCGGCTTCGTCACGGCCGTGGGCGGGGGGACGATCCGCGACATCCTTCTAGACATCAAGCCCTTCTGGCTGGTGCAGCCCTCCTACCTCGTCATCACGGGGCTGGCACTGCTCTTCACTATTGTATTCAGGCGTCACGTGGTGCGGCTCAATCACTCGCTCTTCTTCTTCGATGCCGTGGGGCTTGGCCTCTTCGTCGTCGTGGGGGTAGCGAAGTCCTACGCCGCGGCCTTCCCCTGGTGGGTGGCCATCGTCATGGGTACGGTGACGGGCTCCTTCGGCGGACTCATCCGTGACATCCTCATCAGCGAGACGCCACTGATCTTCCGCACGGACTTCTACGCCTCGGCCTGCCTCCTCGGGGCTGTGATCTACGTGCTGCTGGCGCACTATACGGGGATGTCGATCGAGTGGGTGCAGTTCCTCTCGGCCTGCTCGGTGCTGCTCTTCCGCGTGCTGGCCGTCGCCCTGCATATCAAGGTGCCGACCTTCGACCCCTCCACCATAGAGCACGAGGAGGAGCAAGGCTAGCCGAAGCCCCCTGATACCACTTAGGGCGTCATCCCCGCTGGGTGATGACGCCCTACCTATATATAAGGTATAGACTAAGGTGTCGCCGAGCCCTTGTCCATGGCGATGGCCAAGGCACGTCGCCCCTCACTGCGGCAGTCCTGCGGCATGCCCGAGAGCCGCGGAGCCAGTGCCCGAGCGCAAAGCCGTACCTTTGTCCTCAGAACCAAGTACAAGCCCTAGGATGCAGCGACAAGACTATATCAAGCAGCTCATAGCCCACAGCAAGCACAACATATTCCTCACCGGGAAGGCGGGGACGGGGAAGACGACCCTGCTGCGACAGATCGTCCAGGAGACCTACAAGGCCTGTGTCGTCGCGGCCCCGACGGGTATAGCTGCGCTCAACGCAGGCGGCGTGACGCTGCACTCGCTCCTCCAGCTGCCGCTGGGGACCTTCATCCCCGACAGCAGCACCCAGCTGCCCGAGCAGGGGCAGCAGCTCTTCGTCACCCCCGCCACCCTACGCCGCCACGTGCATCTACGCGAGCAGAAGGTGCGGCTGCTGCAGGCCATGGAGCTCCTGATCATCGACGAGGTGAGTATGCTGCGTGCCGACACCCTCGACATGGTCGACACGCTGCTGAGGAGCGTGCGGCGCTCGCCCCTCCCCTTCGGAGGCGTGCAGCTGCTCTTCATCGGGGATATGCTGCAGCTTCCTCCCGTGGTCAAGCCGCAGGAGCAGGAACGGCTACGGCTCTACTACGAGAGCAACTTCTTCTTCGACGCGCAGGTACTGAGGCAGTACCCCCCCATCCATGTCGAGCTACAGAAGGTCTATCGCCAGCAGGACCAGCGCTTCGTGACGCTGCTCAATCACCTGCGCTACAATGAGACGACGCCCCGCGAGCAGGAGTGGCTGAAGAGCCGTGTACGCCGCAGCTTCGACGCCAGCCGCACCGAGGGCTACGTCTGCCTGACGACGCACAATCAGCGGGCCGAGGAGATCAACCGCCGTGCCCTCGAGGAGCTCCCTGGCGCCTATCAGGACTACCACGCGCAGATCTCGGGCGACTTCCCCGAGCAGCTCTACCCCGTCGACCCCATGCTCTCGCTCAAGGTCGGGACGCGCGTCATGCTCATCAAGAACGACAGCGAGACGCCCCGCCGCTACTACAACGGCAGTCTGGCGACCGTGGAGGAGATGAGCGGAGAGGAGCTGCTGCTACGCCTCGAGACGGGCGAAGTGATCGAGGCGCCCCTCTACACCTGGCACAACGAGCGCTACGGCCTCGATGAGGAGACGGGGGACATGCAGCCCGAGGTCATCGGCACCTTCAGGCACTACCCGCTGCGCCTGGCCTGGGCCATCACTATACACAAGAGCCAGGGGCTGACCTTCGAGCGGGCGGCCATCGACCTCGAGGCGGTCTTCTCCTCGGGCCAAGCCTACGTAGCCCTCTCCCGTCTTCGCAGTCCCGAGGGGCTCATCCTCATCTCTGAGCTCGACCGCGGGCATCAGATCGCCGTACCTCAGCGCCTGCTCTCCTACGAAGAAACGGCTGCCAGCGACAGCCAGCTGGCCGAGTGTCTTAGCTCAGCCCAGCGCGACTACTGGCAGGAGCAGACGCTGGCCGCCTTCCGCTGGGCTGGCTGTGCCCAGCGCTTCCGCACCCATGCCTTCAGCTACCATATAGAGAGCGAGCGCAGCGCCAAGAGCAGCTTCGGGGACTGGGCGGCCGAGGCGAGTGCCACCATCGAGGAGCTCCACCAGATCGCTGAGCGCTTCGTCCTGCAGCTGCAGCAGCTCTGGGCGAGCGGGGAGGGTGCGCTGGCGGCCGTCGCCCTACGCATCGAGGAGGCCGCAGCCTACTTCGTCCCTCGCTGGCGTGAGGTCATGCGCGGCCTGCTGGAGACACAGCGCAAGGTGCGCGGCATGCGCAAGGTCAAGGAGTTCCAGGCCGAGCTCGACGAGCTCCACGGCCAGCTGATCCAGACGCTGCGTGGGCTCTTCCGCATCCAGGGCATCATGCAGGCCCTCCGTGCAGGGCAGCCGCTCCTACGGGAGCAGCTCGACATCGACGGACGGCTCAAGCGCTGGCTCGAGGGCATCTACAGCGAGTTCAAGACGCCCTACATCGTCCCCGAGAGCAAGGAGGGCAGCGCCAGTAAGCAGAAGGGCAGCAAGCAGAAAGAGGCCTCCAGCACCAGCGAGCCCAAGCTGGGGACGCAGGAGCAGACCCTCGCACTGCTCCGCTCAGGCAAGAGCATCAGCCAGATCGCCAAGACGCGCAAGTTCGCCCCTTCCACCATCGCGGGGCACATCGCTCAGCTCATGGAGCGCGGCCTCCTGAGCGAGCGCGAGGCGGGCATCAAGCCCGCGATCTACGACGAGCTCGCCCCGCACTTCGAGCACATGCGTGGAGAGCAGGGCTTCAAGGCGATCTACGAGGCCACCGAGGGTAGCTACAGCTATCAGGAGCTCCGCCTCTATCACGCCGCCTTCCTCCATCGTCAGCGCGTCGCAGCAGCCGAGGCTAAGGCTCGGGAGCTGGCTGAGCAGCGGCTATTTGAATAAAATTTCAGACCTTTGCAGAAGCAAACTTCGGATTAACAACACAATAATCGATCAATGACTAAAAGTGCACTGCAGCAGGCTCGTGGCAAGTACGCGCCCAAGCTGCCCAAGGCTCTAGAGGGCAATGTAAAGGCTGTCCTCGGCGAAGCAACCAAGAGCGTAAGCGACCAGGAAGCTATCCAGCAGCTCTTCCCCAACACCTACGGGCTGCCCAAGCTCGTCTTTGAGACCAGCAGCGAGGCCGCTGCAGCTCAGCCACTCAACGCAGGGGTCATCCTCTCCGGTGGTCAGGCTCCAGGTGGACACAACGTCATCGCAGGGATCTTCGATGGCATCAAGAAGATCCATCCCGACAGCCGTCTCTATGGCTTCCTCATGGGGCCTGACGGGCTGGTCAAGCACAACTACATCGAGCTGACGAACGAGATCATCGACGAGTACCGCAATACGGGCGGCTTCGACATCATCGGCTCGGGCCGTACCAAGCTCGAGGAGAAGGAGCAGTTCGACAAGGGGCTCGAGGTCCTGAAGAAGCTCGATATCCGTGCCCTCGTGATCATCGGCGGCGACGACTCCAACACCAACGCAGCCGTCCTGGCCGAGTACTACAAGGCTATCGGTGCCCCCGTGCAGGTCATCGGCTGCCCCAAGACGATCGACGGCGACCTGAAGAACGAGCAGATCGAGACCTCCTTCGGCTTCGACACCGCTACCAAGGTATACAGCGAAGTCATCGGTAACATCCAGCGCGACTGTAACTCGGCACGCAAGTACTGGCACTTCATCAAGCTGATGGGTCGCTCGGCCTCGCACATCGCCCTCGAGTGCGCCCTGCAGGTACAGCCCAATGTCGCTATCATCAGCGAAGAGGTAGAGGCTAAGCGCCTCACGCTCGACGATGTCGTCACCTACATCGCCGAGGTTGTAGCCCAGCGTGCTGCTGCTGGTGAGAACTTCGGTACCGTCCTCATCCCCGAGGGCCTCATCGAGTTCGTCCCCGCTATGAAGGCGCTCATCGCCGAGCTCAACGACTACCTCGCACACCACGAGGCTGAGTTCCGCACCGTAGCCGCTGCCGACCAGCGCGCCTATATCATCAGCAAGCTCAGCAAGGACAACTCCGAGCTCTACGCTAGCCTCCCCGCTACGGTAGCTCGTCAGCTGACACTCGACCGCGACCCCCACGGCAACGTCCAGGTATCGCTCATCGAGACGGAGAAGCTGCTGGCAGAGATGGTCGGCACCAAGCTCGCAGCCTGGAAGGCAGAAGGTCGCTACACGGGCAAGTTCTCACCCCTGACGCACTTCTTCGGCTACGAAGGCCGCTGCGCTATGCCCTCCAACTTCGATGCTGACTACTGCTACGCCCTCGGTCGTACGGCTGCCTGCCTCATCGCCTCGGGTGTCACGGGCTACATGAGCTCCGTGCAGAACCTCACGGCTCCTGCCTCTGAGTGGATCGCTGGCGGTATCCCCACCACGATGATGATGAACATGGAGCGTCGTCACGGCGAGATGAAGCCTGTGATCCAGAAGGCTCTGGTCGACCTCGAGGGTAAGCCTTTCGCCTTCTTCGCAGCACACCGCGAGGAGTGGGCTAAGAACACGAGCTACATCTACCCCGGGCCTATCCAGTTCTACGGTGCTCCTGAGCTCTGCGACCAGCCTTCGCGTACGCTCGCTCTGGAGCAGGCTAAGTAAGCCGCCCTACTCTACTCAGCCGCTTGGCTGAGCTTAAACGGAAAGCCGTCCCCCACGCAGATCTCCGAGATCGGAGGAGCGTGGGGGACGGCTTCCTTTTTGTCTAAAGCGAAACGGGGCTCCGTCTGAAGCAAAGCGGGTATCCGTCTGAAACGAAGCGAGGCTCTGCCTAAAGCAAGACGAATATCCGTCTAAAAGTAAGGCCGCCTTCCTGTGGGGGAAGGCAGCCTTTGGTGTTCAGTACGGCGGCGGCGTACTGAGAGTAAGCCGCGTGGCTACTAGCGGAGCATCTGGCGGTAGTGCTTGTCGATCTCGCGACGGGCCTCTTCGGTGGGCTGGAAGGCCTCGCCCGACATCCCCACCAGCGCCTCGTCATCCTCCTTGAGCTTGGGGATGAAAACATTGACGTTGACCAGTAGGTCGCCCTTCCCATAGCCATTGACCGAGGGCAGACCCTTGCCGCGCAGACGAAGTACCTTGCCTGGCTGCGTGCCCGGGGCGATCTTTACGCGCGCCTTACCGCCGATGGTAGGCACCTCGACCGATCCACCATGCGCTGCCATAGGGATGGAGACGAGCAGGTTGTAGATAAGGTCGCTGCCGTTGCGGATGAGATTGGGGTCCTCCTCTTCCTGAATGAGGACGAGTAGGTCACCAGGAATGCCGCCACGCGGAGCGGCGTTCCCCTTGCCCGAGACCGTCAGCTGCATGCCCTCCTGCACGCCAGCAGGGATGCGGAAGCTGACCAGCTCCTCGCCGATCTGCGTCCCCTGCCCCTTACAGTGGCTACAGGGCTTGGTGATCACCTCGCCCGTCCCCTCACAGGTAGGGCACACGCTCTGCGTCTGCACCATGCCGAAGAGGCTGCGCTGTGCCGTGACGACGGCGCCCGTACCGTGACAGGTGCCGCAGGTCTGCTTGCCATTGGAGTCGGAGGTCCCTTCACCATTACAGTGCGAGCAGGCGACATTCTTCTTTATCTTGAGCTTCTTCTCTACGCCCTTCTCTATATCCTCGAGCGTGAGGCGTACACGGGCACGGAGGTCCGAGCCGCGGAGCGTCTGACGTCCACCGCCTCCGCCTCCGAAGCCACCAAAGCCTCCGAAGTCAAAGCCGCCACCGCCGAAGAGGTCGCCGAAGCGGCTGAAGATATCCTCCATGCTCATACCGCCGCCGAAGCCTCCAGCACCGCCGCTAGCGGCACTGCTACCGACACCGGCATGACCGAACTGATCGTAGCGCTGGCGCTTGTCGGGGTCGCTCAGCACGTCATAGGCCTCGGCCAGCTCCTTGAACTTCTCCTCGGCCTCCTTATCCCCGGGGTTCTTGTCGGGGTGGTACTTGATGGCGAGCTTGCGATAGGCCTTCTTCAGCTCATCGGCCGAAGCGCCCTTGCTCACCCCGAGTACCTCGTAGTAATCTTTCTTTGCTGCCATGATCTATTCCTTTCTCCTTATTGACCGACGACTACCGAGGCATGACGCAGTACCTTGTCATGGAGCTTGTAGCCCTTCTTGACGCAGTCCATGATCTTGCCCTTCTGCTCCTCTGCCGCTGCAGGGAGTAGCGCGATGGCCTCATGCAGCTCTTCGTCGAAAGCTGCCCCCTCGGTCTCGATGGCCTTGACGCCCTGACGCGAGAGGTAGTCGACGAACTTGGCATGGATGAGGTGCATGCCCTCCTTGAGGGCCTCCAGGTCGCTGGCCTTATCGAGGTTCTGCAGCGCGATGTCGAGGTCATCGACGACGGGCAGCAGCTCGGTGAGCACCTTCTCTCCACCGTTGCGGATGAGCTCGCTCTTTTCCTTGAGCGTGCGCTTGCGGAAGTTGTCGTACTCGGCTACCAAGCGCAGATGCGTATCCTTGAGGCGCTCCAGCTCCTGCTGTAGCTTCTCCTCGGCGCTGAGCTGACTGCCATCCTCGGCTGACACATTAGCCTCTTCGGCTGCGGACGCTGCCGTCTCAGTCTGACAAGATGACTGCTCTAGTCCCTGCTCTTCTGCCTGCTGGCAGTCCTTAATTTCTTCGCTCATATTATCTTAATTGTTTATTTACTAATCTATTGCGGTGGGCGCACAGGGCTCAGTTCGCCCCCGAAGGGCGTACATCCGCCTGACGCTCACCCTCTAAGAGGCAAAGATGATACCACAGTGCACGCCGCCCCCTGCTTAGTCAGACTGCGCCCAGTGACTGAGCTCTGCGAGCCGAGTGCCTGATGTGAGCGAGCGAAATGCCTTATCGCTCCGAGCAAACTAATAATACTTCCCGAGCGAACTTATATTATATCCTAAGCAAAGTAATATAATAATTGGAGAAAAGTAATATAATATTCTGCCAAAAGTTATATTACTTTTGTCGGAAAGTTATATAATATTCCCCCAGATATTATATTACTTTTCTCAGCCTCATCAGTATCTTCGCTCGGCAAGCCTCTGATGCGCCCCCGCCAAGTGACTCATCAGCCCGAGCGCGGAGGCTAGGCCAAGCGCGGCGAGCGACTGAGGGATAGCGCTTAGGCTAAGGCATGGATCGGGCGGCGATCGAACTATAGCGCGGGGAGACTTGTTCGGTAAAAGGGCCTAATCCCCACGCGGACGCCTCGGCGCCCCTACATTATATATAGAGAGACCCTCATGCAGACACTCTCCCTCATACTCGTCGCGCTGGTCGCGCTAGAGCATATCTACATCCTCTGGATCGAGATGTTCGCCTGGACCAGCAAGGGGCGCGAAGTCTTCCGCGGGGCACTGCCCGACGAACTCTTCGAGAAGACCAAGGGCCTAGCGGCCAACCAAGGCCTATACAACGGCTTCCTCGCCGCAGGACTCATCTGGGGGCTCAGCATCGCAGATCCCCTCTGGGCGCTGCGCGTGCAGAGCTTCTTCCTCGGGTGCGTCCTCATCGCGGCGACCTTCGGCGCGCTGCGCTCCTCGCCGAGCATCCTCCTCAAGCAAGGGCTGCCCGCAGCCCTCGCCCTCCTCAGCCTCCTGCTGAGCTAGGATAAGGGACGAGCATAAGCAACAGACACAAGCAAAGACAATAAGGATATGAACAAGAAATCAGACATCGGCCTCATAGGCCTAGCGGTAATGGGTGAGAACCTCGCGCTCAACATGGAGCGTAATGGATTCCAAGTCTCCGTGTACAATCGCGCTGAGGGCGCCGAGGCCGAGGTCGTCTCGCACTTCATGGAGGGCCGCGGTGCTGGCAAGCACTTCCTCGGCTTCACCGACCTTCAGGCCTTCGTCGCCTCCCTCGAGCGTCCACGTAAGATCATGATGATGATCCGCGCGGGCAAGCCCGTAGACTACGTCATCGAGGCACTGCTGCCCTACCTCGAGGCAGGCGACATCGTCATCGACGGCGGCAACTCCAACTGGGAGGACTCCGAGCGCCGCGAGGCACAGCTGCGCAGCCACGGCATTCACTTCGTCGGCTGTGGTATCTCGGGCGGCGAAGAGGGCGCGCTCAATGGCCCTGCCATCATGCCTGGCGGAGCTAAGGAAGCCTGGCCCAGCATCGAGCCTATCTTCACCAAGATCGCGGCCAAGGCCGAGGACGGCACGCCCTGCTGTGCCTGGATCGGCGCAGGCGGCTCGGGGCACTTCGTCAAGATGGTGCACAATGGCATCGAGTACGGCGACATGCAGCTCATCGCTGATGCCTACGGCTATTTGAGCCGCGTGGCTGGCAAGAGCAACGAGGAGATGGCCGCGATCTTCACCCAGTGGAATGCGGGCAAGCTCTCCAGCTACCTCGTCGAGATCAGCGCCGAGATCCTGGCGCACCACGAGCACACAGGCGACTACCTCATAGATAAGATCCTCGACGCCGCAGGGCAGAAGGGGACGGGCAAGTGGTCGGTGATCAACTCGCTGGAGTTCGGTCAGCCGCTCGGCCTGATCGCTACCGCCGTCTACGAGCGTAGCCTCTCCTCGACGGTAGAGCTGCGTGCCGAGGCCTCCGAAGTCTATCCCCGCAGCACGGAGCGTATCGCCTCCTTCGGCGAGCGCGAGACGAAGGCCCTCGAGCAGAGCCTCTACGCCTCCAAGATCGTGTCCTACGCGCAGGGCTTCGCACTGCTGGCGGAGGCCTCACACAGCCGTGACTGGGCACTTGACCTAGCCTCCATCGCCCGCATCTGGCGCAATGGCTGCATCATCCGCTCGGCCTTCCTCGGCGACATCGCCGCGGCCTATGAGGCTGATAGCGCCCTACCCAACCTGCTGCTGGCACCCTTCTTCCAGCAGGAGATCAAGGAGGCCAAGGCCGACTGGCTGCGTACTGTGGCCAGCGCCCTCGAGCACGAGTGCTCGGTACCCGCCTTCTCCGCTGCACTCAACTACTTCCTCTCGCTGACCAGCCGCCGTCTACCGGCCAATATGGTGCAGGCCCAGCGTGACTACTTCGGCGCCCATACCTTCGAGCGCACCGACCGCCCCCGCGGCGAATTCTTCCACGAGAACTGGACGGGCCGCGGCAGCGACACCTCCTCCACTACTTATAATGTCTAAAGGAGCAGACGATGCAGACAGCCCACACCAAGCCCGAGAGTCTCGTCCTCGCCATCTTCGGCGGCTCGGGTGACCTCACCAAGCGCAAGCTCATCCCTTCGCTCTATCAGCTCTTCAAGCAGGGCAAGCTCCCCCAGCGCTTTGCCGTCCTAGGGCTCGGCCGTACCGCCTACGACGATGCCAGCTACCGCCCGCACCTCGACAGCGCCCTGCAGCAATACCTAGCCGCGGGCGAGTACGACGCGTCGCTAGCCGAGCAGTTCCTCTCCAGCGTGCATTATCTGGCTATCGACCCCGCTAATGCTGAGGACTACCCTGCCCTCAAGGCACGCCTCGAGGAGCTGGATGCCGAGATCGACAACCCCGGGAACTATATCTACTATCTCTCCACGCCGCCCTCCCTCTACGGCGTCGTGCCGCAGCACCTGATGAGCGTCGGGCTCAACGAGGAGCTCAACGCCGCGGGCCAGCCCGCCATCCGCCGTATCGTCATCGAGAAGCCCTTCGGCTACAACCTCGCCTCCGCCCTGGAGCTCAACGAGATCTACCGCCGTGGATTCGAGGAGCATCAGCTCTATCGTATCGACCACTTCCTCGGTAAGGAGACGGTGCAGGACATCATGGCCCTACGCTTCGCCAACGGGATCTTCGAGCCGCTGTGGAACCGCAACTACATCGAGCGCGTAGAGATCACCGCCGTAGAGAACATGGGTATCGAGAGTCGCGGCGGCTTCTACGACCAGACGGGCGCGCTGCGCGACATGGTGCAGAACCACCTGGCGCAGCTCGTGGCGTTGACGGCGATGGAGCCCCCCGTACAATTCAATGCCGACCTCTTCCGCAACGAGGTCGTGAAGGTCTACCAGTCCTTCCGCCCCATGACGGACGCCGAGGTACGCCGCCGCGTGATCCGCGGCCAGTACACCGAGAGCGAGTGGCGCGGCGAGCACCATCGAGGCTACCGCGAGGAGGACAAGGTACCCGCCGACAGCCGTACCGAGACCTTCGTAGGGATGAAGCTCTACATCGACAACTGGCGCTGGCAGGGCGTCCCCTTCTACATCCGCACGGGCAAGATGATGCCGACCAAGGTCACGGAGATCGTCGTCCACTTCAAGCCCACACCCCACAAGATGTTCACCGACAGCGACGGGCTAGCCGTGCCCAACCAGCTGATCATCCGCATCCAGCCTGACGAGGGGATCGCCCTCAAGTTCGCCGCCAAGGTGCCTGGCTCAGGCTTCGAGGTCAAGCGCGTCTCCATGGACTTCACCTACGACCAGCTCGGGGGTCTGGCCTCAGGGGATGCCTATTCGCGCCTCCTCGAGGACTGCATGCTCGGGGACTCCACGCTCTTTACCCGCAGCGACGCGGTGGAGATGAGCTGGCGCTTCTTCGACCCCATCCTACGCCTCTGGCAGGATGAGGACTTCCCCCTCTACGGCTATCCCGCAGGCACCTGGGGGCCCAAGCAGAGCGACGACATCATCGAGCGTGACCACAGCTGGACCAACCCCTGCCGCAACCTCACCAACTCCGAGCTCTACTGCGAACTATGATCATCAACCACTATGCTACGCCCGAGGAAGTCGCCCGCGCCGTAGCCAAGGAAGCCTTCGTCCGTCCCTCCGAGCGCGGCTGGGCCCACATCGCCGTCTCGGGCGGCAGCACGCCCCGCCTGCTCTTCGAGCTGCTGGCGCAGGAGCCCCTACGCAGCGCCGTGCGCTGGGACAAGGTGCACCTCTACTGGGTCGATGAGCGCTGCGTGCCCCCCACCGACCCCGAGAGCAACTACGGCATGACCAAGGCCACCCTCCTCAACCACGTGCCCATCCCCGAGGATCAGGTGCACCGCATCGCAGGAGAGAATGATCCCGAGCGTGAGGCCAAGGACTACTCCTGGCTCGTCGGGGCGGAGCTGCCCTTCGATGGCAACTATCCCGTCTTCGATGTCATCATCCTCGGCCTCGGGGATGACGGACACACCTCCTCTATCTTCCCCCATCAGATGGAGCTACTGAAGACCGAGCAACCCTACGCCGTAGGCATCAGCCCCAAGGGGCAGCCCCGCGTAGCGATGACGGGCCCCACGATCCTAGCGGCTCGCCAGCTGCTCTTCCACGCTACGGGGGAGAAGAAGGCGCCCATCCTGCGCGCCATCGCGGCCAAGGCACCCGAGGCGAAGGCTTATCCCGCCGACTACATCCTCCGACACCGCCACGACATCGCCGTCTACACCGACGTCGAGCTCTAGTGCTCCTCCACACACAGCGAGGCCGCACGGCACCGATTCTCCCCGAGAGCTGCCGTGCGGCCTTACTCATGCCCCTCTACTTAGCTACCCAGCCTAGGGAGAAGGCACCCCGCCTTGTCCGAGAGCAGGCGCTCGGGCAGCAAAGGCCGCCCTTCCCCGAGCCCCAGCCATCACGCTGATAGCGAGGCCACGAAGTGAGGCTGAAGGTCTCGCCAAGTCGCCGTATCTTTGCGGCGTAAAAGCAAGAATACACCACCCGATAGATGAATAAGAACATCACGCGCATCGCCCTTACTGGGGGCCCCTGCGCTGGCAAGACGACCGCGCTAGCTCAGATCATCGAGCACTTCAGCGCCCTCGGCTACCTCGTCTACGCCCTCCCCGAGACGCCCACCCTCTTCAGCAATGCCTCCATCAACTTCGGCACGTCCGACAGGCAGTACTTCTACAATATCGAGAAGGCCGTGATGAAGTACCAGCTGCAGATGGAGGACACCTTCCTCGAGCTGGCCCACGCCGCCTCGCAGCCCGTCATCATCATCTCTGACCGCGGCACCATGGACATCTCCAACTATATGGAGCGCACCATGTGGCAGGCCATCCTCGACGAACTCAGCCTCTCGGAGATCAAGCTGCGCGATGCCCGCTACGATGCTGTCATCCACATGGTCACGGCTGCTCAGGGCGCCGAGGAGTTCTACACGCTAGAGACCAACGCTTCCCGCCACGAGACCATCGACGAGGCACGCGACCTAGACTCCCGCATCCTCAAGGCCTGGACAGGTCACCCTCAGCTACACATCGTAGAGAACAACGTGGACTTCCAGGAGAAGATCCAGCACGTGCTGAATGCCATCCACGAGACGCTGGGCGACGACCCCTCCACCTTCACCGATGTGCGCCGCCGCTTCCTCGTACGCGTCACGGGACAGATCCCCTACGGCGTCGAGACCGACCTCTACCAGGCATATATCGACCTGGAGGACGGCTCCAGCGTCCGCATCCGCAAGCGTGGGCTGCGTGGCAACTACGTCTACTTCATGACGCGCAAGAGCCCCATCGAGACCCAGTCCATCATCACCGAGCGTCAGATAGGGCCCGACGAATACCTCTCCTACCTGAGCTCCGTGCCCGCCTCGGAGGTCGTGCACAAGCTGCGCCGCAACTTTGTCTGGGCCAAGCAGTACTTCGAGGTCGATGACTTCATCGTCCCCAAGTCCGACCATCAGATCCTCGAGCTCTCCTGTGCCCCCGAGCTAGAGGTGAAGTTCCCCCCCTTCATCGAAGTCGTCCGCGAGATCACCGACGACCCCGACTACCGCCGCCTCTAGCCGCCTCCCCGCTAGCCCAAAGCCAAACGTAGAGCCCCCAGCGCTACCGCGCTGGGGGCTCTCATTTTCTTTTCGACTTACCCGCCTCGCCACCGCTTCCCCCCGAGTGAGAATTCGAAGTGACGGGCTCTAGGCATTAGTCCGCCAAAGCCAGAAGCCGCTCAAGCTCACCTCGCACTCGGTCAGCTTCTTGGCTTCCCTTGGTCGATAGGCGGAGTAGAGGTAGCTGATAGAGCTCGAGGATTTTGTCCTTACGCTCATCGCGCTGCCTTTGCTTGCTTTCCTTCCGATGGAAGGTATAGCCGTCCACCTCTACCGCGAGGAAGGGTAGATGCGTCGCGCGCTCCGAGATGAGGAAATCTACATGGCTATGCTCATGACAGATATAGCGCTTCTCCTGACGCGAGCAAAGCGATAGATCAACGAGGAAATCGCGTAAGGGCACATGACACAGGACCTGAAGCCCAGCGAAGCGGACGTCAGAGGCCAGGAGCTCGGTGAGCATCCCATAGGTAAGGCACTCGGAGGCATAGGACGAGATGTGAGGAAGCTGGCGAAGCAGTGCGATACGCTGCTCGGTGTACTGCACATAGAGGTAATCGTAGATCGATCCGATCTTACTCTGCTGCTGCTCGCAGCCTATATAGGCAATATAGTCCAGCAGAGCCTGCACGTGGCCACGTCGCTGCTGCTCGTTGCCACTGACCACTAGGTAGAAGTGCTCCTTGGCTCGCGATACTGCTACATTGAGCAGCTCAGGCCTATCAACAAACTCCCCAATCTGATTATCCACCACACTCATGATGATGATGTCACGCTCCTGCCCTTGGTAGCTATGTACCGTAGCGACCTCGATCCCCGTCCTCTGCGCCGATAGCTCGGCGACCTGCTGCCTATAAGGAGTGATGACCCCGACTCCCTTCGTCTCTGAGATCTGAGGGAGAAGCTCCTGAAGGATGACATCGATCTCTCGCTGATTGTGGTGCTTCACAGCGTGCTGCCCAGGTCGTGTATAGACAGCCGTCAGAGCCTTATCCTCTTCTCCTGCCCGCGTCATGACGAGTAGCTGCCCGCCATAGAAGCGCTGATTGCAGAACTCGATGATCTGTGGGTGACAGCGGTAATGCTCCCGTAGGAGCGTCTGCGGGACCTCGGGCAGCGCAGCTATGATGGAGGATAGGAGGCTATGCTTGCGACCATCATAGTAGTCAGCGACCTGATACTCCTCGACCAGACCCGCCAGGATACGCTCATCATCCTTAGTGACGATATTCGGGAGCTGCAGGGTATCGCCGACCACTACCACACGACGAGCACAGCTCAGGGCAAGCGTCCCCGTCTCTACAGATACCTGAGAAGCCTCATCTACGATCAAGTAGTCATAAAGGTCTGGATCTAAGAGACAATTCCGTGCAGAGAAGCAGGTACTCAAGACTACAGGATACTCCTTGCGGCAGAGCTTTCCTCGCTTCCATAGATCCGTACCATTCTCGAAGATCGGGCGCTCCCCCTCGTAGTAAGCTGCGAGATGCGCACGGAAGAGCGTCAGCGAGTAGCTCCGCAGCTCCTCATTGAGCTGCATCACGTCATAGTCCCCCAGCTGCTGCTCCACGTGTTCGATACGCATCTTGAGTTCCTCGAGCCTCATACGATAGTAGTTCGACTGAAGTATCAGCTCCAGCTGACCAAGCTCCTCAGGGTCTACAGCAATAGGCAGGCGCCAGACATAGCGACACCACAGGAGCTGCATCCACAGCCGTAGGCGTATCCTCAGGCTCGGTTGCTCGGGCTCTGCAAGAAGTTGGATGCGCAGGAGACGCTCGAGCAACTTAGAGGCGGGTACGTGAAGGCTTAGCCGTGGAGTCGTATCTGAAGGATGACGCTGCTCGAAGTGGAGCTGCTCAAGCTCTAAAGCCTGCAGCTCTTGACGAAGCTCTGCGAGCTCGGTCTGCAGGGCATAGACATGCTCCAGCTGCGCTAAGGTCTGCTTTAGATCCTCCTCAAGGTCAAGGCGCTCTCCCCGCTCCAGCCCCCAAGTAGCAAGCTCCTCGGGGCGCGGGACTTGCTTCTCTAGGAAGGCCTCCTGATCCTTCTTACTCCCTAGCTGAGCGAGGAAGAACGACAGGCCTTGCTTCTCGAGCTTTTCCACAATATTGGATAAGGCAGAGTTATTGCTTGAGACAATGAGCACCGTCTTACCCTGGACAAGTATATTAGCTATGATATTGAGGATCGTCTGCGTCTTACCTGTCCCTGGAGGCCCCTGGATCACACTGAGCTGATGCTCAAAGGCCCGAGTCATGGCAGCCCGCTGGCTCGCATTACACCCAAAGGGATAGATCAAGTCAGGACAAGTAGCATAGCTAGCCGCCCCACAAGCTAAAGGATCAAGATAGCAGGCAGCAGCAGAACCTGGATCCACAAACTCAAGACGTGCATAGGTCTTCGCAAGTATACCTAGCGAATCCTCCGTAGCACCAAGGCGATTGTGCTCGGCTACACGCTTCATATAGGAAAAGATTGAGCGCACCTTAGGGGAGGACAAGAGATTAGCAAGGACCTCCAACTGGTCAGCCTTATATTCCTGCTCCTTACCGCTCTCGTAGCGTACTCGCCAATAAAGCTGCTCGCCATCCTTGAAGCACCATAAGCCTACTAGATTGTAGAGGACGACGCCATCTCTCCGAACCAGTCTATACTCCTCGGGATCGAGCTCTTCCCCATCCTGCAACCAGCGTACCGAGTCCTGACCATAGTAATAGGTTCGCTCCTGCCTAAGGAAGTGAATACGCCAGCCCCCCGCAGGCATCTGCTCTACATCTTTGATCTCTAGAGTCTTCGGCTCCTCCTTGAGAAGCAGCATTGGTTTCTCTCCTGTCTCCATTAGCTAGTACCTAATCCCTCCAAGGATCTGAAGGACAGCCAAATTTACACAAAGTAAGGTAGCGCTCCAAGTCCTCTCTGCAAACTCTTCCATAAGGCTATTCCCTTACCCCATCCCTTCCTCCTATTCCCCTACTGATAGGAGCCCCATAACCGAGATCCAACGAGTAGCTACCCAGCCCCAAGCCGCAAGGGCAGGCGTCAAAGTACCCGAGCTAGGTCAGAGCTTGTGACCGCTCCAGCGAAGCATAGCTCCAAGCCTCCAGACTGATATCCCTGAGCGCTTCCACTGACGTCCCTCAGCATCCCAACTGATATCCCTCCCCCTAGTGAATGATACCCCTCAGCTCCCCCCCGACCAATAGAACGAGCAATCACGTAAACCCCAACGAAGCAAGCCCTCCAATGCCTTAGGTGTACAGGCCTATAAGGGCGAACAAATCCTGGCTACTCCAGATACGCGATGAATGAAGCCCGCAAAGTCGACCCGTAGGACGATCATTGCCTCCGAAGGCTAGAGAGGCAGCTCGCTCTCCAGATAGGAAACAGCTTGACTGCTCCTCTGAAGGAAAGGCCCAGCCATGCAAATGAAAAGTTGACGAGCAAGCTAACAGCAGCTCTGGGTCTAGGTCAGGAGAAGCCACCCAGCTTTCGGAAGAATAGACGAAGCAAGCCCAAGAGAGAAGTATCACCCTCTCAAAGCAGACTCTGTCCTTCGATAAAACGCCCCCTCCCCTTAACACGATCAAGCCTAATACTCTTGGTGGCAGCAGGGCAGTGCTTCAATGGGAGGAGCGCTGGTGCCGCCATACGACGAACTACTTCTAGGAGGCGGAAGACCTAATACTAAAACCACAGAGAGAATATGTACAGCCATCGGCGAGCCTCACCGCTGGCGGTAAGAGTGCTAGCACTGCTGGGCGACGGTTCTTGTATTGCGCTGATGAGCTGAAACAAGGGCTGCTAGATGGGCTGCGCTAAGCTGGTGGCAGGGGAGCAATCATGTGTCGACTGATATGTGCTAGACTTACCGTACATCCTCTGCGAAGAGGAGAATGCGCTTAGGTAAGGCCGACAAGTGGACTTGCGCTAAACTCGCGACGTACATCCCTCTAATGGGAGAATGAACTTAGGCAAGCCTAGCACACGAGGGCGCGCACAGCTGGCGGCACACATCCAGCGAAGAGAAGAATGGACTTAGGCAAGGTGGTAGGCGGAGTGTGCCCAGCTGGCGGCACACATCCAGCGAATAGAAGAATGGACTTAGGCAAGGTGGTAGGCGGAGTGTGCCCAGCTGGCGGCACACATCCAGCGAATAGAAGAATGGACTTAGGCAAGGTGGTAGGCGGAGTGTGCCCAGCTGGCGGCACAC
>NZ_CALIXW010000007.1 GCF_938046015.1 uncultured Porphyromonas sp. | reverse complement strand
CGCAAGACCATGGTCTCCACCGGCGACCGTTCGGCCAAGATCCGCACCTACAACTACCCGCAGGGGCGCGTCACCGACCACCGCATCAACCTCACGCTCTACAATCTGTCCGCCATCATGGGCGGGGAGATACAGCCCATCATCGACGAGCTGATCATCGCTGAGAACATCGAACGAATGAAGGAGGCCGCCCTCTAGAGGCCGCGCCCCGCATACAGCTATTATCATGACCAAGAACGAACTCTTCAAGGAGATTCAACGCAAGCGCTCCTTCCTCTGCATCGGACTCGATACCGACGTAAGGAAGATCCCACAGTTCCTACAGGATGAGGATGACCCTATCTTTGCCTTCAACAAGCGTATCATCGATGCCACGGCACACCTCTGTGTAGCCTACAAGCCCAACCTAGCCTTCTATGAGAGCATGGGCAGCTTCGGCATCAAGGCCTTCGAGAAGACCGTCGCCTACCTGCAGAGCGAATATCCCGAGCAGTTCATCATCGCCGACGCCAAGCGCGGTGACATCGGCAACACCAGCGACATGTATGCGCGCAGCTTCTTCGAGCACCTCAAGGTCGACGCCCTGACCATCGCCCCCTACATGGGTAGCGATAGCGTGCAGCCCTTCCTCAAGTACACGGGCCACTGGGTCATCCTGCTGGCACTGACCTCCAATGAGGGGGCCTTCGACTTCCAGCTCACCGAGGACAAGGAGGGCAAGGCGCTCTTCGAGCAAGTCCTCGAGAAGAGCAAGGAGTGGGGCGACAGCGAGCAGCTGATGTACGTCGTCGGCGCTACCAAGGCCGCCATGCTGGAGCGTGTGCGTGCCATCGTACCCGACTCCTTTCTCCTCGTGCCAGGCGTAGGCTCGCAGAACGGTAGCCTCGAGGAGGTAGCCCGCTACGGCCTCAACGAGCAGTGCGGCCTACTGGTCAACGCCTCTCGTAGCATCATCTACGCCGACCATACCGAGGCCTTCGCCAGCGCCGCAGCCGCCGAGGCCGAGAAGCTCCGCCACCAGATGGCCGAGATCCTCATCAAGAACAAGCTCGTCGAGGCCTAGGCCACAGCGACCAGCTCCCCTATCCACAGCTACGACAGTACGAAGCTATGCAGTTCAGCGCCGCACAGATAGCCCCCCTCCTCGATGGCGTCATCGAGGGCGACAGCGCCGCCCTCGTCTCCGACTTCGGCAAGATCGAGAGCGCGAAGGCAGGCGACCTAGCCTTCCTCGCCAACCCTAAGTACGAAACCTACGCCTACAGCACCGAGGCCACCATCCTACTCGTCAGCAAGGACTTTGCCCCCCGCCAGGAGGTCAAGGCGACGCTGATCCGCGTGGCCGACCCCTACGCTGCACTGGCCAAGCTCATGCAGCTGGTCGAGCAGCAGCAGAAGCCCCGCCCCCAGGGCATCTCCCCTCAGGCCGCTATCGCCGAAGGTGTAGAGCTGGGCGAAGATGTCTATGTCGGGGCCTTCGCCGTTATTGAGACAGGGGCACGCATCGGCAAGGGTGCGCTCATCTACCCCCACGCCTATATCGGTGCTGGGGTGGAGCTCGGGGAGGACTCCATCGTCTACCCCCACGCCACGCTCTACCACGGTGTAGAGATCGGCACGCGCTGCATCATCCACGCGGGGGCGGTCATCGGCGCCGATGGCTTCGGCTTCGCACCCGAGGCCGACGGCTACCACAAGATCCCTCAGCTGGGTAAGGTCATCCTCGAGGACGACGTAGAGGTAGGCGCCAATACCTGCATCGACCGGGCTGTCATGGGCAGCACGCGCATCGGCCGCGGCGTCAAGCTGGACAACCTCGTCCAGATCGCACACAACTGCTCCGTCGGGGCACACACCGTCATGGCCGCACAGGTCGGGGTGGCTGGCTCCAGCCAGATCGGGCAGTGGGGCAAGTTCGGCGGGCAGGTCGGCATCGGTGGGCACATCACCATCGGCGACCGCGTAGAGATGGGCGGACAGGCAGGGGTCATCAGCAATATCCCCGATGGCAGCACGCTCATGGGATCGCCTGCGATGCCGCTGCGTGACGCCATGCGGAGCTTCGTCCTCCAGCCCAAGCTCCCCGAGATGTACCGCCGCCTGCAGGCCCTCGAGAAGGAGCTCACTGCTCTTAAGCAACCATCAGCAACGAACTAACACAAGGTATATGAAGAAGCAACAGACGCTCGCCAGCTCCTTCGCCCTCACGGGGAAGGGACTCCACACGGGTCTAAATATCAAGATCAACTTCCATCCCGCGCCTGCTGGCACGGGGCGCGTCATCCGCCGTACGGATCTGGAGGGCATGCCCGAGATCCCCGCCCTCTCTGAGTTCGTCAAGGGCACCGAGCGCGGCACCGTCCTCATCAAGGGCTCAGCAGCCGTCAGCACCATCGAGCACGCTATGGCGGCGCTCTATGCCAAGGGCGTGGACAACTGCCTCATCGAGGTCAACGCCCCTGAGTTCCCCATCCTCGACGGCAGTGCCAAGCACTACATCGAGGCTATCAAGCGCGTCGGCCTGGTCGAGCAGGAGCTCCCCGTCGAGCCCTACATCGTCAAGCAGCGCCAGGAGGTCTCCTCTAGCGATGGCCGCTCGCGCATCATCCTGCTACCCGACAGCAAGTTCGGCGTAGACGTGCACGTGTCCTTCGACTCGCCTGTGCTGAGCAATCAGTTCGCCTCCTTGGAGTCGCTGGAGGACTTCGATCAGGAGATCTCCGCCAGCCGCACCTTCGTCTTCGTGCGCGAGGTGGAGACCCTCCTGGAGCACAACCTCATCAAGGGCGGCGACCTAGACAACGCCCTCGTGATCTACGACCAGCCTATGGAGCAGACGCAGCTCGACAAGATCTGCGACCTGATGGGCGTAGCGCGCAAGGTAGCCCCCGAGCTAGGCTACATCAATAACAGCCCCATCATCTTCCCCAACGAGCCTGCCCGTCACAAGCTGCTCGATGTCCTCGGGGACCTCGCCCTCATCGGCCGCCCCATCGTCGGGCGTATCATCGCCTTCTGCCCTGGGCATAAGATCAACAACGAGATGGGCCTGAAGATCCGCAAGGAGATCAAGCTCAACGAAGCGCAGGCCCCGCTCTACGACCCCAACGCCACGCCGCTGCTGGATGTCAACCAGGTGCGTGAGCGTCTGCCCCACCGCTACCCCTTCCTCATGGTGGACAAGATCATCGAGATCGGCGCGGACTATATCGTAGGAGTCAAGAGCGTCTCGGGCAACGAGCCCTTCTTCCAGGGCCACTTCCCCAGCGAGCCCGTCATGCCCGGCGTCCTACAGGTCGAGGCCATGGCGCAGGTCGGGGGGCTGCTCATCCTCAGCCAGGTGGAGGACCCCGAGCGCTACTCTACCTACTTCATGAAGATAGACAACGTGAAGTTCCGCCAGAAGGTCGTCCCAGGCGACACCCTCGTCTTCAAGCTCCGCCTCATCACCGAGGTGCGTCGTGGCGTGGCGAATATGCGCGGTCTGGCCTTCGTCGGCGAGAAGCTCGTCTGTGAGGCTGAGTTCATGGCTCAGGTCGTCAAGAATAAGTAACCCATCGTCGTGCAGGCGCTGTCCTCCTCAGAGGGGGAGCGTCTGCACGGCGCCCTATATGCTAGACTATGTCACAGCAGCAAATCAGTCCCCTAGCCTCTGTGTCTCCCGAGGCTAAGCTCGGTGAAGGCGTCCTCGTGCACCCCTTCGCCGTGATCGAGGCCAATACGGAGCTCGGCGAAGGCTGTATCATCGAGAGCGGCGCCGTCATCAAGAGCGGCTCGCGCCTGGGTAAGCACTGCCACATCCATCCAGGGGCCGTCATCGGCGGTATTCCCCAGGACCTCAAGTTCGCTGGTGAGGAGAGCCTCGCCATCCTCGGCGATCACGTCAGCGTCCGCGAGTGTGCTACCGTCAATCGTGGTACCGTCTCCAAGGGCAAGACCGTCGTCGGCAGCCACTGTCTCCTGATGGCCTACTCGCACGTCGCCCACGACTGCGTCCTCGGCGATCACGTCATCCTGGGCAATGCTACGCAGGTAGCAGGCGAGGTAGAGGTCGACGACTACGCCATCCTCAGCGGCGGCTCGCTGGTACACCAGTTCGTCCGCATCTCCAAGCATGTCATGCTCCAGGGCGGTAGCCGTGTCAATAAGGACATCCCTCCCTACACGCTCATCGGTCGCGACCCCATCGTCTACTGCGGGATCAACATCGTGGGGCTGCGTCGTCGCGGCTTCACCAACGAGCAGATCTTCCGCATCAACGACATCTACCGCACCCTCTACCAGCGCGGGCTCAACAATAGCGAGGCCTTCAAGGTCATCGAAGAGGAGATCCCCGACACCTACGAGCGCCAGCTCATTCTCGACTTCGTACGCTCCTCCGAGCGAGGTATCGTACGCGGCACCATGGACTAGCAGGAGGGCGGGCTCATGCAGAAGATCTTCACCGGCAAGCAACTCCCCCTGCTCTACCAGCAGGCGCTCGAGCTCGACGGGCTGACGAGTCGTGACCATATCGATCGTGCTGCTAGCGCCTTCGTCCAGGAGTTCGTCCGCCACTACCAGCGCGGCGTACGCATGGTCTACGTCTGGGCTGGGGCGGGGCGCTGCGGGGCCTATGCGCTGAGGGCGGCACGCCTGCTCTTCGACCGCGGCTACCGCGTCTCGGTCTACCTCATCTATAGCGCGGGCAAGATCTCCCCCGAGGTGGAGGAGCTGCTCCCGCTGATGGAGGCGGAGGGACTCCTCTTCACGCCTATCTACGAGTCGCTGCTCAAGGTCAACCTCAGCAGCGAGGATGTGGTGATCGATGGTATCTTCGGCGCAGAGCTCTCTACGCCCCTCTCGGGCGGCTACCAGCAGCTCATCCAGTACCTCAATGCCAGCAAGGCGCGCCGCGTCAGCATCGAGATCCCCTCGGGACTCTTCGCCGAGGAGAACTCGGGGAACCAGCATCGGGAGATCTTCCGTGCCGAGCGCACCATCGCCTTCGATAGTCCGAAGCTCGCCTTCTTCTTCAAGGAGCATAAGCCCTATGTCGGGGAGTGGCGTCACATCCCCCTCGGCATCAGTGCTGCCGCCGAGGAAGGTATCCCCGTCCAGTACCACCTCATCGAGGATAGCTCGGTGACTACCGAGCTGCAGAGCCGTCCCCTCGAGGGCTACGGCACCCTGCTTCCTCGGGCCTTCGTCCCCATGCTCCAGCCTGGCTATGCAGGCTCGGCGCTGCTGCTGGCACGTGCGGCTCAGCGCTCGGGGCTCGCTTCGCTCGAGCTCTCCATCCCCAAGGAGGAGGCGCTCCAGCTCCAGCTCATGCTGCCCGAGCTACGCATCACCAGCGGCAGCTTCGAGAGCTACCAGCAGTACCTCTCGAGCTATACGGCTATCGCTGTGACCAGCGGCTTCGGCACGAGCGAGCAGGCTGCGGGACGCCTCCAGTCCCTCCTCACGCTCGCTGCGACACGCCCCTTCCTGCTGGCAGAGGACGCTCTGCGTCTCTTCACCAAGCACCGCGAACTGCTGCCGCTCATTCCACCGAGCTCTATCCTCGTGGCGGACGAATTCAGCTTCGACCAACTCACCACGCGCCACAGCTCGGATGCGGAGCGTCTGCGCGAGGCCAAGGAACTGGCGGCACAGCTCGACGTCTGCCTCATCCTACGCGGCGAGAGCACAGCGATCTGTCTGCCTAGCGGCTCCGTCCTCTTCGATGTGACGGGTAATAGCGCCCTCTCGCGCCCGGGCTGCCAGCAGGTACTCTATGGCCTCATCATCGGCCTGCTCGCGCAGTACCGCTCGAGCATGACGGCCGCCATGATCGGGGTGCACCTGCACGGACTCGCGGCTGAGCTCTACTCGGGCAAGCAGAGCCAGCGCAGCCTCGTAGCGGGTGACCTCCTACCCCAGATCAGCCGCGCCTACCATCAGCTCGACCTCTAGCGCTCCGAGCATCCCTATCCCAAGCCCGCGGGGGCGACAGTGCACAGCAGCCTGTCGCCCCCGCGGGCTTTCTGCCTTCTTGCTCTTCCCTCCCTGCTCCCCTAGCCTCAGTAGGGCTCAGCGCAAAGTGAAGCCCCGTCACAGGGGGAGCTCAGCGCGGTGCACCTTGCTGGGCACAGCACCTCGCCCCTCGTGTGGCTGAGCTGAGGGCTCGGGGTGGCCGAAAAATATGATATTACTTTCGGGCAATTCTTATATTACTTTCTGCCGATTATTATATTACTTTCTACTGAAAGTTATATTACTTTTCCCCGAATATTATATTACTTTTCTCCGTCCGATCAGTGGGTCAGCTCCGCCACAGCCTTTCCTCAGCTCCCGCAGAGCCTCCTCGGACGGAGGCAAGCCCCTCAGTGCAGCGCGCCAAAGGGTGGCAGCCAGCACGGAAGCACGCCCCGATGAGGCGAAGCAGCATCAGCACCTGCCATGCTTAGCGGTTCTGGGGATCGCCCCTGTAGGGCTCTATCCTTATTGTCTCCACCTTACCCAGGGTTTGGTCGCCCTTACAGGGCTACGCACCCTGGGCTTTGAGGAGGTCGCCCCGCTGGGGCTTGCGCCTCCGCTTGTCCCTTGCCAAGAACGAAGCTAAGCCAAAGGGAGCAAAGCTGTAGGTGTTACGAGGAGGACGTGGCATCAGTACCTGTCATGCTCTGCGGTTTTGGGGACCGCCCCTGTAGGGCTTTATCCTTATCGTCTCCACCTTATTACCCAGGGTGCGTAGCCCTGTAAGGGCAACCAAACCCTGGGTAAGCTACAGGCAAAGGGACAGAGCCCTGTAGGGGCGACTCACTCAAAGCCCAGGGTGCGTAGCCCTGTAAGGGCAACCAAACCCTGGGTAAGCTACAGGCAAAGGGACAGAGCCCTGTAGGGGCGACCCTCTCAAAGCCCAGGGTGCGTAGCCCTGTAAGGGCGACCAAACCCTGGGTAAGCTACAGACAAAAGGACAGAGCCCTAGAGGGGCGACCCACTCAAAGCCCAGGGTGCGCAGCCCTGTAAGGGCGACCAAACCCTGGGTAAGTTACAGACAAAAGGATAGAGCCCTAGAGGGGCGACCCTCTCAAAGCCCAGGGTGCGTAGCCCTATAAGGGCGACCAAACCCTGGGTAAGCTACAGACAAAGGGACAGAGCCCTAGAGGGGCGACCCACTCAAAGCCCAGGGTGCGTAGCCCTGTAAGGGCGACCAAACCCTGGGTAAGCTACAGACAAAAGAACAGAGCCCTACAGGGGCGACCCACTCAAAGCCTAGGGTGCGTAGCCCTGTAAGGGCGACCAAACCCTGGGTAAGCTACAGGCAAAGGGACAGAGCCCTACAGGGGCGACCCACTCAAAGCCCAGGGTGCGTAGCCCTGTAAGGGCAACCAAACCCTGGGTAAGCTACAGACAAAAGGACAGAGCCCTACAGGGGCGACCCTTAAAGCGGTCGTGAATGCCGCAGCGGCACACTTCGCCATTTCATAGGACACGCGCGAGGGGACGTCCCTAGACTATAGGCGTGCGAAGCGGATGGTGGGGGCGGGCAGCCTTAGGGGCCGCTGGGGACGAAGCCCGAGGCCTACGGCAGGCGATCCCCCTAGCTTTTGTATCTTTGTGTCTACAACTATGGGAAGGATATTAGCTATTGATTTCGGACGCAAGCGCTGCGGCGTAGCAGCTACCGACACCCTACAGCTCGTACCAGGCGGGCTGGGGACGATACCCACACACCAGCTACTGGACTGGCTCGCCGACTACCTCAGCCGCGAGCCCGTGGATCTACTCGTGATGGGCTACCCCCGCCAGATGCAGGGGCAGGAGTCCGAGTCGATGAAGTACATCCGCCCCTTCGTCACCCGCCTACAGCAGGCACAGCCCCAGCTCAAGATCGTCTATCAGGACGAGCGCTTCACCTCGGTCCTAGCGCAGCGTACCATACGCGAGGCAGGCATAGGCAAGATGCGCCGCCAGCAGGACAAGGGGCTCGTCGATGAGGTCAGCGCCGTCATCATCCTGCAGAGCTACCTCGAGCAGCGCGACGGCCTCGGGCCCATACAGCTACCCTAGGATAGGGATCCCATACGTTAGATTATACAGAGCAGATATTGACTCGCTATGAAACTACCTATTTATATCTACGGTCACCCCGTCCTGCGCGAGGTCGGCGCCGACATCAGCCCCGACTATGAGGGCCTACAGCAGCTCCTCGAGGACATGTGGGAGACCATGTACTTCTCCGATGGTATCGGGCTAGCAGCGCCTCAGATCGGGCGCGCCATTCGTCTCTTCGTCATCGACGCCGATCCCATGGCCGAGAGCTACCCCGAGTGCAAGGGGCTCAAGCAGACCTTCATCAACGCTCGTATCGTAGAGAGCAGCGAGGAGACGCTGGCCGAGGACGAAGGCTGCCTCAGCATCCCAGGCATCCACGAGCGCGTCACCCGTCCCGCCACGATCACCATCGAGTACATGGATGCGAACTTCGAGCCGCACCGCGAGACCTACTCGGGCTTCGCCGCCCGCGTCATCCAGCACGAGTACGACCACATCGAGGGCGTGCTCTTCACGGACAAGATCGCTGCCATCCGCCGCCAGCTCATCAAGGGCAAGCTGACCAACCTGCAGAAGGGTAAGGTGAGTGCACACTACCGCACCGTCACCGCCCCTCAGAAGCGTAAGTAAGGCCCGCCTCACCCCCAGCTCCGCCTCCTCCATGCGTAAGCCCCTACTCCTAGCCCTAGCCCTCCTCGGTGCGAGCAGTCTGCTCCGCGCCCAGATCGACGTGGATCAGGTCTTGAACATAGGGCGCAATGCGATCTACTTCAAGGACTACATCGTCTCGATGGGCTACTTCAACCAGGTCATCGGCCTACGCCCCTGGATGGCTGAGCCCTACCTCTACCGCTCCATCGCCAAGATCAGCCTCGACGACTACGCTGGGGCTTCGGCCGATGCCAGCCTAGCGCTAGAGCGTAACCCCCTATTGAGCCGAGCCTACCTCATCCGAGGGATCGCACACCTGGCGAGCAAGGACTACCCAGCTGCGACGAAGGACTTCCGTCAGGGACTGAGCCTCTCCCCCGCGGATCAGGGCATGCACCACAACCTCACGCTGGCCCTGCTGGAGGAGAAGAAGTACCAGGAGGCCGACAGAGCAGCCTATCAGATGCTGCGCTTCTCCCCCAAGAGCCGCGAGGCCTACCGCTTCCTAGCCCAGTCCGCCCTAGAGCGACAAGACACCCTGCTAGCGCAGCAGCGCCTCGGGCAGCTCCTCGAGCTCGACAGCACCTACAGCCCTGCCTACCTACTGCGCGCCCAGATCGCTGCCGCCCGCCAGGACTACCCCTCCAGCATCCGTGACCTCGACTACGTCATCGGTCGGGGGAGCGCCTCCGCCAGCCTCTATGTCAATAGGGCCATCATGCGCTACCACCAGAATGACCTGCGGGGCGCTATGGAGGACTACAGCGAGGCCCTACGCCTCAGCCCCTCGGAGCGTGCAGCGCTGAACAACCGCGCCCTGCTGCGCATGCAGGTCGGCGAATACAGCCTCGCCATCACCGACTGGGACAAGCTGCTCCAGCTCGAGCCCAAGAACTACATCGCGCGCTACAACCGCGCCCTCCTGCTCGAGCGCGTCGGCCGTCTGCGTGCAGCCCTCAGCGACCTCAATGAGGTGCTCCGCGTCTACCCCATCTTCTCCGAGGGCTTCGTAGCGCGTGCTGCCCTGAGACAGCGTCTCGGGGATACGAAGGGCGCCACGCAGGACCAGCTGCACGTCTTTGACCTCAGCAACAACGCTCGCTACCGCAAGCAGGCCACGCAGCAGGCCAAGACCAACAGCAAGCCCAGCAAGACCCGCAGCGAGACCGACGAGGCGATCGAGAAGTACGGCCTCCTCGTGGAGACCAAGCCCGAGACAGGCGCCGAGCGCCCCAGCTACACGAGCCAGCTGCGCGGCCGCGTGCAGGACGTAGAGCAGCAGCTGCAGCCCAAGCAGGACGTCCAGCTCAGCTACTTCACCGAGGTGGACAAGGATGGCAACCAGAGCCGCGTCTTCTACTCCAGCCTCCTCGACCAGCTCAATAGTCGTCTGAGGCAGCGCGACCGCCGTGCCCCACGCATCCTCCTACAGGAGCGCAGCCTACAGCTCGGCGAGAAGCAGATCCAGGCACTGCACGCCGACATTCGTCAGCTCTCCGAGCTCGGCGAGGATCAGGCCGAGCTCTACCTACGCCGCGGCATAGACTACGCCCTGCTGCAGGACCTCGACCAGGCGATCCTAGACTTCACCCGCGCCCTGAGCATCGACCCCAAGCTCTCTATAGCATACCTGGCGCGTGCCTCAGCCTCCGTACGCCGCTCACAGGCACAGCAGAGCCGTCAGGCCGAGCCCAGCACGAGCACCGAGCAGCAGCTCATTCGCTCGGCAGCTACCCTCGGGGGGCAGTCCATCTCGGTGCCCAGCGCCCCGCGCCGCCCCAGCGTCCTGCTGGAGCACCCGCCACTGCTTGACCTCAACCAGCTCCTACAGCTCGCCTCGAGCTTCGCCTACGGCTACTATAATAGAGGCAACCTCTACCAGCGCTCAGGCGAGCAGGCCCACGCCCTCGAGGACTACAACAAGGCCATAGAGCTCAACGCGAGCTTCGCTGAGGCCTACTTCAATCGCGGCCTCCTCTACTACGCCCAGGGTAAGGTCGTCGAGGGGACGCGTGACCTCAGCCGTGCAGGCGAGCTCGGGCTCTACGAGGCCTACAGCATCATCAAGCGCATGAACCAATAAGCCCCGTCCCTATGCCCAAGCTCATCCTAGTGCCCACCCCTATAGGTAACCTCGAGGACATCACCCTACGCGCCCTCAAGGTGCTGCGCAGCGTCCCGCTCATCCTCGCCGAGGATACGCGCACCTCGGGGCTCCTCCTACAGCACTACGAGATCAAGTGCCCGATGCAGAGCTACCACAAGTACAATGAGCATCAGGCCCTGGAGCGCCTCTGCGACCGCATCGAGCAGGAGGGCGAGGTAGCCCTCATCACCGACGCGGGCACCCCCGCCATCTCCGACCCAGGCTACCTCCTAGTGCGTGCCTGCCTGGAGCGCGGCATCGAGGTCGAGTGTCTCCCAGGGGCTACGGCCTTCGTCCCCGCGCTCGTCATCTCGGGCTTGCCCTCCGATCGCTTCAGCTTCGAGGGCTTCCTCCCCGTCAAGAAGGGACGCCAGACCAAGCTCCGTGAGCTCGCCCAGCGCGACCACACGATGATCCTCTACGAGTCCCCCCACCGCCTCGTGAAGACCCTCGAGCAGCTGGCCGAGCACTTCGCCCCCGAGACGCAGGTAGCGGCCGTGCGGGAGCTCACCAAGCTCTATGAAGAGGCGGTACGCGGTACCCTCGCGGAGCTCATCCAGCACTTCACCCAGCACGAGCCGCGGGGGGAGTTTGTGCTTATTATCGGAAGAAATAGTACATTTGAGGGTGAAAAGGAGCCCCCAATAGACGACAGCAAGCCACTCAGCGAAGAGGAGCGCAAGCGACTACGGCGCTCTAAAAAGTGGAATAAGTAACTAATCTCACGTGTATGAAGAAGACCCTGATCTTTGCTAGCCTACTTTCACTGGCCCTAGCATCCTGCTCGACGAACTCGGGTGAGTATAAGACACTGAAGGCTCAGTACGACTCGCTCGCCCTCGTCAACCAGAACTACGAGTCCGAGCTCCACGAGACCGACTCCCTCGTGGCAAGCGTCCTGACTAACTTCCAGGAGATCTCCTCAGTCGAGGGGATGATCAACGTCAATCCCATGAAGGGCGACATCCGCCGCTCGGAGCGCGATCGCATCAAGGACAACATGCTCCTGATCAACGACAAGCTACGCGCCAGCAACGACGCTATCAATGCCCTGACCGAGAAGCTCGAGAAGAGCGGCGGACAGAACCGTCGCCTGCAGGCTACCATCGCGG
The DNA here is from genome assembly GCF_938046015.1 of uncultured Porphyromonas sp. Classification (GTDB taxonomy): domain Bacteria; phylum Bacteroidota; class Bacteroidia; order Bacteroidales; family Porphyromonadaceae; genus Porphyromonas. The sequence goes on along the minus strand of NZ_CALIXW010000007.1, from coordinate 72,187 downwards.
CGCTCCGCAAGGAGCTCGAGGTGCAGAAGCAGCGCGTGCAGACCCTCACCGAGGAACTGGAGCGTAAGAACCTCGCTATCGGTCTGCTGGACTCCATGCTCACGCAGCGCATGAGCGACGTCGATCGCCTCAACGCAGCTACCGCACAGCAGGCAGCAGCTCTGGCCAGCCAGGACAAGGAGCTCAACACCGTACGCTACTGCGTCGGTACCAAGGGTGACCTCAAGGACATGAAGATCCTGCAGGGCGGCCGCGTAGCTACCGAGCAGGCCAACATGAGCTACTTCACGAAGACCGACCGCCGCGACCTCTCGCAGCTGCCGCTCTACAGCCGCAAGGCACGCCTCCTGACGGTGCACCCCGCTAGCTCCTACGAGCTCCTGCCCGGCAGTGATAAGCAGCTCGTCCTCCACATCAAGAACAGCGAGGCCTTCTGGAGCAACTCTAAGATCCTCGTCGTCCAGGTAGACTAAGCGCCTAGCTTAGCGATCCGAGACGATCCCCCTAGCGACGAGCCCCTACTCCTGGTTAGCCCCACGCGGGCTGCCAGCGGTAGGGGCTTCGTCATTTCTAGTCCTTCGTAGCCGTCCTCCTGCTCTTATTAAGGCAGCTCCTCAGCATCATTAAGGCAGGCCCTCAGCACTCATTAAGGCAGCTCCTCAGCACTCCTTCACGCCGCCCCGCGGCGCTCCCTAATGCAGGCCCTCAGTACCCCCGCCATCGTCCTCCACCGTACGCGCTACAGCGACAGCTACAGCATCTACCAGCTCTACACTCGTGAGGCAGGAGCTGTAGGCGTCCTCGTACCTGAGCGGCGCCAGCGTCGACAGCCCGTGCGTGAGCTGCTGCGCCTGCTGGCGGAGGTGGAGCTGATCCTCCAGCCGCAAAGTCGCGGAGAGCTCTACAAGATCAAGGAAGCCCGCGGCCTCTGCCTCCACCATAGCCTACAGATGCACCCTGCCAAGGGCGCACAGGCCATCTTCCTGAGCGAATTCCTCTACCGCATCCTCCGCACGCCGAGCCCCGAGCCCGAGCTCTACCACTTCATCAGCCACTCACTGCAACTCTGGGAAGGGCTGGATAAGGGCGTGGCGAACTTCCACCTCAGCTTCCTCATCCAGCTGCTGGAGCACTTCGGCCTCACGCCCGAGCTGCCCGAGGAGCCTTGCCTGGGGCGCTTCTTCGACCTCTCGGAGCTGCGCTTCGTCCCCACCCCAGGCGCCTATCGCCTCAGTCCCGAGGAGTACGCAGCCCTGCCTGCTCTCCTTCGGATGAGCTACGAGCGCCTGGAACGCTACCCGCTCAATAGGCTGCTGCGCGCCCGCATCCTCGACCTGCTGCTGGACTACTACCGCCTGCACCTACACCACTTCCCCCCGCTGAAGTGCCTACCCATCCTGCGGCAGCTCGCCACCACGAGCCCTCCGCCCACCTCGATCCCCGTAGATGAGGCCTGAGCCCCCAGAGCAAGGCATACAAATAGAGCGCCCGACTGCCAGCATAGCAGTCGGGCGCTCTCCTTATATCGCCGAAGCCATGAGGCGGCTAGCCCTTGCGGCGGATCGTCTCGATCATATCGCGCGTCATGGCGGGCAGGTCGTACTGGGGCTTCCAGTCCCACTCGCTGCGCGCGCAGCTATCGTCTAGGGAGTTGGGCCAAGAGTCAGCGATCCCCTGGCGCAGTGGATCGAGCTCGTAGTGCAGCTCGAAGCTGGGGATGAGCTCGCGGATCGAGGCAGCGATGCCCTCGGGGTCGAAGCTCATAGCCGTGATGTTGAAGGAATTGCGGTGCACCAGTCGGCTGGGGTCCGCCTCCATCAGCTCCATGCAGGCACGCAGCGCATCGGGCATGTACATCATATCCATGTAGGTACCGGGCTTGAGCGGGCAGGCAAACTTACCCTCACGCACAGCCGCGTAGTAGATGTCTACGGCGTAGTCCGTCGTACCGCCCCCTGGAGGCGCTACATTGGAGATCAGCCCTGGGAAGCGTACCGAGCGCGTGTCGACGCCGAAGCGCTTGTGGTAGTAGTCGCTGAGCAGCTCGCCCGACACCTTGGTCACCCCGTACATGGTCTTGGGGCGCTGGATGGTGTCCTGGGGTGTCATGTCGCGTGGGGTCTCGGGGCCAAAGGAACCGATGGAGCTCGGCGTGAAGACAGCGCAGCCTTCCTCGCGAGCGACCTCGAGCACGTTGAAGAGGCCTCCGAGGCCGATCTTCCATGCCAGCTGGGGCTTGGCCTCAGCCACAGCACTGAGCAGTGCGGCTAGGTTGTAGATGGTGTCGATCTTGTAGCGGCGCACGACCTCGGCGATCTGCGCGGCATTGGTGATGTCTACGACTTCGCTAGGCCCGGTCTCGAGCAGCTCGCCATGAGGGGGTGCTGAGGGGATGTAGCCGACGACAACGGTGGGATAGTGTTTGCGTAGGGTGAGGGCTAGCTCCGTACCTATCTGCCCCGTAGAGCCGATAATCAGGATGTTTTTCATACCTCGATCTTGATGTTAATTGAGTAAGAGTTGGTCTACTTGTGTTGCGATTTCTATGACGACCAGGTGCGCTTCTCATGGAGCCCTGGGTATAGAGCGTACAAGTGCTCTTTACAGGGCAAATGTAGCAATTCTCCTAGGAATACCCAAGCCAGGCCAAGACTCGGCGCCCCACCCCACCCAAAGCGCTCTGCACCAGTTCGCTCCTCGCACCTAGCCTTCGCCTCAACTGAGGCAAAGGACACGACTAAGGCCACCACCAGGCGCATCTCTAGGAGGAGGCCCCGTAAGGGATATCAGTCAGGGCGCTGAGGGTCGTCCGTCAGAGCACTGAGGGATACCAGTGAGCAGGGCTCAGGGATATCCTTCGGGGAGCTAGGACAAGGATGTCGCCGTGCTGCGGGCTCCTAGCGCAGAGGCTGACCCGTGCTGGGAGCTCGCACCAAGGCGCTCCCCGCCTATCCACCCTCGCCGGCTCTGGGGGGCTTAGCCCTAGCCCTCGCCATGCCGTGCGAGGCGCCTATTCCATGATGCTTAGGGAGTATTGTAGTATCTTTGTCTCTATAGCGAGGGGATATACCAGACATACCCCTCAGCGAGTTATTATAGAGATGAACTCGAGTAGCCCGCATAGCTGGGCAGGGCTCATCGCTACCTAATTAGATAGACGACTCTACGATGAAGAAAATATTTGGCTACGTAGCGGCTCTGTGTCTACTGGCTCCTCTGAGCGGCTGGGCACAGCGGACCCATGTGCGCGCAGCCGAGCGTCTCCTCCAGGCAGAGCAGCCTAATTACTCCGAGATACGCCGCCTGCTGGGGCTGGCCGAGGCTCACGAAGAGACCAAGGCAGACCCCTATACCTACTATATACGCGGTCTGGTAGACCACCAGCTCTACAAGGCTGAGTACCGCAAGCTGACGACCCCCGGCATTCCTGGGGATACGGCGACGATGTTTCGCCACGTCGTCGACGAGCTCCCCGCCTGGCTGCGGGCCGACTCGCTCGACCAGCGCCCCAATGCGCAGGGACGCGTCCAGCCACGCTTCACCAAGCGCATCCAGGACTTCCTGAAGGAGGACGCGCCGAAGATGTACGACGCGGGGCTCTTCTACCTCGACCATAAGGACTACGCGCGTGCCAGCCGTGCCTTCGACCACGCCCTGCAGGCGCAGCGCCTCCTGCTGCCCCCAGGGGAGCGCGTACTGAAGGCCGACAGCACGACGGCCAACCTCGCCTACTACGCCCTCGTCTCGGCCTACACGGGCAAGCTCTACCCCGAGGTCATTCGCCTCGGGAAGGAGTACCTCGACCTCTCGGCCAATCAGAATGAGGTCTACCAGTTCATCGCCCGCAGCCATCTGGCGCAGCAGGACACCCTCGGCGCACTCCCACTGCTAGAGGAGGGAGCTCGGCGCTTCCCAAAGACGACCTTCTTCTTCGGCAAGCTCATCTCCATCCACCAGGCGCAGGGCAACTACAAGGCTGCCGTCGCTCTCATCGACGAGGCCATCAAGGCAGCCCCCACCAATCCCAACCTCCTGGTGCTACGCGGCAACGTCTACTTCATGGCTCAGGACTGGGCGCACGCGGCCGAAGTCTACAAGCAGGTGCTGAAGCTAAGCCCTGACAACTATGATGCCCTCTTCAACCTCGGGCAAGTATACTACAACCAAGCCGTAAGCCTGCTGGCTAATCCCCTAGCGACGAAGCTCGACGAGCACAAGGCCAAGGACTACTTCCGCCAGTCCCTGCCCCATCTAGAGGCGGCCTACAAGCGCTCCCCCGATCAGGTACGTGAGCTGCTGGGCAATGTCTACTATCGTCTCGGACTAGAGCAGCGCTACGCGGAGCTACATCAAGAGAAGCAATGACTATAGCTGACGAGCTACGCCCCCGACTGCTGGAGCGCTTCATCCGCTACGTGCGTATCCATACGCAGAGCGACCCCAAGAGCAGTACCTATCCCTCTACCGCCTGCCAGCTCGACCTGCTGCGCCTCCTCCGAGACGAGCTGGTCGAGCTCGGCGTGCCTGAGGTACGCCTCGAGGAGCGGGGCTATGTCGTGGCGCGCATCCCTGCCAGCCCCGGCCATGAGGCAGCCCCCGCCCTGGGGCTCATCGCCCATGTAGACACCAGCCCCGACTGCTCGGGGCTCGAGGTACAGCCCCAGATCATCGAGGACTACGGCGGAGAGGTCATCCCGCTCGGGGATCGGGCGGTGCTCGACCCACGCGAGTTCCCCGAGCTGCGCGAGCTCATCGGCGACACCCTCATCACCACCGACGGCACGACGCTGCTGGGGGCAGATGACAAGGCGGGCGTCGCGGAGATCATGGAGGCCGTGCGCTACCTCATGGAGCACCCCGAGCTGGAGCACGGCACGCTGTGCATCGCCTTCACCCCCGACGAGGAGATCGGCAAGGGCGTGGACTACTTCGACGTGCCCGCCTTCGGGGCGGACTTTGCCTTCACCGTCGACGGCGGCAAGGAGGGCGAGCTGGAGTATGAGAACTTCAATGCTGCCACGGCCAAGGTCTACGCCACAGGCCGCAGCATCCACCCAGGCTATGCCAAGGGCAAGCTGATCAACGCCCTCGAGGTGATCTACCTCCTGCACGCAGCCCTACCCCACATGGCGCGCCCCGAGTTCACCGAGGGCTATCAGGGCTTCTACCACCTGACGGAGCTACGCGGCGACGTCAGCGAGGCCTACGCCGAGTACATCATACGCGATCACGATCGGGCGACCTTCGAGGAGAAGAAGGAGCTGCTCACCAAGGTCGCCACCGAGATCAACAAGGCCTACGGCCATACCGCCATCCGTGTAGAGCTCCAGGATAGCTACTACAATATGTACGAGCAGGTCGCGCCCCACGCCGAGTGGCTGGAGCGTGCCAAGGAGGCCATGCTGCGCGCAGGCGTAGCTCCGCTGGTACGCCCCATACGCGGCGGGACGGACGGCGCACGCCTCAGCTATATGGGTCTCCCCTGCCCCAACCTCTTCACTGGCGGGGCGAACTTCCACGGCCCCTACGAATACGCCTCCCTCGACACGATGAGCCGTGCCGCCGAGACCCTCATCCACCTGGTCACACTAGCCAGCCCCACCGTCTGATGGAGCAGAGACGACAGATAGCCGTCCTCGGCTCGACGGGCTCCATAGGGACGCAGGCGCTAGAGGTCATCCGCAGCCATGCCGACGAGCTCGAGGCCAGCGTGCTGGTCGCCCGTAGCTCGGCCGAGCAGCTCATCGCCCAGGCTAGGGAATTTCGTCCTCGAGCGGTCGTCATCGCCGACGAGCGCCACTACTCCGAGGTACGCGAGGCTCTCGCCCCCCTCGGGATCGAGGTGCTGACGGGTGCCGAGGCCATCGAGGAGGTCGTACAGCGCCCCGAGGTCGAGGTCGTCCTGACGGCCATGGTCGGCTACTCGGGCCTACGCCCCACGCTCGCCGCCATCAAGGCGGGCAAGACCATCGCCCTGTCCAACAAGGAGACGCTCGTCGTAGCGGGCGAGCTGATCATGCGCCTCTCGGCCCAGTACGGTGCCCGCATCATCCCCGTAGACTCGGAGCACTCGGCCATCTACCAGTGCCTCGTCGGGGAGTCGAGCTGCGACAGCCGTGCCGAGCGCCGCGCCCTAGAGCGCATCCTGCTGACGGCCTCGGGCGGCCCCTTCAGAGGCTGGAGCTCAGAGGCACTGGAGCGCGTCACACCCCAGCAGGCCCTCAAGCACCCCAACTGGGTCATGGGCGCTAAGGTGACCATCGACTCGGCCTCGCTGATGAACAAGGGGCTGGAGATGATCGAGGCGCGCTGGCTCTTCGACACCGCCCCCGAGGACATCGAGGTCGTGGTGCACCCGCAGAGCATCATCCACTCGATGGTACAGTTCTGCGACGGCTCGGTCAAGGCGCAGCTCGGGCAGGCAGATATGCGCCTGCCGATCAGCTACGCCCTCGGCCTCAGCGAGCGCATGAGCAATGACTACCCACGCCTCAGCTTCGCCGACTGGAGCTTCACCTTCGAGCGCCCCGACCTGGAGGCCTTCCCCAACCTAGCCCTCGCCTACGAGGCCATAGAGCTCGGGGGCACGGCGCCCTGCGTGCTCAACGCCGCCAACGAGGTCGCCGTCGCAGCCTTCCTCGAGGGGCGCCTTGGCTTCCGCGCCATGAGCCGCCTCATCGCCGACATGCTGCACAGCACCAGCCCCACCGCCCAGTACGACCTCGAGACCCTGAGCGCAGTAGACAGCGACGTACGCCGTCGTAGCCTCGAGGCCCTCCCCTACTACAATCAATAGACAATCATGGATATAGCAATTCGGATACTTCAGCTCCTCCTCTCCCTCTCGATCCTCGTCTTCATCCACGAGCTCGGGCACTACTCGATGGCACGCTTCTTCGGGGCGCGCGTAGAGAAGTTCTACCTCTTCTTCAACCCCTGGTTCTCGCTCGCCAAGTGGACGAGCAAGCGCAGCGGCACGACCTACGGCATCGGCTGGATCCCCCTCGGGGGCTACTGCAAGATCGCTGGGATGATCGACGAGAGTATGGACACCGAGAGCATGGCCAGTGAGCCCAAGCCCGACGAGTTCCGTAGCAAGAGCGCCTTTGCGCGCCTAATGATGATGGCCGGCGGCGTCATCTTCAACGTCATCCTAGCCTTCATCATCTACGCCGCTATCTCGCTGACCTGGGGCACGAAGGTGCTGCACAGCGATAAGGTCTCGGCGGGCATGGAGTTCTCCGCCACCGCTGAGGCCGTGGGCTTCGTCGACGGCGACGTCATCCTCCGCGTGGACGATGTAGAGGCGCCCAATGTGCTGGACAGCCGCTTCCTCTCCTCGCTGATCAAGGCACGCGAGGTCGAGGTACGTCGCGGGACGGAGACCAAGGTCATCGCTATCCCTGAGGACATGATGAACCGTATCCTCAAGGCTGAGGAAGGCTTCGGCTCGCTCCGCATGCCCTTTATCATCGACGAGCTCCCCGCAGGTAGCCCCGCCCTAGATAGCGGGCTGCAGGTGGGCGACCGCGTCGTCGCTGTCGCAGGCCAGCCCACAGGAGACCTCAGCCAGGTGATCGCTGCACTGCACGAGCACAAGGGGCAGGAGCTCCGCCTCACCGTAGAGCGCCCCGACGGCCTCCACGAGCTCTCGGCCAAGGTCGACAGCGAGGGTCGCCTAGGCATCCAGCTGCGCCCCATCGAGGAGATCTACCCCATCGAGACGGTGCACTACAACGTCCTCAGCGCTATCCCCGCAGGCTTCGACCGCGCCACGCAGGCCATCTCCAGCTACGTCGGGGGGCTGAAGTACATCTTCACCAAGGAGGGTGCGAAGCAGATGGGCGGCCTCGGCACGATGGGCAAGCTCTTCCCCTCGAGCTTCGACTGGCAGAGCTTCTGGAGCATCACGGCCTTCCTCTCCATCATCCTGGCGGTGATGAACATCCTGCCCATCCCTGCGCTGGACGGCGGCCACATCCTCTTCATCATCATCGAGATGATCCGCCGCAAGCCCCTTAGTGACAAGGCGATGACCTCCATCCAGACCGTAGGGCTCGTGCTCCTGATGCTGCTGATGCTCTACGCCAACGGCAATGACGTCTACCGCGCCTTCTTCAAGTAAGGCGCGTCCCTAGCCCTATGAGTGACTTCCGCGTACACATCCTCGGCTGCGGCTCGGCGCTGCCTACGACACGGCACTATCCCAGTGCCCAGGTCGTGGCCTACCGCGAGAAGCTCTTCCTCATCGACTGCGGTGAGGGAGCGCAGCGCCAGTGGCGTGCCCTTCGGCTGGACTTCGGTCGGCTCGTCGCGGTCTTCATCTCCCACCTGCACGGCGATCACTGCTACGGCCTGCCAGGGCTCCTCTCGACGCTAAGTCTCCTCGGGCGGCGCCGTGCCCTGCCCATCTACGGCCCACGCGGCATCGCCGACTACCTCGCCCCCTTCATCAGCTCCAGCACCAGCTGGCTCGGCTATGAGATCGAGGTGCATACCCTCGACGATAGGCAGGCAGGCCCCGTCTACGAGGATCGCTCCCTTACGGTGAGCAGCCTCCCGCTAGACCACCGCATGCCCTGCACGGGCTACCTCTTCCGCGAGCGTGGGCTCGAGCGGCATATCGACCGCGCCTCCTGCGACTTCTACGGCGTGCCCGTCAGCGCCTTCAAGGCCCTACGTGAGGGAGCCGACTACACGACGCCCGAGGGGCAGCTCATCCCCAACGCACGGCTGACGCGCCCTGCCAAGGCCGGCCGCAGCTACGCCTACTGCTCCGACACCGCCTATCGCCCCGCCCTCATCCCCCTCCTACAGGGAGTAGACCTCCTCTACCACGAGGCGACCTTCCCCCGCGAGCGAGCTGCACGCGCCGCCGAGACGGGGCATAGCACGGCCGAGCAGGCCGCCCAGATCGCTCGCGCCTCGGGCGTAGGGCGCCTCCTCATAGGACACTACTCCGCACGCTATAGCGATGCCACTCCCTTGCTGGAGGAGGCACGCGCCCTCTTCCCAGAGACGACCGCAGCCGACGAACTGATGACCCTCGAGGTCTAGCCCTCGCCTGCGTTCCCACCACCGCCCCCCCACCCTAGCCCTATATACGAATGAAGTCAACGAACTATAGACGCCTCGTCCTTTGCCTGGCCTGCCTCGGCTCGCTGGCCAGCCTCCAGGCGCAGACGACGGACCCCAGCCGTAGCCTCCTCGAGACCGCTCAGCTGCACCAGGACTATGCCTCGGCCAACTATCTAGGCTATCTCCACGACCTGCCCCAGCTGGGTCGCCTGCCGCTAGAGCGGGAGCACGCCGCCTACCGCCAGATGCTCGCCACACTGATGCTCCAGCGCACCGACCACCCCGAGGAGCTGGTCAACCGCTTCCTCACCGAGCATCCGCAGAGCCTCGACCGAGCCGAGGCCCAGCTGCTCCTTGGCCTCATCTATCTCGAGCAGGGACACTACTCGGTAGCTCAGGAGGAGCTACGCCGCGTCCCCCTCTCAGCCCTCGCCCCACGTGAGGCCGCCCAGCTACAGCTCGCCCTCGGCTACAGCCTCCTCAAGGATAGGCGCGGCATGGAGCAGCTCGCCGAGGCCAAGGCAGCCCTAGAGCAGGCGGCCGACCTCGATGGCGGCCTCGTCGGAGCTCAGGCCACCCTCTACCTCGGCACCATCGCCCAGCTGGAGGGCAAGACGGAGCTCGCCCGTGAGCTCTTCCGTCCCGAGAGCTACCCCGAGGCGCTGCGCCCCGAAGCCGCCTGCCAGCTCGTGCTGCTAGAGTTCGCAACCCAGCAGCCCGAGGCTGCGCTGAGCGCTACCCAGCCCCTGCTGCGTAGCTACCCCAGCCTCTCCTCCCGCCCCGACATCCGCGGCGCCCAGGGACAGGCACACTTCGCCCTAGGCTCCTATGCCGAGGCGGTGCGCTACCTGCAGCCCCTGCTCACGGAGAGCGGCTACGAGCCAAACGCTGGGGAGCGCTACGCCCTCGGCGCCTCGCTCTACGCCCTAGGGCGCTACGACGAGACCCTCAAGGCTCTTGAGGGCGTCGAGACCGACAAGGCTGGGGACTACGGGGCCAAGACGCTCTTCGTCCAGGCCAACAGCCTCTTGAAGCTCGGCCAGTCCAGCGCTGCCGCGCTAGCCTTCAGCCGCGCTGCCGCACACCCCGCCGCCGACCGCCAGCTGCGCGAGGCTGCTCTCTACAACGGCGTACTGCTGCAGTACCAGACGCAGCGAGCCAACTTCGGCCAGACCGTGCGCGCCGCCGAGGCCTTCGTCAAGGAGTACCCCCAGTCCAAGCACCACGCCGAGGTGCTGGGTCTGATGAAGCGCCTCTTCCTGACGAACAAGGACTACAGCCAGTCACTGGCGACCCTGCAGCGCCTGCAGCTCCAGAGCCGTGACCTCGACGAGGCCAAGCAATACGTCCTGCTGCGCCTCGGAGAGGATGCCCTCAGCAAGGGACGCTATCCCGAGGCCGAGCAGCGCCTCTCCGAGGGCATCAAGCTCGCCACCCAGCCCGACTACACTGCCCAGTGCTACCTCCTGCGTGCCCTCACCTACCTCCAGGAGGGACGCTATGCCGAGTCCGCCCGCGACGTGCAGCACAGCCGCAGCGCCCAGTTCAGCGTGCCCCTCAGCGCTTATGTCGAGGGCTACGCCTACTACAACTCGAAGCGCTACAGCGAGGCACAGCGTGCCTTCACCAGCTACCTCAGCCAGGCCTCTAGCGAGCCCACAGCACGCCGCGTAGACGCCCTCTGCCGCCGTGCCGACAGCTACCTCGTGCAGCATCGCAGCAAGGAGGCCCTCGAAGACTACCGCGCGGCCAACGAGCTCGCCCCAGGCGGCAACGACGAGGCCCTCTACCGCATGGCGGCCATCCAGGGACGCTGGGGTAACTATGCCAAGCAGATCGAGTCGCTCGACCTGCTGGCTCGCCTCTACCCTGAGTCCGCCCACCTACCCGAGGTGCTCTATGACAAGGGCCGCGCGCAGATCCTGAGCAAGGCACCCGTCACCGAGGCGCAGCGTACCTTCTCTCAGCTCATCCAACGCTACCCCGAGAGCAGCTATGCCCGCCTCGGCGCCCTCGAGCTCGGGATGGTCTCCTACAACGCAGGCCGCCACGAGGAGGCCATCAAGGCCTACAAGGACCTCATCGCACGCTATCCCGACAGCGAGGAGGCACGCTCGGCCCTCTCCGACCTCAAGAACATCTACATCGACCTAGACCGCGTAGACGAGTACAGCGCCTATGCCGCCACCCTCGGCAAGCAGCTGAGCCCCTCCGAGGAGGAAGGCGCCCACCTGCAGTACCTCTCCCTCGAGAGCAAGTACAAGAAGGATAAGGAGGGCACCGTCTCGGCGCTAGAGAACTACGTCCGTGCCTACCCCAAGAGCCGCGACGCAGGCAAGGCCGAGCTCCTGCTGGCCCGCCACTACGAGGAGACGCAGCGCAGCGCCGAGGCCACGGCCATCTACACCAAGCTCGCCGAGCCCGCTCGCTCGCTTGACCTACGCATCCCCGCCCTCGAGGCACTGGCCCGTCTGCAGAAGGCCGAGGGCAAGCTCGCCGCCAGCACTGCCTCCTGGTCCAAGCTCTACGCCCTAGAAGGACTCGAGGCTCCGCAGAAGATCCGCTACGGCGTCCAGCTCGCCTCCTCAGCCCACGAGGCGAAGGACTACAAGCGTAGCCTCGCAGTGACGAGTGAGCTGCTGAAGCGCAGCGACCTCGGCACGAGCGCACGCAGCTCCCTCATCCTCATCAAGGGGAAGAGCGAAGAGGCCACCGGCGCCACCGGCCAGGCCCTGAAGACCTACGAGGCGCTCCTCAAGCAGGGCGACAGCCCCGAGGGCGCTGAGGGCATCGTACGCCATGCCGACCTCCTCCTGCGCTCGGGCAAGCCCGCCGAGGCTCGCAAGAGCCTCGACAGCTTCATCGCTGCAGGCACCACCCAGCAGTACTGGCTCGCCCGCGCCTTCCTGCTCCTGGCGGACTGCTACCAGCGTACGGGTGAGACCTACCTGGCCAAGCAGTACGTAGAGAGCCTGCGTGACAACTATAAGGGTAGCGAGGAGGACATCCAGCGGATGATCTCCGAGCGCCTCGCTAGCTACAAATAAGTATGATGAGTATGAAGAAGCAGCATATCCTCCCCCTAGCCCTAATCCTCGGCGGCAGCGCTGCCCTCCCTCTGAGCGCACAGACAGAGAGCCCCAAGCGTGCCGACACCCTGCGCCGCGAGCTCACCGTCATGACGCAGGAGGAGCTGACCCTCTCCACGCGCCAGCCTCAAGACCTCTCGCTGAGCCTACCTGCGCCCCGCGTCAGCGAGCCCCGCTATAGCTATGAGGACAGAGGCCTCGGCGCTAACCTTCTGCTGAGCCCGCTGCGTGCGCTGGCCCCGATGCAGGGCGGCTTCGCCCGCTCCGAGCAGCGCGGCTACCTCACCGCCCGCGGCGGGGTCAGCACCACCCTACGCCTCGGGGCAGGCTACCGCATCCTCGCCCAGGAGCGCGATGAGCTGGACGTCCTCGGGCGCTTCGACTGGACGCAGGCACGCCTCGGCTACGACGTCCTCGCTGGTCAGGGGACAGCCCGCCAGCAGCAGTGGCTGCTCGGCGCCCGCTACCTCCACCGCTTCGACCTGCCTAGCCTCGAGCTCGGAGCCGAGCTCGGCCGCTACAAGACCAACTACTACGGACGCGCTACCTACGAGCAGAAGACGGCTCCCACGCAGAGCCCTCTCGGCTCCCAGGCCACTATCGAGGACCCCGAGCAGGCCACGCAGCACTTCCGCCTAAGCGCACGCCTGGCTACTCCCGAGATCGCCTCTGAGGACTGGCTCTACGACCTGGGCTTCAGCCTCGACTACGCCTCGACGAAGTACACCGAGGCCCTCGTACAGAGCTATAGCTACGAGGCCAGCGAACTCGCCCCACACCTCTCCCTGCAGCTCTCCCACAGGCTCTCCAGCACGGCGCGCCTCGGCATCTATGGGGCGCTCAGCTACTACCGCCCCAGCTACCAGCAGCTGAGCCAGCAGCAGGCGCTGCCCGATGCCTCGCGCTCTAGCCTCAGCGTCGCCCCCTACATCTCCTACGGCGACCTCTCGGGCGACTGGCGTTGGGACCTGCGTGGGGGCCTACGCCTCACCAACGGCAGTGATCCCTCGGGGGCGCAGCTCTACCTCTTCCCCAAGGTCGACGCCCGCCTTAGCTATGGCTCGGCCTTCAGCCTCCGCCTCGAGTCCGACGCCGAGCACCACGCTCAGCTCCGCGGGCAGCTCCTCAGCCGCGAGATGCCCTACCTCAGCCCCACCAGCTACCCCGAGCTGCTGGAGCGCCGCAGCTGGGTCAAGCTCTCGGCCAAGACGCTGCTCGAGGATCGCTTCGGCGCTGAGGCCTGGGTAGGCTACAGCTCACACCGCCATGCCGCGCAGTGGCGTCCGGTCTCCATGGTCAACGTCGTCCTACCTCAGGGAGCCACGGCTCCGCTCTCGCTGGGCTTCGTCCCCTACTATGCGGGTTATCAGACGCTAGCGATCGGGGCCGCACTGAGTTACCGCCACGAGGGGCTCTTCACCGCCTCGCTGGCTGCCGAGCATAAGGACTACCAGCAGGCAAGCGACCTCTTGACGGGGCGCCCCGAGTGGACGCTCTCCGCACTACTCGAGCTGCAGAGCATCCCCCGCACCCAGCTGCGTGCGGGCTATGAGTTCGCTACCGCCACGAGCAGCTACGACCTCGCGGGGCAGGTAGTGCGGCTCAAGCCCCTACACGTCCTGCATGGCGAGGCCGCCTACCGCGTCTCCTCGCGCCTCTCCCTGACGGCCGAGCTGCGCGCCCAGCTCCTGACGGGCGCCACCCAGTGGTACGGCTACCGACAGCAGCCACTCACGGCACTCCTGGGGCTGCAGTACCTCTTCTAGCAGCCGAGAGCTAAGGCTGTCACCTAGCACGACCAGCTAAGGCGCCCGCCTAATTAAGAAAGCAAAAGGCCAAGGGGCGGCACCACGATCGTGGTGCCGCCCCTTGGCCTTAATTAGAACGCACAGCGGGCGAACTTACTTCTTCAGTACAGCCAGCGCAGCCTCATAGTTGGGCTCCTCGGTGATCTCGGGGACGAGCTCCGTGTAGAGGACCTTGCCATCGGTGTCGATGACGACGACGGCACGGGCCAGCAGGCCGCGCAGCGGGCCATCCGTCTGCAGCAGGCCATAGCCGTCGGTGAAGCAGTTGCAGCGGAAGGTGGAGAGGGGCACGACCTTGTCTAGACCTTCAGCGCCACAGAAGCGCTTGAGGGCGAAGGGCAGATCCTTGGAGATGCAGAGGACGGCGGTATTCTCCAGCGCTGCAGCCTCGGCGTTGAAGCGGCGTACGCTGGCAGCGCAGACGCCCGTATCGATGCTAGGGAAGACGTTGAGCACGACGCGCTGACCACGCCAGTCCTCGAGGTGGACATCGCTGAGGTCGGCCTGCGTAGCGGCGAAGTTAGGGGCGAGGCTGCCCACGGCGGGGAGCTGACCGTTGAGGGTGACGGTGAGCTGATTCTTGAACGTTACTGTTGCCATATTCTATTTGTCTTAGGTGAGCTACTTAGCTGTGGGTAGAACAGCCCGTCCCCCGAGATAGTTCGCGCCCCGCAGCAGGTGGAGGGACGAGGGCGTCCCACACAGGGCGACAAGGCCAAGGACGGGTGTGGGCGGCTCCCTAAAGCAGGCGGGGCGCTACCCCCAGATGGAGGTAGCGCCCCGCGCTCTTTACTTTCTTCGTGTGGAGAGGACTACCAGCCTTGGCCTGGAGCGTAGGTGTTATCATCCCATTCCCCTGCATCCTCGATATCGTCAAGGATGCCTCCGACGGAGAAGTCCACGAGAAGACTAGGCTCACCCTGGAGCTTGAGGAGCTCGATCTCGGGCTGCGTATAGACTTGCTTCTTCATATCTCTTGCGTGTATCTTCATTACTAGTTAATCATGAACTTCTTCGTGACAAGGATCCCCTGATTCTTCAGCGCACGGACAGCTGCACTTACCGTCTTCTGCTCGGTAGAACCCGTCGTCTGATTGTAGAAGATCTCGAGGGTACCTGGGATCTGCTTGCGGCCCGTTACGGTGTTGACGAAGGGCAGGTAGACGATCTTCTTCATAGAAGCGACATTCCCCCCTCTGGGATCCTTACCCTCTAGACGGACAGATTCGTAGAACTTGATATCGTACTTCCCCGTAGTGGTAGCGGGAGTCACCATAGGAGGCGTATCTACTTCCCAGAAGGTATTCGTCTGGCCGTACTGATTCTTACGCGTGATCTTCTTCGCGGTAGGGGCAGAGAACTCAACCTTACCACCGCCGAATGTGCCGACACGTACACCACCGACATTGACGCCAGCCGTACCCCAGTTCTCTACCTCGACCTCGAGGAGGGCTCCGCGCATAGTGAGCTTGAGGTCATTTACCGTGAGGACATTATCGCGGGTGTCAGGGTTAGGATGACGGGCATCAGGAGCCTTGTCGAAGATGGTCTTGTCGAAAGCGAACTTCAGAGGATGATGCTCATAGAGAACACGGGTGACCTTTTCTCCAGCAATCTCGACAGTTTCGGTACCCTTACGCTCGCTCGTCGTACCGAAGATGATGCGGGTAGCACTGCGGTTAGGCCCGACAGACGTATAGTCTACAGCTTGACCGAGCTTGGTTTCCCAGCCACCGTGGGTATAGCTTATGCTACCCTCACCGATATTAAGGGAGGTATCTTCACCGCCATTAGGGTCAAGACCGACGAAGAGGCCTACGTAGACTCCAGAGTTAGTTGGATCTTGCTTGTAGGAGACCTTATCACCAGACTTGAACTGTTGGTTCGCACCGCGGACCTTAAACTTCCCCTGATCAAGGGCACCATAGTAGCGGAAGCGACTTACCGTCTTACCATTGCTGCTCGTAGCAGGGGTAACATCGATGAAGACACGCGAGAGGCTCATCCCCCCGAAGTCATCATAGATGCAGAGGATAGCAGGGAGGCGGCTATCGGTGAAATAAGGACTAATAATGCGCTTACCAGAGCTGGTTGTCCCTTCCGTCAGGATCAGGTCGCGCGCCGTCTGAGGATCGACCTCGGGCATCTCGATCTCACCGCTCAGGGCGATCTTGAGCGGCTGATCGCTGGAGCTAGGGCTTGGGGCTACAGGCTCATCGGTGGCCTTGGAGCAGGATCCAAATACCGCCAACAGAGCAAGCAATAGTAGGGGTCTTGTTGCTTTCATTGAATGATTGTTTAGTGACTAATGTAATCTTCTTTTTTTAGAGTACTTCCACGGACTCCATACGGCTTGCGCCAGTTGCCAGTTGCTTGGTAAAGCACGGTGAAGGATGAAGTCAGTTAGTAAGCACGCTCTCTAGGGCGCGAAGTTACGATAAATATTTTTAACAAGCAGCATCTTCCACGCATCAAACTTTTGCACCACACAAAACAGCCTCCGCCCAAGGCTCATTCGGGGCTGCAGTCCTAGGCTCCTGTGGACAGGCCTTCCAAAGGACAAGCTGCAGCCCTTAGCCTCTCGGCTCCACCTAAATCCTGCTATGTGGGAAGGAGGCGCGACACGTGTGAAGCGGAGCCGACAGCTAGGTGGGAGGGAGAAAAATAATATTATATCTCGAGGAATATTATATAATATCGGAGCAGAAGTTATATAACATTTGGTCAAAAATAATATCATATTCGTCGGGATATTATATAATAAACCGCGTCCCCCTTTAGGACACGCGGTGCTGCGAGCCCAGGCGGAGCATCGGAGCAGCTCATCCCTCAGCTCGGTGCGGGCGAGGGCAGAGCACGGGAAGCGCCTTATGAAGGCACGGCGGGCAAGGCCGCTCGGAGGGCTAGGACTCACGACAATGATGTATCTTTGTGGCGTATCTTGGGTAGATGATAGGTGAGCGAAGGCTCCCCGCAGCCCGCCCAAGCGACTACTCATTGTTATATATAGCGCATAACGGCAGTGGAAACAAAGTACATCTTCGTCACGGGAGGCGTCGTCTCCTCCCTGGGTAAAGGGATCGTAGCCGCCTCTCTGGGCAAGCTACTCCAGGCACGTGGCTACAGCGTCACGATACAGAAGTTTGACCCCTACATCAATATCGACCCAGGGACGCTCAACCCCTACGAGCACGGCGAATGCTACGTCACGGACGATGGACATGAGGCCGACCTCGACCTCGGGCACTACGAGCGCTTCCTCGATGTAGCCACCTCGCGCGCCAACAACATCACCACGGGACGCATCTACCAGAACGTCATCCGCAAGGAGCGTCAGGGCGACTACCTCGGCAAGACCGTACAGGTCATCCCCCACATCACCGACGAGATTAAGCGCAACGTCAAGCTGCTCGGCCTCAAGAAGCAGTACGACTTCGTCATCACCGAGATCGGTGGCACCGTCGGCGACATCGAGTCTCTACCCTTCCTAGAGAGCGTACGCCAGCTGAAGTGGGAGCTGGGGCAGAGCTGCCTCTGCCTGCACCTGACCTACGTGCCCTACATCGCTGCCGCAGGTGAGGTCAAGACCAAGCCCACCCAGCACTCCGTCAAGCAGCTGCAGGAGGTGGGTATCCAGCCCGACATCCTCGTGCTGCGCACCGAGCACAGCCTCGGCAGCGACATCCTGCGCAAGGTCGCGCTCTTCTGCAACGTCTCCCCCGAGAGCGTCGTGCAGAGCGTCGACGTCCCCACCATCTACCAGGTACCACTGGCCCTGCAGGCACAGCACCTCGACGAGATCGTACTGAAGAAGTGCGGCATCACCCCCGAGGAGTCCACGCCCGAGCTCAAGCCCTGGAAGCACTTCCTCTCCCTGCGCGAGCAGGCCACCGAGGAGGTACGCATCGGGCTCGTAGGTAAGTACGTGGAGCTACAGGACGCCTACAAGTCCATCGACGAATCCCTGCTGCAGGCAGCGACCTACAACGGGCGCAAGCTCCGCCTCATCTCCATCCACAGCGAGAAGGTGACGCCCGAGAACGTGGCCGAGCTGCTGGAGGGCCTCGACGGCGTCGTCATCGCCCCCGGCTTCGGTGCGCGCGGGGTGGAGGGCAAGTTCGTCGCCCTGCGCTACACGCGCGAGCATAATATCCCCACCCTCGGGATCTGCCTCGGCATGCAGTGCATGGTCATCGAGTACGCACGCAACGTACTCGGCTGGGCCGATGCCCACACCACGGAGATCGACCCCTCCTCGACGCACAAGGTCGTCGACCTGATGGAGGAGCAGAAGACGGTCTCCGAGCTCGGCGGCTCTATGCGCCTCGGCGGCTACGACTGCGTCCTACGCCCTGGGTCGAAGATCGCTGCGGCCTACGGCAAGGAGTTCGTCCGTGAGCGCCACCGCCACCGCTTCGAGTTCAACAGCCAGTACCGCGAGGACTTCGAGCGTGCGGGCATGCTCTGCGCTGGGGAGAACCCCGACACGGGGCTCGTCGAGACGGTCGAGCTCCCCGAGCATCGCTGGTACGTCGGCGTGCAGTACCACCCCGAGTACAGCAGCACGGTGCTGCACCCCAGTCCCCTCTTCATGAGCTTCGTCCGCGCAGCCATCGACTACCACACGGAGGTCTTAGGCTAGGGACGCGAACAAAGGAGCCGACAAACGGCTTTAGATAGTATTAGTGCTACAGCACGCCGCCCCCTCGATCGTCGGGGCGGTGGCTGCAGGCCTTAGTTAGATTAATGGATAGAAATACACTGATCGGAGCCCTCCTCATCGGGCTTGTCCTCATCGGCTTCACCTGGCTCCAGCAGCCCACGCCGGAGCAGATCGCCGAGCGTCAGCGCAGCGAGCAGGCCACGGCCAAGAAGCCCGCACAGCCCGCCGCCCACCAGCAGCAGGCCCTCGCCACGACGAGTGCTGACAGCACCAGCGTGCGCCCCCCCTACCTCACGCCCCAGCCTGAGCAGCTCGTAGAGCTACGCAATGCACTGCTCTCGGTCAAGCTCTCCACCAAGGGAGCCGCCCCCATAGAGGCTACGCTAGCCAAGTATAAGGACCAGGCCAAGAAGCCCGTGCAGCTCTTCCGTAAGGGCGACGCGCGCCTCAACCTCCCCCTACGCACGCTGTCGAATACGATCGTCAACACAGCCGACGCCTCCTTCGAGCTCGTCAGCCACAGCGACAGCAGCGCCGTGCTGCGTATGCGCATCGACTCGACCGCCTACCTTGACTACATCTATACGCTAGCTAAGGACGACTACCGCCTCTCGCTGCGCCTCGAGGGCAAGGCTCTCCATCACCTCCTGCCTGCCAACATGACGATGCAGGAGCTCGAGTGGTCGCAGCGTATGCCCCAGCAGGAGCAGTCGTGGAAGTTCGAGGGTCAGTACAGCGGTATCTACTACCACTTCCCTAAGGGAGACGTAGAGCGCCTAGAGACCAGCAGCGAGGAGCACCAGGAGGTACAGCAGCGCCTGCAGTGGGTAGCCTTCAAGGACAAGTACTTCAGCAGCGTGCTCATCCAGCAGCAGGGCGGCCTCGAGGGCAACCAGCTGACGCTACAGGCTGAGGCCGAGGGCTCGGGCTACGTGCGCCGCGCACAGCTCCAGACCTCCATCCCCTTCAGCCTCCGCAACAGCGAGCCTACCGCTCCCCTTACCTTCTTCTTCGGCCCCAACGACTACGAGCTCCTCAAGGGCTACGATGCTGGTGCCGTCGAAGGCGAGGAGCTCCAGCTGGATCACCTCGTCTACCTCGGGATCAGCCTCTTCCGCTGGATCAATCAGTACATGATCATCCCGCTGGTGACCTTCCTCTCCCGCTATCTATCGAACTGGGGCCTCATCATCTTCCTGATGACGCTCGCCATCAAGCTGCTCCTCTGGCCCTTCACCAACAAGAGCTACCTCTCGCAGGCCAAGATGCGCGTCCTACGCCCACAGATCGAGTCCATCAATGCCAAGTACCCCGGCAAGGAGCAGGAGGCCATGATGAAGCGCCAGACGGAGACGATGAACCTCTACCGCTCGGCCGGAGCCAGCCCCATGAGTGGCTGCCTGCCGATGCTGCTACAGATGCCCTTCCTCATCGCGCTCTACATGTACTTCCCTACATCCATCCTGCTGCGCGGCCAGGGCTTCCTCTGGGCGGATGACCTCTCCACCTACGACGCCATCGTATCGTGGAATGCCAACATCCCCATCATCTCCTCCTTCCTCGGCAACCACCTCAGCCTCTTCTGTCTGCTGATGACCGTGACCAACGTCGTCTATACCCGCTATACGATGACGCAGTCCCCGACCTCGGGCGAGGGTATGGCCGGGATGCAGATGATGCCCTACATCATGAGCATCATGTTCTTCTTCATGTTCAACCAGAACGCCTCGGCGCTGAGCTACTACTACTTCGTCTCCACGCTCATCACCATCGCGCAGTACTTCGCCTTCCGCTGGACACTCAACGAGGACAAGCTCCTGGCGCAGCTGGAGGAGAACAAGAAGAAGCCTCGCAAGAAGAGCAAGTGGATGCAGCGCCTCGAGGAGGCACAGCGCCTACAGCAGGAGCAGCAGCGCAAGGCACAGCGCAAGCGCTAGCCTTCCTCAAGGACAAGACAGACACCTCAATCCCTAGATAAGCCCAATGACAGCAAGCGGCACGCTACTCCAGCCCTACCGAGGGCGAGCAGCTGCCGCTTGCTGACCTAAACACTAAGAGACAAGCGCCAAAGGACAGACCGACGATGGAACCGCTCAAGCATGAATGTGGCGTAGCCATGATACGCCTTCGCAAGCCCCTCTCCTACTATCAGGAGAAGTACGGCACCTGGATGTATGGACTCAACAAGCTGTATCTCCTGATGGAGAAGCAGCACAATCGAGGGCAGGAGGGTGCAGGCCTCGCCGTGGTCAAGCTCGGCACCCAGCCCGGTGAGGAGTACCTCTTCCGTGAGCGCGCCGAGGGCACAGGAGCCATCCAGGAGATCTTCGACACCGTGCACAGCACACTCGGAGCCGTTCCCCGCGAGCAGCTCACTGACCCCATCTACGCCGAGGAGCGCCTCCCCTATGCTGGCAACTGCATGATGGGACACCTGCGCTACAGCACCACGGGCAAGAGCGGCCTGACCTTCGTCCATCCCATGATCCGCCGCAATAACTGGCGGGCCAAGTGCTTGACGATCTGCGGTAACTTCAACCTCACCAACGTCTCACAGATCTTCGACGCCATCACCTCCGTAGGCCAGCACCCGCGTCACGTCTCCGACATGCACATCCTGCTGGAGCAGATCGGGCACCGCCTCGACCGCGAGGTAGAGCGTCTCTTCGTCCAGAGCCGTACCTTCGGCCTCGAGGGCATGGACATCACTCACTACATCGAGGAGCGTATCGACATGGCGAACGTCCTGCGCCAGTGCGCCCCGCTATGGGACGGAGGCTTCGTCATGTGCGGGCAGACAGGCAGCGGCGAGAGCTATGCCATGCGCGACCCCTGGGGCATACGCCCCGCCTTCTACTATATAGATGAGGAGATCGTCGTGCTGGCGTCCGAGCGCCCCGTCATCCAGACGGTGATGAATATCGCCAGCGAGCAGGTCCAGGAGCTGCTGCCCGGGCAGGCGCTCCTGGTGAATCGCCAGGCCGAGGTACGTCTCGAGCAGATCGTCCCCCCACGGCAGCAGCAGGCCTGCTCCTTCGAGCGCATCTACTTCTCCCGCGGCAGTGATAAGGACATCTACCAGGAGCGTAAGGCCCTCGGCCGCCTGCTCACACCCGCCATCCTCCGCGCCCTGGACGGAGACCTCGAGCACGCGGTCTTCTCCTTCATCCCCAACACCGCCGAGGTCGCCTACTACGGCATGCTCGAGGGACTCAACGCCCACCTCAACGAGGAGAAGCTACGCCTGCTGCAGTCAGGCCGTCAGCTGAGCACCGAGGAGCTACGTCAGATCCTAGCCCTGAGCATCCGCAGCGAGAAGGTCGCGATCAAGGACATCAAGCTCCGCACCTTCATCTCCGAGGGCAAGAGCCGCAATGAGCTCGCCGCCCACGTCTACGACATCACCTACGGCACGGTACGCCCTGGCCTCGATAGCCTCGTGGTCATCGACGACAGCATCGTCCGTGGGACGACCCTGCGCCAAAGCATCATCGGCATCCTCGACCGCCTCTCCCCACGCAAGATCGTCATCGTCTCCAGCTGCCCGCAGGTACGTTACCCCGACTACTACGGCATTGACATGAGCAAGATGAAGGAGTTCATCGCCTTTCGCGCCGCCATCGCCTTGATCAAGGAGCGCGGTATGGAGGCCCTCATCGAGCAGCAGTACCAGCGTGCCCTCGAGCTGCGCCAGCGCCCCGAGACGGAGGAGGTAGAGAATGTCGTCAAGACGATCTACGCCCCCTTCAGCCCCGAGGAGATCTCGGCCAAGATGGTCGAGCTCCTGCGCCCCGAAGACACTCGTGCCGAGGTCGAGCTGATCTTCCAGAGCCTCGAGGGGCTGCATGAGGCCATCCCGCACCATCACGGCGACTGGTACTTCAGCGGCGATTACCCCACCCCTGGCGGCTCCCATCTGGTGAACAAGGCCTTCATCGACTACGTCGAGCAGGACCACCCCCAGCACCTCTAGCCCGCCCCGACCGCGGCCTCTTCCCTAGACTACATCATCCATCATTAAATACAGTAGACTATGTCACTTATCGAAGACCTACACTGGCGGCACGCCGTCAAGGCATACGACCCCACGAAGAAGCTCTCCCAGGAGGATCTGATGAAGATCGTCGAGGCCGCACGCCTCGCCCCCACCTCCTCGGGGCTGCAGCAGTTCCGCCTCATCGTCGTCGGCGACCAGGACCTCAAGGAGAAGATGGTCGCAGGCGCCCTCAACCCCGACTGCATGCGTGAGTGCTCCCACGTCATCGTCTTCGCCGCCTGGGACGAATACACGCCCGAGCGCATCGACGCCATCTATGACCTGACGACCGACGAGCGCGGGCTGGTGCGCGGACGCTTCAAGCGCTACACAGACATGCTCAAGGAGAAGTTCGGCGAGATGGACAAGGAGGAGCAGTACCAGCACGCTGCGAACCAGGCCTACATCGCCCTGGGGATGGCGCTGGCACAGGCTGCAGAGCTCCGCATCGATAGCACGCCCATCGGCGGCTTCGACCCCAAGCTCGTCGATGAGCTGCTTGACCTGCCCTCCAAGGGCCTACGCAGCGTCTGCCTCCTCTACCTAGGCTACGCTGATCCCGAGCGCGACTGGCTGGGCCAGATGAAGAAGGTGCGCAACTCTATGGAGGAGTTCGCCACCTTCATCTAATAGCGACCAGCATAGGCAGGGGATAGCACCGAGCGCTCGGTGCTATCCCCTGCTTGCTTTGCTCCCCTACCTAGACCAAGGACAGACATGAACGAAGATCTTCACCTCGAGCATATCCGACGCGAGTACTCCAGCCGCAGCCTGAGCCGCAGCGAGCTCCCCGCCGAGCCCCTCCCCATGGTAGAGCGCTGGCTACACGAGGCCATAGAGAGCCGCGTCTACGAGCCTACGGCCATGCTCGTGGGCACAGCGAGCCCCGAGGGCCAGCCCAGTATACGCACCGTCCTGCTGAAGGAAGTCCTCGGCGGACGCTTCGTCTTCTACACCGGCTACGAGAGCCGCAAGGGGCAACAGATCGCCGCCAACCCACGCGTAGCGCTGACCTTCCTCTGGCACGAGCTAGAGCGTCAGATCCACGTCGAGGGCACGATCGAGCGCCTCCCTGCCGCCGAGAGCGACGCCTACTTCGCGATGCGCCCCTACAAGAGCCGTATCGGCGCGCGCATCTCCCCACAGAGCCAGCCTATCCCCTCGCGCGAGTGGATCATGATGCGCTTTGCTGCCGAGAGCCTCAAGTTCGTCGGCCGCGAGGTGCCCCGCCCCGAGAGCTGGGGAGGCTATGCCGTGACGCCCCACCGCATCGAGCTCTGGCAGGGACGCGACAGCCGCCTGCACGACCGCTTCGTCTACGAGTTGCAGGAGGATGGCAGCTGGAGCCTCACCCGCGTCGCCCCCTAGCTGCGCGAAGGCTTAGGCTTGGACGAAGCGCCCTGCCTTGGCCGCCCTTCGTCCCTCGCCTACCCTTTTCCCCGACCCCTCCGATGAGTACCGAGCCCGATCTCTTCCAGCGCTTCGAGGACTACCTGCGCTACGAGCTGGACGCCTCCCCCAGGACGGTGTCCAGCTACAGCCGTGACCTGGAGCGCTACCGCCGCTATGCCGAGGAGTGCCTTTCCGAGCCCTTCACCCCGAGCGAGGGCGACCTCGACCTGGTGCGCGGCTGGCTTTCCTCCAGCCTCGATGCAGGGGTCAAGGCCTCCTCCGTGGGCAAATACCTCTCCTCGGTGAAGAGCTTCTACCGCTACTTGCTCAAGCTCGGCATCATACGCCGAAGCCCCATCCAGCAGCTGCGCCCCCCGAAGGCCGACAAACCCCTCCCCGTCTACGTCCCCACCGAGGAGCTCAACCGCCTCATCGACGAGCCTCAAGAGCAGACCGAGGACTGGCAGGCCGTACGCGACCGCCTGATCCTGGCGATGCTCTACGAGTGCGGGCTGCGACGCAGCGAACTGGCAGGCCTCGCCGACAGCGATGTCGACACCCGACAGCGTCAGCTCAAGGTGCTGGGTAAGGGGCGCAAGGAGCGTATCGTACCCTTCGGCGAGCAGCTGGCGGAGGCCATCGAGCACTGGCGGCGCGAGCGCACCCAGATCTTCGGCCACAGCCCGCACTTCCTCCTCTCCTCGCGGGGCAAGCCCCTCTCCGACGGCGCCATCTACCGCGTGGTGCACGCCACCCTAAGCGAGGTGCCGAAGCTCACCCGTCGCGGAGCCCACGCCCTGCGCCACTCCTTCGCCACCGACATGCTCAACGCTGGGGGCGACCTCACGCTGCTACGCGAACTGATGGGGCACAACTCCGTCTCCACCACCGTCCGCTACACGCATACCTCCTTCGAGCAGCTGCGCAAGCTCTACGCCGCCCACCCCCGAGCCTCAAGTCCGCCCAAGGACGCCGCACCCGAGGACGCCCCGACCAAGGAGGACTAAGGCGTCCGCGCCTTGCTCCTCGAGCCTCGTTAGGGCATCTCGCCGCGAGCCCTAGCAGCATCCAAGCTGACCGCCAATACCTTCCTCATCACCTCCCTTACCTTGATCTAGGCGAAGGGCGCCCTCTTCTCAGCAAAAGGCCACCACAAGGGGGAGGCCCTCTGAGGGATATCAGTCACGAGACTGAGGGACGTCCCTCACACGCCTGAGAGCTATCAGTCAGCCCGCTGAGGGATATCCCTCGCGTAGCTTGCAGCAGGCACATAGCTTGCTCGACCTTACCTCTGACCTACTGCTTTACCTTCTATCACATGACCCACACCATGCACGCCCGCAGTCTCCTCCTTAGCCTCGGGCTCGCCCTCCCCCAACTCGCCCTAGCGCATCCCCTACTCAGCGAAGTGATGGCCGCACCCAGCCCCGCGAGCGCCGAGTACGTCGAGCTCTACAACCCGAGCGATCAGCCCTGCCCGATCGGGGACTACTTACTCGCCGTCGGCAAGGAGGAGACGCGCGTCCAGGGCGTCCGTCTCCCCGACGTCAAGCTCCCGCCACACAGCTACATCGTCCTCTGCGCCGAGCCCCAGCGCCTCACCGAGCGCTATCCTCGCCTCGCGCCAGACCAAGTCCTCCGCCTTGCCCTGCCGCGCCTAGTCAATAGTCGGGGTGTCGTCGCGCTGATCAAGGAGGGCGAGGAACTCGTGGTGGATAAGTTTGCCTACGACAACAGCAGCCTCCCGCGAGGGCTCAAGACGAAGAAGGATGTCGCCTGGGAGCGGGTCGATCTTAGCGCCCCCTGGGAGTCGGCGCAGTGGCTCCCCGCGCTGGCCGCAGCAGGCTATGCCAGCCCTGGACAGCCCAATAGTGTCAGCCTCCAGCGCCAGCAGCAGCCCAAGCCCCCCAGTACGGGAGGTCGGGGCGAACTAGAGGCCGAGACGGAGGAGCGTAGTCCACGGGCACTCCGCAGCTGGCTGGAGCAGCACCCCGCGGCCCGCTGCAGCTGGATCGTCTACGAGCTCACGGGGCAAACGATCCATCAGGGCGAGAGCAGCGGAAGCCACGCTTGGCTGGACGTCCTCTGCACCGAGCCACGGAGCTTCTTCGACCGCCTCGGCCTCCCCGCGGGTAGCTCCTACCTCCTCTCCATCCGATGCGAAGAGTCGGGCACCGAGCTTCTCGCCTACGCCTTCCTCATCTCCCGCCCCTAGCACGCTCCTCGCTCGGCCTTCTTGCCCCTTCCGCTCCTGCACACTCCCCCTTAATTCAGCACGCACGGCCAACTTAACCCGCCTTCCTTTCCACCCGTTACGAAGCTGCATCCCCAGCTGCGAGCGAGCCAAGGCTTCCATTTCGTGACGACCAAGGCTACCATTATTCCTTAGCACCTACCCTAGTGCAAGGAGTAAGTCCAGCCTTAGGCCACAAACTCACCCAGCCTCGGGACGAGCAGCCCAACACCTTATAT
Organism: uncultured Porphyromonas sp.; assembly: GCF_938046015.1. Taxonomy (GTDB): domain Bacteria; phylum Bacteroidota; class Bacteroidia; order Bacteroidales; family Porphyromonadaceae; genus Porphyromonas. The sequence goes on along the minus strand of NZ_CALIXW010000007.1, from coordinate 45,649 downwards.
CCGAAGATCACCCAGCCGCAGCAGGTACAGCAGCACCCCTTAGCCTCGACATTCACCTCCTCCCCTTCCACCCTTTTCCACTGCCCCACTACGACAAGTCTCGAGGAGCGAGCTCGCTCCCCGAGGCACAAAAAAGAACCGCGCCTGCAGCCATCGGAGATGGTCGCAGGCGCGGCTGGTATTGGGAGGCAGCACTAGCCGCACAGGCGGCGCATGCTACGTCGGACTAGTCCTTGAACTTAGCGGAGAGGAACTCGCGGTTGAGGCGCGCGATGTTCGAGATAGAGATGTTCTTGGGGCACTCTACCTCGCAGGCACGGGTGTTGGTACAGTTCCCGAAGCCCAGTTCGTCCATCTTCGCGACCATCGCCTTAGCACGGCGAGCAGCTTCGACACGACCCTGAGGCAGGAGTGCGAGCTGGCTGACCTTCGCCGAGACGAAGAGCATAGCCGAGCCGTTCTTACATGCCGCAGCGCAGGCGCCACAGCCGATGCAGGCAGCAGCGTCCATAGCCATATCAGCATCCGCCTTGGGGATGGCGATCGCGTTGGCGTCAGGCACACCACCCGTATTGACCGATACGAAGCCCCCCGCCTGGATGATCTTGTCGTAGGCCGAGCGGTCTACCATAAGGTCACGGATGATGGGGAAGCCCGCCGAGCGCCAAGGCTCGATGGTGATCGTGTCCCCTTCGTCGAAGCGACGCATGTGGAGCTGGCAAGTCGTGATGCTATCATCGGGCCCGTGGGGGTGCCCATTGATGTAGAGCGAGCACATACCGCAGATCCCTTCACGGCAGTCGTGGTCGAAGACGACGGGCTCCTTGCCCTCGCGTACCAGCTGCTCATTGAGGATGTCGAGCATCTCTAGGAACGAGCTGCCCTGGGATATATTCTTGAGGTCATACAGCTCAAACGCACCCTTTGCCTCGGGACCGCGCTGGCGCCAGACCTTTACCTTGATATTGATATTCTTGTCCATTGTACCGATTGAGTGGCTTGGGGTTAGTTCTTGTAGTTACGCTGCTGACGGACGACGAACTCGTAGTCCAGAGGCTCCTTGAGGAGGACGGGATCCTGATCCTCGCCCTGGTATTCCCAGCAGGAGACGTAGGCGAACTGGTCATCGTGACGCAGAGCCTCGCCCTCAGGCGTCTGGTGCTCGAGGCGGAAGTGACCACCGCAGCTCTCCTCACGGTCGTGAGCGTCGCGGGCCATCAGTTCGCCGATCTCGATGAAGTCAGCCAGTCGCAGTGCCTTCTCCAGTTCGACGTTGAGGTCATCAGCCTTACCGGGGATGCGCACGTCGCTCCAGAACTCCTTCTTCAGCTCCTTGAGCGCTACGATTGCCTTCTCTAGGCCTTCGCGCTCACGACCCATGCCGACGAAGTCCCACATGATGTGGCCGAGCTTCTTGTGCAGGCTGTCGACAGACTGTGAGCCCTTGATGCTCATCAGGCGAGCGATGCGGTCCTGGATGCCCTTCTCTGCCTCGTCGAACTCTGGACGGTCCGTGCTGAAGCGGGGAACCTGGATCTGGTCCGCCAGATAGTTCTGGATCGTGTACGGCAGGACGAAGTAGCCGTCAGCCAGACCCTGCATCAGTGCCGAAGCCCCGAGGCGGTTGGCACCGTGGTCAGAGAAGTTGGCCTCCCCGATAGCGAAGAGCCCGGGCACGGAGGTCATCAGCTCGTAGTCTACCCAGATACCGCCCATGGTGTAGTGGATGGCAGGGTAGATCATCATCGGCGTCTCGTAGGGATTGTCGTTGGTGATCTTCTCGTACATCTGGAAGAGGTTACCATAGCGGGCCTCTACGACGTCCTTACCCAGGCGCTGGATGGCGGAGGAGAAGTCGAGGAAGACGGCTAGGCCGGTGTTGTTGACCCCATAGCCAGCGTCGCAGCGCTCCTTGGCCGCGCGGCTCGCCACGTCACGAGGCACGAGATTCCCGAAGGCAGGGTAGCGGCGCTCGAGGTAGTAGTCACGATCCTCTTCCTTGATCTCGGTGGGGCGGAGCGTACCTGCCTGCAACTTCTTGGCATCCTCGATATTCTTGGGTACCCAGATGCGGCCGTCGTTACGCAGCGACTCGGACATCAGCGTCAGCTTGGACTGGAACTCTCCGTGTACGGGGATGCAGGTCGGGTGGATCTGGGCCATACAGGGGTTCGCGAAGTAGGCGCCCTTCTTGTAGCACTGCCAGGCAGCCGAGCCGTTGGAGGCCATAGCGTTCGTCGAGAGGAAGAAGGCATTACCGTAGCCGCCCGTACCGATGACGACGGCGTGTGCTGCGAAGCGCTCGATCTTACCCGTCACGAGGTTACGGGCAATGATCCCTCGGGCACGTCCGTCGATGATGACGACGTCGAGCATCTCGTGGCGCGTGTAGAGCTTGACCGAGCCCTTGCCGACCTGACGGCTAAGGGCGGAGTAAGCGCCGAGCAGCAGCTGCTGTCCCGTCTGACCGCGGGCATAGAAGGTACGTGATACCTGAGCACCCCCGAAGGAACGGTTATCCAGGAGACCGCCGTACTCACGAGCGAAGGGTACGCCCTGTGCTACGCACTGGTCGATGATATTATTAGCAACCTCTGCCAGGCGGTAGACGTTGGCCTCACGAGCACGGTAGTCCCCCCCCTTGATCGTATCGTAGAAGAGGCGGTAGACCGAGTCCCCGTCATTCTGATAGTTCTTAGCAGCGTTGATCCCCCCCTGTGCAGCGATGGAGTGCGCACGACGGGGCGAGTCCTGGATGCAGAAGTTCAGCACGTTGAAGCCCATCTCTGCCAGCGATGCGGCAGCCGATGCACCAGCGAGCCCGGTACCGACGACGATGATGTCGAGGCGGCGCTTGTTGGCGGGGTTGACGAGCTTCTGATGGTCTTTATAATTTGTCCACTTGTCAGCTAATGGGCCGGCAGGGATCTTGGAATCTATCTTAGACATATGCTATATATAGGTACTGGAGTGGATAACTACAGGCATTAGAAGGGGCAGACCCCACCGCAGAGACTCTGCAGGTAGTACCATACGACCACGACTGCGAAGCCGAGGACGATGATCGTCGTGTAGACATTGGAGATGCAACGCAGGCGCTCGAACCAGATCTTGTTATCGAAGCCGATGGTGTGCAGCGAGCTCCAGAAGCCATGCGAGAGGTGGAACCACAGAGCACCCAGCCATACGAGGTAGAGGACTACGAAGATAGGATTAGAGAAGGTATAGCGGATAAGGCCAGCACCGTCGGTAGGCCCGCTGACGCCCGCGATCCCGAGGTCATGCTGCCCGAGGAGCTCTGCCAGCTGCATCTTCGCCCAGAAGTTGAAGAGGTGCAGCAGGAGCCCGAGGACGACGACGACACCGAGTACCATCATGTTCTGCGAGGCCCACTCGACGCCCTTAGGCTTGTCGATGACGGCGTAGCGGTCGTTGCCACGTGCCTTGAGGTTTTGCAGCGTCAGGATGAAGGCATAGACGATGTGCACGACGAAGAGTGCGGCCAGCCCCATTGAGGCTACCAGTGCGTACCAGTTAGCTCCGAGGAATTCACATACCGCGTTATAGCCCTCCTCGCTGAAGAGAGCTACCAGATTCATCGACATGTGGAAGGTCAGGAACAGGATCAGCGCAAGTCCTGAGATACTCATCACGAGCTTACGGCCGATCGAGGATTTGATTAACCACGACATAGAGTTTCTTATTAGTTTGATTCTACTTAGTTTATGACCTTGTCGGCAGGCGCTATAGAGCCGAGGTGCAGTAGGCTCCGTGGTATCCCCTAAGCAGAGCCTAGGCGCTAGGCAGTGCCTTGCCGCTACAAAGATAACTCAATTAGGTATATGAAGCACCATTATTGGCGAAAAAAAGGCGTAATCGTCCCAACACAGCTCCCTACAAGTAGGTATAGAATAGCCACAACCAAGAGGAAGATCCCTTTTCTATACCTATATATAGCTAGCTACATAGGTGTAGCAGCGCACCCCGAGGAGGCTCGGCAGGCCGAGCAAGGGTAAAGCTGAGCTAGGGCAGCAGCCTCACGGAGACTGCCGAGCGCGCGGAGGGAGCTTGCCGAGGGATAAGGGGAAGGCTACCAAGCGCAAGGAGGGAGGCAGCCCCGAGCTAAGGCGCGGCACGCTCCGAGCCTAGGGAGAGGGAGCTAAGTGATATAAGATGCGGAAGAAAATAATATAAGAAGTCACAGAAAATGATATAAGATCTAGCGAAAACTAATATAAGATTCGGGGAAATATACTATAAGAAAACTCACCCCACCTATCGACATAAGACAGCTAAGCCCTATAGGGGCGTCCCACACGCTGAGCCTCAGCGCGGACGCCCTTATAGGGCTTGTTTTTTTGGATAACTACTCCCCAGCGGACGAGCACTACACCCCAGCGGGGCAGCGCCGCCTTAGCGAGCCTTCAGCACGCTACCTGTCGCCTCCAGCAGCGGACGGAGGTAGCGTCCCGTAGCCGAGTCGGGATGGGCGGCCAGCTCCTCGGGCGTCCCCTCGGCCACGATGTAGCCACCACCCTTACCCCCCTCGGGGCCGAGATCGATGACCCAGTCTGCAGCCTTTATGACCTCGAGGTTGTGCTCGACCACGATCACCGAGTGCCCCTGGTCGACCAGTGCCTCCAGCGAGCCCAGCAGCGTGCGTATATCGTGGAAGTGCAGGCCCGTGGTCGGCTCGTCGAAGATGAAGAGCGTCGGCAACTTCTTCCCCTTACCGAGGTAGTAGGCGAGCTTGACACGCTGGTTCTCCCCGCCCGAGAGCGTGGAGCCCGACTGCCCGAGCTTGATGTAGCCGAGGCCTACGCGCTGCAGCGGACGCAGCTGATTGATGATGCGATCCGAGAGAGGGGACTGTTCACGGTGCTCGGCGAAGAAGTCCACGGCCTCGTCGACGCTCAGCTCCAGCAGCTGGGAGATATTCGTCCCGCAGTACTCGACCTCGAGGAGCTCCTTGCGGAAGCGCTTGCCGCCGCAAGCCTCGCAGGTGAGGTGAATATCGGCCATGAACTGCATCTCGATGGTGATCTCACCAGCGCCCTGACAGGTCTCGCAGCGTCCGCCTTCCTTATTGAAGCTGAAGTAATAGGGCTTGTAGCCCATCTGCTTGGACAGGGGGAGGCCCGCGTAGAGGTCACGTATGGTGTCGAAGGCACCGACGTAGGTCACGGGATTGGAGCGGGAGCTGCGGCCGATGTTGTTCTGGTCCACGTACTCCACCTGCTCGATCTCGCGCCAGTCGCCCGTGATGGAGGTGAGCTCGAGCTCCGTCATGGGCTCGCGTCCTAGCTTGCGGCTGACGCCCTCGTAGAAGAGGTCACGCACCAGCGTACTCTTGCCCGAGCCACTGACGCCACTGACCACGGTGAGCGTATGCAGAGGGAAGCGCACATCCACCTCCTTGAGGTTGTGCCGACGGGCGCCCTTGACCTCGAGGAAGCTCGTCCAGCCGCGGCGCACGCTGGGCAGAGGGATCTGCTCGCGCCCCGTGAGGTAGGCCGCCGTGTAGCCAGGCGTCTCGCGCGTGATGGCCGAGGCATCGCCTGCGTAGACGACCTGGCCGCCGTGGATACCCGCATCGGGGCCTATGTCCACGATGTAGTCGGCGGCGCGCATCATCTCCTCATCGTGCTCGACGACGACCACCGTATTCCCCAGGTCACGCAGACGCTTGACGACGCGTATCAGCCGCTCGGTGTCGCGCTGGTGCAGGCCTATGCTGGGCTCGTCGAGCACGTAGAGCGAGCCGACGAGGCTACTGCCGAGCTGGGTCGCGAGGGTCACGCGCTGGCTCTCCCCGCCCGAGAGACTATTGGAGAGGCGGTCTAGGGTGAGGTACCCGAGGCCTACCTCGTCGAGGAAGCCGAGGCGGGAGCGTATCTCGTGCAGGAGGCGCTTGGCGATGAGCTGATCCGCGGGACTTAGCTCCAGCTCATCGAAGAAGCGCCGTGCCTCCCAGAGGGTCAGGCTGACGACCTCGGCGATGTTCTTCCCGCCCACCTGCACGCAGAGGGCATCGGGCTTGAGGCGTCCACCGTGGCAGCTCGGGCATACCGTCTTGCCCGTGAAGTGGGCGATGCGGACGCGGTTCTGGATCTTGTGCAGCTGGCTACGCAGGGCAGCGAAGTAGGGGTTGATCCCTACGGGGCCGTACTGCTTACTCGGCAGGCCCTCCCACAGCTGCTCACGCTGCCGAGCCGTGAGGTCCTTGTAGGGCTTGTGAATGGGGAAGCCCTCCTGATCCGATAGACTGATGAAGAAGTTCTTCCACTCCGAGGAGACCATACCCCGCCAGCAGGCTACGGCATCCTCGTAGACCGAGAGTGTGGGATCGGGGATCACCAGGCGCTCATCGATGCCGACGACCATGCCGAAGCCCTCACACTCGGGGCAGGCACCTATGGGATTATTGAAGCTGAACATCTCGGGGCTCGGCTCCTGGAAGACGCGCCCGTCGGCCTCGAAGACATTGCTAAAGGGCACCAGCACGGCCTCCTGGCGCTCGCCGCCCTCCATACGCTCTACGGCGAGGCTACAGCTACCGCGTCCCTCGAAGAAGGCCGTCTCTACCGACTCCCCGAGGCGGTCCACCGCACTGAGGTCATCCCCCACGGCGAGGCGGTCGATGAGCAGCCAGCAGTTCTTGGCCTCCTTGTCGGGCCATACGAGCGCCTCGTCGATGGGCACGACGCCCTGATCACTGCGCCACAGACGGCTGTAGCCCTGCTGCAGCTGGATCTCGAGGTGGGCGGCGAGCTTACGCCCCTTCGGCAGGATGAGCGGCGTGATGAGGTAGACACGGCTCCCCACGGGCAGCTGACGAATGTAGCCCAGCACATCGGGGACGGTATGCTTACGCACCTCCTGCCCCGAGATCGGGGAGATGGTCTTCCCCACACGCGCCCAGAGGAGGCGCATATACTCGTAGATCTCGGTCGAGGTCGCTACGGTGGAGCGGGGATTGCGGCTGACGACACGCTGCTCGATGGCGATGGCTGGCGGCAGCCCACGGATCCAGTCGGCCTCGGGCTTAGCCATGCGGCCGACGAACTGGCGGGCGTAGCTCGAGAGGCTCTCCACATAGCGGCGCTGCCCCTCGGCATAGAGCGTGTCGAAGGCCAGCGAACTCTTGCCCGAGCCGCTAACCCCGGTGACGACGACGAGCTTGCCGCGGGGGATCTCGAGGTCTATATTCTTGAGGTTATTGACACGTACGTGGTGAAGGAGGATGCTGGTGCTCGTATCCTGGCGGTCGCCGCTCAGGGCAGCCTGCTTGCTGCTGGGGGTAGTCTTTGCCATTGGGTCGTCTATCGTGCTGCGCTAGGGAGGATTCAAGCAATCTGGCGCATGGGGCAAAAATACGAAAAGTCCCCCACTGCACCTTGCTGCGGCTGACTCTCGAGCCTCATCCTGCCCCTCAGCTTGGCCGCCAAGGCCGCTCCCGTAGGCCTCACCCCAGGGGCGCACCTCCCCTCCCCGAGGGCGCAGCGAGCGGGGCACCCTATCCGAGCCGTACTGAGGGATATCCCTCAGCGGCCTGACTGATGTCCCTCACGCGCCTGATGGACGTCCCTCAAGGAGCTGAGGGATATCCCTCAGCCCCCTCCCCCTCTGCCGCGCGCTAGGCGGCCAGGCACGCGGCAGGCTTTTCCTAGGCCGAGTAGAGCAGCGCCAAGACAAGCGAAGCCCGCGGCTGGAGACGTCCAGTCGCGGGCTTCGCACTAGGGGGAGGAAGGCCTTCCCCTAGGATAGAGCCCCCTAGGGGCTGCGGGCGGGAGTACGCTAGGGATTGGGCTGCGGCTCGAGCTCGAAGTACAGGCGCCCGCCCTCGAGGATGCTCTGATAGCTGAGGAAGGGCTTCGCTAGCGGCTGCTCCCCGAGGAGCGTCCGCCGTACGTAGCGCCCCTCGGGGCGGTCAGCCGTGATGACGAAGGGCTTTGCCCCAGGGCGCTGCAGGCGGACGCGGCGGAAGTAAGGGATGCCCAGCGCATATTCGCCCGAGACGGGATTAACAGGGTAGAAGCCGAGGGCAGAGAAGACGTACCAGGCCGAGGTCTGGCCGTTGTCCTCATCGCCGCAGTAGCCATCAGGGCGTGCGCTATAGAGGCGGTCCATCACCTCGCGCACCCACCACTGCGTGCGCTGCGGTCTACCCGCATAGTCGTAGAGGTAGATCATGTGCTGTATGGGCTGATTGCCGTGGGCGTAGTTGCCCATATTCATCAGCTGCATCTCGCGGATCTCGTGGATGACGAAGCCGTAGTAGCTCTCGTCGAAGAGGGGCGGCAGGGAGAAGATGCTATCCAGGTGCGCCGTGAAGCCCGCAGCACCGCCCATCAGCTGCATGAGCCCTGGGACGTCGTGGAAGACCGACCAGGTGTAGTGCAGCGCATTGCCCTCAGTGAAGGCATCGCCCCACTTATAGACCGAGAAGGGCTGCTGCCAGCTGCCGTCGGCCTTGCGTCCCTGCATCCACCCGAGGGTAGGGTTGTAGAGCTTGCGATAGTTCTGGCTGCGCGAGCGGTAGAGGGCCTCCAGCTTCTTCGGTGCCCCCGTGCGGCGGAGCACCTCAGCGATGCACCAGTCGGCATAGGCATACTCGAGGCTACGGGCAGCGTGCTCCTTGATCCCCACATCGCTGGGGATGTAGCCGAGCCTATTGTAGTACTGATAGCCCTTGCGCCCCGTGGAGCTGATCGTAGGGTGCTCGGCATTGGCCCCATGCAGCAGCGCCGCGACGACCTCCCTCCCCTCGAGGCGACCCAGCCCCTTGAGGAAGGCATCGGCGAGGACGGAGGCGGAGTTATTGCCCACCATGCAGTCCCTATGCCCGGGGCTCGCCCACTCGGGCAGGAAGCCGCTCTCGCGGTAGGCATTCATCAGCCCCTCAGCCATGGGCCCTGCCTCGTCGGGGTAGACAAGGTTGATCAGCGGCATCAGCGCGCGGAAGGTATCCCAGTAGCCCGTGTCGGTGTACATGTAGCCGGGCAGTACCTTGCCATTGTAGGGGCTGTAGTGGGCGATCTCACCCGCCGCGTTACGCTCCCAGAAGCGACGTGGGAAGAGCAGGCAGCGGTAGAGCATGCTGTAGAAGGTGCGCATCCGCTCGGGGTGCTCGTCCTCTACGGCGAGGCGTCCCAGCAGCTCATCCCACACGGCCTTGCCCTCGCGGGCGATGGTGGCGAAGTCGCGCCCTGCAGCCTCCTTGAGGTTGAGCTCCGCCTGCTCGGGACTGATGAAGGAGGAGGCGACCCAGAGACGCAGCTGGGGCTTGGTGGAGGAAAGCCGTACGGCAGCGAGCGCCCGCGTGCCTCCCTCACCCTTGATCTCCTTGAACTGGACGAGGCTAATAGGCTCCTCAAAGGTGAAGATGAAGTAGCAGCCGAAGCCCGCGGGTACGCCCCCGCTATTGCGCCGACTGACGCCCACGAGCGTCCGCGGCGAGGTCTGCGTGAGCTCGCTCCCCCCATCGTAGGCGTCGATGATGAGCCAGCGCTCCTCGGGCTTGCTATAGCTCGGGTAGGTGATCTCGCAGACGGCAGCCCGCTCGGTAGGCGCTAGGCGCAGCTGGGTATCATAGTCCGCCAGGTAGACCTCATAGCTGTAGGGATGCGCCCGCTCGGCCTTGTGGCTGAAGTAGGAGGCGCGCTCCTCATCGCCGAAGCGCGGGGAGGCGCCGACCATAGGGAGGAAGGCGAACTGGCCATAGTCTCCGATCCAGGGGCTGGGCTGGTGCGTCTGCTTGATGCCGCAGAGCTTCTGAGCCGTGTAGGTGTACTGCCAGCCGTCGCCCATCTTGCCCGTCTGGGGCGTCCAGCTATTCATCCCCCAGGGGCGAGAGATGACGGGGTAGGTATTGCCCGCACTGAGCTCGTAGCTGCTCAGCGTCCCCGTGAGGGGATCCACGAGCTCGGCATAGGAGGGGCGCGGAGCCATAGGGCTCTGAGCCAGCACCTCGAGGGCGAGGCCTAGGACAGCAAGGGCTAGGCCTAGGCGGCGAAGGGGACTAGGGAGCTGCATCGTATGGTATATAGGTGTAGTGAGCAAAGCGGGAGGAAGGGACGACGAGGGGCAGCACCGCGCCGAGGGGCAGCGTCAGCGCCCTAGGCTACTCGCGCCAGTAGCGGCGCTGGATGCGGGGCGAGAGCGTCGTCAGCACCTCGTAGGGGATGGTATCGAGGGCTGCGCTGAGGGCTTGGATGGGGCGAGGCTCTTCGCCGAAGATGAGGACTTCGTCCCCCTCCGCGACCTCGGGCACCTCGGTGACGTCGATCATGCAGGCATCCATACAGACGTTGCCTATGGTCGGGCAGAGGACGCCGTGCACGGAGACCGCATAGGCGCCATTGCTGAGCCTACGGCTGAAGCCATCGGCATAGCCTATCGGGATGACGGCGATGCGTGCGGGGCGCTGCGTGAGGCCGCGGCAGCCGTAGCCGACACACTCGCCCGCGGGCAGCGAGCGCAGCTGCAGGATGATGGTCGAGAGGCGCGCTATAGGCGTCGTGCCAGGCAGCTGCGTGGGGCTGATGCCGTAGAGGCCGAGGCCGAGGCGCGCCATATCCAGCGCGTACTCAGGGTAGCGCTCTATGCCCGCCGTATTGAGAATATGGTAGCGGGGGCGGTAGCCTAGCCGCTGGCTGAGCTCCTCGGCCGCCCCCAGCAGGTAGCGGTACTGCCCCTCGGTAAAGGCGCGCTTGGGCTCGCCCTCGTCGGAGGCGGCGAAGTGGGAGAAGATGCTGCTGACTCTCAGTGCAGGGAGCTCCCTGAGACGCGCAGCCAGCTCGGGGATCTCTTCGGCCGAGAAGCCGAGGCGGTGCATGCCGCTATCCACCTTGATATGTATCGGGTAGTCGCTGAGCCCGTGCGCCTGGGCGGCACGCGCCAGCCCCTCGAGGAGGGCGAAGCTATAGACCTCGGGCTCGAGGCGCTGCTCGAAGAGGGTATCGGCCGTGCTGAGCTCGGGATTCATCACCATGATGTGCGTGCTGATGCCCGCCTCGCGGAGCTCGCGCCCCTCATCGGCTACCGCCACGGCGAGGTAGTCCACGCGGTGCTCCTGGAGCGTGCGGGCCAGCTCGACCGCTCCGACGCCATAGCCGTCGGCCTTGATCATGCAGATCAGCGGGTGGCCTGGAGGTAAGAGGCTGCGGTAGTGATTGAGGTTGGAGACGACAGCGCTGAGGTCGACATCCAGCACCGTCTGGTGCACGTGCGCCGAAAGGCTGCGGTAGAGACGCTCGAAGGCAAAGCGCCGTGCCCCCTTGAGCAGCAGGCAGACGCCCGAGAGCTGCTCCAGCACGCGCGAGCCGAGCAGCGTCTCCGTATCGGGATAGCAGGAGCAGGGGATGAAGCCAAAGCGCTTCGCCTCCCCGCTACTACGCGGCCCGACCAGATAGAGCTCTTGGACCTCGTAGTCCCTGAGGTAGCGGGCCACCTCTCCGTAGAGCTCCTCATCGCTCAGCCCACTGCCCTCTATGTCGGAGAGGACGAGGACGCGGCGCATGCCCGAGCTATCGGCACGGCGACGCAGGAAGTCCAACGCGATGGGCAGGCTCTGCAGGTCGCAGCTGTAGTAGTCATTGATCAGCGTGCAGCCTCGCGCACCCTCCTTGACCTCGAGGCGCATGCTCACGGGGCGCAGGGTACTGCAGAGGCTCGCTTCGCTGAGGAGCTCGGGGGCGAGCTCCGCCACGAGACAGAGTGCCGTCAGCGCATCCTCGATATAGGCAGCGTCCGTGAAGGGCAGCACCAGCTCGTAGGCCTGCTGCCTGTGGATGCAGGTCAGCTCGCAGCGATCGGCCTGGGTGAGGCTATGGGGGATATAGAGCGTAGCCTTGGGATCGAGGTAACTCCAGCTGCGGAGGCGCTCCGCGGGGTAGTGCTCCTCGATACGCTCGCTGACCCAGCCCTTATCCTTAGGGTAGATGATGCAGCGGGCGGAGGCGAAGAGCTGGAGCTTCTCCTCGAGCTTCTCCTCCATGGAGGCGAAGTGCTCCTGATGGGCACTGCCCAGCCCCGTGAAGACGCCTACCTCGGGCCGGATCATCGCCGCGAGTGCCGCCATCTCCCCAGGCTGCGAGATGCCCGCCTCGATGAAGGCCAGCTCATGCTCGGCACGCAGCCCCAGCAGCGAGAGTGCCACACCGAGCTGCGAATTGTAGCTGCGCGGACTGCGGTAGCAGCTGTAGTGCGGCGAGAGGAGCTGATAGAGGAGCTCCTTGACGATGGTCTTGCCGTAGCTACCCGTGATGGCCACGAGCTGCAGCTGAGGGAGGGAGGCACGATGCGCCGCCGCCAAAAGCTGCAGCGCCGCCAGCGTGTCGGGGACGAAGTAGCAGTTGGCCTCGGGATAGGCGCTGGCCTCGAGGCTCCCCTCATGCAGGAGGAAGTGGCGGACGCCCGCCTCATAGAGCTCGGCGACATAGCGCTGCCCGTCGCCCGACTCCGTGCGCAGCGCGACGAAGAGGCTATCGCGGGGCGCCGTCAGCGAGCGGCTATCAGTGAGCAGCCACTGCACGGGGCGCTCGTAGGGCAGGGCTTCGGTCCTGGCACCGAGGAGCTGGACAATCTGCTGGGGGCTAAGGCTGGGGGCTAGGGAGGAGTTCATACAAGGGCTGCTAGGTCTAGGGCGGAGGGATATTTGCGGTAGAAGGCGGCGAGCTTAGCCTCAAGGCGCTCCAGCCGCTCACGGTGCGCCTCGGGCTCGCTGGAGAGGGGACGGTGGCGCAGCTCGCTGAGGAGGCGCTCGGCCTCGGCGATGCCTCGCTGCGCCTCGGGGCTGAGCCACCACTGGGTGAGGCGCTCGGCGATAAGGCGCTCAGCGAGCTCCGAGGGGTGCGTCATGTCCTCGGCGTAGTAGCGGTAGTCCCGCAGCTCGTCCATCATCAGCTCGTAGGAGGGGAAGTAGTGCAGCTGCTCGGGGTAGCGCTCCGCGAGGAGCTCGGAGAGCAGCAGGAGCGTGGCCTTGCTGCGTGCATTACCCACTGCTCCATCGCGCAGGTGGCGCACCGGGCTGACCGTAGTGATGATCTGGAGCTCGGGGCGTAGGGTGAAGAGGCGCTCCAGCAGGGGCAGCCAGCACGCCGCGAGCTCGTCGAGGCCCACGCGCTGGCGGTGGAAGAGGCGCTCGGGGAGCTTATGACAGTTGCTCACCACACGGCCCGTCTCGCCCCAGCGGTAGACGTAGCTCGTGCCCCAGGTAAGGAGGAGGAAGTCCAGGCGCTGGAGCTGAGCCGCAGCACGCTCAAGGCTGGAGTTCATCAGCTCCAGCGCGTCCTCCCGTCGGCGGCGGGTGAAGCTGCCGTGATGCAGGAGCGAGGCGTAGCCACCGCTGGTCTCTACGAGCTCGTCCGTCTCGAAGGGACGCTCCTCGAGGATACGCTCCAGCGCAGCAGCGATAGAGAGCGGGTTGTACTGAATACCGAAGGGATTGACCAGGACGTCCAGTGCGCCGGCTCTGAGGCGCGTGGCGATGCTTTGGCTGAAGCAGGAGCCGAGGCTCATCACCGCCTGCCCGTAGCTGAGTCTAGGCGGGGAGGGCGGGAGGCTGACGGGGGTAGAGAGCGCGATCATCTACTTGTGGGGCTTAGTCGACGGGCGACGGGAGCGGCGGTGACTGCCTAGACGCGGGTAGAAGGCAGCCTCGATGTGCTCTAGCGTGTAGCTCCGGTCGCTGGCGATATCTATGGCGATGATGTCGTAGCGTACGTCCAGCTCGAGGCCTCGGGTACGTACGTAGTGGTCGGCAGCCTGTATGATGAGGGACTGCTTGCGCTGGCTGACGCTGTCGCGAGCCCTGAGGAGGCTGCCGGCGCTGCGGGTCTTGACCTCGACGATGGCCAGCGTGCCTCCGCGCTGAGCGATGAGGTCCAGCTCGCGGTGCCCCGAGCGCCAGTTGCGCTCCAGGATGCTGTAGCCCTTGGCCTCGAGGTAGCGGCAGGCTAGCTCTTCACCAAGCGCACCCGTCTTGAGATGTTCGTCCATAGCAGGTCACTCTGTGCCTCCGCGGGCTCGAAGGTCTCTATGTGTCGGCTCCGCTTGGAGGGGATAATGGTGTCGATGGCTATGAGTATGCCCGTCTCCTCGACGAGGCCGAACTCATGATTGATCGCCGTGCCGAAGACGCGCATCTCGGGGGAGAGCGCCATGTAGGCACTGACCAGCGGCGGGATGTTGAGCCCTAGAGCACGCACCGCACAGTTGAGGGAGCGGTAGTCCGAGGCGAAGTCCTCGAGCTGGAAAAGCTCCCGCACCTCCGCCTCATCGACCTCTATCGGCAGCGGCTCAGTCGGCGTGACGAGCTGCTCAGGGTCGGGGAAGTGCTGCGAGAGGAAGTAGAGGATGAGGTTGCGCACGTGCCGATCGTAGTCCTTGTACATCGTCACCTTGCCGTAGAAGTAGCGCATCTCGGGGTTGAGCACCGTCAGTGCGCCCAGCCCGTCCCAGAGGTTGTCGAGGGCAAAGAGGCTCTTGGCCCCCATACGCGTAGACTGGTAGGGCAGCGAGACAAAGGAGCGACCCAGCTCTATAGTATAAGGTAGGTACTCGCTGAGGAAGCGCGGACTGAAGTCGAACATTTCTGCCGTCGCGAGCCGTGGCTTGCCCGTGGCGGCATCATAGCCCACTTCGTCGCCGAAGACGAAGCGGTAACCGCCGAGGATGGCCTCCTCTGCGGGATCCCATACGATGAGCTGTCGATAGCCCTCGGGGTCTAGGTCAAAGCTATCAATATCACAATCCTTACCCGTGCCGCCGCCGTAGTAGCGGAAGGCCTCCTCACGTAGGCGCCCGATCTCACGCATGGTATGCGGAGCGCTCAGGGCATGGAAGACGTAGAGCTCGTTGCCCCCTTTGTTGGTCTGGCGCAGGAGCTTGTCAGGCGTCAGCTCGGCACGTATCAGCGCCTTATCTATGGGTGTGATGATCGGTGTGGTGTACATAGTATGCACTTAGCGGTGCGTGCGGTCGTATTCCTCGCGTAGCTGGTAGCTCAGGGCGCGTATGCGCTGGGCCTCCTGCTGTGGTGTCAGAGCACTGTCTCGGAGGCTCTGCCAGGAGATGGGCTCCCCGACGAGGACGGTATAGTGGCTGCCCCGAGCGCGGAAGAGCTCGTCAGGGAGCAAGGCCTGCCCTGGGTCGAACTTCATGCGCAAGGCGTTCTTGAGGTGCCACACCCAGTAGAAGTGGCGGGAGTTGCGCCCGACGAAGTGCAGCGGCACCACGTCGCGCTGGTAGTTGATGGCCTGGCTGACGAAGGTCTTGTGCCAAGGTCTGTCCTGCAGTCGCCCATCGAAGATACGCGAGCAGGAGCCTGCGGGGAAGCTGCCGATGGGCGCATCGCCCTCCAGCGCCTCCTGCATCAGCTGGATGGCGCCGCGGGCCTGCGTGCCCTGCCGATTATTGACGGGGAGGAAGACAGGCTGCAGCGGCTTGAGGTAGTAGAGCAGGTCCGAGACCATGTAGCGCACGGCTCCGTAGCGCTCCCCGAGCATGTGGCAGAGCGTGATGCCATCCATGCCACCGAGGGGATGGTTGCAGACGAAGATGCAGCGCCCATTCTCGGGCAGGCGCTCGGGGTGTACCCACTCGGTCGTCAGGCGGAACTCCTGCATCAGCCCCGCCAGGAAGTCCCGACCCTCGAGATGCCCGTAGCGATAGAGGACGTCATTGATCTCCCGCTGGTGGATGATATGCTCCAGCGTGCGGAGGATAGGGCGTGGCAGGCGCTTCCCGACCTTTGCCTCCAGCACCTCCCCTATATGGATAGCCAAGGGGTGGTGCTGGGACGTGTAGTCGGGATGCTCGGTGAGTGGAGTCTGCATTACTTGCCCTCCAGCTGGCGGATACTCTGCTCGATGGAGGCGATACGGCTCTCGCAGTCGGCCTGCTTCTTACGCTCGAGGGCGATGACGGCCTCGGGCGCCTTCGCCACGAAGCTCTCATTGCTGAGCTTCTTCGTCACGCCAGCGAGGAACTTCTGCTGGTACTCGAGGTCGGCACGCAGCTTGGCCAGCTCCTCCTCTACATTGATGTAGGCAGCCATGGGCACGGCGAATTCGTCCGTCCCGACCATGAAGCTCACTGCGCCCTCGCTACGCTGCCCCGAGCGGTCGATGGTCGCTAGGCCTGCCATCTTGGTCAGCACCTCATCCAGCTCCGTGCTGTAGCTGGGGGCGACCTCAAGGGTCAGCTCCTCACGTGGGGAGAGGTTCTTGCTGGTGCGCAGGCTACGCACGGCGGTGATGACCTCCTGTGCGGCAGCGAAGCGACTGAGGAAGGCCGTGTCGGCAGCCTCGGCGGCACGCTGCTGGGCGTACATGATGCTCTCGCCCTCGGCACGTGGGCTGAGGCTCTGCCAAAGCTCCTCGGTGATGAAGGGCATGAAGGGGTGCAGGATACGCAGTACCTCGTCGAAGAAGTCCAGCGCCTCCTGGCAGGTCTGCTGGTCAATGGGAGTGCCGTAGGCGGGCTTGATCAGCTCGAGGTAGTAGGAGCTGAAGTCGTCGCGGATGAGCTTGTAGACGAGCGTCAGCGCCTCGCTGATGCGGTACTTGGCGAAGAGGTCCTCCAGCTCGGTGGCCGCCTCGTTGAGGACCTGGCGCATCCAGTAGCTCGCCAGACGCGAGGCCTCGGGCTGCGGAGCTGCGACAGCGTCTGCCGTCCAGCCCTTGACGAGGCGGAAGGCGTTCCAGAGCTTGTTGCAGAAGTTGCGCCCCTGCTCACAGAGGCTCTCATCGAAGAGGATGTCATTACCCGCAGGCGCGCTCATGATGAGGCCCATACGCACGCCGTCGGCGCCGTACTTGTCGATCAGGTCGAGCGGGTCGGGGGAGTTGCCCAGCGTCTTGGACATCTTGCGGCCCTGATTGTCGCGCACGATCCCCGTCAGATAGACGTTCTCGAAGGGCTTCTTGCCCTGGAACTCGTAGCCCGCCATGATCATACGCGCCACCCAGAAGAAGAGGATATCGGGACCCGTCACGAGGTCGGAGGTCGGGTAGTAGTAGTCGAGCTCCTTATCCCCCTCACTCAGTGCAGGGGCGAAGACCGTGATCGGCCACAGCCAAGAGGAGAACCAGGTATCCAGGCAGTCACTCTCGCGGACAAGGTCTGCAGCCGTGAGGCTGGGATCCTGCTCCTGCGCCAGACGCAGCGCCTCCTCATCGCTCGCCGCGACGACGAAGCTCCCGCTGGGGAGGTAGTAGGCTGGGATGCGATGCCCCCACCAGAGCTGACGGCTGATGCACCAGTCCTTGATGTTCTCCATCCAGTAGCGGTAGGTGTTCTTGAACTTCGCGGGGTGGAGCTTGATCTCATCCTGCATCACCGCATCGAGGGCAGGCTTGGCAAGGGTCTCCATCTTGAGGAACCACTGCATCGACAGCTTGGGCTCGATGGGAACGAAGGTACGCTCGGAGTGCCCTACCTTATTGGTATAGGCCTCGACCTTCTCCATCAGGCCAGCTGCCTGGAGGTCGAGCTCGATCTGCTTGCGCACATCGAAGCGATCCATCCCAGCATAGGCCCCGCCGTGCTGATTGAGACTCCCGTCATTATTGAAGATATCGATCGTCTCGAGCTGATGCTTCTGCCCGAGCATATAGTCATTGATGTCGTGGGCAGGCGTCACCTTGAGGCAACCGGTACCGAACTCTATGTCTACATATTCGTCCTCGATGATGGGCACCGAGCGGCCTACCAGGGGTACGATCAGGCGCTTGCCCTTGAGGTCGCGGTAGCGCTCGTCATTGGGGTTGATACACACCGCAGTGTCACCCATGATCGTCTCGGGGCGCGTCGTAGCTACGACCACGTAGCGATCCTCGCCCTCGACGAAGTAGCGGAGGTAGTAGAGCTTGCCCTGCTGCTCCTGATAGATGACCTCCTCGTCGCTGAGCGCCGTCTGTGCCTTGGGGTCCCAGTTCACGACGCGCACGCCGCGATAGATGAGCCCCTTGCGGTAGAGGTCTACGAAGACGTCGATGACGCTCTGCGAGCGCTCCTCGTCCATGGTGAAGGCCGTGCGCTCCCAGTCGCAGGAGGCGCCGAGGCGCTTGAGCTGCTCGAGGATGATGCCCCCATGCTCACGCGTCCAGTCCCAGGCGTGCTCGAGGAAGGCCTCACGCGTCAGATCGGTCTTCTGTATGCCCTGAGCAGCCAGACGCCCGACGACCTTGGCCTCCGTAGCGATGGAGGCGTGGTCGGTACCAGGGACCCAGCAGGCGTTGAAGCCACGCATACGCGCCCGGCGTACCAGGATGTCCTGGATGCTGTTATTGAGCATGTGCCCCATGTGCAGCACCCCCGTCACATTGGGCGGAGGGATGACGATGGTGTAGGCAGGACGAGCATCGGGGCTCGAGTGAAAGAGCTTGTGCTCCATCCAGTATTGATACCAGCGGCTCTCCACAGCCTCGGGGCTGTACTTCGTAGCTAAGTCCATAATGGCTTCGTGAGGTCTATATATATTATATATGTATACGCATGTCAGACGCGCTAGGGTCAGGGCGGGAGGCCCTAGCCCCAGCACGCTAGAGGGTACAAATTTACGCATTTCTACGTAGAGCAGGGACGCGTCACGCGCGCGGCGGCTCCGCCTCCTAGGGCCGCTCCGTCCCTTCCTTCGCCCCGCTCCCCTCACGACAGCGCTTCTCCCCCACCCCATCACGGGTGTCCTGACTGATATCCCTCAGCCTCCTGACGGACGTCCCTCACGGCGCCCACTGATACCCCTCAGCGACCTGAGGGATATCCCTAAGGGGCACCCCACTCTAGCCCGCAGCCACCCGAAGCTTCGCTCGGGACGGGGCGAGGAGGCAAGTTGCCTCGGCAGCAAGAGCCGTCCCTACCGACCTTCTGACCTAAGGGAGCGGAGAGCTCGGCGATGGGTCTGACATCTTGGCAGCCGACAGCGAGGCTTCGCTTCTTTGGCATAGCCTTTGCCCACGCCCTCAATGGTCGAGCGCTCGCCCTCAGGGCCGCACCCACCGATACAAGTGACAAATAACATCTAATAGAATACAAACTATGAGCATCAAGCCACTGGCAGACCGCGTCCTCGTACGCCCTGCTGCACAGGAAGAGAAGACCACCAGCGGGATCATCATCCCCGACTCCGCCAAGGAAAAGCCCCTCAAGGGCGAAGTCGTAGCCGTCGGCGGCGGCACCAAGGACGAGGAAATGGTCCTCAAGGCAGGCGACACCGTCCTCTACGGCAAGTACGCGGGCACCGAGATCGAGCACGAGGGTGAGAAGTACCTCATCATGCGTCAGTCCGACGTCCTCGCTACGCTCTAGCCCCGCAGCACAGCAGACACATAGAAGTACACAGCTATCCAAGCATACAAGATCATGGCAAAGGAAATTAAGTTCGACATAGAGGCTCGCGAGAGCCTCAAGCGTGGCGTAGACGCCCTAGCTAACGCCGTCAAGGTAACCCTCGGCCCCAAGGGGCGCAACGTCATCCTCTCCAAGACCTACGGCGCACCCCACATCACCAAGGACGGCGTGTCCGTGGCCAAGGAGGTAGAGCTGGAGGACCCCTTCGAGAACATGGGCGCTCAGCTCGTCAAGGAGGTAGCCTCGAAGACCAACGACGATGCGGGTGACGGCACCACGACCGCCACCATCCTCGCCCAGAGTATCATCGGCGTCGGGCTCAAGAACGTCACCGCAGGGGCCAACCCCATGGACCTCAAGCGCGGTATCGATAAGGCCGTAGCGAAGATCGTCAGCGAGATCCGCTCCATGGCACAGGAGGTCGGCGACGACTTCGAGAAGATCGAGCACGTGGCTAAGATCTCGGCCAACGGTGACGAACAGATCGGTCAGCTCATCGCCGAGGCGATGCGCAAGGTCAGCAAGGAAGGTGTCATCACCGTCGAGGAGGCCAAGGGCATCGAGACGACCGTAGAGGTAGTCGAGGGCATGCAGTTCGATCGCGGCTACATCTCCCCTTACTTCGTGACCAACTCCGAGAAGATGGAGGCGCAGCTGGAGAACCCCTACCTGCTCATCTACGACAAGAAGATCTCTACGCTCAAGGAGATCCTCCCCATCCTCGAGCAGACCGTCCAGACGGGCCGTCCCCTACTGATCATCGCCGAGGACATCGATAGCGAGGCGCTGGCTACGCTCGTCGTGAACCGCCTGCGTGGTGGCCTCAAGGTCTGTGCCGTCAAGGCTCCTGGCTTCGGCGACCGCCGCAAGGCTATGCTTCAGGATATCGCCATCCTCACGGGCGGCGTAGTCATCAGCGAGGAGACTGGCCTGAAGATCGACGCTGTGACCCTCGAGATGCTCGGCAAGGCAGAGAAGGTCAGCGTGGACAAGGACAATACGACCATCGTCAACGGCGCAGGTGACAAGGAGGCTATCCGCGAGCGCGCAGCTCAGATCAAGGCTCAGATCGCTAACACCAGCTCCGACTACGACCGTGAGAAGCTCCAGGAGCGCCTAGCCAAGCTCTCTGGTGGCGTGGCTGTCCTCTACGTAGGTGCGCCTAGCGAAGTAGAGATGAAGGAGAAGAAGGACCGCGTCGACGATGCGCTCAGCGCTACGCGTGCCGCCGTCGAGGAGGGCACCGTCCCTGGGGGCGGTACGGCCTACCTGCGTGCTGTCCGTGCCCTTGAAGGCCTCGTCGGAGAGAACGAAGACGAGACGACGGGTATCGAGATCATCCGCCGCGCCATCGAGGAACCCCTGCGCCAGATCGTGACCAACGCCGGTAAGGAAGGGGCTGTCATCGTACAGCGCGTCAAGGATGGCGAAGGTGACTTCGGCTACAACGCGCGTCAGGACAAGTTCGAGAACCTCTACACCTCGGGCGTCATCGACCCTGCTAAGGTCACGCGTGTCGCTCTGGAGAACGCAGCCTCCATCGCGGGCATGTTCCTCACGACGGAGTGCGTCATCGCTGACAAGAAGGAGGAAGGCTCTGCTATGCCTGCCATGAACCCCGCTATGGGGGGTATGGGCGGCATGATGTAGTCCCTCCCCGACCCCAAAACGCTAAGCGCCGCGGGCGCTCGCCTAGTCCTCTCCCGAGGCCTCTGCGAGCGCCCGCGGTGCTGCTTTTCCCTAGCTGGACATATAAGGAGTACTTGCGGCCCCCCTTTCGTCCTAGCTCTATATATTAAGGTAAGAGATGCCGCCTGCTCGTCACTATGGCGCATCTTACGCACAGTCTCCAGCCCTAAACACGAGGCAAAGGGTACCAGCCCCTACGTGCTATGATACATCTTACGCACCGTCCTCCAAGTCCTAAGCATTAGGCAAAGAGCGTCGTCCGCTCAGCGCTATAGTGCATCTTGCGTATCTTTGGTACGAAGCCTAAGCAATAGCCCCATCTATGCTCCCACTACTCAAGCTCCTCGCCCACTACGGGCTGCACCTCGTCGCACCTTACTTCCTAGCCGCGCTGTGGCCCAAGCGCTCGCGCCTCCGCGTATATCTGCTGCTGCTCGCGACGATGGCGATCGACCTCGATCATCTGCTGGTGCGGCCGATCTTCGACCCTGAGCGCTGTAGTGTGGGCTTCCACCTGCTGCACTCCTGGCCCTTTGTGCTGCTGTACGCGCTGCTCTGTGTGCTGCCCTACGGGCGCCTCGGCTGGCCGTGGTGGCTACGGGTGCTGGGGGTAGGTCTGTGCCTACATATCTTCACCGACTGGCAGGACTTTGTCCTCTGGCGCCTTCTCGACGGCCGCCTCTCCCTCTAGCCACCCCACCCCGCCAGCAAAGCCCTCACTGGGCTCTCCCAGCTGCTTGCCAAGCCCTCGTATCAGTCACTACGTCGTCCTGCCCAATCTCTGCACTCCGCGCCCCAGACTACTCTGCTCATTCAGCCCTATGGCTTGGTGGTGCTGACCTACGATTACCTCACCTCTCCAGCCAGCTTGTCGCCGCTTACTCGCTAGTGTTGCTGCTCCTTGCCTAGGTAAGTCAGAAGTCGGGGCTGCTGAGCTTGCTCTTGAACCCATCCATAAATTCCAAAGGGGAGCTCTCTTACCCTAGTGCTTATGGAGCCTTAGCTCAGAGCAGGGTGATAAGGACTATAGGGATAAATCAGTATATTTGTACACACGCATTTATGCCCCTTTGATCATGGATATAACCCCACTTCCACGTAAACCACTCAGCTTTGGGAAAACGGTCCTAGCTGCCTTCTTGGGCTTCCTCGGTGCACACATCATCGCCTGTGGGCTGGCGATCGTGTTCTTCTTCGTCCTTATTGCGATGATGATCCCGAGTCCCTCCTCACGGGTGCCTGAGCTGGCGTCTAACAGCGTTCTGCGCATTGACCTGGCGGACCTACGGGAGATCGTGACCACCGATGACTGGATGCAGTACCTGCCTGGCAAGAAAGGCAGTCAGCCCGTCTCACTGACACAGGCCATCGAGGGAATACGTAGGGCTAAGGCTAGCGATAAGATCAAGGGGATCTACCTCAACGTAGAGTCCCTCAACGCGGGACTGGCGTCTATCGACGAGCTGCGTACGGCACTCCAGGACTTCAAGAAATCGGGGAAGTTCGTCTACGCCTATGGCGACAGCTACGACCAGCGCGCCTATTACCTAGCTACGGCAGCGGACAAGATCTACATCAACCCCGAGGGCTCGGTGAACCTCGTCGGGCTCGCCAGCAGCACAGTGATGATGCGTCAGGCGCTGGACAAGCTCGGGATCAAGGCCGAGGTCTTCAAGGTGGGCACCTACAAGGGGGCCGTCGAGCCCTACATCCTCGATCAGCGCAGCGAGCCCAACAAGGAGCAGACGCGCGTGTACCTCGAGGGCGTATGGGAGCACATGCTTCAGGGGATTGCGTCTGCACGGCGTATTTCGGTCGAGAGCCTGCAGACCTTTGCCAGTATGGGACGCGCCTTCGATGAGGCACGTGAGCTACTGCGCTATCGTCTTGTCGATAGCCTAGTCTTCCGCCTCGATATGGAGGACATCATTAGCCGCCTTGTAGGGGTCAAGTCCCCCAAGGCCCTGCACCAGGTCAGTCTCGCGGATCTCGTAGCGCAGCCCGAGGAGCGTCGTCCGCTACGTGATGCTCCCGAGATCACCGTCCTCTATGCCGAGGGCGACATCATGTCGGGCAGCTCCTATGGTGAGGGGATCGGTGAGCAGCTGGCTCAGGACCTCAAGCGAGTCGCCGAGGAGGGCAAGGCGAAGGCCCTTGTACTGCGTATCAACAGCCCTGGCGGTAGTGCCTTCCTCAGCGAGGCTATCTGGCACGAGATACGCCGCCTCAAGAAGAAGATGCCCGTCGTCGTCTCCATGGGAGACCTCGCAGCCTCGGGGGGCTACTACGTCGCCTCGGCAGCGGATGCCATCGTCGCTAGCCCCATGACCTTGACGGGGTCGATCGGTATCTTCGGCATCATCCCTGACGCCTCGGCGCTGGCGCAGCGTCTTGGGCTGTCGATGGACGTCGTCAAGACCTCTCCCTATGCAGGGGTACTCGATGCGAGCTTCTTCGGCTTCCAGCTGCAGGGGCTTAGTCCCGAGGCGCGGAGCGCTGTGCAGCGTATGGTCGAGCGTGGCTACCGCACCTTCCTCAGCCGTGTCAGCGAGGGGCGTGACATGCCCATTGACTCGGTGGATAAAGTCGGTCAGGGTCGCGTATGGCTGGGATCGAAGGCCAAGGAGCTTGGCCTCGTCGATGAGCTCGGCGGGCTCGACACTGCCATCCAGCTGGCCGCCAAGCTCGCTGGCATCAGCAAGAACTACCGTGTGAACTATGGGGAGACCTCCCGCAGCCTTTGGGAGCAGCTCTTCTCCAGCGAGACCTCCGATAGCTTCGTGGCCCGCCTGCGTGCTAAGTTCATGACCGAGGAAGAGCGCCGCGTCAGCCTCTTGATGCGTCAGCTCACCACCTATTCAGGCATCCAGGCTCGTCTGCCCTACGGCACGACACCTTACTAAGCCTTAGCCTGCTAGCCCCCACAGCTTCCTGCTATGCAGCGCCGCGATAACCCCATCCTCAAGCTCTGCTCCCTCGTCTACGGCGCTGGGGTAAGCCTCCGCAACTACCTCTTCAATAGCGGGCTGCTGCGGGAGCACCACTACGACATCCCGCTGATCTGTGTAGGCAACATCACTGTCGGAGGCACGGGCAAGACGCCGCACATCGAGCTGATCATCGAGCTGCTGCGTCCGAGCTACCGCCTGGCCGTCATCAGTCGCGGCTACAAGCGCTCCAGCCGCGGGCTGCAGGACGTCACTCCAGGGGCCAGCGTGCAGCAGATAGGCGATGAGCCGAAGCAGCTGAGCCTCAAGTATCCTGAGGTGCGCCTCATCGTCGACGGCGACCGCCGCAGGGCGATGCGCTACCTGATGGCCTTGCCCGAGGCCGAGCGCCCCGAGGTGGTACTGCTGGACGATGGCTTCCAGCACCGCTACGTGCACCCGTCCTTCAGCATCCTCCTGGTCGATGCCAGCCGCGAGCTGCACGAGGACGCCCTGCTGCCCGCAGGCAATCTGCGTGAGCCTGCCTCAGCCCGCTACCGTGCCGACTGCATCATCATGACGAAGTGCCCCGAGGATATGTCGCCCATCCAGATGCGTATCATGCAGCGCAACCTCGCGCTCTATCCGCATCAGCAGATCTTCTTCTCGCACATCTGCTACCATCGTCCCCACAGGCTACGCAGCCTAGCGGGCACGGCCTCCTCCCATCGCGGCGGCGAGCTGCCCGACGGAGTGCGCCTCGTGGCCCTCTCGGGGATCGCCGCGCCGCAGAGCTTCCATAGCTACCTCGAGAGCAAGTACCGCCTCGTCGAGCGCCTCGTCTATCCCGACCACCACAGCTACCGCTCGCGGGACCTCGCCGCCATCGCACAGCGCTATGAGGCGCTGCGTGCCGAGAGTCCCGACCCGCTCTACCTGATGACGACGGAGAAGGATGCCGTACGTCTCGTGGAGCTTCAGGACAAGCTGCCCGACGAGCTGGTCGACCACCTATACTATCTCCCCATACGGACGGAGATCCTTTACCAGCGGGAGGCCTTCGAGCAGATGCTGCAGCGTGCGGCCAGTGCTCTCCCGCCAGCGCTCAGACGCTGAGCAGTACGAACTAAGTAAGTCAAGCATCTAGATGCAGAGAACAGAGTTGGCCGAGCTCGGGGAGTTCGGCCTTATACGCCACCTGACTCAGGGGCTGCCCAAGCATAACGACACGACCGTGCTCGGTGTCGGCGATGATGCCGCCATCGTAGCCTACCCCGAGGGCACCGAGACCCTCGTCACGACGGACCTCCTGCTGGAGGGCATCCACTTCGACCTCACCTACACCCCGCTGAAGCACCTCGGATACAAGGCTGCCGTCTCCAGCTTCTCCGATATTTACGCGATGTACGGGCACCCGCAGCAGCTCACCGTCTCGCTCGGCGTGTCGGCGCGCTTCGCGCTGGAGGATCTAGAGGAGCTCTATGCGGGGCTACGCCTAGCCTGCGACCGCTATGGGGTGGACCTCATCGGCGGCGATACCAGCTCCAGCCTCACGGGGCTGTGCCTGAGCATCACTTGCCTCGGCATCGTGGCTAAGGGCGAGGCGACGCGTCGCAGCGGGGCACAGCCTACCGACCTCATCTGCGTCAGCGGGAACCTTGGTGCGGCCTTCATGGGACTGCAGCTGCTGGAGCGTGAGAAGCGCGTCTTCGCGGGGCAGACGGGCGACTTTGACCCTGACTTCGCTGGGCGCGAGTACATCCTAGAGCGCCAGCTACGCCCCGAGGCACGGCAGGACATCATCCGCCAGCTGCAGGAGGGGGGACTGCGCCCGACCGCAATGATAGATAGCAGCGATGGTCTGGCGAGCGAACTGCTTCACCTAGCTAAGGAAAGCGGCGTAGGGATACGCATTTACGAGGAGCGCCTGCCCATCGACGTCGAGACGGCCAGCATGGCCGAGGAGCTCGGTATGTCGACGACGACCGTCGCCCTGAGCGGCGGCGAGGACTTCGAGCTCATCTTCACCCTGCCGCTCGGCGAGCTGGACCGCATCCGCACGCTGGAGGGGGTACATGTCATCGGGCACGTCACGGACGCTGCAGCAGGCTGCTACCTCGTCACGCCCGATGGGGCAGAGATCAAGCTACGCGCCCAGGGCTGGCCTGAGGAGGCTGCGGGCGTGACGGCTATCGATACTAAGGACCAAGCTACAGACAAGGCTCATGAAGAAGACTAAGGACGAGGAGCTCTACGCCCCCGAGGACCTAGCGCAGGCCGTAGAGACGCTGCGCCGCGGCGGTATCATCCTATATCCTACCGATACGGTATGGGGCATCGGCTGCGACGCGACCAATGAGGAGGCCGTGCGCCGCATCTATGAGCTCAAGCAGCGTGCCGATAGCAAGAGCATGCTCGTACTCATCGACGAGACCTACCCACTGGAGTCCATCGTCGGTCCCGTGCCCGATGTGGCCTACGACCTCATGGAGCTGGCGGTGCGTCCCATCACCATCATCTATCAGGGAGCTAAGGGGGTGGCGCCCTCGCTGCTAGGCGAGGGGCAGAGCCTCGGCATTAGGCAGAGCCGGGAGAAGTTCTCCTCCGCCCTCTGTCGCCGCCTACGTCGTCCCATCGTCTCGACCTCGGCCAATATCAGCGGCGACCCTACGCCACTCTTCTTCGACGGGATTAGCCCCGCGATCCGCGAGGGCGTGGACTACGTCGTACGCTATCGTCAGACGGATAAGACCCCTAGCCAGCCCTCGCAGATCATCATGCTGGGTCCCTCGGGAGAGGTCAAGGTCATCCGTCCCTAGCCCGCTAGCTATCGCCTCATGAAGCTCGGACTAGCCACAGGCCGCACACTGCTGGAGCGCCTCATCGTTTGGCGCGAGCAGCATATCAGCGAGCGCTACTTCATCCTCTTGCTTAGCCTCTCCATCGGCGTCACGATGGCGCTGCTGGCGGCCTTCCTCAAGTTCATCATCCATCATATAGAGCGCTTCCTGCTGCTCGGTATCGACGAGCACAGCTACCTCTACTTGATCCTACCCGCGCTGGGGATCTTGCTGTCGCTGCTCTTCGTCCGCTACGTAGTGCGCGATGACATCAGTCACGGCGTGACGAAGGTACTGAGTGCCATCTCCCAGCGCAAGAGTCGGCTGAAGCCCCACAATACCTGGTCCTCGCTGCTGGCCAGTGCTATCACCATCGGCTTCGGGGGCTCGGTCGGGGCAGAGTCGCCCATCGTACTGACGGGAGCGGCTATTGGGTCGAACTTCGGCCGCCTCTTCCGCCTCGAGCAGCGCAACCTGATGCTGCTCATCGGCTGCGGTGTGGCTGGTGCGCTTGGGGGCATCTTCAAGGCGCCCATCACGGGGCTGGTCTTCGTCATCGAGGTGCTGCTGCTGGACCTGACGATGGCCTCGGTGCTGCCGCTGCTGGTGAGCTCGGTCTCCGCGGCCGCTGTGGCCTATATCCTCACGGGTAAGGAGATTCTCTTCCAGTTCATCCCCACAGACCCCTATCATATAGAGCGCATCCCGCTGATGATCCTTCTGGGGATCCTCTGTGGGCTGATCTCGCTCTATTTCTCCAAGACGATGTTCCGCATCGAGGGTGCTTTCAAGCGGGTGGAGAGCCGTCGCCGTCGCTACTTCATCTCCGCAGCCATCCTCTCCCTCTTGATCTTCCTCTTCCCTCCGCTCTATGGCGAGGGCTATGATGCGATCAATACGCTGCTGGACGGGCAGTATATCGAGCTCCTCGAGGGGAGCCTCTTCGAGGGCTTCGCCGGCTCCTATTGGGTCGTCTTTGCTTTCTTCCTCTTGACGCTGCTCTTCAAGGTCTTCGCCTCGGTGGCGACGAACTCGGGCGGCGGCTGCGGTGGTCTCTTCGCCCCCACGCTCTTTGCTGGCGGCCTCACGGGCTTTATCTTCTCCTACCTTGTCAATTACTTCTCCTCGCTGCAGGTCTTTATCTCGCCGAAGAACTACATCCTGCTCGGGATGGCGGGCCTGATGGCTGGGGTGATGCATGCCCCCTTGACGGGGGTCTTCCTCATCGCCGAGCTCTCGGGCGGCTACAACCTCTTCCTGCCGCTGATGCTGGTGTCGCTGACCTCCTTCGCCACGATACGTATCTTCATGCCGCACAGTATCTACTCGCTGCGCCTGGCGGAGCAGGGCAAGCTGCTGACGCATCAGAAGGATACGGCTGTGCTGACGCTGATGAATGTCGAGCACGTGCTGGAGCAGGACTTCGAGCGCGTCAGTCCCGACATGACCCTCGGGGAGATGGTGCGCGTCATCAGCGTCAGCCATCGCAATTCCTTCCCCGTCGTCGATAGCCAGGGGCTGCTGGTGGGGATCGTGGAGCTGGACAATGTACGCAACATCATGTTCCGCCCCGAGCTCTACGAGCGCTACCGCGTGCGCCGCTTCATGGTCACGCCCGAGGTCAAAGTCTATGCCTCGATGCCAATGACCAAGGTAATGCGCCTCTTCGACGAGACCAAGGCGTGGAAGATGCCCGTCGTCGACGATGAGGGTCACTACCTAGGCTTCATCTCCAAGAGTGCCATCTTCAATAGCTACCGCGAGGTGCTCAATGCGACCTTCATCGGCGACTAAGCCCAGTAGTTACCCATACATGACCCAAGCCAAACGTGTAGGCGCACGCTCGGTCGCTCAGATCCCTACAGACCTACTCGAGCAGATCAATCGAGGCGAGGCCGAGACGGCCAACCTCACCGAGTGGCTAGCTGTAGACCAGGTAGCCCTACTCGAGCACCAGCTCCACCTCCTCGGGCGGAGCGACTATCTCCCTGAGCTCCTAGCTCAGATCCGTGCCCAGAGGAAGCCCTCCACCCACAGTACCTGCAGCGTGATAGGTCGTAGCCTCGGCCAGCTCACTCGCCAGCAGGGAGACAAAGCCCTACTCCAGGAGCTGGCCGCACACCCCTCCGATATGCTCCGCTGCTGGGCGGCCTATGCCCAACCCTCGACGAGTCTGCAGGAGGCCCTGCGCTATATATACCCCTTCGCTCGAGACGAACACTTCGGCGTGCGGGAGGTCGCTTGGTTCGCCCTTCGTCAGCAGATCATAGACGAGCTGGACGAGGCGATCCCCGCGCTAGCACATTGGGCGAGGACGGATGAGAGTGAGTATATTCGCCGCTTTGCCTCTGAGGCTACGCGCCCTTGTGGGGTATGGTGCGCACACAGCACACGGCTCAAGGAGCAGCCCGAGCTGGGCTTGCCCATCCTGACACCCCTGCGTAGAGACCCCTCGCGCTATGTACAGAATAGTGTGGGGAATTGGCTCAACGATGCCTCCAAGACCCAGCCGCAGTTCGTCGAGCGCCTATGCGCGGCTTGGCTCGAGGAGCAGGACTGCCCCGAGACAAGGTACATCACCAAGCGCGCCCTACGTAGTCTCCATAAATGACCCCACTCCTATGGCTCATCCATACACCCCTATCCTAATCTACGAAGATAACCACCTGCTGGTGGTGAGCAAGCGCCCTGGCGAGATCGTCCAGGGAGATAAGACGGGCGACGAACCGCTGAGCGAAGCCCTCAAGGGCTACCTCAAGGAGAAGTATCAGAAGCCCGGCAATGTCTTCCTCGGGGTCGTCCATCGCCTCGACCGCCCCGTCGGAGGACTCGTCGTCTTTGCCAAGACGAGCAAGGGACTGAGCCGTATGAACGCGCTCTTCCGCCGTGGCGAGGTGCAGAAGCGCTACTGGGCCATCGTCACCGCCCGCCCGCCGAAGGAGTCGGACACGCTGGAGCACTACCTCGTGCGTAATGAGCAGCAGAACAAGAGCTATGTGGCGCAGCGTCCCGACCGCCCGGGGGCGAAGCTGGCACGCCTGAGCTACCGCCTGCTGGCCTCGGGCGATCGCTATCACCTCGTGGAGGTCGAGCTGCATACGGGCCGCCACCATCAGATACGCTGCCAGCTGGCGGCCATCGGCTGCCCTATACGGGGCGACCTCAAGTACGGGGCCGCGCGCAGCAATCCCGACGGCAGCATCAGCCTGCTCTCGCGCCGCACGACCTTCGTCCATCCCGTCAGCGGGATAGCGCTGGATCTGACGGCGCCCGTGCCCGACGAGCCGCTGTGGCACGCCCTCTCAGGCGAGTAGCTGCCTCGCCTGCCTCGTCTCGACCTAGCCCTAAGACTACGAGCCTCGGGGGCTGACCAGTACGGTCAGCCCCCGAGGCTTTTCTTATATCCCGCTTCGTCCCCACTAGGGACGGAGCGGGACGCCGCTGTCGGGAGCTCGCGCGGCCTGCTTACCCTCAACTCATAGTTAGGGATAGTCCTCGGATAGCTTCGGATTTTAGGGGCTTGTGTGGCTGTACAAGGCTTGTTCAGATGGCTTGAAGAAGCCCCTGCGGGGCGACCCAATCAAAGCCCAGGGTGCGTAGCCCTACAAGGGCGACCAAACCCTGGGTAGGCTAGATAAATAGGAATAAAGCCCTACAGGGGCGACCCGCAAAGCGTCCGCGGTGTAGCATCATACCGCTGTGCGCTTGGTCTTCCTTGTTTTGAGGATCGCCCCTGTAGGGCTCGCTGAATAAGGGAATGCTTTACCCAGGGTTCTGTCACGCTTACAGCGTTCCTTCACCCTGGGCTTTGGACGGGTCGCCCCGCAGGGGCTTGCGCAGCTGCTTGCCCTTAGCTGATGGTTAGGGATAGGCTGCAGGGAACTTGGGCTGTCGGGGGCTTGTGCGGCCGCTTGCCCTTAGCCATCCGATAGACTCTGCGGACGGAGCTGATGCTGTTGGGAGCTCGCGCGGCCCGCTTGCCCTTAGCTGATGGTTAGGGATAGTCCTCGAATAGCTTCGGATCTTAGGGGTGTGTGCGGCTGCACAAGGCTTATTCAGATGGCTTGGAGAAGCCCCTGCGGGGCGACCCAATCAAAGCCCAGGGTGCGTAGCCCTGCAAGGGCGACCAAACCCTGGGTAGGCTAGATAAATAGGAATAAAGCCCTACAGGGGCGACCCTCAAAACGTCCATAGTGTAGCGTCATACCGCTTGGAGCTTAGTCTTACTTTTTTGAGGGTCGCCCCTGTAGGGCTCATTAAGCAAGGGGCTGCTTTACCCAGGGTTCCGTCACGCTTACAGCGTTCCCTCACCCTGGGCTCTGGACGGGTCGCCCCGCAGAGGCTTGCGCAGCTGTTTGCCCTTAGCTGATCGTTAGGGATAGTTCTCGGATAGCTTCGGATTTTAGGGGCTTGTACAGCTGCACAAGGCTTATTCAGATGGTTTGGAGAAGCTCCAACGGGGCGACCCAATCAGAGCCCAGGGTGCGTAGCCCTGCAAGGGCGACCAAACCCTGGGTAGGTTAGATCAATAGGAATAAAGCCCTACAGGGGCGACCCTCAAAACGTCCGTGGGGTAGCGTCATACCGCTTGGAGCTTGAGGCTGTCGGGGGCTTGGTCTATCGGGGAAGGGGCGCTGAGGGATATCAGTCAGCCTCACGAGGGTCGTCAGTCAGCACGCTGAGGGACGTCCCTCAGCCTCGTGAGGGATATCAGTCCGCGCGCTGTGTCCGAGGGGCGGCGAAGGCAGGGTGTGCTGGGCTGCCCTGTCTGGGCACGCTAGGGAGCACACTCGCCCCTCGACGGAGGCTGCGGGTAGGGGCTAGACGGGCTGGCGAGGAGGATAAGGAAGGGAGCTAGAGGAGGGGGCGGCGAGGGCTGTTTGGGCAAAATGCCGCAGGGGATCGGCATTACTTGGTACTCCGCGGGGGGAAGCGAGACAAAATTACCCACTACTGGGTATTGAACGGCTCAAAGCCTTGGGATATCTTTGCCCTCGTACCAAGACCGCCTGGCCCCTAGCCACCAGGACCGATCGTCGCAACATCATGAAATGAATATCTATGCAAGCTAGACAAGTACCTAAATGCATCCCCTGGACTCGTCTCTACGGGCTCAGTGGCTTGCTCCTAGCCCTGCCCCTGATCTGCCCACTACCTCTGGCAGCCGACCCCGGGACAGCGAGCTACCTCGAGACTAAGGCAGAGCAGCACCAGCTCTCCTTCATCATACGCAGCGAGCGTACTCGAGAGCCCATCATCGGCGCTATCGTGCGCTGCTCTGGAGCGCTTAGTCCCAACTCTACCGACGTGCAGGGGCAGTGCACGCTGCGCTTCCGCAGCCTCCCCACGACGCTCCGTGTAGAGGTCAGCTCCGTCGGCTACAAGAAGCTGGTGCGCAGCCTGACGCCCACCGAGGGCAAGCCCATCACCCTCTTCCTCAAGGAAGATGTACGCGAGATCGACAAGGTCACTGTGACGGCGCGACAGCGCCATACCACCCAGCTCCAGCAGACGGCACGCATCAGTAGTGAGCAGCTGGAGAAGGGGGGCGCCACCTCGCTGGCGAAGATGCTCGAGACCATACCAGGCGTCAGCTCCATCAGCACGGGGAGCACGGTCGCCAAGCCCGTGATCCAGGGCATGCACAGCAGCCGTATCCTCCTGATGAATAATGGCGTGCGCCTCGAGAGTCAGAGCTGGGGCGCTGACCACGCCCCCGAGATCGACTACACCAGCTCCAGCATGGTCGAGGTCGTCAAGGGCGCCGAGTGTGTACGCTATGGCTTCGGGGCTATGGGGGGCGTCGTCCTGCTCAATGACGCACCGCTCCCACATGGGCAGGACCGCCTGCACTTCAGCGGCAAGGCTAATGTGGGCTACGATACCAACGCCCGCGGCTTCAGCGGATCGACGACCCTCGAGACGGGCTACCGCCGCTGGGGGCTGCGCCTGCACGGGATGTACACGCGCGGCGGAGACTACAGCACCGCAGAGTATGTACTGAACAATACGGGCTACAATACCATCAGCCTCTCGGGGCAGCTCGGCTATCACGGCAGCCGCGTGACCGCCACGCTCCTCTCCAGCCTCTACTATCAGCGCAGCGGCATCTACTACGCCAGTAAGGTGTCGGACCTGGACCAGCTGACCAAGCGCTTCGAGTACGGGCGTCCCGATCCCTCGAGCTTCTACCCCTTCTCCTATACCATCAAGCCTCCCTTCCAGCAGTCGCAGCACTTCACCCTCAAGGGAGAGCTGAAGTGGACGATCAATGATGACCACAAGGTGGACGTCACGGCCTCCTTCCAGGAGAACCTCCGCCAGGAGTTCGAGAACCGTAAGAAGACCGAGTGGAGCTGGGTGCCGATGCAGGACCTGATCCTCAAGACCTTCAAGGTCGACCTAGGCTGGCACGCACGCTGGCACCGCTGGGGCATGACCACCGATGTAGGGTCGGCAGGCACCTACCAGACCAACTACAACTACCCAGGGACGAAGCAGCCCGCCTTCGTGCCGAACTTCGCCGCCCTCACCATGGGTGGGCACGTGCTGCACAAGGCACAGTTCGGCGCCCTGCAGTGCGCCCTCGGGATGCGCTACGACTTCCGCGTGATGAGCGTCAATGGCTATACGAGCCTCAGCAACTATACCTACTACGACGACTTCAAGCTCTATAGCAACTTCACCAGCAGCCTAGCCTCACACTATACCTTCAACGACCACTGGGACGTGCGTGCCAATATCGGCTGGTCGTGGCGCCCACCGGATATCAACGAGCTCTACGCCATCGGACTGCAGGAAGGCTCGTACTGGGTCGTGGGGAATAAGAGCCTGGAGAGCGAGCGCGGCTACAAGCTCGTCCTCGGCGGACGCTACCGCACGCCTTTGCTCTCCATCGAGCCAAGCGCCTTCTACCAGCACATCGACAGCTATATCTACGACCATATAGGGCAGGGGAAGGAGCGCTATCACAATCACCCGAGCGGGAAGTACCCCAAGTTCGTCTACGATCAGGATGACGTACGCCTCTACGGCGGCGACATCGAGGCTACGGTGCAGGCGATGCCGGGGCTGACCTTCGTGGGCAAGGGCGAGTGGATCCTAGCGCGCAATAGGACGCGTGGCGGCTGGCTGCCCTTCATGCCCTCCGACCGCTATGGGCTCTCGGGGACCTACGAGCGGAGCTTCGGGCAGCGAGGTAAGTACCACGGCTCGCTCTCGCTCTCGGGGCTCTACGTGACGAAGCAGACGCGCTTCGACCCCGACAAGGACCTGGTCTCCGATTCGCCCGACCCTTACTTCTTGCTCAACGGGACCTTAGAGTTCGGCATCCGACTGCCTGAGCGCCGCGAGGTCAAGTTTATGCTCGTCGGGGACAACATCCTCAACGCGCTGTACAAGGAGTACACCGACCGCTTCCGCTACTACGCCCATGAGCGTGGTATCAACCTCTCCCTACGTACCCTCATCAAGTTCTAGATATGAATAAGACACTCTACGGATCGCTCCTCGCCCTCGGGGCACTGCTGCTGACGAGCTGCTCGGAGGACCGCGTGGATGAGTTCTTCAAGGGCCTCATCCAGGCACCCGCCTCCTCCATCGAGCGTGATGTCAAGGGCCACGAGCAGATCTATGCCATCCATGCCATCCTGCGCGTGGCGGTCAAGGGCGCCACCATCGGCGTCGGCCCCGACGGCAGCGAGCAGGTCCAGACCTACGCCAGCTACCACGTGGTAGGCGACGGGCACAACATCCCGCTGATGCAGGAGATCGACATCGCCAAGGACGATGAGGGACAGATGACCATCGTCTCGGAGCGTGACCACTTCGACGTCGTCGTCTCCGATAACCTCTACTACGGCCTCGAGCTCAAGTACTACGACCAGAATGGGATGCTGATCAACCACCAGTTCTCAGGCTATCCCTTCAAGCGCAGCAAGGAGGGCTATCCCATCCCTGACGAGGATAACGCCACGCTGCTGGTGCATCAGCACTTCTTCGGCATAGGTAATAGCTCGCTGAACCAAGCCTTCACCTCGGGCGGCAAGACCGAGACGCGCAAGGCCACCTACCTGGCCTACCCCCGTACGCTCGGGGATCAACCCCTGTACTACGACCGCTATACCTTCCGCGACAAGGGGGGGAAGGCCGAGCTCGCCTCTAAGTTCTCCACGAGCAACATCTTTGCCCCAGAGAACTACACCCTAGGCGGCAACCTCGTCCCCTACAGCCAGGAGCTCGCCTGGCGCTCTATCGAGGTCTCGGGCAAGCCTGAGTACGCCGAGCCCTACACGGCCAAGGACGGCAAGACCTACCGCCTCTACAAGGGCATCGACCTACAGACGTTGGGGAAGCTCACCCCTGAGCTCTTCACCTATGAGTACCGCGACACGGATCCCGTAGAGGAGGAGCTGGGCAAGACCTTCACCGACAGCTACAGCGATGACTTCGTAGACCCAGACACGGACGCCCCACGCCAGCGCTATGGTGAGACGGTGGGCTTCCTGCGCCAGAGCCGTAGCCTCGACGTGGGGACACCCCGCGACCGACTGGGCTTCAAGGGCGTCATGCAGTTCCGCAAGGCTAACCTAGCCTTCCAGCTCCAGGTGCGTATCTGCCATATCCAGAATAAGGTGTCCCGCATCGTCGGCGAGACGGAGAAGCCCGCCAAGTACGGCAATGTGGCTAACTCCAACGAAGGCTACCTCTGGGACTTCAACCAGCTACAGCCGGGCTGGGATAGCTTCGACATCGACTACCCCCTGCCTATCCGCGTGATCGCCGACGCTAAGGACGGAGCCGAGAAGTGCTACGAGTCGGTCAAGCGCTACTACCCCCAGGTCGACAAGACGAAGCTCTGGCAGCTCCTCTCCTCGCCCGCGAGCTACCTCCAGCAGTACCGGCACAATGTGGTACTCATGTAGTCACCTCCCCTCCACCCACTATACCGAGAAGATCAGATGAATAGAATACTTCTATCCGCGCTGGCGCTGCTGGGGCTCTGTAGCCTCCTCACGTCTTGCGATAGCTTCGTCTTCGGCAACGTCCATGTGGACTACGAGGACAGCCCCCTCAATGCTAAGGCCGTCCCGCACAGCGGCGCCGACCGCTACGTCGATAGCCTGCTGAAGGTCAAGGTCAGCGAGCCGCTGCAGAATCCCGACCCTGAGGGCGCCTTCAAGGACTGGGCGACCTGCCTGGTGATGTTCAAGGAAGGCCACTCCCACGGCAGCGAAGGGATGGTGCACGGCAACTTCGTCTACCACAATGCCCCTTGGCGTCAGGAGGAGTTCGCCATCATCCACAACGGCATGGGGCCTTGGCCTCGGGTCGATATCCAGCGCAGCAGCACCGTCACCTACCTCGAGCAGAGCGAGGGCAAGCAAGGCCCCGACTACATCCGCATCATAGGTGGGAAGCTCAAGCGCTGGGGGCTCGTCCTCTACTTCTTCGATAAGGAGGGGCGCCTGATGAACGACCGTATCCTC
This sequence comes from uncultured Porphyromonas sp., assembly GCF_938046015.1. GTDB lineage: Bacteria > Bacteroidota > Bacteroidia > Bacteroidales > Porphyromonadaceae > Porphyromonas. The sequence goes on along the minus strand of NZ_CALIXW010000007.1, from coordinate 9,349 downwards.
GAGCAGTCCGACCAGTACCAGATCTTCTTCACCGTCAGTGAGGTCGACGACAAGGGGCAGCCCTATGAGGTGATGGACGTGCGTGGCACCTGGCGCCCAGGCCGTGACCAGTTCGGCGAGTGGGTCAAGGGCGGTACGATCGACCCCAAGCCCATCCCCTCACCCACCTTCGCGGGTAAGTCCACCTGGCAGGATCGGGCGAAGCTGACCCCCAGCATCTTCCAGTACACCTACCGCGATACCTGGGTGCATGACGCCATGGGGGACGGTGTGCGCGAGCTCTTCAACCAGCGCCTCCTACCGCCGCTGACCAAGGACGATGCCAACTGGGCGGTAGGCCCCTACGACCAGGACCGCGTCGGGCTGAAGGGACACTTCAACTTCGACATCGAGGCCGACGAGAGCGACCGCGCCCACCGCGACTGGCCGCTGGAGATCACGCGCCGCGTAGACCCCACAACGGGGCAGGGCGGACGCTACACGCGCCCCACCTACCTCCTGCCGCGCTTCTACCTCTCCGTGCGTGTCATGAAGTGTCCCAAGGGTAAGAAGGCGCTCATCCCACGCGACACCTACCTCAGCCGCCACTCGACCTACCAGTTCCTCAGCAAGTTCATCTGCGCCGACGCGCACAACCCGGACGAAGCGAAGGAGTACGGTGCAGACTCGCAGTGGAAGGATGTGCTGCGCTTCAACATCCCGATCAAGGTCTTCTGCAGCAGCTTCGACACCGACCCGACGACGATCGATCCCAACGACCCCTTCTACTACTTCCTCGGGCAGGAGATCGGTCTGCGCTCGGAGGAGGCCCTCGAGGCGGCGCAGAATGTACAGACCCATGGCGTGGGCGGTGGCTCAGGCCTCGGCAACTGGTTCCTCTAGACAAGCTCCCTAACCCCGTATATATATGACCAAGCATAGCCTATCCCGCTACGGCCTCTACCTGCTGCTCGCCCTCGTGGCAGGGCTCAGCAGCTGTACCCGCAACGGGATGCCCAAGAAGCAATCCAACGCCCGCAGCCGTGTCGACCACCTCATCATCAAGGAGGTCTTCTACATCGGGCACTACTGGCAGCGCGACTCCAAGAAGTACGGCTACCTCTCTCCCAAGCAGATGTACGACGACGATCAGTACATCGTCATCTACAACCCCACCGACGAGGTCAAGTACCTCGACGGCCTGGCCCTCTGCTCCAACGCCATCGACCCTTCGACGAGCCTGCAGTTCGCCCCCAAGGACAACTTCGTCAACCAGTACTACGGCGTCGGCAGCATGATGTGCTTCCCCGGCACGGGCAAGGACCACCCCATCCAGCCCAAGCAGGAGGTCGTCATCGCCAAGTACGCCATCGACCACAAGGCGAACTATGTCCGCGAGCTCGAGGAGGCCTCCAAGGACGAGCCCGATGAGCCCTTCGACATCAAGGAGTACCACGGCTACGAGGCCTTCCTCGACCTAAGTAAGGCCGACTTCGAGTGGACCAATGCCGCCTTCCTCTCCAGTGATGCCAAGGGGAAGAACAACCCCAAGGTACCCGATCTCGAGGCTATCTACACCTATACGGATAGCTACGGGAAGCTCGCCCCCGCCTACAACTTCCACGACGTCTCGGAGCGTAGCGGGCTGGCGCTGATCCGCCTGCCGTGGACCAAGGAGGACTTTGCCAAGAACCACAAGGACAGCAAGGGACACCGCGGCTACCTGCACTACATCACCGTCACCAGTAGCAGCTTCGCCGACTTCTACGTCATCGAGGTGCCCTTCAGCCACGTCATCGACTGCATCACCATCTGCCCCAAGCGCCTCTACCAGATGCGTCCCACTAAGCTGGACCGCGGCTACAACGCCGTCACGGAGGTAGCCTCGCGCAATACGCCGAAGAACGAGTACCCCCGTATCTCGGGGCTGGCGCTGTCGCGCCGCTGGGACGGGCGTAAGTTCGTGGACGACGACAATACGACCTCGGACTTCGAGATCAAGGTCGCCTCGCGCTCTAATAAGGACAGCCAGGGCAAGATCATCCGCTAGTCCGCAGCTAGGGGGCTTCACCGTCCCGCTTAGCTTCCCGCTCCGTGAGGGATACCAGTCAGTACCTCTGACTGGTATCCCTCACGTGCTTTACGGACGTCCCTCAGTCACCTGACTGATATCCCTCAGGGCGGCTCCCCTTAGCTAGGTGCTGCGCTGCGCCTTATCCATTCCCAGCCCCCCGAGCCAAGGGGCCTTGCCACGGGAGCTCGGCGGCACATCCCTACGGGAGTATTGCTATCTCCAGTATTTGGAGTATCTTTGCGGCGACTAATGCAAGTAAGCAAGAGTTACTAACCTAGATTCAACTAAATGGCAACTAAGATTAGATTGCAGCGCCACGGTCGTAAGGCTTACGCCTTCTACAAGATCGTCGTCGCAGACAGTAGAGCGCCACGAGATGGCAAGTTTATTGAGAAGATTGGTACCTACAACCCCAACACCAATCCTGCCACAGTAGATTTGAACTTCGAGCGCGCTTTGTATTGGCTCAACACGGGGGCTCAGCCCACCGACACCGCTCGTAGCATCCTCTCCCACGAAGGCGTCCTGCTGAAGAAGCACCTCCAGGGCGGCGTACAGAAGGGTGCCTTCGACGAAGCAGCAGCAGAGGCTAAGTTCGAGGCTTGGAAGGCTAAGAAGGACGGCCAGCTGAGCAATGTCAAGGCTAGCCTGGCTAAGAACAAGGAGAACGCTGCTAAGGCTGCCCTCGAGGCAGAGCAGGCTGCCAACAAGGCTAAGGCTGCTGCCGTAGCTGCTAAGAAGCAGGCTGAGGCTGAGGCTAAGGCTGCTGCCGAGGCAGAGGCTGAACCCGCACAGGAAGAAGCACCCGCACAGGAAGAAGCAAGCGCAGAATAATCGAGACCTCACGCTCCACGGAGATGTACTCGATCTAATATGACGGATACCCACACCTTCGCCCCCACTAGGAGACGAGTGTGGGTATCCGTATTTTACTTATCCCCCCTCTAGTCCTAGGGCGGGGGCTCAGGCGATGACTCCTAGTGACTAGGACGCATCGTCCCACACCTAGCATAGGCTGCGAGCGCGTAGCCACTACCATCTAATTTACCTCTCACCACTTCACAAAAGCAAGCGTATGAAGAAGTCTCTACTTCGTCTCTTCGCCCTGGCGATGATCTGCCTTGCCTCGTCCAGCCTCTGGGCGCAGGTGACGACCTCGGCCCTCACGGGTACGGTCACGGATCAGGCCTCTAAGGAACTCCTCATCGGCGCAAGTGTCGTCGCCAAGCACCTCCCCTCGGGGACGACCTATGGCGCCGTGACCAACGCCAAGGGGAACTACAGCATCGTCGGGATGCGCCCTGGAGGCCCCTACAGCATCACCGTCTCCTATATCGGCTACGATGCCCTTACCCTCAATAACATCAGCCTCGCACTCGGCGAGACCGAGACCATCAATGTCAAGCTGAAGGACGGTGCGACGCAGATCACCGAGGTCGTCGTCACGGGGAAGAAGGGCAGTGCCTTCAACCTCCAGAAGACGGGCGCTGGGACGAGCTTCTCCCGCCGCAACATCGAGCGCGTGCCTACCGTATCACGCAGCATCATGGACATCGCCAGGCTCACACCGCAGTCCAACGGTAACGGCTCCTTCGCTGGCGCCAACAGCCGCTTCAATAGCTTCCAGATCGACGGTGCTGTCAACAACGACGTCTTCGGGCTCGGACAGAGCGGCAAGAACGCTATCTCCATCGAGGCCATCGATGCCCTACAGGTCGTCATCGCCCCCTTCGACGTCCGTCAGTCGGGCTTCACGGGTGGCGGCATGAACGCCATCACCAAGTCTGGGACCAACAGCCTGCACGGCTCGGTCTATGACTTCTACCACAATCAGGACTTCTACGGATCGACCGCAGGCAAGGATGTGGCTAAGCGCACCAAGCTGTCCAAGCAGTATGAGAACACCGTCGGCTTCACCCTCGGCGGGCCCATCATCAAGGACAAGCTCTTCTTCTTCGCCAACGCTGAGTACGTCAAGAAGGTCACACCCGCTACCTTCATCCCTGGCGATGGCCTCTCCCGTATCACCGTCGAGGAGGCTGAGCAGGTAGCCAAGAAGCTCCAGGAGCTCGGCTACGACGCGGGTGGCTACAAGGCACAGGATATCCCCGAGGAGACCTACAAGGGGCTGCTGCGTCTGGACTGGAACATCAACCAGGCCCACCACCTTACCCTGCGCTACAGCCACATCGATGACAAGCCCTACGTCTTCAGCAATAGCGCCACGCAGCTCAAGTTCAGTAACTACGGCTACACCAAGCGTAGCGTCACCAACACCTTCGTCGCCGAGCTCAACTCCCGCCTCTCCAGCACCGTCTCCAACGAGCTGCGTGCTAGCTACAGCGGTATCCGTGACAAGCGCAGCTTCCCTGGGAAGCCCTTCCCCTCTGTGACGATCAACCTCAGTGGTGGCCGTCGTATCTTCGCCGGTACCGACCCCTTCTCGGGGGCCAATGAGCTGGATCAGGACATCTTCTCCCTGACCGACAACCTCACGCTCAGCGCTGGGAACCACACCTTCACCTTCGGTACGCATAACGAGTTCTTCCGTATGCGCAACCTCTTCATCAATAACCTCTACGGCACCTACGAGTACCGCAACCGCGAGGTTCCCAACCCTGCCGGAGGCCGTCCCATCGTACAGCCTGGGCTCGTGGACTTCATGACCATAGGCACGGCTGGTGAAGTGGGTCCCTCGACCTACAACCTCTCCCGCGTCAACACCGCTGTGACGGGTACTCCCCTCTGGTCGCCTCAGTTCCACGCTGGCCAGGTCAGCCTCTATGCACAGGACGACTGGAAGGTCAACGACCAGCTGCGCCTGACCTACGGTCTGCGTGTCGATGCTCCCTTCTTCCTCGACCGTCCTACGGAGAACAAGAAGTTCAATAGTGGCGACATCGCTCGCGAGTACGACGTGACCAACCACTACCTCCCCAGCATCAAGCCCCTCTTCTCTCCCCGCTTCGGCTTCCGCTACTCGGTAGATGAGGACCGCCGCTACACGATCCGCGGGGGTACGGGTGTCTTCACCGGTCGCGTGCCCTTCGTATGGATCTCCAATAGCTTCTCCAACTCGGGCATCGAGGTCGAGCGCACTTCGCTCTACGCGGGCAACAACAAGACGCTCGGCTCTGTCCGCTTCAGCGCTGACCCACGTAGCGCCCAGAGCAACGCTAACTTCGTCCCTGGCTCCACTGAGGTAGACCTCGTGGCGAAGAACTTCACCTACCCTCAGGTATGGCGTACCAACCTCGCCTTCGAGGCTAACCTTCCCTGGGGTGTCAAGGCGTCGATCGAGGGGATGTTCACCAAGAACCTGAACAACATCCGCTACCGCAACCTCGCCCTCAGCCCAGACAAGGCGATCACCCACGCTCCTGGCCAGGTGCGTCCCACCTATACACGTCGCGAAGACAAGCTCTATTCCTCCGTCATCATGATGGAGAACTCGAATAAGGGCTACACCTATAACTTCACCGCCACGCTGAGCAAGGACTTCGGTCACGGCCTCGATGCCTCGGTAGCCTATACCTACGGTGCGGCTGTCGTCGGCAATGACGGGCTCTCCAGCCAGGCTGAGTCGAACTGGAAGTTCAACTACTCGAACGATATCAACGCCGACGAAGTCAGCTACTCCAGCTTCGACCTTCGCCACCGCCTGATCGCCCAGCTCAACTACCGCGTCGAGTACGCCAAGCACTTCGCCACCACGATCGGCCTCATCTACAACGGCCAGTCGGGTCCTCGCTACTCTATCCTCTACAATGGCGACATCAACGGCGATGGTACGAGCAACGACCTAGCCTACCTGCCCTCGACGATGGCCTCCAGCTCGCGCTCTGCGATGGACTACGCTACCTTCCTCAAGGAGAATCCCGACATCGCTCAGTACGTAGGTCGCATCGCACCTCGTAATGCCTTCGTCGCTCCCTTCATCCACAAGGTAGACCTGCACTTCGCTCAGGACTTCTTCGTCAACGTAGGCGGCCGCCGTCACACGCTGCAGCTCAACGCCGACGTCATCAACCTGACGAACCTGCTGAACCGCGGCTGGGGTATGGAGCCCTATGTGAACTACAGCAGCATCACGCCGATCACCGTGCTGCGTGACGGGAGCTACGAGTTCAACCACGCTACTAAGCAGCCCTGGAGCTACAGCGACATCAACTCTCGCTGGCGTGCTCAGGTCGGTCTGAAGTACATCTTCTAGCCCTCCCCTCGCTCCCTCAGCGGGAGCCTCCCAAAAAGGCGTAGCGCCTCGCCCCCACCTGGGGACGAGGCGCTACGCCTTTCTCTGTCCTGCTTGCCCTAGCTGCTCGCCGCGCTACTTATCTCCCGTCAAGGGCAAAGCTCGCACGGTAGGCAAGCATACCCTAAACGTCTTGAACTTAGGGGTAGCTTATTTATGATCTCGTTTAACTTCCTTGTATTTTCCCTCTCCTTCTATATAGGCATATCCTGTGAACTTTGCCTCCTCGAATCTCTTCATAAAGGCAGATTGATCAATGGGTATACCCTCAGTGATTATAGCACTTATGGGGTCTCTTTCTTTTTTCCCTCTAGGCGTATCTTCTCTTTCTGCTCTGCTTAATTTCCTATCAAGGTGGTGGTATAATGTTCTCACCATCTCAATTAAGTTAGGATTGGGGATAAAGGCCTTCTTCTCTGTGTGAATATAGCCAAGTATATACTGAGGAGGAATGATTGCCTTGATACATATCTCGTCTTCCTCGGGAAAGGGAGAAGACTTGTATACAGGTAAGTCCAGGCTTTCGATCTGCTTGTTGCATTCATTCAGATCTTGGTATTTCAAGAAGCGATCCTGCTCTGAGCTTGGGACCCAACTAATGATAAGGATGCCTTCATCTTTCTTAGTCTTCCCCCTAAGAAAGCTTAGAGCTTGTTCATACTTTTTGCTCGTCGAGATCATATAGCACGCAGGAAATTGCCTACCTGCGTCAAAGGCATGCAGCAGTGCGACGTAATAGTCTTTTACATCTGCCCTACACGCTAAGCCCTTGATCTTCTTGAGAAACTTATCTTTATTGCCAGGAGCCTCGAAGAACCCTTTAATTCCTGGGTTCTCCTTAAGGAATTCCTTTCTAGAGGTATATCTTTCTGGCTCGGCTGAGGATGTAAAAATCTCGTGTAAGCGGTCGAAGAGCTCCGCGAAGACGTTGTCGCTAACATCGTTTATATCAAACTTCCAGTCATTATCCCGTGCGTAGCGATTGGCCTTTTCCCCCAGCATGAACAGCATATCAGATAATGGCCCGATATTATCTAAGTCTACACCGTACCTACTGACATCAAAGGTCCCTCGATAGACTGTTACTTTAGACTTAGCACGATAGTACTTGTCGATAAAGCGTTCTAACAGCTGTCTATCGCTATCGTCTAGAGGACTCCCATCTGGCATGCACCATTCATTTACGAGGTCGCTTTCTAGTACTTTGAGTTGCTTCATAGTTATGTCTTGAATAAGTAGCTATTAAGTTGAATGTACGTCTCGAAGGTAATCAAATCTCTTGACTTCTAGTTCTCATCTGTGGTGTGACTACTTGTCACAAGTATGAGTACTCTAGCTTTGAGCCCCTCGCCCCTCACCCAAGGGCACCACAGTGCTAGGCAAGGTAACGACCTTTACCTATGACCTCGAACAAGGATCTGTATACGCTGCGAAGCTCCCCCAAGTCGCTCAGTAAAGGAAGAAAGGCAGTACAGCGAAGGGTAAACAGCCGCGCCGCGACCTGACTGCCTTGCTCCAGCTCCGCGAGGGGCATCCATCAGCTCGCTGACTGCTATCCCTCACGCCTCTGACTGACGGCACTCAGCGCACTGACTGATACCCCTCGGAGGCCTTCCCTTGCTGTGCGGGGCTTATTGGCGCAGGGCTTGTCTCGCGCTGCCTTGCTAGCTTCGCTTCGACATGTACGTATCCTGGTTTCGGTGTATGGGGATTCAGAGGGGTAGCAGAGATGCAGTATTAACGAGCCTAGCCTTTAGGATAGGTGGCATTTATGCAGCTAAGGAAGAAGGCTCCAAGAAAAGGGGAAGACGCTCGCGGTGAGCGTCTTCCCCTTTTCGCTGCTACTTGTTAGCTGGCTCCTACTGGTCGATGAGCATAATACAAGGTAAAGACCAGAAGTTTGGCTATTCGGGTGTAACGCTGGTGTAGATTGGGGGCTACATCCCTTCTCGGGGGAGGTAATAGATTTCTATTCCTATATTTGCTAGCACTGACAAGAGGATAAGTTAATTCCCCTGGGGCTCGACGAATAAGCATCGCACATTAAGCCTAGGACATCCCCAAGGAATAGGTAACTAATCTCAATAGCGCCCTCTGAGCGAGCTCGAGCAGGAGATACTTGGCTTTACTCCCAAGTACTCGGTGCCCTACAACATGAGTGGGATACCCTTTGTCGCTAGAAAAGCAATAGTCTTGGGTGTCATCCCTAAGGCCTCCTGCTCATCATTCATCGCGGTGCTTCCTAAGAAAAGTTGATCTATGGAGAAGAACATTTGGATAACATCAGCAGCAGCGCTAGCTAGGCGCTTGCATAAGGGTCAGGTCGATAAGGCTGGGCTGGACTACTTCGAGGGGCATCTCTCTACGGTTGCCTCTATGGGAAGGACGTGGCAAGAGCACGTGGTGGGCTATCTTCATGACGCCAGTGAAGATACGCCCCACACAGTAGAGGAGACCCTGTCTTTACTTGAGGAGGAGGCGCAACAGCGATTAGGCAAAGAAGACCGGGAGGAATTGGCCACAGCTCTGCACCTACTCAATCATCATAATTCCCCCGATAGGGCCTCGTACATTCGGGCCATAGGTGAGCATCCTCTAGCGAGAGCCGTTAAGCTGCATGACCTACGTCACAATATGGACCTTTCGCGCTTGTCCTCCCCCTCACCAAAGGACCTCACCAGACGCGAACGGTATCAGCGTGAGTACGACTATCTATCCTCTCGCTCCTCTCGCTAGCACGTCTCTCCGCCGCTGAACGGCTGCCCCAGACTTACCAATGCAGCAGTGGGCGAAGATGTGACGGAGGACGGTGCCGCTGGTGATCTCGCCGCCCGTGCCTCCGCCGAGCGCACTGATGGCCAAGCGAAGGGCAAACAAGAAGTACTGCGCCTCATAAGGGAGAGCCAAGGGATAACGACTTAGATAGCGAGAGGAGAGCTCGCTGGAGCGAGGAGAACGAAGGGTGAGTGGAGAGGGAAGGGAGAAAAGGAGAAGGAGGAAAGGGAAAAAGGGGAGCGCCCCCTCGCTGCGGTAGTGCAGCGAGG
>NZ_CALIXW010000006.1 GCF_938046015.1 uncultured Porphyromonas sp. | reverse complement strand
GCTCTACGAAGCTGCGGTAGCGGCGGGGCGTATTCCAGGGCTGGATGGAGCGTTCCTTGAGCCCGAGGATCTTCGCCTCGCGCTCGGGGGTATAGTACTCGTTGAAGCGCGTGTGGACGGCGGCACTGTCGCGGCCTGCGAGGTAAGCATTGTAGGCATTGCGCAGCATACGGAGGCTGGCATCGTGGTAGCGCGTGTCGTAGGCACCCTTGGACTGAGCGTTGCTACGGAGGTAGCGCTGCTCGGTGATGCTACGCCAGCGATCATAGCTGAGGAAGCTCTTGATCTCGCGCTGGTTGGCCTTGTAGTAGCTGCCCTGCAGACGGTGCATGAAGCGGCGGTACTTGGCGGGCTTGAAGTAAGCGCTATCGTACTTCGCGCTATCGACGATACTCTCGTCGAAGGCCTTGACCTTATCGAGCTCCTTCTGCTGTGCGGCAGCGAAGAGCTTGCCCTTGAGGACCATTGGGGGGAGCTTATAGGTCGTATCGCCCGCGTTGAGGGTGGGGCTTAGCACGACCTGATAGCGATCATCCATAAAGGCAGCGGGCACCTTGACGAGGAAGGTCAGGTTGATCATCCCCTTGCGCAGGGTAGAGATCTTGACCTTGGGGCGCTCAGCGGTAATGGTCACGCCCTGCAGGGAAATGGTCTTGACGCCGTCATCCTTCTTGGGAGCAGCGGTCTCGCTGCTAGACTTCTTGCGCAGCGTATCGATGCGCTGCTGATAGGTGACGATCTCAGAGAGCTGCCCCGCACGACCAGCCTGCTCCTCCTTGTCGGTGGGGAGTAGCGCCTGGGGACGGCCCGTCTGATAATAAAGTTTGTGGGTAAGGGGCTTGGAGCAGGCACCGAGGAAGAGGAGCGCTGCCAGGCCCGTAAGTGAGGTCGTTAAACGCAAGCTTGATTTCATAGAATATACACTAGACTAAGACTAACACGGGTGGGGATCATGAGTGAGCGCTGCTGATCCGCTGCCTCAAGGACGCCCTTCCTGTTGTAGCGATCATAGAGTGCCTGGACGAAGGAGCCGCCCAGTTCACCTTCAATATTCCAGCGCGGGGAGAGCTCATAGGCATAGCCCAGGGACATCCCCCCTCCGAAGAGATACCCCTTGGAGTAAGTAGGATTCCCCGTATAGGTACCGAACTTGTAGTAGCCAGCTATGAGATTGAGCCCGACGAAGAAGCTCCGGTTGTACGCTCCCTGCGCCCAGTAACGGATTCCAGGCTGGATGAAGGCATGCTGCGTATGGTACACATTGTGAAACTTGAAGCGCTCATCAGCACTCAACGAATTATCGGAGTAGAAGGTATCCATAAGCCCCGTAGGCAGCGGAAACTTAAAGTCAATGGGCTTGGCCTGTATTCCGAGCTCGAGCGTGACCTTCTGCGTCAGCGCCATAGAAGGCTGGAGATTGATGGTCCCCGTGAGCCAATAGGGGAGGTTGGTACCTATGGCATAGTTCTGCGCCTCGGCCTTAAAGCTAATTCCCAGTAGGCAGAGCGCGCCCCATAGGGCAATACGTTTGATCATTATGCAAGCTGATTAGTTTCGTCACAAAGTGCGGGGGCTTTGGTCCCGCATAGAGCCAGCAAAATTACAAAAAAGTGTTGATTTACAGCTCACCCAAGGCTGCATCATCCTCAAGAGGCCACTCCCTAGAGGCAGGAGCAAAAGTAGAAGCACCCTACGATAGAAGGACACAGCGTAGCGCATGCAGGCAAGCTCCTGCCCTCACAGGCACCCCCACCCTAGCTCCCCAAGCCCTATATATGCCCTATATATCCTATATATAATGTACGCGCGCGAGGGAGTACAGGTGCTAAGGAGGACTCCACATACGCCCTAGGAGCGGCAGCCCAAGCATGAAGGCTCGGGCACAGGCAAGCGAGACGAGCAAATATCCTATCTTTGTAACAAACTAATACACTACGGATATGAAGCTATCAGACTCTAGAGGACTAAGCCTACTCCTGGTGGGTCTCCTCACACTCCTTCCCCTGCAGCGGCTCAGCGCACAGACAGGACAGGCCAAGCAGGCTGACAAGGACAAGTCCTTCAGCCTGAATATCGATGGGCGCCTTACCTTCGATGCGGCTACCTACTTCGTCCCTGGAAGTAGCGACCTGCGTTACTCGGGAGCTCCCTTCCGTATGTCACCTGCGAGCCAAGTCAGCCAAGCGCGCATCGCAGCAGTTGTAGAGCTCGACCGCTGGTCAGGGCGCTTCGACCTGGACTTTGTTCGGGCCCGCGTCACGCTCTGCGATCTCTTCGTCCGCTACAGCTATGCGCCTCAGGCCAACATCACTGTAGGCTACATCTTCGACCCCATCAGCATAGGGATCAATACTGCCACGCGTCACCGATCGGTGAACCTCGCGCCCGCCGTCGCCCCCCTGGCACAGAGCTCGCGCCACTGGTCCATCCACTGGCGTCAATGGGGGCGTAACTACTGGCTCTCTGCAGCGCTTGCCGCTGGCGGCATCGAGAGCATCAATGCCAGCCCCAACCACTACAGCGAGGGCTACGGCATCTCAGCACGCGCCGTCTGGCTCCCTAGTCCCGAGCCCGACCGCCTCATCCATCTAGGTATCGCTGGGACCGTGCGCGCTGGTGACCGCAGCCAGAATCCCCTCGGGAGCTTCACCCTACGTGCGGCCCCTAGCTCGGATGTCGACGGTCGCAGCTTCATCCTCAGGACGCTGACGGGGGTGCAGCGCTACGAGATCCTCGGGCTGGAGGCAGCTCTGCGTACCCCCAAGGTCTACCTCCTCGGCGAAGGGCTCTACACCCGCGTAGGCTACGACCCGACGGCCACCGATCCCGAGAAGCTCCAAAGCGGACTCTTCGTAAGTCCCCACAGCTACAGCAACCACTACGGCGGCTACATCGAGGGTAGCTACATGCTCCGCGGCACGCAGCGTAAGTACCTCAAGGCAGCCTCAGTCTTCAACAACGTCGCCGACGAAGTCAGCCCTGGGGGCAACCTCGAGCTGATGGCACGCCTCAGCTACCTCAATGCCCGCACGGGCGGGGCAAGTACGGATGCGCTCGTAGCGCTCAACTGGTTCCCCTCCCCCAGCGTCCTCCTCGGACTCAGCTACAGCTACAGCCAGATGAACGCCTCGGCAAGCGATGGGGGCAAGATCACCCGTGTCGGCGCAGCCTATGATGGCCTCCAGGTACACAGCCTGCAGCTGCGTACCCAGTTCGTCTTCTAGCCTCCACGCTACTACCCCGTACTCTCATTATGACCCTCCTCCGCCCCTATCTCGCCCTCGCGACGCTCATTGTAGCACTACCCCTCTCCGCGGGCACGCCGAAGAAACCCACAAAGACCAAGGCCAAGCCTCAGGTCACAGCCAAGACACCCCAAGCCCACCTTGAGGATGCACGCCAGCTCTACCGAGCCTACCGCATCAATGAGGCCATGGACCAGATCGCCGAGGCGATGGTAGCGGCTAAGGGCAAGCGCTTCGACGACGAGACGATGGCTGTGTACCGCGAGCTCCACGGGCAGATCAATCGTGCAGCCGTCATGAGCGACCGAGCGGATAGCCAAGTGCTCCTAGACAGCATCGTCGTCCCCAAGGCGGACTGGCTGAAGCACCTCGCGGCCTACGAGCCTGGGCTCCAGCCAATGCAGGAGCCCCTGCCTGGTGAGGCACAGATGCCCAGCGTCAGCTACCGCGACGCCCTGGAGCGCAACCAGCTACTCCCCTCGGGGCAGAGCCTCGTATGGCTCTCCAAGGTCGGAGGCGCATGGGAGCCCCAGCCGCTGAGCACCCGAGCGCTCGATCAGGAGCAGCCGCTCGTCTGCCCCATCCTCCTAGAGGACGGCACGACGCTACTCTTCGGCCGCGAAGGGACGAAGGGCATCGGTGGCTATGATCTCTACATCTCTCGCCTCAGAGACGGAGGCGGCGCCTTCCTCGAGCCTACGCTCCTGGGTATGCCCTACAACTCGCCCTACAACGACTACCTCCTCTCCTGGCACGAGAGCGAAGGCTGGGGGACACTCGTCAGCGACCGCTTCTGCGGCCCCGACTCCGTGCACATCTACCGCTTTGCGTCGAAGCCGAGCTTCCTCTCGGGGCAGACCAAGGCCGAGCCAAGGGAGGAGACAGCAGGAGAGGAGTTCGACTTCGCCCGCGCCTCGCTATCGGGCCTCCCTATCAGCAAGGACAGGGCAGCTGTCGCTAGCCCCAGCCGTCCAAGTCAAAAGGCGAGCGGCGAACTCCTCTTCGTCGTGCAGGGCGATCGCATCTACCGCCACTGGTCCGACTTCCGTTCGCCCGAGGCGATGAAGCGCTACAAGGCTGCTCTGGAGGCCGGCCAGCGCCTGGCCGAGCGCCGCAAGCAGCTGGAGGAGCTACGCCGCAGCTGGAGCGCGAGCGCCGAGGATAGCACGCAGCGCCGCGAGTTCTCCGTACAGATCCGCCAGCTCGAGACGCAGCTGGAGACCGCCGCTGCCGAGCTCGAGGCACAGTACCAGACGGTACGCCGCCTCGAGGGTGCACACTAGGCAGCCCATTCGTTACCCCATTCACATTGGAAGAATTAGCACAGATCATCCGACCGAGCATAGCCCTCTCGGCGTGGACCACCCTAGCCCTCAGTGGGCTACTACTCATCATCTCGGGCTTCATGTCCTCTAGCGAGGTGGCCTTCTTCTCCCTCTCGCCGAGTGACATCGACGAGATCAAGGAAGAGGAGCACCCTGCCGACTCGGCACTGCTGGAGCTGCTGAAGGACTCGGAGCGCCTGCTGGCGACCATCCTCATCGGGAACAACCTCGTCAACGTAGCCATCGTCATCCTGACGGGCTACGCCTTTAGCCAGATCTTCGACTTCGGGACGAGCCCACTGCTGGGCTTCCTCGTGCAGACGGTCATCCTGACGCTGCTGCTGCTGCTCTTCGGGGAGATCATCCCCAAGGTCTACGCGCAGGCACGACCACTGGCCTTCAGCCGCTTCTCTGCGGGTAAGATGCGCCTCATCAGCCACGCCCTGCGCCCCTTCGCCACGCTGCTGATGCGCTCCACGAGCCTTGTGACCAGCCGCATGCAGCCCAAGAAGTACGACCTCTCGGTCGATGAGCTCTCCCAGGCCGTGGACCTGCTGGAGGGACACGAGCCCGAGGAGAAGGAGCTCTTCGAGGAGATCATCAACTTCCATCACAAGACAGCCTCCGAGATCATGGTGCCGCGCGTGGATATGTGCGACATCGACATCAGCTGGGACTTTGCCCGCGTGCTGGCCTTCGCCATCGAGTGCGGCTACTCTCGTATTCCTATCTACGAGGACTCGGAGGACAATATCCGAGGCATCCTCTACATCAAGGACCTGCTGCCGCACAAGGATAAGCCTGCCGACTTCGACTGGCGTGGGCTCATCCGTGAGGCCTACTTCATTCCCGAGAACAAGCCTCTGGATGACCTCCTCGAGGCCTTCCGCAGCAGCAAGAAGCACATCGCTGTCGTCGTCGACGAGTACGGCGGCACGAGTGGTATCGTGACCATGGAGGACCTGCTGGAGGAGATCGTCGGGGAGATCTCGGACGAGTACGACGAGGAGGAGCTACCCTACAAGCGGCTCGCCGACGGCAGCTACCTCTTCGAGGGCGGCACCCCGCTGACGGACGTCCTGCGCGCGCTCAACCTCCCCTCGGGTACCTTCGGCAAGAGCGAGGACCAAGTAGACACCCTCGGCGGACTCGTCCTCGAGCTGAAGCAAGACCTGCCCCGCAAGGGCGATGTCGTGACAAGTGAAGGCTGGCGCATGGAGGTGACGGGGCTGGAGAAGTTCCGCATCACCGAGGTCAAGCTCACGCCACCACCTGCCCCGACGAGCAGCCCCAGCTAGCATCATGGCTCTAGAGCTACAGCAGCTCCCCTGTGCCCTAGAGGGCGCACGCCTTGTCCTCTGCCGCTTTGCCCCAGCTGCTGACCGCCGCGAGCGTCGGGCGCTGGAGCAGGAGGCCACGAGACAGGCACTGCACTACGCCCTCGGGAAGGCAAGCCCCCTAGCGCACCACCCGCACGGAGCCCCCTACCTCCCCAAGGAGCCCGACTGGACGCTGAGCCTCAGCCACAGTGCGAGCGCCGTCGCCCTGCTCCTTGTCCCCCAATCCTCCCCCCTCCACATAGGTATAGACATCGAGGAGGAGCGCGCCGAGCTCGAGCGCGTCCTGCCCCGCTTCGTCCGTGAGGGCGAGCTCGCGCAGCTGAAGGCCGAGGGCTTTCCCCGAGCCACCGCCCTCCGCCTCCTCTGGACGGCGAAGGAAGCAGCCTACAAGGCGGTGAACCCACCGAGCGGCTCCCTCCTCAGCTTCGTCCTCGAGCGCTGCGACCCAGCCGAGGGGCTCCTCAGCCTCCGCTACTCTACCCTAGAGCTCGAGCTGCATTACCTCCAGCTCGCGGGCTACCTCATCAGCTATACCGAGCCTATCCCCGCAGCGCTCCTCTCCCCTCAGCCCCAGCGCTAGACCTCATCCCGACACCTGCGACGACATGACCCTCTTCCGATACGAGGCCTTCACCAACCTAAGCTACCTAGGCGTCGGCCTCCTCTGGCTGCTGACGCTCGTCCTGTGGCTCTATACACCTGGGCTACTCGGCGTAGCCGTGCATAGCCTCCGCAGCCGTGGACGTGATACGGGCATGGGCTATATCGCCCGCTTCGCCCCGATCAACCTTTTCCGCTTCCTCGTCTACCTCGTCAATAGTCTAGGGATAGGCTTCTTGTCGCTACGGTTGATGGGACTGATGGGCGCGCTCCCAGCAGGCAAGCAGGACTACCAAGGGATGCTGCTCTTTGTCGGGGGCGCCAGCCTCGGCTGCTATGCCTTCCTCTACCTACGCTCTCGGCTCTTCTGGCTTTGGCGCTACCTCTTCTTCGGAGGGCTCGTAGGCGAGGCACTGAGGCAGGATTACTTCTTCCTCGACTGGCTGCGTGCGCTGTGTTTGGCACCGCTGGGACTGCTTTGCCTAAGCCCCCTCCCCGCACCGCTCCTCTTGCAGCTCACGCTAGGCCTGCTCCTCGTCATACAAGGGCTAGGTATCCTCCAGCTTATCCGTAGGTTAGCCGCGTCTTCGGCTGGCTATGTGCTCCTTTTTTTGTACCTTTGCGCCCACGAATTAGCGCCCTTCCTCTACTTGCTAGGCCTCGGGCGCTATCTAGGTATGTATTCATGAGCATCAAGAAGATCCTAATCTCTCAGCCCAAGCCCGAGTCAGGGAAGTCCCCTTACTTCGACATCGCAGCGCGCCATGATGCCGAGGCTACCTTCCGCCCCTTCATCGTCGTCGAGTCGGTATCCAGCCGTGAGTTCCGCGACCAGAAGGTGAATATCCTCGATCATACGGCCATCGTCTTCACCTCGCGCATCGCGATGGAGCACTTCTTCAAGCTCGCTGAGGAGCTACGCGTCAGCCTATCGGAGGACATGAAGTACTTCTGCATCAACGAGCAGGTAGCCCACTACCTCCAGAAGTTCATCGTCTACCGCAAGCGCAAGGTCTTCTATCCCGAGGCTGGTGGACAGACCGAGCTGGTGGCCCTGATGCACAAGCACGCCAAGGAGCACTACTTCCTCCCCGTGGCCGAGGACCACAAGGCCGACCTCATCGAGCTGCTGGAGGCCAAGAAGCTCCAGTACAGCAAGGCCGTCATGTACCGCACCGTCAGCGCCGAGTTCAGCCCCGAGGAGAAGGCCGAGCGCTATGACATGATCATCTTCTTCAGCCCCGCAGGGGTGACCTCCCTCCTACACAACCTCCCGGACTTCGAGCAGGGCAAGACCGTGCTGGCCGCCTTCGGCCCCGCGACGACCGCCGCTGTAGAGCAGGCTGGGCTACGCCTCGACCTGGCAGCACCTACGCCAGGGGCGCCCTCCATGGCCATGGTACTCGATCAGTACCTCGGTCAGGTCAATAAGTAAGCCCCCTCCTGCCGTGGACAGCCCTAGCCTAGTCCTTCGCAATACGCTATCCAAGGAAGAGCGTCTGCATCTCAAGCGAGATGTAGACGCCCTTTTTGCTTCGGGCTCAGCCTTCATCGCCTACCCGCTGCGTGTCGTCCTGCACATCCGGCCTGCCCTCGAGGGCGAGCGTCCTGGGGCTGCTATCCTCGTCGTGGTGGCCAAGAAGTACTTCAAGCGCGCCAATAAGCGCAACCGCATCAAGCGCCTCATCCGCGAGAGCTACCGCGTACAGAAGCATCCCATCACAGAGCAGGCACAGCGCCACGGCCTCAGGGTACACCTCGGCTTCCTCTCGGTGGCGAAGACGCTC
The DNA here is from genome assembly GCF_938046015.1 of uncultured Porphyromonas sp. GTDB lineage: Bacteria > Bacteroidota > Bacteroidia > Bacteroidales > Porphyromonadaceae > Porphyromonas. The sequence continues at coordinate 5,704 of NZ_CALIXW010000006.1, read as the reverse complement.
CCCAGCTATGCCGAGGTCTCCCGCGGCATGGAGAAGGCGCTGACACGCGTCCTCGAGCGCCTCAGCGAGGACCCGCATCCAGCAGCCCCCGCGTCTCATGAGTAGCACACGCCTTAGGCAGCTCCCGCAGCTCCTCCTCAGCGGACTGCGTCGCCTCGCCATCCTCCTGCTGACGCTGCCCATCCTCTTCTACAAGGGCGCTATCTCCCCCCTCACACCGCCCTCCTGCCGCTTCACGCCCTCCTGCTCGACCTATGCGCTGGAGGCCATACGTCGGCACGGCCCCATCTACGGGCTCTACCTCGCCCTACGGCGTATCCTTCGCTGCCATCCCTGGGGCGGCAGCGGCTACGATCCCGTACCCTAATACCTCCCGCACATCCTCCCCTCTCTATGGAGGCTCCCTTCATCGACCTGCATACCCACCACGAGGCAGCACCCAGCGCGGAGGCCTGGCAACTGATCAGCCGTAGCCTCAGCGAAGGACTTCCTCCCGCAGCACCTCCCCACAGCGCCTACAGCCTCGGGATACACCCCTGGTATATTGATACGCTCGGCGAAGACGCGCTACTACAGCTCGAGCAAGCCCTCGGCCAAAGCCCCTTCCTTGCCCTCGGCGAAGCAGGTCTCGACAAGCGCTGCGGCACGGACTACAGCCGTCAGCAGCAGCTCCTCCGTGGGGAAATCGAGCTCTCGGAGCGCCTTCAGCTGCCCCTCATCCTCCATCTGGTCAAGGGTACGGCCGAGCTCCTCGCCCTACGGCGCGAGCTTCGTCCCCACATGCCTTGGGTCATCCACGGCTTCAGAGGCAAGGCGACGGAGGCGGCCCAGCTCCTAGACCAAGGACTCTACCTCAGCTTCGGCCGCTACTACCATCCCGAGAGCCTAGCCCTAGCCCATAGGGCGGATGCCGCCTTCCTCGAGACGGACGAAGCCCCCCTCCCGATTGAGGACATCTACACTGAGGCAGCTAGCGCCCTAGGCCTCCCCCTCCCCGAGCTCCGACACCAGCTCTACGAGCGCTGCCAGCGCCTCCTCGCCCTCCCTCCAGCGCCCGCAGTGAGCCTCGCGGCCACGCTATAGCAGGAAGCACGAGCGCAGCTAGCGCGCTCACTCTCCTCCCCCCACAACGCAGCAGCGCCCCTGCATCCATCGCGGATGCAGGGGCGCTGTGCTTTTAGCCGAGCGGGCTAGCGGGGGGCGCTAGCCCGCTTAGTTGATCTCGCAGGCACCGCCGACGCAGGCCTGAGAGGCCTGCTCATCAGCATTGGCATAGCGCTTGCCGCCGAAGTCCACCATCTTCCAGTCTACGGGCTTGTAGGTCTTCTTCAGCACCTCGAAGAGGTGGAGGTTGTTGACGCTCTTCAGCAGGTTCACCGCCTTGTACACATCGCCGCGGCAGTAGTTGCCCGCGAACTTAATGATACGACGTACGATATCGCGCTTGGCCGCGAGGTTCTCCACCTTATCGTTGAGCTTAGCATTGAGCGTCGCGAGGATGTGCTTGCGCTCCTCCTCAGTGATCGTCGCCTCGTCCAGATCATTCTTCTGCAGGTAGTCCGCGAGCGCCTGATCGGAGACGAAGAGCTGCTCGCCACGACCCTGCGCCGACTCACAGGCCTTCCACAGGTCGCCGAAGACCTCGATAGCCTCAACCACCAGCCCGGAGGCGAACATGCTGCCGACCCCGTACTCACGCAGGATCTCCTCAGGCGTCGCCACGCGGCACATAGGCGCCTGCGGCAGGTCCATATCCCCGTAGGAGGAGAGGAAGGTCACGCCTGCGATGTAGTCCTGATTCTCCCACACCCAGTCGCGGACGACATCCCACTGGTCGTTGGGGACGTCGACCGTGTTGGACACGTTGTTCTTGATGGGCGAGCTCATATCCGTCATCCCGGGGATGACCCAGCTCTGCTGGACGAGCTTGACGTACTCCAGCAGCTTGAGGCCAGCCAGCTCGGAGCGCAGCAGCGTCTCCTCCGACTCCTCGATGGGGAAGAAGATCTTCTTATCCGTCGTGGGCTTGAAGATATTGGGCTGCACGGCCTTGGGGTTGGCCTCCTCATAGGCCTTGAGGTTGGGCTCCTCGATGTTGGCCTCGACGCTGCGCAAGTAGCGCTTGGCGTAGGCGCCGTGGATACCCGAGGTCATCCCGAGCAGCAGGCTCACCGTACCGTCGGGCTTGACGCAGGTCGTACGCGTGGCGGGGTTGATGCCGAGGATGCGGGCGACCTTGGCATTCTGCTGGCGCACCTGCATAGCACCGACCGAGAGGATATTAGGATTGGTCAGCACCTGGGGATTATTCATGATCCCCCCGATAGAGACCCCGATCAGTGGATCGGCCTCGATGATATTGCGCGTGGCGGGGCTGAGGTAGGCAAAGTCCATGTAGGTAGCCTGCACCGTAGCCAGCGTAGAGGCACAGCGGCAGATCTTGTAGAACTCCTCCTCCGTCGTGCAGCACATCCCATTGATGGACACGAGGTTGCACACCTGCCAGCCCGTATTGCCGTACTGGTCCACGGGGCGGAAGCCGATCTCACAGCAGGGGTTGCAGCCGATGCCGAACTCATCACGCCAGTAGAGCCCTGGGTCGCCACTCGTGCGCATGGCCTCGAAGAGACGCTCATAGACCTCGCGCGCTACCTGGCCGCGGTCCAGAGCCGCCGACATATTGAAGCGCGCGCGCTGGGGATTGGTCGAGAACCAGTCGCCGTGCTTACAGTTCACCATCTCCTCATCCTCAGGGCTGAAGAGGATCATCAGCGCCGAGCGACGTACCCCACCCGAGAGGACGGAGTCCGCCAGGTGCGCGATGATGTCGGTACACTGCAGCGCCGAGAGGCGACGCTGACCCGCCGTGACGGCCTCACGCAGGAGCTTGCGGATATTATCCAGCGCAATACGCAGGCCATCAGGCCCGGGGGCGAGGAAGCGCCCAGCGATCTTGGAGCCCTTGGGGCGGATATCCGTATAGTCAAAGACAGGGCGCGTCGTGCCAGGGACGAAGAAGAACTCCATCAGGCGGTGGATGGCATCCGACCAGCCCTCGATGCTATCGGGGATGCGGAAGACTTCGCTCTCCTCCAGCAGCTCCTCCAGGGGCAGCAGGTCGGGCAGCTTGTCCACGTGCGCCTGCTCGACCGAGAGCCCGCAGCCGCAGCCGCTCAGCAGCAGCCACTCCGTCTCGCGGAAGACCTCCAGGCGGTCGCAGTGCGAGTAGCTACAGTTGTACGATTTGGCAGACGACTTGAGCACGGGCTCACCCCCGAACTGGAGGTTGCGCTGCGAGCCGACGAACTTCTTCTGCTTGTAGTAGTCAATGGCCTCATGGAGCTGCTCCATGAACCACTCATCCTGCAGAGCTGCTGGAGCGTGGATCCCTAGGTGCGTGAGGTGCATCTGGTGGATGCGCTCGACACTCTCCTCCCAGACCTCCTTACGGCCGAGATCCTCGCGATAGAGCGAATACTTACTCTGGTAGATGTAGTCCGACAAGGCGCGTTTACTTTCTGTCATGATGTGTACCCTGTGATGGTTTGTCTATAAGTGTGGTTTATTATCTGTCTAGTATAAAGAGACATACAGCACCCCCGCGGACGAGGAGCGACGTCTATGTACAAGGGATGAGGCCGCCGTGGCAGCCTCCTTCACCCCAGCTGCTGCTCTAGTCTAGACCAGCCCTGGGGCGCTGTGGTTCTGGATTTCAAAGGCAAAGATAAGGTAAAAAAGAACAAATTTCGGCCCCTCTGCCCAATCGTCAGAACCGCCTCCGAGGGCGGTCCGAGAGGCGACAAAAAGCCCCTAATCTACCCTTCGTCAAGCCTCCCTCAGAAGCCCCGCACAGCACAAGGAACGGGCAGTATACAAGCCCCGAAGCAAGCAAAAAGACGTGGCCAAGCGCCCTAAATCGCCCCTCGCTCCCCTAGGGCGACTCTGCCGTTTTGTCCGAGTACGACCCTCCCCCATCGCTCGTCCCATCCTCCCCTCAAGGCCGCGGGAGCTCTCCCAGGCTAGGGCTCAGCTCGACGAAGCAGCGCCGCAGCTTCCTCCGCCCCTCCCTCCAGCCTTCGCCACGGATATCCCTCAGCGTCCCCACGGACGTCCCTCAGAGCGCTGACTGATATCCATCGACGAACTGAGGGATATCCCTCAGCCCCGCCCCCCCTATGTAAGAGCCACAGCCCCCTATATGCAGAGAGCTTCGCCTCCCCGAGTGGGAGACGAAGCTCTCTACTTAGACGACCCTTGCTCCGTCTAAGACATGCAACCGCTGACTTAGCCTCGATGCTGTAGGGCTAGCTTACCCGGCCCTAGACCCGACCAAGGAGCTAAGCGGCTAAGCTGCCGTTGATGATGTAGCGGCGATGCATCGTGCGGTGCGTCAGCTCCAGGAAAGGCCCGCGCTGATCTGCGACGAAGAGGCTACAGCAACCTCGCTTCGGCAGCCAGAAAAAGCCCGTAAAGCCGAGATAGCCGCCCGAAGCGAAAAGCCGAATACCGCCCAGTAGCGGCTCCTGCTCGGGGGCCCTGACTTCGTAGTCCGCCAGCAGAAAGGTCTTGCGCCATAGGAGGCAATGCAGCACGATCCTATCCTCCTGCAGCTCATAGCCGCGAGGCAGGTAGATCAGCGGCAGCAGCATCGGCACCAGCAAGAGGTAGCTGACCCAGCCTGGGGAGAGGTAGCAGGCCCCCAGCAGCAAGACCAAGCAGCTCGCCGTGATAATCTTCACCATCGGCGAATAACTATACCCGTAATACATAAGCCCATCTATTATATCTGCTCCAACTTATCTGGTCCTCCGCTCCCGCAGCATCTCGGTCCTCGCCCCTCTCAAGCAATGCATGCCGCAGCCCCTATACACAAAGCCACAGCACAAAGTTATTCAAAAAAGTACGCTCCTGTGCCGACCGCTCTCCCCCAACGCTCACCCCGCACGAGCCCTAGCCAGGAAGCTCCGCCCTCCTCCCTTCGCCACAGCTTTCACGAAGATCAAGGGCCGTACGGAGCGTCAACAAATGGTCTTACAAGCAACAGGCAGGGCAGCTGTACCCCAAGCTAGAAGAGCCCTGCAAGGACTGGGGAGGCAGAGTGTGCAGCTGAGTCTAGGTCAGTTCATGCTAAGCCGAACAGCTCGCCTGCAGCCGAATGGCAGGCGAGCTGAGAGAAACTTTGAAAGTGTGGGCGTGTCCAGCTGACGACAGGGGAGCCGTCGAGTGGCGGCTGATATGCGCTAGACTGACGGCGCGCATCCCGCGAAGAGGAGAATGTACTTAGGTAAGGCGGACGAGTAGGCTAGCACTAAGCTGACGACGCGTGCCCCGCGAATAGGGGAATGACTTAGACAAGGTTAGCAGGCCAGCTCGCGTTAAGCTACTGACTGATTTAGGCAAGGGGGGTAAGTGGCGTGTACTCGGCTGGCAGCTCGGTTGACGTACGGCTGGCCGCTGGCTTCAGTTCTGCTGGCGGAGCAGGGCGGTGTGGTGGGTGGTAAGCGGCGGGGCTGTGGGTAGGAGTGCGGGCGCTGCTGTGCTGTGAGCTAACACTGGGCTCCCGGAAGCGCACAAAAAAAGAGCGGGTGCGATCGCTTCTGCAATCACACCCGCTCGGCTCAAAATGGCGGCTACCTACTCTCCCACTTTCGCAGTACCATCGGCACAATTGGGCTTAACTTCTCTGTTCGGAATGGGAAGAGGT
>NZ_CALIXW010000005.1 GCF_938046015.1 uncultured Porphyromonas sp. | reverse complement strand
GAAGTTCAGGACAATGACATTGAGCGGGTACTGCTTGAGGCTGTTGAGGTTCGAGAGGAGCTTCTCACCGAAGCGCGGCTCGTAGACCTTATTATAGGAGAAGCTGTAGTTCTTGCGGTAGCGCTGCAGCAGCGTCTGGATCATGGGCTCCTCATTGAGGTTCTTCCCCTCCTCGCTCTCCTCGTCCACCCATAGCTCGGGGAACATCTTGGCGATGTCTAGGGGCATCAATCCGGAGAAGATCGCATTGCGCGCATACTGCGTCGCCGTCGGCAGGATGGATAGGTAGAGCTGCTCCTCGTCGAAGGTATAGAACTCGCTGAGCATCGACTTGACCGACTCCCACTGGTCGTAGCGGAAGTTATCAATGAGGATGAAGAAGACCTTCTCCCCTGCGTCTAGGAGGGGGAAGACTTGCTTCTTGAAGAGGTCAGGACTAAGCGTAGGGCGCCCCTCGGGCTCGCGTATCCAGCCCTCGTAGTGGCGCATGATGAAGCGGCTGAAGAGGCGTCCCGCCTCGGCCTTCTGCATCTCTAGCAGTTCGCGCATCTGCGCATCACCCTGCTCCAGCTCCAGCTCCCAGTGCACGAGACGGCGGTAGAGCTCCTTCCACTCATCGAGGCTAAGGCGATCGCTCAGCTGCATGCTGATCTGGGCGAACTCCTGGCGGTAGTTCATCGTCGTAGCCTCACTGATGATATCGCTCTGGTGGAGATGCTTCTTCAGCGAGAGCAGCAGCTGGCTGGGATTGACGGGCTTGATGAGGTAGTCCGTGATCTTGCCGCCGATGGCCTGGTTCATCAGCTCCTCCTCCTCGCTCTTGGTCACCATGATGACGGGGACGAAGGGGCGCAGCTCCTTGATCCGCTGCAGTGTGTCTAGCCCTGTGAGGCCAGGCATGTGCTCGTCGAGGAAGATGAGGTCGAAGTGCTCCGCCTGCACCGCATCGATAGCTTCGTTGCCACTCAGTACGGGCGTTACCTCGTAGCCCTTGTTCTTCAGGAAAAGGATGTGGGGCTTGAGCAGGTCGATCTCATCGTCTGCCCAGAGGATCTGATATACTTTGCTTGTGCTCATTTGTCTGCAGTCCTTTGTTGGGGCGATGCCATGCGCATTGCCTCTACTAAGATACGGCATTCCGAGCACATAGCCTTGCCCCCGAGCTCTCCGCAGCAAGGCCAAGAGCATAAGGTAGAGCCAGGGCAAGGAGTGCGTCCCCTTTGAGCGCAATCAAACGCAGGGTAAAGCGACAACCTACGCCCAGCCCGTCCGCGGGCAAGCGACGGCCAAGGCCGTGAGCCCCTTGCCCAAGTCCCCCTGCAAAGTGAGCAAGGGGTGCAGCGAAGCCCCCTACAAGTCCGAGCCCCCGTGAGGGATATCCCTCAGCCTCCTGACTGCTATCCCTGAGGCGCCTCACTGACGCCCCTCAGCGCGCCCACTGATATCTCTCACGGGCACTCCCCCTTAGCTCACGATCCCACCTTTCCCCTACTGCAACTTCGGCCAAAGACAAGGGGCGCATCCTCCAGCGGAGGATGCGCCCCTTATAGCGCCTAAGGCCTGTGGCCTAAGACGGCTTATCCTGGATTAGAGGGAGTTCACCGTGAGGATAGCGACCAGCAGGGCCAGGATGGCGTAGAGCTCAGGGAAGACGGCCATCACCATCGTAGCGCTGAAGACGTTCTCGCCGCTACCAATGGCCTGGATCCCGTTGGCACAGACCTGCGCCTGACGGATCGCGGAGTAGAGGCCGACGATACCGAGGATCAGCCCAGCGCCGAAGATAGCCCAGGCAGCGAAGGGAGTGATCGCCCCTGCGGCGATGAGCTTATCCAGCGCCGTCTTGGCCATGAAGAAGCCTACGAAGCCGTACAGCCCCTGGGAGCTAGGTAGCGCCGCCAGACCGATATACTGCCCCAGTGAGTCAGGGTTCTTCCTCATCGCTCCGACTGCAGCATTACCGCAGATCGTCACGCCGATGCTACTACCGATACCTGTAAGGCCTACCATCAGCGCGAGGCCGAGGAATGACAACATCTCATTCATAATCGTTGAGTTGAGTTAATAGTACTATTATTCTTTTGCTTGTTTACTTACGCTTGAGGGGCGCGTAGGGACGGCCTCCGCCCTCGAATTCGCTGTTCTTGTAGTACTCTACGAAGGTCAGACGAAGCGGGTGGACAAAGGCGCCGATGAGGGCGATGCCGAAGTTGATCGTATGCCCAAAGGCTAGGATGAAGAGCGCCATCACCCAGCCGATGACGATGCCGCCGATGCTCGCATCAGCCCCCGAGGGGATGCAGGACATAGCCAGCTGGTTGAAGACACTCCCTAGGATACTCCCCGTCAGCCCGATGGCGAAGAGGCGGATATAGGAGAGGGCGTCCCCGAGCAGCCCCGAGGCATTGTTGTAGGAGGTCCAGAGGCCCGAGCCGACATTGATCAGCGGGTTCTTGCCTGGGCTGTTGTAGAGGAAGGCTACCAGTACCGAGAGCCCGACGATGCCGTAGAGGCCATACTGCAGCCATAGGGGCAGCGCGATCTCGAGCTTCGGCAAGAGGTAGATCAGCCCTAGGCCGATGAGCAGCAGCACCCAGGCATAGCCTGAGAGCGCATAGCGCCAGCCCTGCTGTCGACTCGTCTTGTAGGCCCCTACGAGCTTACCGAAGAAGACCTGGATGAGGCCGATGACCACGGCGATGACCATCATGTTGTCCTGGTTGAAGAGGTAGTCCTTGTCGCGCGCCCAGGGTAGCTCCATACCGAAGATCGAGCCGAGGACGAGCCCTACGACGAAGGCACCGCCACCGAGCCACTGCCCGAGGCTGAGGAGACTATTGTCACCGCCCTTGTTCCTGAGTCGGAAGAAAGTCGAAGCCAGCAGTAGGATGAGCCCATAGCCTGCGTCGCCGAAGCACATACCGAAGAAGAGCATGAAGAAGGGGGCGATGAGCACCGTCTGGTCGATCTCTCCATAGTTGGGCAGCGAGAAGAGCTGAGTGATGAACTCGAAGCTACGGGCGAAGCTATTATTCTTGAGCTGTATGGGCACGCGCTCCGTCGCGGGATCGAAGTCGATTTGCTTGAAGTAACAGCCCGTCTTCGCCAGCTCCTGCTCGAAGGCCGCAGCCTGCTCCGTGGGGACGAAGCCCTCCAGCAGATACAGGCGCTCATCCGCCAGGCGCTCGGCCTGCAGCTGTGCCTTGCCGAAGCTCAGCTCATTCTCCAGCAGCCTATCGTACTGCTCCAGCTCAGCCAGATGACTGGGGGTCTCGATCGTGATGCTACGCTCCAGCGTCTCCAGCTCCTCACGGCGCTGTGCGATGAGCTCCTCGACCTGAGCGACGCTACGTGCGGGACGGGCTAGGCGATCGGCCTCCGCCAGCGGCGCAGCGTCCCCTGCACGACGCAGGAGGACAAAGTACTTACGCCCCGCCTGCTCGGCGATGGGGAGCACGTCGTGCCCTGCCTCGAAGTCCTCCGTATAGCGTGCCAGCGGCATGCTGTAGAACTCCAGCTGGTAGCCCGCGGTGTCCAGCTGCTCGAGACGCTCGGGGCTGAAGTCTCCCCACAGCGCTACTTCGCCAGCCTCCGCACGTAGCGCGGCCAGCTCCTGTTGCTTCTGTCCACGTAGCTCGAGGAGTCCGTGAAGCTCGCGGACGAGCTCCTGCCCCTCAGCGCGCTGCCTGAGGCGAGGATGCAGCTCGGGGTCCTGCCCTTCGGCAAAGGGTCGCAGCTGACGTAGCAGGATCTTGACCTCGCCACGCTCCTGCTGGATCTGCTGCAGCTCCTCGACCTCGCGCGTATCGCGGCGCTCCTGGATGTGGAGCACGCCGAGCTCACGCAGCTGGTGGAGCACAGCCTCGTAGTCCCGATGGAAGACGAGGAAGGCGTATTTACTCATTGGCTGTATCATAGCTCTTCCTCCTCCTTTTGCTTACGCTTCTCGATATTGGTACGCATGATCTTCTGCGAGGCCTTCGACAGGCTCTCCTCATCCTCGATGAAGCGCTTGATCTTGCGTATGGCATCCTGATAGCCAGGGATCTGCACCTTCTCGAAGAGGTTTACCTTCTGCGTGGTCTTCTTGCGGGCGTGCTCGAGGTACTCCATCTTGAGGCGGAGGAACTCGGCCTGGATACCCGTCGTGGCAAGCGTCTTGAGCAGCTCGATGCCCTCGGCGAACCAGCTCGGGGCGTTGAAGATGCTGAAAGGACGCACCTCGTAGTGAATCTCCCCGAGGACGGGCAGCATGACGCCAGCGACCTTGCGCATGGACAGGTCTACCCTATCGACGGTGATCAAGCTGGGGTCGAACTCTGCCCACAGGCTCACCATACCCTGGTAACCCTGCAGCTCTCGCTCCAGCTTCGCCTCTAGCTCCTCGACCTCGCGCTTGGTTTGCTTGACCTGCTGCCTCAGGGCGCTCTCCTTGCTCTTGATGGTAGGCAAGGTGCGCAGGCGCATCTTCAGCGCCTTCTCCTGCTGCTGTAGCGAGGTCTTGTTGTATTGAAATCGTATCGCCATAAGTTGTATGATGGCTAGCTATTATTCCTTGGTAAGGATGGTGAACTCACCCCCTCGGACGACGATAGCCTGCTCATTGGTGATCGGCACAAGGGGGAGCTTGCCCCCGTATGTCGTAAGGACTTTATCCGCAACCTCAGTAAAAGGATAGCTCTGATAGTGAGGTACCGGGTATCTAGAGATCAGTCCTAAGGCAAGCAAAGAGCTTAGTTCAGGAGCTGCACAGATATCATCCATTAGCTGAACATACTCGATGCTAGGAGCTGATATCACTGAGCCGGCAGATTCCCCGATATAGGGTTTCCCTTTCTCAACCTCTTCCCGAATCAGCTGCTCCGCACCTTTGCGCTTTAGCTCCTGAAGAAGATAGAAGGTATTGCCTCCTGATACATAGATAAAATCCCCCTGCGAGAGCGCGGCTTCAATCTCTTTAGGCAAGGCCTTAGACACCTCTAAGGGGAGCACCTTTAGTCCAAGACCTTCGAGGGCCTGTTGTCCTAATCGAACGTATTCCTTATATGACTCGGGAATACTCGCTGTAGGGATGAAAGTCACCTGCTTCCCTTGCAACTCGATAGGACTCCATTGTTGTAAGAGAGGCGCTACGTCTACGAATGAGGAGCAGAGAAAGAGGAAGATACTTGAGCTCATAATCTGTATGTCTTTGGTCCTGCCTAATCCAAGCACCCCTTAGGGAGTGCCTTTCTAGTAACGTGAGTAGGATTAGAACTAAACTCTTATGCCTTGGGCCAGTACTTATCGACCAGCTGCTGCTTGATGTTGACCTCGGCGGGACGGAAGTACTTGCCGAAGAGGTTCCAGGCCGTATCCAGCATCTGCTCCGTGTCGATATTGACGTCGATGGCCAGCAGCTCACGGGAGTAGTCGGCCGCGAAGGAGAGCGTGCGCTCGTCGTAGTCCGTGAGGTCGAAGCCGTTCTCCATCTTGGTCTGCGCACCAGCGGCATCCGAGAAGAGACGCACAGCAGCGTTCATCACCTGGGGATGGTCCTCACGGGTCTTCTTGCCGATGACGAGCTGCTTGAGGCGCGACAGTGAGCGGAAGGGGTCGATGATGACCTTACCCACATTAGAATCACGGCGCAGGTAGAGCTGCCCCTCAGTGATGTACCCCGTGTTGTCAGGCACTGCGTGGGTGATGTCCCCACCCGAGAGGGTCGTCACGGCGATGATGGTAATGGAGCCTCCGTCGGGGAACTGTACCGCCTTCTCGTAGATCTTCGCCAGGTCAGAGTAGAGTGAGCCCGGCATCGAGTCCTTAGAAGGGATCTGATCCATGCGGTTGGAGACGATGGCCAGGGCGTCGGCGTAGTTCGTCATGTCCGTCAGCAGCACGAGGACCTTCTCACCCTTGACGACGGAGAAGTACTCGGCGGCCGTGAGCGCCATGTCGGGGATGAGCAGACGCTCGACGGAGGGGTCCTCCGTCGTGTTGATGAAGCTGACGATGCGGTCTAGGGCACCGGCGTTGCTGAAGGTATTCTTAAAGAAGAGGTAGTCGTCATTGGTCATACCCATCCCGCCGAGGATGATCTTGTCGCTCTTAGCACGGAGGGCCACCATGGCCATCACCTCGTTGAAGGGCTGGTCAGGGTCAGCAAAGAAGGGGATCTTCTGCCCCGTGACGAGCGTGTTATTAAGGTCGATGCCCGCAATCCCCGTGGCGATCAGCTCGGAGGGCTGCTCGCGGCGAACGGGGTTGACCGAAGGGCCGCCGATCTCTACCTCCTGCCCCGAGACGGCAGGGCCGCCATCGATGGGCTCGCCGTAGGCGTTGAAGAAGCGCCCAACGAGCTGGTCGCCGACCTGCAGCGAAGGGGCCTTGCCGAGGAAGATGACCTCGGCGTCCGTGGGGATGCCCTCCGTCCCGCCGAAGACCTGCAGCGTGACCTCATCGTTCATGATACGCACAACCTGCGCCAGGCGCCCGTTGATCGTAGCCAGCTCCTCATTACCTACGCCCGTAGCGCGGAGCATACAGGTGGCCTTCGTAATGTTCTCGACCTTGGTGTATATCTTTTGGAATGCTTTTGCTGTCATAATCGTCTTAGTTTTTTGCGCGCTGTGCGACTAGTTCGTCGGCGCGTGCCTCGTGACGCGCGAAGTCCTCGCTGCGGAAGACCGAATAGCTCATCTGCTTGAGGGCATTGATCAGATCCTTGAAGTGCTCACCCACCTGGACGAAGTCCTCGAAGGCAAAGTCCGTACGGCAGATCTGCATGACCTTGTCCACCATGTACTCTTGACGCTCGAGCGAGCAGTTAGCGTCGATCTCGTCGAAGGCGTCCTGCTGGCAGATGACGAAGTCGATGAGCTCGCTCTTCCAGAAGGTAATGTGGTAGTCCAGCGGCACGCCGTCGTCACCGAGGATGTTGATCTGCTCGGAGATCTCCTTACCCTGGATGAGGCGCTGCTTCATCTCCCCGACCTTAGCGATCCAGCCCGAGCCGATGCGCTCGGCCATGTAGTCCTGGAACTCGGGGTACTCGAGGTACTTGGAGTAGCTGTCGATGGGGTTGACGGCAGGGTAACGCTTGCGGTCGGCACGCTCCTGCTCGAGGGCGTAGAAGCAGCGGGCTACCTTCTTGGTGTTCTCCGTAACGGGTTCCTTGAGGTTACCCCCTGCAGGAGATACCGTCCCGATGAAGGTCACGGAGCCCGTAGCACCATTGTTGAGGTGGACGAAGCCTGCACGGGCGTAGAAGTTAGCCACGATGGCCGAGAGGTCCATAGGGAAGGCGTCGGGGCCAGGGAGCTCCTCGAGGCGGTTCGACATCTCACGCAGCGCCTGCGCCCAGCGGGAGGTGGAGTCAGCCATCAGCAGCACCTTGAGTCCCATGGAGCGGTAGTACTCGGCGATGGTCATCGCGGTGTAGACCGAGGCCTCACGGGCTGCCACAGGCATGTTGGAGGTATTAGCGATGATGATGGTACGCTCCATGAGGGGGCGGCCGGTGTTGGGATCCTTGAGCTCGGGGAACTCCTTGAAGACCTCCACGACCTCATTGGCACGCTCCCCGCAGGCCGCGATGATGACGATGTCGGCCTCGGCCTGCTTACTGATGGCATGCTGGAGCACGGTCTTCCCCGTACCGAAGGGACCGGGGATGAAGCCCGTACCGCCCTCTACGATGGGGTTCATGGTATCGATCATACGTACGCCTGTCTCGAGGAGCTTGTGGGGGCGGGGCTTCTCGGCATAGCAGCTGATGGGGCGCTTGACGGGCCACTTCTGCTCCATGGTCACCTGGTGCTCCTGTCCTGCCTCGTCGGTGAGGACGGCGATGGTCTCCTTGACGGTATAGTCACCCGCCGCAGCGATGGACTTGACGGTATAGAGACCCTCGAAGGTGAAGGGGACCATGACCTTGATGGACTGGTAGTTCTCCGTCACCTCACCCAGCCAGCTCCCAGCCTGCACGCGATCCCCAGGCTGAGCCAGCGGGGAGAAGCCCCACTGCTTGCCCTCATCTAGGGGATAGGTATAGGTACCACGGCTGAGGAAGACGCCCTCCATCTTGTCGAGGTCGTTCTGCAGCCCGTCGTAGTTCTTGGAGAGCATCCCTGGGCCGAGCGTCACCTCGAGCATGTGCCCCTCGAAGCGGACTTCGTCCCCGATGCGCATACCACGCGTCGACTCGAAGACCTGCGCGTAGGCGTTCTTGCCCTGTACCTTAATGACCTCGCTCATGAGGTCTACGCCTGCGACGGTGATGTAGCAGATCTCATTCTGAGACACAGGACCGTCGGCCTCTATGGTCACGAGGTTACCGACCACGCCCTTTACTATGCCTTTTGTTGCCATTATGTATGATTGTATTCTTCGGTGTTGCGATGTGATTGCGATGTCTCTCGGGGGCCGCCTATCGGTGGCTGTGCCTGAAGTCATCGAGGACGCGTGCGCTCTCGCCCTTGAGCCCGTGTACGATACCGCGGAAGGTAGCCTCGCCGTGCTCGGCGTCTAGCTGGACCCAGCGGCCGAGGATCTCTAGGCGCAGGTAGTAGCAAAGGACATTGTCTATATCGAAGACACGGACGAAGGTCCACTCATCCATCCACTGCCACTTCAGCAGGTCGATGAGACGCTCGCGGCGTGCTATATCACGCTCCTCAGCGATGCGAAGCACGTCCTTGAGGTAGGGCAACTGATCGCCCAGCCCCAGGTCCTTGCTCGTGCTGGTACGCAGCAGCTCCTCGACCTCACCGTTGCCTACGATGTAGTCCTTAGGATCCCAGCCGAGGCGACGACAGGTATAGAGCGCGAGTATGTTACGTAGGTTCTTGTTCAGCTCAGCCCAGCCACGGACGAAGGCGCTGGAGCTCTTCCCGAGCCACTCATAGTAGTAGCGCGAGAGGCGATCCTCTAGGGCGATACGCTCGTGGCGCAGCTCCTCGATGAGGGCGGGCGTGGTGCTGTCGGCACGCCAGTCATCGGCCGCGGGACGGTAGTAGAGCTCGTAGACGAAGCGTGCCAGATAGCTGGGGATCCCTTTCGGGGCTGCGAAGCGTGCCCCTTCGGAGGCACGCTGAGCGAGCGCGCGCAGCTGAGTGAGGAGCGCTGAACCCTCGGCCGAGTCCTCATCAGCAGGCTCCTCAGAGGCGCCCTCGGGGCTGGGGGCTAGCGCATCGGTGCTGATCCAGTCGATGAGCTGAGGGTGCAGCCGCTCGGCACGCAGCGCCTCCAGGAGCTGGCGGTCGGCGGTGCTGAGGACAGGCTGTAGTTCGTGGTAGAATTCCTCCGCAGTATAGGGAGGCTTCGCCATCTCAGCGGTCAAGACTGGGAGCCCTGATACTAAGCCGTAGTACTTAGCCATGGTCTTGTCTCAAGGATGCTGGTGAGGCCCTAGAAGAGCATCTTGCTCAGCTCGGGACGTAGGAAGCTCTTGAAGAGCTCGGCGAACTCTGCCTCTCCGAACTGGATCTTGAAGCTGCCATCCTTAGGGGAGATGGTGAAGTCTGTGGGCTTGCCCGCGACAGAGCGGATGCTGACCCCTTGCTCAAGGAGCTGCTTGGCGTTGGACGCGAAGTAGCTACGCAGTGCCTCGGCGTCAGCCGTGGCGATCTCTACGCCGCGGTTGAGGTCGAAGCCCTCGACGATACGAGCCACGAGGCCCTGGATGAACTGGGGATCTACAGCTAGTGCCTTGGTATTCTGCTCTGCCACCTGGCCCTGGATCTGGTCAGCGATGCTGCTGCGGAGGCTGTCGACGAGCTGGGCGCTGTAGAGGCGCAGCTCGGACTGTGTGTTCTCCTTGAGTTCCTTGGCTCGGCGCTCAGCGTCTGCGATGAGTGCTGCGGCACGTGCCTGTGCGTCGGCTTCGATGGTCTTGGCTTTGGTCTCGGCCTCAGCGATGAGTCGCTGTGCTTCCGTCTGTCCTCGCTCTACCCCTTCGTTGTAGATCTTCTCGGTCAGTTCTTGAATCTTTGCATCCATATCCTGAATTACGTTCGTTTGTCTGCAGTAGTATCGTCAGGAGGCTGTGCTCCCTGCGTCTTGGACAAAGGTAAAGATTTTTTCATTTCAAAACACCCCCTCGCCAAAGTCCTCAAAGTAGCCCCACACAGCCCCCGTCTCAAGGAGCTCCCAAGGGCCCTCCAGGCCGCGCGCCCTACCCCTCAAGAGCGTTCGAGGGTAAGGCTCAGCGGGCCTGAGGGATATCCCTCAGGAGGCTGAGGGACGTCCCTGAGCGCGCTGAGGGATATCCCTCGGGGGTGCTGACTGATATCCCTCAGCGCAGCGCGGGCTAAGCCTCAGCGTGTGGAGCCCACTTCGGGAGGAGGCTAAGGGCTCACGCGAGCTGCACCCAAGGCAAGCGAGCAGGACCGAGACAAGCCCTTCGTCGGAGGCCCGCAGCCCCCTACGACAGCCCGCCACAGTGGGTGTGCACTCCTTGGAGTGTGGCAGAAAAGTCGTTACTTTGTATATATAATCAGCATATACTCAAGGTATGAATACATTCAAGCGTGTGCTGCTCAAGCTCAGCGGAGAGTCTCTGATGGGTGCCCAGCAGTATGGTATCGACACGGATCGCCTCGGCGACTACGCCCGCGACATCAAGGCGGCCTCGGAGCAGGGGATTCAGATAGCGATCGTCATCGGCGGGGGCAACATCTTCCGCGGACTGAGCGGCGCAGCCCAGGGCTTCGACCGCGTGCAGGGCGACCAGATGGGGATGCTCGCCACGGTCATCAATAGCCTCGCCCTAGGCTCTGCCCTGACAGCTCTCGGTGTCAAGAACCGCGTCTTCACCGCTATACGCATGGAGCCTATCGGGGAGTACTACGCACAGCCCCGCGTCCTGGAGGCGCTGGAGCGTGGCGAGGTCGTCATCCTCTCGGGCGGTACGGGCAATCCCTACTTCACCACCGATACGGGTAGCTCGCTGCGCGGCATCGAGCTCAAGGCCGACGTCATGCTCAAGGGTACCCGCGTGGATGGGATCTACACGGCAGACCCAGAGAAGGACCCCACAGCGACAAAGTTCGACCGCATCACCTACGATGAGATCTATCAGCGCGGGCTGAAGATCATGGACCTGACGGCTACGACGATGTGCATGGAGAACAAGCTCCCCATCATCGTCTTCGATATGGATACCCCTGGCAACCTACTGAAGGTGCTGCGCGGCGAGTCCATCGGCACCTACGTGGGCTTCTAGGGACAGATACATTATATATAAGGACAAGCATAAATCTATAAAGCATATCAATGAGCGAACTGAAGAATCTAACGGCGCAGGCTGGCGCCCAGATGGAGAAGACGGTAGAGCACCTCGAGGAGGCGCTGGCACGTGTGCGTGCTGGTAAGGCCAATGTCAAGATCCTCGACGGCATCATGGTCGAGTACTACGGCAGCCTCGTGCCTCTGACACAGGTAGGTACCGTGACCGTACCCGACGCCAAGAGTATCGTCATCACCCCCTGGGAGAAGAATATCATCCGCGATATCGAGCGCGCCATCATCAACTCGCCCCTGGGTATCACACCTGAGAACAATGGCGAGCTGATCCGCCTCGGCATCCCTCCCCTCACCGAAGACCGCCGTCGCGAGCTGGTCAAGCAGGTCAAGGCCGATGCCGAGGCTGCCAAGGTAGCCGTACGCAATGCGCGCCGCGATACCAACGATGCCATCAAGAAGAGCATCAAGGCGGACAACACCCCCGAGGACGTAGCTAAGGACGCCGAGGCCGAGGTGCAGAAGATTCATGATCGCTATATCAAGAAGATCGACGAGCTCTTCGCTGCCAAGGAGAAGGAAATCATGACCGTCTAATCTAGGCCCTGCAGTGACGGGACTAGTCATCAAGAATACCGGGAGCCACTACGGCGTACGGGCCGAGGACGGTAAGGAGTACCTTTGCCTTGCCAAAGGGAACCTACGCCTTAGAGGCTTCCGCAGCACCAACCCCATCGTAGTGGGGGACCTCGTCCAGCTCGAGCTCAACGAGCAGGACGAGGTACACTACATCCGCGACATCCTGCCACGACGCAACTACATCATCCGTCGCTCGGCCAATCTCTCCAAGGAGTCGCACATCCTAGCGGCGAATCTCGACGCTTCCTTCCTCGTCTGTACCATCGCTGCCCCCGAGACCAGCACGACCTTCATCGACCGCTTCCTCGCGACGGCGGAGGCCTATCGGGTGCCGACGGAGCTGATCTTCAACAAGGTCGACCTCTACACCCCCGAGGCGCTGGAGTACATGCAGGAGCTCATCGAGCTCTACAGCGGCATCGGCTATCCCTGCCATGCGGTATCCGCCACCACGGGTGAGGGCGTCGACGAGCTCCTAGGCAGGCTGGAGGGCAAGATAACCCTCTTCAGCGGTCACTCAGGCGTCGGCAAGAGCACGCTCATCAATAGGCTCATCCCTGGCGCCGAGCTGCGCACGGGGCAGATCTCTATGGCGCACTTCAAGGGGATGCATACCACGACCTTCTCCCAGATGATCCCCCTGCCCTCCGCTGGCGGCGGCTACCTCATCGACACGCCGGGGATCAAGGGCTTCGGTATGCTGGAAATGGACGAGGCAGAGGTCTCGCATTACTTCCCCGAGATCTTCGCAGAGAGCGCACACTGCCGCTTCGGCAACTGCTCGCATACGCACGAGCCAGGTTGCGCCGTTCTATCAGCACTAGAGGAAGGACGCATCGCGCCCTCTCGATACACCAGTTACCTCGGTATCCTCGAGGACAAAGAAGGCGGTAAGTACCGCCCCGAGTATAAGTAAGGTAAGGCCGGGAGGCCTCTGGCACGACGCCCTAGCCCCCTAGGCGGCGGCCTCAGCCTAGCCCCACAGCCCAGCCTAAGCAATCAGTAGCATTAGTACGAATGATGAATATCCTATCTAGAGGATGCGCTGCAGCAGCGGCCCTCTTCCTCTTCACAGCCTGCAGCACCGTGCCCATCACGGGGCGCAACCAGTTCAGCCTCGTATCCGACGGCGAGATCCTATCGATGAGCGCGACGCAGTACCGCCAGTTCATCAGCCAGGCCCAGCTCAGCAGAAACAGCAGCTACAACGCGCGCGTCAACCAGGTAGGCCGTCGACTCGCCGCGGCCACGAACTCCTATCTCAAGGAGAACGGCTATACCGACATGCTCTCCACACTTAGCTGGGAGTTCAACGTCGTCGATAGCAAGCAGGTCAACGCCTTCTGTATGCCTGGCGGCAAGATCGTCGTCTACACGGGTCTACTGAACCTCATAGGCAACGGCGCACACGCTGACGACGAGCTCGCAGCCGTCATGGGGCACGAGCTCAGCCACGCGCTGGCGAAGCACGCCAACGAGCGCATCAGCAATCAGATGCTCCTGCAGGCAGGCGGCCAGATCCTCGGCGCTGCGGTAGGCTCACGCTCGGCCACCCTCGGCGCACTCATCAATCAGACCTACGGTATCGGTGCTCAGGTCGGTGTGATGCTCCCCTTCGGTCGCAAGCAGGAGTATGAGGCCGACAAGATGGGGCTCGTCCTCATGGCTATCGCAGGCTACGATCCACGCTACGCCGTGAACTTCTGGCAGAAGATGTCCTCTAGCAAGGGCGGCCAGCAGGTCAGCGAACTGATGAGCACGCACCCAAGCGACGAGAACCGCATCCGTGCCATCAACGAGTACCTCCCCACGGCGCTGAAGTACTACACGGGCAAGGCCGCCCCCAGCGCGAGCCCCACGACGACGCGCTCTACCCAGCAGCAGGACGTACGCGTCTCGGACCTCAACCGCCTGCTCAAGCGCTAGTCCGCCTAGCTGACGATGGCCTCTGCCTCGCTGCGCACCCAGCTTAGCCTCCCCCCGGCCTATAGCCTCGAGGCACTGGGATCGCCCCCTCGCCCTGCTCTAGAGACGACCTCGCCCTGCGGCAAGGCGCCCCTGCGGCAGGGCGAGTTCGCACCGAGCCTCAGTGCCATCGTACCTTAGCCTCCAGCCCGATTTACTCAGACCGCTGAGCCCGTATTACTCAGACCGCTGAGCCCGTATTACTCAGGCCGCCGAGCCCATCCAAGCGAGGCATCGCCCACCCGCAGCCTCCCCACCCTCTTCCTCTAGCCACACAGCCCTATGAAACTGCTGAAGCAAATCGTCCTCATCCTGACCATCCTCGTCGCTGTCGGGTGCCTCGTCTCCCTGGCCTTCCTCTCGGAGGCTCAGCGCATGATCGTCCTCGTCGGGGGAGGCTTTGCCATCCTCAACCTCTTCTTTATCCTCTTCTTCATCAGCAAGAATAGCAAGCGCCCCGAGCCACGCCGCTAGCAGCGGCACCGCGACTCGAGCAGCGACTAATCAGCACAGCCCACAGCTATGAGCCCACACCCTAGGCGGACGCACCGCGTCCTAGCCCTCACCCTAGCCCTCCTCATCAGCATCCCTGCCCTAGCACAGAGCAAGCGCATCCGCGAGCATGAGGTCGTACGCGAGGAGACTGTCTACAGCATCTCCCGACGCTACAATGTCCCCATAGAGAAGATCTACGAGCTGAACCCCTGGGCACGTACCCAGATCAAGGTCGGGGACAAGCTCCTGATCCCGAGCGAGGCGACGAGCCACAGCAGCACCAGCCCCAAGGCCGAGAGCCGCAAGCATGTCGTAGCCGCTGGCGAGACGCTCTACCGCATCAGTAAGAACTATGGCATAGAGCTGGAGCAGCTCCTACGCGCCAACCCTGGGGTCACCTCCTCCAATGTCAAGGTAGGCATGGAGCTCGTCATCCCCACCCCGCAGTCCGAGCAGGCCGCCACGCCCAGCCCTGCCCCTGAGCCTCAGAGCGTAGAGATCTCCTCCAGCCAAGTGGCTAAGGCGCAGGTACGCGTGGCACTGCTGCTGCCCCTGACGAAGGGACGTCGCTACGTAGAGTTCTACGAGGGCTTCCTCCTCGGCATGTACGAGCTCAAGAAGACGGGCGTCAGCATCCAGCTGACCACGCTCGATACGCCGACCGATGAGGCACTCTCGGGGTACATCGCCCAGGGCAAGCTACGGGATATGGATCTCGTCTTCGGCGGGGTCAATGAGCAGCAGATCGGTGCCCTAGCACGCGCAGGCGGCTACCGCTACTATGTCGTCCCCTTCAGCCGCGTCGACGGGCTGGAGCTCGGGGCGGGCAACTCGGCCGTCCTCGTCAACGCGCACCCCGAGTACCTGATCGACCGCGTCATCCCGAGCTTCCTACAGCGCTACAAGGGGCGTGAGGTCGTCTTCGTCAAGCGCAGCAGCGACAGCGAGGACCTCTTCGCACAGGAGCTGCGCAAGGCCCTACGCAGCGCGGGTCTCCCCCATCGCACCATCGAGCTCGGCGGGCAGAGCCCGACCGTAGGGACGACAGCCGTCCTCGTACCCGTCTCAGCAGATCGCAACCTCGCGCAGGCTACCATCAGCTACCTCGAGCGTCAGGGCTCGACGAACCTTACCCTCTTCGGCTACCCACAGTGGCAGTCCTTCGGGGGCGGATTCCAGCGTAGCCTCAGCCGCTACAATGCGACGATCTACTCGAGCTTCTTCTTCGACCCCACGACCAGCGAGTCACGTGACTTCCTCACGCAGTACAATCACTGGTTCAGCCACAAGATCGACAACACCTACCCCAAGTACAGCGTCCTTGGCTACGACCTAGCGCGCTACTTCATCCGCGCCTATTCGCTCTACGGGCAGGGCTTCGTCAAGCACCTCAACTCCCTGCCCTCGGACGGGCTGCAGCTGGATATCTACCCCAAGGTAACCTTCACCGACGAGCAGGACGGCGCACGTCGCAGCGTCTATACCAACACCCGATGCTATCTGGTCACCTACAAGTCCTCGGGCACGATCCAGCGTGATGCCATCTAGCCCCGCACTGTCCCTTAGCCCCGCACAGAGATGATACGCACCCTCTGCTACAGCCTCCTCGCCCTAGGGCTCGCCGCTACGACGGCCAGCGCCCAGGAGGCCAAGCCCCCCTTCCACCAGTCGCTCGCCGTCGGTGTCCATGGTGGGATGCTGATGAGCCGCGTCAACTTCGTCCCCAGCGTCAGCCAGCGGCTGCACTCGGGACTGATGGGCGGCGTCCTGCTCCGCTACAATGTGGAGCGCGGTGCCTCCCTACAGCTCGAGGCCAACTATGTCCAAGGTGGCTGGCAGGAGAAGTACGATGCCGCTACGACTAGCTACAGCCGTACGCTGAGCGCGCTGGAGGTGCCACTGCTGACGCACCTCTATCTAGGGCAAGGGAGCGCTAAGTTCTACCTCAACGCAGGCCCCTTCGTCGGCTACATCCTCTCCGAGGCCTCCACGAGCTCGGGAGAGGATGCGATGAGCGATCAGGACAAGGCGCGCCACGCGCTCCCCGTCGCCAATCGCTTCTTCTGGGGGCTAGGTGGCGGCCCTGGCCTCAGCCTGCAGCTCGGCGGCCGTCACCGCATCGAGCTGGAGGGGCGCCTCGTCTACGGGCTCGGCAATATATGGTCGAGCGCGCGCACCTCCCCCTATCCTCAGTCCTCGGAGCTACGCTTCGGCGCGCGCCTCGGCTACGTCATCCAACTCTAGTCCCCGCGCGGAAGGCCTCCTGAGGGATATCAGTGGGCACGCTGAGGGACGTCCATGAGCGTCGCGAGGGATATCAGTCAGGGCGCTGACTGATATCCCTCGCGACGCTTCGTATAGGCTGTCCCCTCGCTCGGCCTCCGCTTAGCCTTTGCCGACACCCTCTGGCGAAGCGCTCTAGCCCCTGATCTCGGTGGTCTCCAGCGCGGCTTAGTTCGCTCGGACACAAGCAAGTCAGCCATCCGCTCCTTAGCTAGGGCATCAGGCGCCACGAGCAGACCAGCCTCCTGGCACATCCTACGCCGAAGCCTCAGTGCTAGAGCTCCACGAGGGCTCTAGCTAAATTTCCTTATCTTTGCGCTAACTCGCTAGGGGGCTTCCCACAAAGGAGTCCTACGTCCAAGGCGAGCACCGGGCCCTCGTAGTTCAACGGATAGAACAAGAATTTCCTAAATTTTAGATAGCAGTTCGATTCTGCTCGGGGGTACGCACGACGAAGCCCACTCAGGTATGCATCAGCAGTCTGAGTGGGCTTCGCTCCTTAATAGACTTAGGTTCAAGGCCTAATCGCAGCCTCCCTCTCCCCCAGCCGAGGGCCATCCCTAAGAATAGGTATTTTATCGCCAGATAGAGCAGGGCTATAGGCTTTGGCCTACCTTTGCACTGACCGAAGCTACCGCTTGCCCTCTGGCCGAGCTAACGACTCTCCCCACCCCATCTACGAGTGACGAGCCCTGACAGCCCAAGCTACGCCGCGGTCTCCCGCTGGCACGCCCTCGCTGGCGCACATCGGGAGAATCATTCCTTCATTATTACTAACCGCCCCCATGCCACGGCATAGCGGGGCATGATCCCAAGCGAAACGCAATGAACAAGCTGATGCAGCAGGTGCTGCTGGCCGCCCTACTCCTACTCGGAGTCCACTGGAGCGGCAGCGCACAGCAGACAGCGACGACAGGAAGTATCGTGGGCACCGTCGTAGACGCTTCGACACACGAGGCCCTTCCTTTCGTCCAAGTATTCATCACAGGTACTACGCTCGGCACTACGACCGATGCCAATGGGGCCTTCTCCCTGACGAAGCTCAAGCCTGGCACCTACTCCCTCCAGGCACGCCTCGTCGGCTACGCCTCCGAGCAGGTAAGTCTCTCCGTCACCGCAGGCCACAGCCGCCACCTCGACCTCTACCTCAAGGCGCAGAGCATAGACCTCGATGGCGTCGTCGTCTCGGCCAACCGACATGAGACCATGCGGCGTAATGCCCCCAGCCTCGTGACCGTGCTCTCGCAGGAGCTCTTCACCAAGACCAACTCCGAGAACCTCAGTCAGGGGCTGCGCTTCCAGCCCGGGCTGCGCATCGAGGACAACTGCCAGAACTGCGGCTTCAACCAGGTGCGTATCAACGGCCTCGAGGGCGCCTACTCGCAGATCCTCATCGACAGCCGCCCTGTCTTCAGCGCCCTAGCAGGCGTCTACGGTCTGGAGCAGATCCCCGCTTCGATGATCGAGCGTGTGGAGGTCATCCGTGGTGGTGGCTCGGCACTCTTCGGGGCGAACGCTGTAGGCGGCGTCATCAACGTCATCACCCGCGAGCCCCTGCGCAGCACCGCCACGCTCAAGCAGAGCATCACGAGCTACGAGCAGTCGGGGCATCGCTATACCAGCCCTATGCCTGTGACCAGCTACAACGCCAGCCTCGTGAGTGAGGATCGACGCGCTGCCGTCATGGTCTTCGGCCAGCATGCCCGCCGTGGCTTCGTGGACGTCGACGGGGATCAGTTCACCGACATCCCCGAGCTCAAGCAGCGCGCCCTCGGTCTGCGTGCCTACTACAAGACGGGGATCTACAGCAAGCTCACGGCCGAATGGCGCTCCATGCACGAGTATCGCCGCGGCGGTGACCGACTCGACGAAGCTCCCTTCCAGGCGCGCATCGCCGAGTACCTCCAGCACTTCATTAACGGCGCTAGCCTGCGCTTCGACCAGAATACGGCTGAGGGCAAGGATAGCTTCAGCCTCTACGGCTCGGGGCAGCAGGTGCTGCGCAAGAGCTACTACGGCGGCGGCGACTACGCCGAGCAGCTGCTCAAGCCTCTACGTGAGCTGCCTCGTGGCGCTGCAGGTAGCGCCGAGGAGACGGCCTATCAGGAGGCCTACGACGCGGCCTTCAAGGCGCTGACCTCCTACGGCCAGACCAAGGGCTTCGACTTCCAGACAGGCGGCACCTACATCCACCACTTCGACCGCCCCTGGACACTGACGGCTGGGGCTGAGGTCAGCTACTCGCTGCTCAACGACAAGAGCGGCTACCGCGCTCAGGGCATAGACCAGAAGACCTGGACCTGGAGCCAGTATGACCAGCTCGAGTACAGCCTCGACCGCTGGAGCTTCCTCCTCGGTGGCCGCCTCGACTACGTGCATCTGACGCAGGGGGGCAAGAAGAGCATCGACCCGCTCCTCATCCTCAGTCCGCGTGCCAACGTACGCTTCGCCCCCACCAAGGACCTCGGCCTACGCCTCTCCTATAGCGAGGGCTTCCGCGCCCCGCAGTTCTTCGACGAGGAGATGCACGTGACGCTCGCTGGTGGTGAGCCCAAGGAGCGCGTCCTCGGCAAGGACCTCCGCGAGGAGCGCAGCCGTAGCCTCAGCGCCTCCGCCGACTGGTATACCGCCTTCGGCAGCTGGCAGCTCAACCTCATGGGCGAGGGCTTCGCCACCTTCATCAAGAATAAGTTCACCGCCGACAACGAGGATGGCGTCCTCGACCCCAAGACGGGCAAGAAGGTCATCACCATCATCAACGCTGCGGGCAGCCCTAGCCAGGTCTACGGGATCAACCTCGAGGGACGCCTGGCGTACCGCCGTCTCCTCGACCTGCAGGCAGGGCTGACGCTCCAGCGCAGCCGCTACGGAGCGGACAAGACGCTCTTCGAGCCCAGCGACGAGACGCCCACGCAGGCGACTATCACCACGCGCGACTACGAGCGTACGCCCAATGTGTACGGCTACTTCGCCGCTACGCTGCGCCCCAGCAAGCCCCTGAGCTTCACCCTCTCGGGTACCTACACGGGCTCGATGAAGGTACCCCACGAGCCTTACGAGGGCTTCGCTGGGATCGCCAGCGAGGCTAAGCCCGATAGCCGTGGCGCCTTCGACTACACCGACGCCACAGGGACGCAGCACCGTGGCCTGGCCCCAGGCTTCGCGCAGCTCACCACGACCAAGCCCTTCCTGGACCTTGATCTGCGCGTCAGCTACGCCCTAGACCTCACCTCGCTGGTCAAGCTGACGCTGGACGCTGGCATACAGAACTTCCTGAACTCCTACCAGCAGGATACCGACAAGGGACCTGGCCGCGCCTCGGCCTACATCTACGGCCCCACGCGTCCCCGCCGTCTCTACCTCTCGGCGACCTTCGACCTCTAGCCGAGTAGCCTCCACGGGGTGCAGACCTAGCGCCTCTGATACAGCAGCGCCCCCAGCATCCGATCGAGATGCTGGGGGCGCTGTCCTTATACTATGGAGCGGCTGGGCTAGCGGCCGAAGCTCCACTTGAGCCCGAGCGTCGGGGCTACGATCCATTGCGGGGCATCGACGTTCTTCGACACACGTAGCTCTGTGCCTACGCTGAGGTTGAAGTCGGGTGCCACGCCCTTGAGCTTATTGAGATTGCACCACAGCTGAGGCTGGGACATGAACCTGAAGGTCGTGCTTCCCCAGCCTGGAGCCGTCAGCTCCTGCCGCCACCAGCTGAAGAAGCCCGTCGCCGTGAAGAGCCCCGAGGCCGAGGCGAAGCGCCAGACGCCACAGAGCTCGAAGTTGTGCGGCTGCTCTGCCCCCTTGATATACTTGTAGAGGGGGATGAGCTGGAGCATCGTGCGACGTGTAGGGCTGAGGTAGGTGTAGCTCCCGCCGAGCATGAAGGCATCGTTGAGGGAGAAGGCGGGCTTGGTCCGCTCCGTGCTCGGGGCGTAGTCTCTGAAGCGGAGGCCCCCATCGTAGCGGAGGTGTAGGGCGAAGGGGGGACGCCAGAAGCGGAGGTTGCGCATGAACTTCCAGTTAGCATTCACTGCACCCTGATCACGCCAGGACATGTCTACGAAGTAGAAGGTATCGCCGAAGCGGTCGAGGCTCTGCTGCTCGACGGTAGCCGTCATCATAGGACGCTCGCGCTGCACCGTCGGGTAGAGGGCACGGCCGAGGTCGTAGTGCAGCTGGATATTCTGCGCCTTGAGGAGCGGGGCTGCCGAGAGGAAGAGGAGGCCAAGGAGCGGGCGCGCGAGGAGGCGAAGCCCTCGGCCGTCCTGGGACTGGCGGAAGCGAGACATCATCATGCTGAGGAGCTATAGACACGAGCGCAGCCAGTAGCGGGAGCTACCGACTGCGCTCGCTATCATTGGGTGGGAGCTAGCGCTTAGAAGAGCTTGGTAGGGTATTCTCCAGCGTCGACCAGTGCCTGGATCTTGGCTACGACCTCGGGGCGGTCAGCAGCATAGGTCACGCCGAACCACTGGTCGGGCGTATCCAGCACCTCGACAGAGATCTTGCCCTGAGCTACGAGGAGGTTGACGGGCAGCGGGATGAAGTACTCGAACTTAGGGTTCGTGTCCAGCGCCTGGAGGAAGTGGCGGAAGAGCTCGTTGGAGTGACGGAAGTAGTCGGGAGTGAAGCCCCACATGTTCATCGACACGGGCGTGTTCTCCTCGAGATACTGCTTCTGACCCTGCTCGTCCTCGAAGAAGATGCGTCCATCCTCCCCGCGAGCGATCGCCGTGCGCTCTACGACCTCCGTCAGGAAGCCCTTGTCGTCGACCTGGCAGACGCCACGCGCTACCGTACCGCTCTCGCTGAGGGTATTGCCCACACGATAGCCAACCATGCAGTACTTACCCTCGCTGTCAGAGAGGCTACGGAGCTTGTCCGCCAGTGCAGCGAAGCCATGACGACCGTAGAAGTCATCGGCGTTGATCACCGCGAAGGGCTCCTTGACGACCTCCTCAGCCATCATGACGGCGTGGTTGGTACCCCAGGGCTTCTCACGCCCCTCGGGGACAGTGAAGCCCTCAGGCAGCTTGTCCAGGTCCTGGAAGACGATCTCGACGGGGATCTTGTGCTCGTACTTGGAGACGATCTTCGTGCGGAACTCCTCCTCGAAGAGGTGGCGGATGACGAAGACGACCTTACCGAAGCCAGCACGGATAGCGTCGTAGATGGAGTAGTCCATAATGGTCTCGCCCGAGGGGCCTAGACCATCGAGCTGCTTGAGACCGCCGTAGCGGCTCCCCATACCTGCAGCGAGGACAACGAGTGTAGGTTGTTTCATTGTACTTATAGTGTTTAGGAGTTAGTGATGACGCATTAGCGGCGGCGCCTACGGCTCTTCGTGGCCTTGCCCTTAGAGGACGTGTGCTTCTGCGCCGCCTTAGCACTGTGCTTGCCAGGGATAGATAGGCTCTGCCCTACGCTGAGTTTGTCGGAGCGAAGTCTATTGGCCTTCTTGAGCTCCTCGACCGTGAGGCCGTGGCGGTGGGCGATGCTGGAGAGCGTCTCGCCCGAGCTGACCTTGTGCTGACGGCTCGTAGTGGCGGACTCGCCTCGGGAGCTAGCTCGGGAGCGGCTGGAGCTGGTCTCGACCTCGGCTTCCTCCTGGCTCGTCTCCTCGCTCGAGCTCTGCTTCCGACGCGAGGAGGTCTGCTGGTCAGGACCCTCGAGGTTGACACGCAGCTCGGGGGAGACGACGGCCTCGCCGAGACTATCGAGCTTGAGGATGGCCGTCAGTGGTAGGCGTACCGAGGCGTTGTTCCCTGGGATGATGCCGCTACGGTACTGGGGGTTGAAGGTGGAGATCGTCTCCCGATCCAGCCCCGTAAGCTCGGCGATGCGGTCGAAGGTCACGCGGTGTGGCGTCACGTAGTAGTCGGTAGCCAGCGGACGGCCGAGCTCGCGCGGCAGGATGCCGTAGTGACGCGAGTAGTGCATGGCGAAGTAAGCCCCGATGAAGAGCGGGATGTAACGACGCGTCTCCCCGGGGAGGAAGCGGTAGATGTCCCAGAAGTTCGGCTTGAGGAGCCCGGAGCGCTTGATGGCACGATTGACGTTGCCGGGGCCGCAGTTATAGGCCGCCAGCACAAGCCACCAGTCGCCGTAGATCTTGTAGAGGTCCTTGAGGAAGCGGCTCGCGGCCTCCGTGCTACGGATGGGATCCATGCGCTCATCCACGAGGCTATTGATGTTGAGCCCGTAGACGCGGCCCGTGGGGAGCATCAGCTGCCAGAGGCCAGCCGCCCCAGCAGGGGAGATGGCCTTGGGATTGAGCGCCGACTCGACGATGACCAGATAGCGTAGCTCCATAGGCAGACCATACTTGTCGAGCGCTGTCTCTATATCGGGGAAGTAGAGATCCGAGAGGGCGAGCATGGAGCTCAGCAGGCAGCGACGACGGTAGAGGTAGAGCTCGATGGCCTCACGCACGAGGGGATTGTAGCTGAAGCGCATCACCGAGGGGATGCGATTCAGCATCCTGATGTAGGTACTGTCGGCAGTGTAAGGGACGGAGACGGAGGCAGGGAGGGCAGGGCTGTTACGTGCGGTACCCTTGCGCCCATAGCCGCTATACCACTGCTCCAGGAGGCTCTCTACGTCGCGATCTAGCGAAGCGGGGAGCGTGATGGGATCGAGCAGTGCTGAGGAGAGGGAGAGCGAGAGCGGAGATCCCTGCTGACGGATGCTGTCGCGCTGTGCCCAGAGGGAAGGCGAGAGCGTGAGGAGAAGCGAGAGAAGGGATATCCTGAGGAGGCTCTTCATAGGGGGAGTCATTAAAAGGTAAGGCTACAGTTGACCCCCAGCTGTAGTGCGGGTCGAGGTAGCGCAGGCACGGCTATCTCTGGGCTGAGGCGCAGGGATAGGTCGGGAGAGATGTCGAAGGTGTAGAGCTCGGCATCGACATAGGCGTCGAGGAGCGAGAGGCCGTAGACCAGCACTGTAGCGACGATGCTGAGGTCTCGATAGCGGCGGTAGTAGTCATTGCCGCGCTTGAGCGTCGAGCGGAGCGAGCTGTACTGCGCGTAGTCCTCGGCCTTGGCACCCGCGGGGGCGAAGGCCAGCCAAGCGGTATTGGTCGCAGGGTCGGCGCTCATGATGTCGCGATAGGCCTCATGGTAGTCGCGGTACTGGCGGTTGTTCCAGCTGATGGCGTAGTAGCAGGCCGTCAGCGCACCCCAGACGATGGGGAGCTTCCAGTACTTGCGATTATAGATCTGTCCGCCCCCAGGGAGCAGAGCCCAGAGGAGTGCCTTGGTCGAATTGGGCTGCCAAAGCGGAGCTATCGCCATCGCCTGGGGTGAGAGCTGCACCTGAGGCTCCTCAGCAGTACGCACGAGGCTATCGAGGCGGGCGATCCGCAGGGGGCGCGGCGCTTTGTCCCCGACGTAGCTCGGGCTGCTCTGAAGGCCCGTACTCGCGAAGGAGGGGTAGCTGCGCAGCGTGAGGAGGCTGTCGGGAGCCGAAGCTCGGGCAGAAGCCGTTCCCATGAGGAGAGCAAGCCCGAGGAGGAGGAGGCTGGGACGATAGCGGGAGGCAGTCATAGACAGAGGGCTAGTGCTGTACGCGCTCGAGGAGCTGCATGATACGCTCCAGCTCCTCATCGCTGGAGAAGGGGATCGTCAGGCGTCCCTTGCCCTGAGCATTGCAACGCAGGGTGACGCGCGAGGCAAAAACCTGCGCCAGGTGCTGCTCGAGGATCTTGTAGTCCGCACGTGCAGCAGGCTTGGGGCTGCTGGAGGGCTTAGTCGTGGGGAGCTCCTCACCGCCCTGCTGGACGGCACGGGCGAGCTCCTCGACAGCACGCACACTCAGCTGCTCCTGCTGGATGAGGGCATAGAGCTCCAGCTGCCGCTCGGTATCCTCGATCTGCAGGAGGGCACGGGCGTGCCCCATGTCGATGAGGCGCTGGGTGAGCCCCAGCTGGATCTCGGCGGGCAGGCGCAGCAGGCGCAGGTAGTTGGCCACCGTGGTACGCTTCTTCCCGACGCGCTCGGCGAGCTCCTCCTGCTTGAGCTGCTGCAGGTCGATGATCTGCTGGTACGCTAGGGCGATCTCTATGGCATTGAGGTCCTCGCGCTGGATGTTCTCCACCAGCGCTAGCTCCATGAGCTCCTCGGCACGTACGGGACGGATGTAGGCGGGCAAGCGCTCGAGGCCGGCACGCTGGGCGGCACGCCAGCGGCGCTCGCCCGAGATGATCTGGTACTGACCGCCCCCGAGCTCCTGCACCGTGATGGGCTGGACGAGGCCCAGTGCACGTATCGAGCTAGCAAGCTCCTCGAGGCGCTCCTCGTCGAACTCACGGCGAGGCTGATTGGGATTAGGCTGGATCAGCGAGATACTCAGCTCCTGGATCGAGGCAGCCCCGCTGAGGCTGGCCATGGGCTCATCGGGGAGGAGGTTGCCGAGGCCGCGCCCGAGGACGCTCTTAGTCTTCATTGCCATAGCGTCTACTTCTTAGTCTTATTGATCAGCTCGACTGCCAGCTGGAGGTGATTGACGGCGCCGCGGCTGTCGGCATCGTAGAGCAGGGCGGGTAGCCCATGGCTCGGAGCCTCGCCGAGCTTGACATTGCGCTGGATGACGGTCTCGAAGACAAGCTCCTTGAAGTGGCTCTTGACCTCCTCGTAGATCTGATTGTTGAGGCGCGTACGGCTGTCGTACATCGTCATCAGGAAGCCCTCGATCTCGAGGCGCGGGTTGAGGCGCTGGCGGACGATGCGTATGGTATTGAGCAGCTTGGAGATACCCTCGAGGGCGAAGTACTCGCACTGCACGGGGATCAGGACGGCGTCCGCCGCTACCAGCGCATTGATGGTGATGAGGCCCAGCGAAGGGGAGCAGTCGATGAGGATATAGTCGTAGCGGTCTACGAGCGGCTCGAGGACGCGGCGCAGCTTGTGCTCGCGCTCGTCCTGCTCCATCAGCTCGATGTCTGCTCCCGCCAGGTCGATGTGCGAGGGCAGCAGCTCGAGGCCGTCCACGATGGTAGGGATGATGACCTCGGAGGCCGCGAGGCCGCCGCAGAGGCATTCGTAGATCGTCTTACCGAGCTTGAGGCTCTCGACGCCCAGCCCTGAGGAGGCGTTGGCCTGCGGATCGGTATCCACCAGCAGCACGCGCTTGTCGAGCGAGGCTAGCGAGGCTGCCAGATTGATAGCTGTCGTAGTCTTCCCTACGCCACCCTTTTGGTTTGCTAAGGCGATGATTCGTCCCATTCCTATGGTCTCCCTATAGTCTATTATCCTTATCCTATTCTATTTAGCCCGGTTCGAGCCAGGCGCTATAGTTCCTAAATAACTTCCAAATTTACGACTACTCGCCGACATAGACGACATCCGTGCCGCCAGACGATGCGCTTCGGACTGGCTCTGAGGTGAAAACGCAGCCTCCTCCACCCTCGGTATAGCGGGGCTCTCAGCCCAACTGAGGCCAAGAGCAAGCGCCCCTACCCTATGGCACTCGGCTTCCTCCTCCGAAGCCCTCCCCATCCGCCGACCTATCCCTCAGCGCTCTGAGGGATAGCAGTCAGCGCCGTAAGGGGTATCAGTCAGACCGCTGAGGGATATCAGTCAGCGCGCCGAGGGATAGCCCTCAGGCTGGGCGGGCTATGCCGAGCGCTGGGCAAGACTAAGGAGCGAACTTAGCCTGCAGCACATCGAGGCACGCCCCCTAGCTTCTCGCAGCACACTCGTTCATGCCGCTGTACTCCGCCTCGATCAGTCCACAAGGAAGCTCCAAACTTGGCCTCAAGGAGCGATTTTCGACCTCTCAGCGAAAAAACTCTTCGCTCTGGAGGCTCACTATTCCTCGCCTCACGATAGACACATAAGACACTAATTAAGAGCGAATAAGAACAAGAACACCACCCTCCTTTAGCTCCTAGCGCGCCCAGAAATTAGGGGGAGCGCGCTGAGAAGCTTTACAGAAGTTTGCATATATAAATAAATGTTGTATCTTTGCAGTGTGTTTTTCATGGTATTAGATTTAAGGTTAACTGGAATAGGGGGTGTCGGGAGACAGTCCCTATTCATTTTATAAGGCCCTCCGAAAAGGAGGAGGCGAGGCCTCATGAAGGCACCCGAGCAGCAGCGCGAAGCAGCCCTTCCCAAGCCTTATCCATAAACCCCGAAGGAAACACAAAGCCCTATCAAAAAGCTAGGCCGAGGTGCAGCGAGCACCTCGGCCTAGTTTGCTTAGTAGTCTAAGTATCAGCTCAGCGAGCTAGTCTACCTGACGCATGGGTGGCTTGACGACCTCGGCCGCGAGCTGACGCCCACGTACCACGATGTAGATCTCCGTGCCGGGAGCGCTGTGCTCCTTAGCCACGTAGCCCATGCCGATACCGACCTTGAGCGTGGGCGACATCGTCCCTGAGGTCACCTCGCCGATGACCTTACCCGAGGCATCAGCAATCTCGTAGTGCACGCGGGGAATGCCCTTGTCCTTGAGGCGGAAGGCGACGAGCTTACGCGTGATCCCCTCGGCCTTCTGCTGCTCCAGTAGAGCGCGGCCAGGGAAGTGCTTGTCGTCCTTGAACTTCGTGATCCACCCGAGGCCGGCCTCTAGGGGCGAGGTCGTGTCCGTGATATCGTTGCCGTAGAGGCAGAAGCCCATCTCGAGGCGGAGCGTGTCGCGTGCGCCGAGGCCGATAGGACGGATACCCTCGGGCTTACCTGCCTCGAAGATCGCATTCCAGATACGCTCGCCATACTGGGGATAGAAGTAGAGCTCGAAGCCCCCAGCACCGGTATAGCCCGTGTTGGAGATGATGACCTCGGGGCAGCCAGCGAACTCCCCGACCTTGAAGGTATAGTAAGGGATCTCGCTGAGGTTAACCTCCGTGAGGCGCTGCAGTACCTGGGTCGCTAGAGGCCCCTGGACAGCCAGCTGCCCGACATTGTCGGAGCTGTTCTCGAGGATAGCCCCAACCTTGTTATTGGCCTGGCACCAGGCCCAGTCCTTGTCGATGTTGGCCGCATTGACGACGAGCAGGTATTTCTCCTCCTCATAGTGATAGACGAGCAGATCGTCGACGATCCCTCCGCTGGCGTTGGGGAAGCAGGTATACTGGATATCGCCGACGCGGAGCTTGGAGGCGTCATTGCTGGTGATGTCCTGGACGAACTGGAGCGCCTGAGGCCCCTTGACCCAAAACTCACCCATGTGCGAGACGTCAAAGACACCTACGCCCTTGACCACTGTCATGTGCTCGTCGATGATCCCCGTGCTGTACTCGATAGGCATGTTGTAGCCTGCGAACTCGTGCATCTTAGCCCCCAGGGCTTCGTGCAGAGCGGTGAATGGAGTTGTCTTCATGTTCTTGGAAGCGTGCTCTAATATGAAAGTTAGTTGTACTACTGACCCAAAGGTACTAAGAACAAACGAAGTATCCACCTTCGCCCCCTAAAGGAGCAGCACCCCGCCGAGCCCTCCCCCAGCAGCGTCCCACCATGCCCTTCATCCAGAGCCGATAGAGCCCCCGCTGCGCCCGAAGCCAAATGCCACCGAAGCGCAAGGGGAAGTATACAAAAAGACGGCAGGCATGATCTCTAGATCATGCCTGCCGTCCTAGTGGTAGCGAGAGGGGGACTTGAACCCCCGACCTTCGGATTATGAATCCGACGCTCTAACCAGCTGAGCTATCTCGCCGCCTCTTATCGCTTAAAGCACTGCAAAGATAGAGAAAGTAAACGAACTATCCAAATGCCTCGTCCCCCAGCATCTAAAGGGATTAAAGGTGCCTAAGGGCTGCCCCCAAGGCTTGGAGATGACTCAGAGCAACTTGAGCTCCAGCGAGGCGGGATCGAAGTCCAGCCACTGCTGCACCCACATCCCAGGCCTGAGCTCCTCGGGTGGGTTGGAGACCGTGAGCCCAAGGAGGCGCACCGAGCGCCCCGAGAGCTCCACGCCGCGCAGCAGCGTGAGTGCCTCGGCCTCCAGCTCCGCCTCCTCCAGGAGATGCGTAGCAGAATAGGCGCGCGACTGGACGGAGAAGTCCGCGAACTTGAGCTTGAGCGTCAGTGTACGCCCTCGAAAGGAGCGTCGCTTGAGCCTTCCCCTGAGGTCGGTCAGCACCTCGAGGAGGCGCTGCTCCAGTTCCAGCGGCTCGGCGGTATTCGTCTCGAAGGTATGCTCGCAGCCTATGGACTTGCGTACGCGCTCGTACTCCACGGGGCGCTCGTCTATCCCGCGCGCATAGTCATAGAAGGTCTGCCCAGCCTTGCCAAAATGCCGCTGCAGCTCCTGGAGGCTGCGCTCCCTGAGGTCAGCCCCCGTGCGTATCCCCAGCTCGTGCATGCGCCGCGTCGTCGCACGGCCCACGCCCCAGAAGCTCTCCACGGGCAGCCGCTCGATGAGCTCCAGCGCCTGATCGGGGTGTATGGTACAGAGGCCGTTGGGCTTACGCTCCTCGGAGGCGATCTTCGCTAGGAACTTATTATAGGAGACGCCCGCCGAGGCCGTCAGCCCCAGCTCCTCCCAGATGCGCCGCCGCAGCTCCTTGGCAATGTCCACAGCGAGGGGGATGCCGAGCTTATTCTCCGTCACATCGAGGAAGGCCTCGTCTAAGGAGATGGGCTCGATGATATCGGTATAGTCGTGGAAGATGCTATGGATGGCCGCCGAGACCTCTTTGTAACGCTCGAAGCGTACGGGTACGAAGGTGATGTGCGGGCAGCGCTTGCGCGCCTCTGCCCCTGACATCGCCGAGCGCACGCCGAAGCTCCTAGCCTCATAGCTCGCAGCACAGACCACTCCTCGATGCTCCGCTCCCCCAACGGCGATGGGGATACCACGCAGCTCCGGATGATCATGCTGCTCTACCGAGGCATAGAAGGCGTCCATGTCGATGTGTATAATCTTGCGCATGAGGACTCGCTTGGGAAAAGGGCTATGGGTAGGGGCTACCAGCGTAGCCAGTAGATGAGGCGTAGGATCAAGGATAGGAGCACGAGTAAGAGGACGAGGTACTTCACGAGCTGAGGCAGCCCTGCCGCTTCAGCCTCCACAACTTCGGACAAGGACTCCTGAGACACTGATGCCTGCTCCTCTAGCTGTAGCTGCGAGACCGAGATACGCTCGTCCCAGCTCCGCACCGAGCTGCGCACCGCCCCTAGGAGCATAAGCTCTCTATAGTGCTGAGCGAGGTAGGCCTCGACAGTCGAGGCACGCTGCTGCAGGATGAAGTACCCAAGGTAGCCCCAGCGTGGCACATCTGAGAGCTGGATCAGTACCGCTTGGTAGCCGATCAACTGATAGAGCTTCGTGACCTCCGCACAGAGGTCTCCGCCCAGATCAAGGAGCAGACGATGGCCACCCTCTAGGTAGGCAGCGTCAGCCAGCTGTGCCCCTCTGAGGCTGACCTCATAGCGAGGTACACACGCGCTGCGATCGTAGCGCTCGACGATGCGCTCTATGTAGGGCGGGTATACCAGCTCCTCCTCGGGGAGCAGCTGGGCCACGATCTCGCGCACCTCTTCCTCCGAGCTAATCCGCTCACGGGGAATAGCAGGGACAGGGATCAGTGGGGAGACAAAGATGCTATAGAGGTAGCTCTCTAGATCGCTGACCGGTCGGGTAGGCTCCGCCTCGGGGTCCTCATCGCTGATCGCCCCGAGCACCTCGTAGACGAAGACGAGCCTATCGGGATCGGGAGGCACCATGAAGGAGCTCGCATCATCCTCCAGTGGCACTCCTACAGGCCCCTCATCGGCAGGCCCCTCAGCCACTGTCGCCCCAGCTACGGGACTAGGGATAGTAGCCGAAGCAGCCACATCGTCTGCGCCAGCCGCATCGTCTTCCTTAGGCAGCCCCAGCCAGAAGGGGTAGAGGACATAGGCCCAATGCCCGTAGTCATCGCTATAGTACGAGACCACGATGTAGGCGTCCTCATCGTCCCCAGGAGTGAAGCAGACTTCATCCTGACGTAGGATGGTATAGAGCTTCAGACGATAACCTAGGCGCTCCTCGAGAGAGCTACGATCCTGCTCGAAAGCTAGGGGCACGATGAGGCTAGGTGCTGGCGAGCCGAAGTACTGAAGCGACAGCCGCGGGGCGGAGCTATAGCCGCGCAGCAGGAGATCCGTATGATTCATTAGCTATCATTGGTCATCCGTAGTCCCCCAGGGGGACACCTACACTATTCTCAAGGGGAGGCACACACTATTCCTATCCATTACCAGAGCTCCACAGCACTCGGCGCTGGAGATCCGTCCCACCGATCACAAGGCCGAAATAAGGCGCGTCGCAGGGGCTCTCTGCCTTATATATAGAATACCCGCAGCCGCCAGCACTGGGGCTCCGCTCCCTCAACGGCGATGGGGATGCCGCGCAGCTCGGGGTGGTCATGCTGTTCAACCGAGGCAAAGAAGGCGTCCATGTCGATGCGTATGATCTTCCGCATGAAGGAGGAAGACCTAAATAGACGGGGATAAGACAGTCATCGAGCTCTACTCGGGACGCTGAGGGAAAGGACGGGTATATACCCAAGCCCACCAAAGGAAGACAAACTGAAAGGGGAGGCGGATCAAGGCTATCGTCGCACGAGGATCACCCAGCTCGGCCATATGTGTATAGGAGTAGATATTGGCCGGATAAACAGCGATCAGAAGTAGAACAATCCCCCAAGCCGACCAAACACGAAGCTGACTCTTGGGTCTGACCACCAGCCCTAACCCAAGGAGGATCTCCGCGACACCACTTAGTGCGACCAAGGCTTCGTGAGCAGGCAGATAGTCTGGCATTATGCGGAGGTAGAAGTTAGGATTGACAAAGTGATTGACTCCTGCTAGAACATAGGAGATACCACAGAGGTAATAGAAGAAGAAATAAAGGCGGTACTTAAGCATACGTATAAATCTGATGGGAGAAAAGAATAGCCCCGCAGAAGACGAAGCTCTGCGGGGCTATGCTATAAGACGTGGTGAGCTTATTCAGCCTTGAGGGTCACACGCTTGAAGGACGTCACCGTCAGGCTCTTGCTCTGAGCCTGGAGGTATTGAGCGATCGTCAGCTTGTTGTCCTTAACGAAGAGCTGATCCAGGAGCGTATTCTCCTTGTAGTACTTCTTCAGGGCACCCTGAGCGATCGTGTCTACGAGGTTGGCGGGCTTGCCTGCCTCGATAGCCTTCTCACGAGCAAGGGCGAGCTCACGCTCCTTGATCTCTGCGGGTACGTCCTCCTCGGTGATACCGACGGGAGCCATAGCAGCGATCTGCATAGCTACGTCGCGAGCGACCTGTGCATCGGTAGCCTCGTTGAAGGCAACGATGGTAGCCAGCATGTTACCGGGGTGTACGTAGGAGGTTGTGAAGGGGCCCTGGACGAACTCATATACGCCGAGCTCCATCTTCTCACCAGAGACACCGCTGCGCTCGGTGATGTACTCCTGCACGCTACGGCCGTCGGCCAGCGGCGTGGCGAGGATCTCTTCCTTCGTCGCGCCCTTCTTGCTCTTGGCTACCTCAAGGATCGTAGAGACGAGCTTGATGAAGTCTTCGTTCTTGGCTACGAAGTCGGTCTCGCACTTTACGCCGACCATGACAGCGTAGTCGCCTTCGTGAGCTGCGAGGATGCAGCCTTCCTCAGCGTCGTGGTCACCACGCTTAGCAGCGATGGCCTGACCGCGCTTGCGGATCAGCTCGATCGCCTTTTCGAGATCGCCTTCGGCTTCTTCAATCGCCTTCTTGACATCAGAGAGGCCAGCACCGGTGAGGGCGCGGAGCTTCTTGATGCTTTCCATCAGTGCACTCATAATTGCAGTATGGGTATTGGGTTGTTACGTTACAATAGTTCTATGGGGTAGATAAGATCCGAGGACAAGCTGGAGCTTGCCGGCTTATCCTCGTCTCTTATCTTATGCTGCGTCCGCTCCCAGACTAGCTGGGGCTACGTCAGAGGGGAGAGGATGGGCTTAGGCCTCCTCGCTGCTAGCAGCAGGAGCCGCCTTGCGAGCACGACCGCGACCGCCGCCGATGCGCTTAGCGCCTTCGCCTTCTTCCTTTTCCTCGCCCTTACCTTCGGCCTTGCGTTCCTGCAGGCCTTCAGCGATCGCTGCACAGACAGCCGAGACGATGAGCTCGACAGCTGCCGTGGAGTCGTCGTTGGCAGGGATGACGTAGTCGATATTGCTAGGATCGCTATTGGTGTCCACAATAGCGAAGACAGGGATACCGAGACGATTAGCTTCAGCCACTGCGATGTGCTCCTTCATGACGTCTACGACGAAGAGGGCAGAGGGCAGGCGCTTCATGTCAGCGATGGAGCCGAGGGTAAGCTCGAGCTTGGCACGCTGGCGAGAGATCTGAAGCTTCTCACGCTTGGAGAGGTTATCAAAAGTACCATCAGCAGTCATCTTATCGATGGAGCTCATCTTGTTCACGGCCTTACGGATCGTGGCGAAGTTGGTGAGCATACCGCCGGGCCAGCGCTCGGTGACGTAGGGCATACCTACTTCCTTGGCGAGCTCGGAGACAGCGCCCTTGAGCTGCTTCTTGGTAGCGACGAAGAGGATCTTCTTGCCACCCTTAGCCATAGCCTTGGCGATTTCTGCTGCTTCGTCAACCTTAACAACAGTCTTGTGCAGGTCGATGATGTGGATATCGTTGCGCTCCATGAAGATGTATGGAGCCATAGCTGCGTTCCACTTGCGGGTCAGGTGACCGAAGTGTGCGCCAGCTTCGATGAGTTGGTCAAAGGAAACTCTTGACATGATTTCGTTTACGTTCTATAAATGTAACTGGATTACTTTCAACCGTCTGGTAGGACAGCGGGGCAGGCTCGGGGAGCAAGCTAGGCTGTAGCTCTAGGCGGTTTAGATACTAAACGCGAGATAAGTCGGATCAGGCGGCACACGCTAGGCGGCACACCTGGTGACCGATCTTAACGCTTGCTGAACTGGAAGCGCTTGCGTGCCTTGGGGCGACCTGGCTTCTTACGTTCGACGACACGGGAGTCACGCGTCAGGAAGCCTTCGGCACGGAGTGCGGGCTTGTCCTCAGCGTTGATCTTGACCAGCGCACGAGCGATAGCCAGGCGAGCTGCTTCGCTCTGACCCTTGAAGCCACCACCCTTGAGGTTGATCTTGATGTCGTACTTCTCTACTACATCGAGGACCGACAGAGGCTGGCGGACGATGTACTGGAGGATAGAGGAGGGGAAGTAGGTAGCGATATCACGCTTGTTGATCGTGATCTTACCGCTACCAGCTGCTACGTATACACGAGCGACGGCGGCCTTGCGACGGCCAATAGCATTGATCATTTCCATCTGTCCTGAGTATTACTTGAGCGTGTTGATGTCGATGACGCGGGGCTGCTGAGCCTCGTGCTTATGCTCTGCACCGTCGTAGACGTAGAGGTTGTCGAGGATAGCGGCACCGAGGCGATTCTTAGGCAGCATACCCTTGACGACCTTGCGGAAGAGGCGATCGGAGCCCTTAGCCTGCAGGAAGCGGGGGCTGAAGCTGCGCTGACCACCAGGGTAGCCCGAGAACTTCAGGTAGACGCGATCATCCCACTTCTTACCCGTGAGGACGACCTTGTCGGCGTTGATGATGATGACGTTGTCGCCACAGTCGACGTGTGGCGTGAAGTTGGGCTTGTACTTACCGCGGAGGAGCTTAGCCACCTTGGAGCATACACGACCCAAGCTCTGACCCGCAGCGTCCACTACGACCCACTCCTTCTGAGCGGTCGCCTTGTTAGCTGAGACAGTCTTGAAACTTAGCGTGTCCATTACTTCTGTTGTTAATAATGATTAAGTTAGACAAACCCACGACCCACTCCAGCCTTGGATGACCATACAGCCGCGACGAGATCATACAGATTGGACACTGATCTCGCACGAGTGCGCTCTCCGTTTCGGGAGAGCAGCCACCCTCAGTAGGCGGATTCGTAGGGGTACTATTTGATAAACAGCGCACAAAGATACAAAAAAACAAGCGCGCAGCAATAGCCCACCCACAGCACGAGCCTAAGCCTCGCGACTTCCACATCTTCGCCTCGCCCTCCCGCCTGGCTCAGTGGTACCTCCACATACTCGCCTACCCCTCCAAACAGTCTCCTCGAATCGTCACAAGCAGCCCCTGAGCTAAGGCCTCCCTATCCCCCACTCCACCCGCTCCTTGCTCGGGGCACGCTGACCGATATCCCTCAGCTGCTCCACGGGTATCAGTCAGCCGCTTCACAGACGCCCCTCAAGGCGCTGACGGATATCCTTCAGCGCACGCCTCCTTAGCCCACAGCTGCCACGCAGACGAAGCTCTCTCCAGAGACAGCCTGAGCAAGCAGCAGCTACCTGATGGGGGACACACGACCAAGACAAGGCACTAGGAACATCCCGCAGCATGAGAGAAGTGCTCCTATATAATAGGTATAGAAAACGCTCTAGAGGACGGAAACAAGACCGAAGCAAATCCGAGTAATCGCAGTATCTTTGTAGTAATAGTACCCCGCCTAGAGCGGTGATGGGTACACGATCACCCTTGTAACGCGTCGCAATGACAACACCCTACCCCAAATATCACCTCGCTGAATACCCTCACCAGTTCCGCCTCCGCTACCCCAATAAGCCCATGCTCCGCTACCACGACAAGGTCTCGGGGCGCTGGGTCAAGCTCTCGGGTGAGCAGGTAGCCGACCGCTGCCTCGCTGCGGCTAAGGGCTTCGCCTGGCTCCAGCTCCAGCCTGGGGAGAAGGTCAGCATCTACTCCCCGAACACCGTCGAGGGCATCGCTGCCGAGCTGGGGCTCTTCATGATGCGCGGCGTCTCGGTGCCGCTCTACGCCACGAGCACGCCCGAGCAGGTGCAGTTCGTCATCGAAGATGCCCAGGTAGCGACGATGTTCGTCGGCGGACAGTTCCAGTACAACAATGCCTACGAGGTACAGCAGCGCTCCGAGGTCCTGCGCCAGCTCATCATCATCGACCCCGAGGTCGTCCTCGCCCCTGGCGACACGACCAGCATGTACTACGATGAGTTCATTCGCCGCGGGGATGCCGTGGCCTATGAGAACAAGGCCAACGTCACCGCCAGCCAGGCGCTGGCGAGTGATCTAGCCGTCATCATCTACACCTCGGGCACCTCAGGGCGCAGCAAGGGCGTACTGCTACATCACAGCAACTTCATCGAGCAGATGTACGCTCACCAGTTGAAGTATCCCTTCATGTCGCCCCGCGACACCTCGATGTGCTTCCTCCCGCTCAACCACATCCTCGAGAAGGCCTGGTGCTACCTCTGCCTCAGCATGGGCTGCTGCGTAGCCGTACTGAGCGACCCCAAGAAGATCCTCGAGGCCCTGCCCGAGGTGCGCCCCACGATGATGAGCAATGTACCTCGCTTCTGGGAGAAGGTCTACGCAGGCGTACAGCAGAAGATCGACCAGTCCCCCAGCCCCATCCGCAGCATCATGCGCCACGCGATACGCATCGGGGAGCGCTACTTCTTCGACTACGTCAACGAGGGCAAGCGTCCTCCGCTGTGGCTTACAGCCCTCTTCAAACTCTATGACCACACCCTCTTCATGAAGGTCAAGCAGGCGATTGGGATCCAGCGCGGCAAGTTCTTCCCCACGGCTGGCGCTGCGCTCTCGGTCGAGATCTACCGCTTCATGCGCTCGATTGGCGTGCCCATCTGCCTCGGCTACGGTCTCTCGGAGAGCACCGCCACGGTCAGCTCCTGTCCGCTGGTGGGCTTCGACCCGACGAGTGTCGGCACCATTATGCCCACACTACAGGTACGCATTGACCCCGAGACGAGCGAGATCCTCATCAAGGGGCCTAGCGTGATGCAGGGCTACTACAACAATGAGGAGGCCAATGCTGAGGCCTTCACCGAGGACGGCTACTTCCGCACCGGAGACGCTGGTCGCCTGGAGGGCGACGTCCTCTACTTCACCGAGCGCATCAAGGACCTCTTCAAGACGGCTAACGGTAAGTACATCGCCCCGCAGATGCTGGAGGGGATGCTTACCCTAGACCCCATCGTCGAGCAGGTAGCCATCATCGGCGACGGCTACAAGTTCGTCAGCGCACTGATCTACCCCAACTGGGAGCTGCTCAGGCGCGAGGCCGAGGCCCGCGGGGTCGATATGACGCAGAGCGACGAGGCTCTGGCGGTCGATCACGAGGTGCACCGACTGATGACCACCCACATCGAGCAGGCGCTGAGCACAGTCGCTCAGTACGAGAAGGTCAAGCGCTTCGTCCTCTTGACCGAGCCCTTTAGCCTCGAGCGAGGCGAGCTAACCAACACGCTCAAGATCCGCCGCAAGGTCATCAACGAGCACTTTGCCGAGGCCATCGCTAGCCTGTATGCCGAATAGCCCCAGCTGCTGCGTTAGCTACATACATTATATATAGACTCACAAAGACTAAGACATACCCAAGATGAACTATTGGTTTGAATGCAAGGTGTCCTACGAGCGACAGACGGACAACCTAGGTACGGCTAAGGTATCAGAGAGCTACCTGGTAGATGCCCTCAGCTTCACAGAGGCAGAGAAGCGCATCATCGAGGAGGTGACACCCTTCGCAGCCATCGGCGGCGGCGACCTCGAGGTAGTGAACATACGCCGCGCCCGCATCGCGGAGCTCTTTCTCAGCGAGGACCCAGACCACGACCGCTACTACCGCGCCAAGGTGAACTTCATCACCGTCGACGAGAAGAGCGGCAAGGAGAAGCGTACCGCCGCACAGATGATCGTCAAGAGCGACAGCCTACAGGGAGCCGTCAAGGAGCTCACCGCCCAGATGGACGGGCAGCTCTCGGCCTATGAGCTCGCCTCGATCACCGAGACGCAGATCATGGACGTCTACCAGTATGTAGCACCAGCCAAGGATGCTAAGTAAAGACGAACTAGCCGCACGACTCAGCGAAGTCCGCGCAAGCCTCGCAGGGCGCGCCGAGCTGGTGGCGGTATCGAAGTTCCACCCCGCCGACTACGTGCGCCTCAGCTACGAGCTGGGGCAGCGCCTCTTCGGCGAGAGCCGCGTACAGGAGCTCGTGGCCAAGCATGAGGCCCTAGCCGCCGACTGCCCCGACATCGTCTGGCACTTCATCGGCCCCCTGCAGACCAATAAGGTCAAGTACCTCGCCCCCTTCATCCACATGATCGAGAGCGTGACCTCCGAGCGACTGCTCGAGGAGATCAACCGCCAGGGACAGCGCGTGGGCCGTCGTATCCCCATCCTCCTCGAGGTCTACGTGGCCGAGGAGGAGACCAAGAGCGGCTTCAGCCCCGAGGAGCTCCTGCAGCTCGTCGAGCGTATCCACCACGAGCCCGAGCACTACCGAGGCATCGAGCTATGCGGACTGATGGCTATGGCCAGCAATACCGAGGACAGCGCCCAGGTACGGGGGGAATTTGCCCGCGTGGCCGAGCTCCACGAGCAGCTCCTCCGCTCGGGATGGGTCGACAGCGAGCGCTTCACCATCCGATCCATGGGCATGAGTGGGGACTACCCCCTAGCCCTAGAGGAGGGGGCCACGCACGTACGTATCGGCTCGGCACTCTTCGGGGAGCGGCACTGATGTAGCCTACTCCTCCCTTTATATTCAGCTAATAGACCTCTCACCTATGCGTCTACTCCATAGAGCTAGCCTCGCGCTGCTCTCCCTAGCCTGCATCCTCCCCCTCAGCGCTCAGCGCCGTGGAGCCCAGCCCAAGCAGGACAACAAGTACAACTACATGCAGGCGATCGACGTCCTCGGCTCCTCGATGGCGCTGCTGGACCGCTACTTCGTCGACAGCGTCGACCTCAAGCAGCTCAGCCGCCTCGGGCTGGCGAGCATGCTCGAGAGCCTCGACCCCTACACGGAGTATTACTCCGCCGAGGACAACGACAAGCTCCGCCTCATGACCACAGGCGAATATGGCGGCATAGGCTCCATCATCTCGCAGCGCCCCGACAGCGTCATCATCATCAACAGCCCTATGGAGGGCATGCCCGCAGCTAGGGCAGGACTCAAGGCAGGGGACATCATCCTCGAGGTCGACGGCAAGGACTTCCGCCGCTCCACCAGTGAACTGGTGAGCGCCGCCCTCAAGGGCAGCCCGGGGAGCAAGATCACCATCCTCGTGCAGCGCCCAGGAGCGCCCAAGCCCCAGCTCTTCTCCTTCAAGCGCGAGCAGGTACAGGTCAACCCCGTGCCCTACTACGGGATCGTAGGTAAGGACTACGGCTACATCGCCCTGACGAGCTTCCCCAACACCGCTGCCGAGGAGGTCAAGCGTGCACTTCTTGACCTGAAGGGACGCAAGGCGCTCAAGGGCCTCATCCTCGACCTACGCGGCAATGGCGGGGGCCTCATCGACGAGGCGATCAAGATCGTGAACTTCTTCGTCCCCGCGGGACAGGTCGTCGTGACCACCCGCGGACGTGCCCTATCCAGCCGA
This sequence comes from uncultured Porphyromonas sp., assembly GCF_938046015.1. Lineage (GTDB taxonomy): Bacteria > Bacteroidota > Bacteroidia > Bacteroidales > Porphyromonadaceae > Porphyromonas. The sequence goes on along the minus strand of NZ_CALIXW010000005.1, from coordinate 4,146 downwards.
CAGGAGATGACCTACCGCACCTCCGCCAAGCCCCTAGACACGGAGCTACCGCTGGTCGTCCTCATCGACGGCAGCTCTGCCTCCGCCTCCGAGATCGTCAGCGGCGCCCTGCAGGATATGGACCGCGCCGTCGTGATGGGTCAGAAGAGCTACGGCAAGGGGCTTGTGCAGACGACGATGCAGCTCCCTTACGACGGCACGATCAAGCTGACGACGGCCAAGTACTATATTCCCAGCGGTCGCTGCATCCAGCGTATCAACTACCGCTCGGTACGTGAGGGCAAGGGCGAGCAGGTCACTCCCGACAGCCTGACACAGGTCTTCCACACCCGTGCAGGCCGTGAGGTACGTGACGCTGGGGGTATCCTCCCCGACGTCAAGGTCACCGCGGACAGCCTGCCCACGATGCTCTTCTACCTGACCTATAATAATGATGCCTTCGACTGGGTCACGCGCTACACGCAGCAGCACAAGACCATCGCCTCACCGCTAGAGTTCCGTCTCAGCACCGCGGACTATGCCGACTTCTCGCAGTACATGATCGACAAGAAGTTCGACTACGACCGTCAGAGCAGCAAGGAGCTGAAGCGACTGGAGGACCTAGCTAAGTTCGAGGGCTACTACGAGCGTAGCAAGGCGGAGTTCGAGCGCCTCAAGACGCTGCTCGTCCCCGACCTCAAGCACGACCTCGACTACCACAAGGCCGCCATCGAGCGCCAGCTGACGACGAGCATCCTTACCCGCTACTACTACGACCGCGGAGCCCGCGAGCGCAGCGTGACGGAGGACAAGGTCGTCGCCGAGGGCCTCAAGCTCCTGGCCGACGACGCCCGCTACCGCCAGCTCCTTAGTGCCCCAGCAAAGAAGTAGCATGAAGAAGATCTTTTGCCCCAAGTGTGACAACCCCATCGTCCTGACGGCAGAGCGCCTGCGCCAGCTGCGTGAGCGAGGTGAGGAGCGCTTCTCCATCGTCTGCCCCAGCTGCACGCATCAGCTCAACCTCAAGCTACGCCTCCCCAAGGAGGAGGGTAAGCAGCCCCGCCCTGAGCGTGAGAGCGTGGGGCACCTGCTGGTGGTGGAGAACGGCTTCGGCTACAAGCAGACCTTCCCCCTCTACCTCGGGACCAATCGCATCGGCCGCCGCAACAAGGACACCGAGACCGATATCCCCATCATCACGAGCGACCCCAGCATGGACAGGCATCACGCCATCATCAAGGTCACCCAAGGCAAGACGGGCGCCCTACGCTTCGCCCTCTCCGACGACGATAGCCACGTGGGCACCTTCGTCTCCGGGCAGATCCTCGGCCCCCGCGAGTCCGTCTATCTCCAGAGTGGCGACGTCATCACCCTCGGCGCCACCAGCATCATCTTCAGCGATCAGCCCCTCGAGGAGGAGGCCGACATCAGCTGATCTCCCCCTATCACTACCCTAAAGTACAACAGTATCATGAGCCAGATCAAGGAATTCATCCAGCAGCACCAGGCACGCTTCCTCGAGGATCTCTTCGCCCTCATCCGTATCCCCAGCGTCAGCGCCAAGAGCGAGCACAAGAGCGATATGCAGCGCTGTGCCGAGCACTGGCGTGACCACCTCCGCAGCCTCGGCGTCCAGACCGTCGAGATCTACCAGACGGCGGGCAACCCCATCGTCTTCGGGCACTACGAGCTCGACCCCAAGCTCCCCACCATCCTCGTCTACGCCCACTACGACGTCATGCCCCCCGAGCCCCTCGAGCTATGGAAGAGCGAGCCCTTCGCCCCCGAGGTACGCGACGGCCACATTTGGGCACGTGGCGCCGACGACGACAAGGGCCAGTCGATGATCCAGGTCAAGGGCTTCGAGACGGCACTAGCGCTAGGGCTGGTGCGCTGCAATGTAAAGTTCCTCTTCGAGGGCGAGGAGGAGATCGGCTCGACGCACCTCGAGCAGTTCTGCCGCGAGCACCTCGAGATGCTGCGCGCCGATAACATCATCGTCTCCGATACCAGCATGGTCAGCGCCGAGACGCCCTCGCTCACCACGGGGCTACGCGGGCTAGCCTACTGGCAGATCGAGGTGACGGGTGCCAACCACGACCTGCACTCGGGTCACTTCGGCGGCGCGGTGGCCAATCCCATCAACGAGCTCTGCAAGCTCATCGCCCAGGTGCAGGACGCCGACGGGCGCATCACCATCCCCCACTTCTATGACGCGGTCGTCGACCTGACGGACGAGGAGCGCGCCATGATCGCCCAGATCCCCTTCGACGAGGAACAGTACAAGAAGTTCCTCGACGTCGACGCCCTCTTCGGCGAGAAGGGCTACCACACGCTGGAGCGCAATAGCTGCCGCCCGAGCTTCGACGTCTGCGGCATCTGGGGCGGCTACCAGGGCGAAGGCTCCAAGACCGTCCTCCCCTCCAAGGCCTACGCCAAGGTCTCCTGCCGCCTCGTAGCGAACCAGGATCACCACCAGGTGAGCCAGGCCTTCATCGACTACATCAAGAGCATCGCACCTAAGTATGTCCGTGTCGAGGTCACCCCGATGCACGGCGGTGAGGCCTACCTCTGCCCCATCGACCTACCTGCCTACAAGGCTGCTGAGGAGGCTGTAGGCGTAGCCTTCGGCAAGCGTCCGCTGGCCGTACGCCGTGGCGGGAGCATCCCCATCATCGCAGCCTTCGAACGTGTCTTCGGTATCAAGACCATCCTCATGGGCTTCGGGCTGGAGAGCAACGCTATCCACTCGCCCAATGAAAACATGCCGCTCGATGTCTTCTACAAGGGCATCGAGGCCGTCGCCGAGTTCTACAAGATCTATCCCCAGCACTAGTGCCTATGTCCCTACTCATCAAGCAGGTGCTCCTGGAGGACCAGATCACCGATATCCTCATCGAGGGCAAGTACATCAAGCGTATCGCCCCACACATCGATCCCCCCGAGGGTGCCGAGATCCTCAGCGGTCGTGACAAGGCAGCCATCCCAGGCTTCATCAACACGCATACCCATGCGGCGATGACCCTCTTCCGCGGCTATGGAGACGACCTACCGCTGATGGAGTGGCTGCAGGACTACATTTGGCCTGTGGAGGCCAAGATGACCGAGCATGACGTCTATGTAGGGGCTAAGCTCGCCTGCCTCGAGATGCTTCGCTCGGGGACGACCTGCTTCCTCGACATGTACATGTACCCTATGGAGACGGCGCGCGCCGTCGAGGAGCTCGGCCTCAGAGCCCACCTCTCCTACACCCTCTTCGACCAGGGCGGAGCGGAGCGTGCAGCCCTCGATCGCAAGCGTAGCTACGAGTACTACGAGGCCTTCAAGGAGCTCAGCGACCGCGTCACCTTCACCCTCGGGCCACATGCCATCTATACGGTGAGCGGCGAGCAACTGCAGTTCTGCCATCGCTTCGCCGTAGAGCATGACGTCAAGATCAACCTGCATCTAGCGGAGACCAAGGGCGAGGTCGACGACTGCGTCCGCCTACACGGCACCACGCCTGTGCGCTACCTCCACCAGCTCGGCATCCTCAGCCCGCACCTCGTCATCGCCCATGTCGTGTGGGTCGACGATGAGGAGATGGACCTGCTGGCCGAGCACGGGGTCAGCGTCGTACACAATCCCGCCTCCAACATGAAGCTCTGCAGCGGCTACACCTTCAAGTACGAGGAGATGAAGCGCCGTGGCATCAAGCTCGGCATCGGGACCGATGGCTGCTCCTCGTCCAACAATCTGGACATGGTCATCGCCATGAAGCTCGCGTCGCTCCTCGGGAAGGCTTGGCGCTTCAGCCCCACGGCGACGAAGGCTGCCGACATCTACCACTCGGCGACCGTCGGTGGTGCCGAGATCCTCGGCCTCAAGGCGGGGCGTATCGCTGAGGGGATGCTCGCCGACCTCTCGCTCGTGGACCTCAACGTCCCCGAGCTCGTGCCGCTGAATAACCTTACCTCCAACCTCGTCTACGCCACCTCGGGCTCGAGCTGCGTCGACACCGTCATCATCGACGGCGTCATCCGCATGCGTCACCGCCACGTCCCCGGGCAGGAGCAGATCATCGCCGAGGCTCGGGAGGTCGCGGATCGCCTCTTCGGGCGCAAGTAGCCCCTACCTCACACCTCTGATAAAGGCCCTCGCCCCCAGCAGCTGTGACTGCTGGGGGCG
>NZ_CALIXW010000004.1 GCF_938046015.1 uncultured Porphyromonas sp. | reverse complement strand
ATTACCAGCCTACTTATTGGACACTTTTTGGACATTTGCAACTAACTATTTTCCAGCCTATTTACTTAAATCCCCTCTGCTAAATCTGGACTCTGGCTCTGCTTTTTTGGACAGATCTTGGACATTTCCCTGAGACTGGCCCAAGGTCTTGAGCTCCTCGATTGTCCATCTTCTGTTCATTGCTTCAATCCATGCTGCCCCGAGCGCTGGGGGTTAACACTTAGCTACTCGGGTACAGTCACAAAGATAGGCAATTACCTAGCGAGACAGCCGCCCTATAGATACCCTCGCGGCGGGGAGGGCTAGGGCGGAGCTCGCTGATGGATAGCAGTCAAGTCGCTGACGGACGTCCCTCAGCGACGGGAGGGATATCAGTCAGCGCCCTGAGGGATATCCCTAAGGAAGGCTAAGGGATAAGGGGCGGGAGGTCTTGGGCGTAAGAGGAGGGAGGGTTTAGATGTAAGGGAGGAGCAGCTGAGCTGGACGGGGAGTCTCTGTGGGTATTAGGGGAGGAGGGCGAAAAGCTTGGGAGGAGCGAGGCAAGGCTTGGAAGGGAAGGAGGCAGGGCTTGGAGCGGAAGGCGGCGGGGGGAGGCCTTCGGAGGGCGGGGAGCTTGGCCCCAGGGAGGCTATAGGCCTCAGGGCAAGCGCGGCACAGCCTTAGCGGAGTCGCTACGCTGCCGACGTTTCCTTATCTTTGTAGCTATGATAGATCAGCCAGATGCACAGATGACAGCACAGCACGACGAAGAGATCGGCGAGGAGCTACAGCCCACAGAGGAGCTCCTTGACCCCGAGACGCCCCAGGGCACCGAGAGCCCCGGCCTACGCCCCGAGCTCAGCAGCCTGACGCGGATGTACCAGACGTGGTTCCTCGACTACGCCTCCTACGTCATCCTCGAGCGTGCCGTACCCCATATAGATGATGGACTGAAGCCCGTACAGCGCCGCCTGCTGCACAGCATGAAGGAGATGGATCGGGGCAAGCTCATCAAGGTCGCCAACATCGTCGGCGAGACGATGAAGTACCATCCGCACGGGGACGCCTCCATCAAGGACGCCCTCGTGCAGCTCGGGCAGAAGGGCTTCCTCATCGACACGCAGGGCAACTGGGGGAACATCCTCACGGGGGACTCCGCCGCCGCTGGCCGATACATCGAGGCCAAGCTCAGCGCCTTCGCCCTCGAGGCCGCCTTTAGCGACCGCGTGACCGAGTGGAAGAAGAGCTACGACGGCACGACGGATGAGCCCGTGGCACTGCCCGTCAAGTTTCCCCTCCTCCTAGCCCAAGGCGCCGAGGGGATCGCCGTCGGACTCTCGTCCAAGATCCTCTCGCACAACTTCACCGAGCTGGCCGAGGCTGCCTGCGCCTACCTGCGCGGCGAGCCCTTCACGCTCTATCCCGACTTCGCCACGGGCGGGCTGATCGACGTCTCGCGCTACAACGACGGCGAGCGCGGCGGCAGTCTGCGCTCCCGGGCCAAGATCGACAAGATCGACGCCAAGACGCTGAGCATCACCGAGCTGCCTGCGGGCAAGACGACCACCTCCCTCATCGAGTCCATCCTCAAGGCCGTAGAGAAGGGCAAGATACGCATCCGTCGCGTCGACGACATGACGGCCGCCGGCACCGACATACGCCTGAGCCTAGCGGCGGGGGTCTCCTCGGACAAGGCCATCGACGCGCTCTACGCCTTCACCGACTGCGAGGTCAGCATCAGCCCCAACTGCTGCGTCATCTCAGACGAGAAGCCGCTCTTCACCAGCGTCAGCCAGCTCCTACGCTACAGCGTGGATAGGACGAAGCAGCTCTTCACCGAGGAGCTGCAGATCCTACTCGGCGAGCGTCAGGAGCAGTACCTGGCCGCTTCGCTGGAGCGGATCTTCATCGAGGAGCGTATCTATAAGGATAGGGAGTTCGAAGACGCGGAGAGCGAGGCACTGGCGCTGGCGCATGTGGCGCGGCGCCTAGAGCCCTTCGCCGAGCAGCTGCTGCGCCCCATCACGGAGGCCGACCTCAAGCGCCTCCTAGAGATCCGCATGGCACGTATCCTGCGCTTCAACCTCCCCCGCCACGAGGCTGTGATGCTGCAGCTCCAGGAGGAGATCGACCGCCTGAAGTACGACCTGGGGCACATGACGGAGTACACCATCCGCTGGTATGAGCACCTCATCGCGCGCTACGGAGCGGCCTACCCCCGTAGGACGCGCATCACGAGCTTCTCTACGATCGAGGCGGCGAAGGTAGCCGAGCTGGACGCCAAGCTGTATATCAACCGCGAGGAGGGCTTCGTCGGGACGGCGCTGAAGGATGGGGAGTTCGTGTGCAACTGCTCTACGATGGATGAGCTGATCATCTTCTTCCGCTCGGGACGCTACAGCGTCTTCAAGGTCGAGGACAAGAAGTTCTACGGGCACGAGGAGGTCATCCACGTGGCGCGCTACCAGCGAGGCGACGAGCGCACCATATATAATGTAGTCTATCGCGACGGCAAGGCGGGGGCGGTGTATGCCAAGCGCTTCAACGTGCTCTCCGTGATCCGTGACCGCAGCTATGACCTTACCCGCGGCAAGGAGGGCTCCCGTATCCTGTACTTCTCAGCCAATGCCAATGGCGAGGCGGAGAAGGTATCCATCAAGCTCAAGATACGCAACGCACGGCAGCGCCTCTTCCAGTTCGAGAAGGACTTCTCCGAGCTGCCGATCAAGAGCCGCAGCTCTGTGGGCTTCCTTGTCACCAAGGCCGAGGTGCACTCGGTGACGCTGCTCAGCAAGGGTTACTCGACGCTCGGGGGGCGCGACGTGTGGTTCGACCGCGACGTCCTGCGCCTCAACTACAATGGTCAGGGCGAGTACCTCGGCTCCTTCCACGCCCACGACCGCATCCTCATCATCCTCGACACAGGGGAGTGCTACACGACGGACTTCAGCGACAGCATCCATATCGAGGAGAACCTACTGCGCATCGAGAAGCACCGTCCGCAGAAGATCTGGACGGCCGTCTACTACGACGCAGAGCAGCGCCTGCAGTACATCAAGCGCTTCAGCATCGAGCCCGAGGCCAAGCGCGAGCAGATCGTCGGCGAGGACACGCGCAATAAGCTGCTGCTCCTCACCGACACCTACTATCCTATCCTCGAGTACGGGCGCAAGGAGAAGGGAGGCGAGCTGAAGCTGACCACCCTCGAGGTCGAGGACTTCGCCCTCGTCAAGAGCATCCGCGCCCGAGGCAAGCGCCTGGCGCCGCAGCTCGTGGAGGAGCTGCGCGAACTGGAGCCCCTCAAGCCCTCTCCCAGCTTCGACGACGAGCCCGAGGAGGGCAGCGCGGACGAAGCGAGCGAGCCAAGCGAAGAAGCCCAGCTCTTCGCCGAGACCGACTTCACCCCTAGCCCTAAGCCCAGCGATGAGGCCTAAGTACCCAGCCCTAGCCCACGGCTCGAGACGTATCCTGAGCCTGCTGCTCGCCCTCCTAGGCGGAGCGCTCACCGCCGCGGGTACTCCGCTCGCCGAGCCTAAGCCTTGCCTCGAGGCCGACAGCCTCCCCAGCACAGACCGTGCCAAGAGCATCCTCCTCGAGCCCCGCGAGGTCACCCACAGCCCCATCAGCCAGGTGCGCTCCTTCAGCCTCGGGGGGATCATCCAGCGCGACAGCTACCTCAGCCCACTGCGCTACGGGGGCACGCAGCTCGGCTTCGTCAGTCAGTCTGCCAGCTACGGCTATAGGCGGCAGCGCCGTGGCGGCCTCAGCGAGCTGCTGGCACGCCCCGAGCGCAGCGTAGACCCACGCTGGACGGACCACAGCCTCCTCAGCCTCGGCCTCAGTCAGAGCACCAATCCCGCTGGCAACGGCCGTATGTGGGGCCTGCAGTTCAGCTACGACCGCAGCTACCTACGCCGCCTCGTGGAGGGACGCTACGGACGCCTCGCCCTCGGCCCTGCTCTCGTCGGGAGAGGAGGCGCACGCTACAGCAGCCGCAATGGCAATAATCCCGTGAGCATCGAGGCCTCCCTCGGGCTTGGCCTCTCGGCCCTGTATAGCTACCGCCTCCCCAGCCTCTCCTTCCCCGCCCGCCTAAGGCTGTACGGTGAGCTGGACCTCCTCAGCCTCTCCTTCAGCCAAGAGTACGGCGAGAGCTACTACGAGCTCTACTACTACAGCTCCTGGCAGCGACGCCTCTACCTCCGAGGCCCTGGGCCAGCCCTACGCAGCCAGCTCGTAGCGGGCATCGACCTGCCGCTGCTGGACTGGATAACCCTCAGCCTTGGCTACCGCCTCGACCTACAGCGCCTCCGGGTCAATGCCCTCGAGCGCTCGAGCCTCACGCAGGGTCTACTCGTCGGGGTCTCCACCCAGCTGCTGCCCCTCTCGGGACGCCGCGCACAGACCGACTACGCCCCACTTAGCCCCTTCTAGCCATGCCGCTACACCACAGACGATCCCGCCTCCTCGGAGTCCTCGTGACGGCCTTCCTCCTCATCTCGGGGCTGGGCTCCTGCTCCACTGAGGAGGACTTCACGAATAATAGCTTCCGCAACTTCGACGTCCTCTGGGAGACGCTCGACCGCAACTACTGCTACTTCGACCTCAAGCTCCCCAAGGACTCCAGCTGGGCCGATATGCGGCTGAAGTGGCGCAGCCAGCTCCGCGCCCAGATGTCGAGCGACTCGCTCTTCCTCGTCCTGACGGGGCTGCTCTCCGAGCTCAAGGACGGGCACGTCAACCTCATCACACCCTTCGACCAAGGTCGCTACTGGCGCTGGAAGAGCGACTACCCCGCTGGGAGCAATAGCAGCCTCATCGAGGACTACCTCGGGCAGGACTACCGCATCGCTGGGGCGCTGAGCTACACCTGGCTCAAGCACCACGACCACGGGCAGGACAGCATAGGCTACATACGCGTCTCGAGCTTCGCCCAGGGCCTCAGTGAGGGCAATATCAACGCCGCCCTGAGCCGCCTCAGCGGCTGCCGTGCGCTCATCATCGACATACGGGATAATGGCGGCGGGCAGGTAACGAACTCTGACCTCCTGGCCAGTCACTTCATCGACGCCGAGCGCGTGGTAGGCTATATGAGCCACAAGCGCGGCCCCGGGCACGATGACTTCGCCCCGCGCGTAGAGCTGCGGCTACGCCCCGTAGATCGAGGGGTGCGCTGGCTGCGCCCCGTCGTCCTGCTCGTCGACCGAGGTGTCTACAGCGCGGCCAATGACTTCACCCTCAGGATGAGCGGGCTGCCGCTGGTGACTATCATGGGGCAGCCTACGGGCGGCGGCGGTGGGCTGCCGATGAGTAGCGAGCTGCCCAACGGCTGGTCGGTACGCTACTCCGCCAGCCGCACTTACGACGCCAAGGGAGGCGACATAGAGCAGGGGATCAAGCCCGACCTCACGCTCAGCTTCGAGCGCGAGGCGGCCATCCGCGGCTACGACACGATGATCGAGGGTGCGGTGAGCTACCTCAAGGAGCGCTTCGAGCACCTACGTCGCACGCGCCGCTGGTCTAAGTTCCCCCGCTAGTCCCTAGCCGCCCCCAAGAGCTCCCCACAGAGCCCGAGCCTCCTCGAAGGCCAGCACAAAGCAAGCGCCCCCACAGATCACACGGATCTGTGGGGGCGCTTTGCTTCGGGCGAGAGCCCTATAGTAAGGACTTAGGAGGGGCAGCCGAGTGAGGGCCGAGGCTAGGCGTAGAGCCTACGGGCAGCGCGCAGCACCCAGCCGCTGCGCAGCGCCAGATAGCTGACGAAGGAGAGCCACAGCGCATCCACACCCAGCCAGCTGGCCGTCGCGGCATAGAGCAGCACGTAGCCCACCAGGCCCACCAGCACGGCGCGGCTCATGTCGATGCTGCGCGTGGCGCCGACCATGATCCCATCGCCGAGGAAGGCGAGGAAGGACGCCAGCGGCACCACGGCGATCCACAGGCGCTCCTCGGCGGCACGCGCCAGCACATCGGCCTTGTCCGTCAGAGCCGCGAGCAGCGGCTCGGGAATGAGGGCATACAGCAGGGCGAAGCAGAGCGCGACCCCAGCGCCGAGGCGCACGACCGCAGGGATGACCTCCCCGAGGCGTCGCCTATCCCGTGCCCCGACGGCCTCACCCACCAGCGCCTCCGCGGCGTAGGCTAGGCCATCCATGAAGTAGGAGAAGAGGCTGAAGAGCTGCATCAAGAGGCCGTTGGCCGCCAGCGTCACGCTCCCCATGCGCCCCCCGATATAGACGAAGCTCAGCATCACCGACTGTAGGAGCAGCGTGCGCAGCATCAGGTGCTTGCCTACGTGGAAGTAGCGCAGGATGGTCTCGGGGTGCCAGGCATCGCTGAGGCGTAGCCTACTGAGCACCTCCCGCTCGCGGCGCCAGCCTCCGAGGGCCAGCAGCACGAGGGCGCTGTACTGCGCCAGCACCGTCCCGAGAGCCAGTCCCCCGACGCCGAGGCCGAGGGGGAAGGCTAGGAGGTAGCTGTAGGTGATGTTGAGCACATTGCTGGCGATGCTGACGCTCATGACGAGCTTCATCTGCTGCATGCCCACCAGCCAGCCGTTGAAGACATAGAGGAGCAGCGCCGCAGGTAGTCCGAGGAAGGCATAGCCGAGGTAGTCCTGGGCCGCAAGGCTCAGCGCCCCACCCTCCCGCTCAAAGAGCGAGGCGACGGGAGCTACATAGAGCGGGCTCGCCAGCGCCAGCACGAGCCCTACCACCAGGGCGATGAGGCTCCCCGAGGCCAGCCCCCGACCGAGGGCCGCCACGTCGCCTGCGCCACGCGCCTGCGCTGTGAAGCCCGTCGTACCCATACGCAGCAGGCTCCACTGCCCGACGACGAAGGAGGTGACCGCCGCCCCTACCGTGACGGCAGCGATGCTCTCCCCGCCAGCCATACGGCCAGCCATAGCGATGTCGCTGATCATGAGCAGCGGCACCGTGATGTTGGAGAGGATATTGGGATAGGTGAGCCTGAGGATCTGTCGGTAGAGGCTCTCGGGTGCGGTCTGCTTCATCGGGAGAGGTGGTGCTCGGAGACGATGAGGAGGATGTCACCTACGGCGAGCTCCAGCTTGCCCTTAGGCACCATATAGCGGTCGCCACGGCGCACGAGGATGACGAGCTCCTCCTCCCTCAGGTCGAGCTCCATCAGCAGGCTGCCACCCGCCAGCATGGGCGCATCGACATGACGCTCCTCCATGCGGGCCCCCGTATGCTTGGGGATCTTGACACCGAAGAGGCTCACCTCCTCCTTGATCTCCTCATCGAGCTTGAGCCAGCGCGCCACCAGCGGCAGCGTCGTACCCTGGATCAGCAGCGAGAGCAGGGTGATGAAGAAGACGATATTGAAGAGCGTCTCCGCCCCCTCGACCTGGCTCATCAGTGGATAGGTGGCGAAGATGATGGGCACGGCGCCGCGCAGGCCTACCCAGGCCAGGAAGTGGCGCCCGTTCATCGAGATGCGGGGGAAGAAGAGCAGGCAGAGGTGCACGGCCAGCGGACGCGCGAAGAGGATCATGAAGACGCCCGAGAGGAGCGCGAAGCCCGTGATGGGCAGCAGTTCGCTGGCGTTGACGAAGAGCCCCAGGGTGATGAAGAGCGTGATCTGCAGCAGCCAGGTGATGCCGTCGAAGAAGGTGGAGATACTCTTGCGGTGCACGATCTTCCTATTCCCCACCAGTACGCCCATGATGTAGACGGCTAGGTAGCCATTGCCCTGCAGCAGGCTCGTGACCGAGAAGGTGAGGAAGACCAGACAGAGCAGCAGAATGGGATAGAGCGACTCGTTGCCGATGTTCACCTTATTGAGGAACCAGCCCGTCAGCTTCCCCAGCACGTAGCCCAGCAGGCTCCCCACGCCGAACTGTAGGAGGAAGGTCTTCAGGATGTCCGTCCACGCCCCTTCGCCTCCGCCCGTGATGTACTGGATCAGCGCGATGGTGAGCATGTAGGCCATGGGGTCATTACTCCCACTCTCGAGCTCGAGGATGGGGCGTAGGTTCTCCTTGAGGTGCATCCTGCGTGAGCGCAGCAGCGCAAAGACCGAGGCCGAGTCCGTGCTGGACATCGTCGCCGCCAGCAGCAGGGCGATGGGGAAGGAGAGGTGCACGGGCGCCCAGCCTAGCTGGTCCATGCCGTAGAAGAAGCCCCCAAGGCAGAAGGTCGTCAGCAGCACCCCCAGCGTCGAGAGCATGATCCCCGGGCCGAGGACAGGGCGTATGTCGGAGAGCTTCGTCTCCAGCCCCCCCGTGAAGAGGATGACCGTCAGAGCGAGGATCCCGAGGTCCTGCATACGCCCTGCATCATTATACTCAATACCCAGCCCCGAGCTGCCGAAGGCCATACCCGTCAGGAGGAAGAGCAAGAGGGCAGGCACGCCGAAGCGCGTCCCCACCTTGCCCGCGAGGATCCCGGCGAGGATGAGCAGCGAGCCCATGAGGAGGAAAAACTCAAAGGAGAAGAGGTCCAATGTCATCTAGTGCTATTCTATTCGCTTTATCTGCATGAGCGCCCGAGGACGTTTAACAAATATAAGCATTTTGGCAGGGAAAAGCAAGACTTCGAGCACACTATGCCCCCGAGGCAGGCCGTACAGCAGCCCAGTGCCCCTCCCCCTCCGCTCCGAGCTGCGGATGCAGCCTCCCCACAGCACCTCCCCGCTCTCTGGGGGACAGCAGGCCCGAAGCTGCCCTAGCGCAACGCGAGCCCAACCTCCCGCTGCTGAGGGATATCAGTCAAGCGTCTGAGGGACATCCATCAGCACGCTAAGGGGTATCAGTCAGCACGCCGAGGGATATCCCTCAGAGCGACGCGACAAAGCGACGCGTGTGGCGGGGCTTAGCCGAGCCTACCGCAGGACTAAGTGCGAGGTGCTTCGAGGGGCTGCTGAGCTCCTTCAGACAAATAGGCTTAGCCCGCCCAAGGCCACAAGGGGCGCCGTGCTAGTAAAAAGCGAGGAGCGCTGCAGGCCTTGCCCCGAGGGACAGTGACCTGCAGCGCTCCTCGAGCGTGCGTAAGGGGGGGGGTAGCTAGGCTAGCGACGCGGGTGGCGCTGGCGCCAGCTCTTGATGATCGGGTAGAAGACGAAGACGGCCGAGAGCAGCAGCGTGAGCAGCGTAGGGCCGTCCAGCCGCCCGCCGCGCATCCACAGCGTATAGCCCACAAGGCTCAGCCACAGCAGCGCGAAGAGCAGCATCTGCCGCGTGGTCAGCGGTCGTCGGTAGGCCATAGCACGCTAGTACTTAGCCTCACGTAGCAGCAGGGCTGCCTCGCGAGCGAAGTAGGTCAGGATGAGGTCGGCGCCCGCACGCTTGATCGACAGCAGGCTCTCCATCATGATGCGCTCGCGATCGATCCAGCCGTTCATCCCTGCAGCCTGGATCATGGCGTACTCACCGCTCACCTGATAGGCTGCCAGCGGCAGGTCGTAGCGATCGCGCGCCCAGCGGATGACGTCGAGGTAGGGCATGGCGGGCTTGACCATGACGATATCCGCCCCCTCGGCGATGTCGCTCTCGATCTCGCGCATGGCCTCACGGATGTTCGCAGGGTCCATCTGGTAGCTGCGTCGGTCGCCAAAGGCGGGGGCGGAGTCGGCAGCGTCACGGAAGGGGCCGTAGAAGGCGGAGCTGAACTTCGCCGCGTAGGACATGATGGGCAGCTGCTCGTAGCCCTCGCGGTCGAGGGCCTCACGCATGGCGGCGATACGCCCGTCCATCATATCGGAGGGGGCGACCATGTCCACCCCGGCGCGGGCGAAGGAGAGGGCCTGACGGCAGAGGTAGGGCAGCGTGGCGTCGTTGTCTACCGTGTAGTGCTCGTGCAGGATGCCGCAGTGTCCGTGGTCGGTGTACTCGCACATGCAGATATCGGCGATGACGATGAGCTCGGGCAGTGCCGCCTTCAGCGCGCGGATGCCCTGCTGGACGATGCCGTGGTCGCTGTAGGCTTCGCTACCCGTCTCGTCCTTGTGCTCGGGGATGCCGAAGAGCATGACGGAGAGGACGCCGAGGCGGTAGAGCTCCGTGCACTCCTTCACCAGTTCGTCCACAGAGAGGCGGTACTGCCCAGGCATGGTGGAGATCTCCTCACGGATACCCGTGCCGTGCACGACGAAGAGAGGCGCAATGAAGTCGGAGGGGCTGAGCGTCGTCTCACGGACGAGGCTGCGCAGCTGAGGGGTCATACGCATACGGCGTAGACGTGTCGTAGGGTACATAAGCTAGCTTATAGGATGTGATCAATGTACTGAGTGAAGGCTGTCGGGGAAGTAAGGCGCCAGGCGGATACTATCCTCACGACTGAAGGCAGGGCTCTGGCGTAGGTGGCGCCAGCTGAGGCGGCGTCCCTGACGCAGCACCCCGAGGCGCAGCCCCTGCAGCTGCGCGCGGTTGAGGTAGGGATGCCAGGGCAGGGAGTCAGCACGCAGCGCGGGGAGCGGATACTGGCGCGGGGGCGTGCGGACGACGAACCATGGCCGCAGCTGGACGAAGCGGTCGGCATCCATCCCATAGACCTCCTGCAGCTGCAGCACCGTATAGTAGCCCCCGAGGCGGCTACGGAGGGAGAGGATGCGGTGGGCGAAGGCAGGGCCTATGCCCGGGACGCGCAGCAGCGTCAGCGAGTCCGCAGTGTTGAGGTCCAGCGAAACGTAGTGCTGATACTTAGCTACGACGCGCTCCGTCCCCGAAGGCGGGCCCACGTAGTCGGGGCTCGTCACCAGGCGCTGGGTGGAGTCGCGCCGCTCGGGTGCCGCTTGGGCTCCCCGCCGTAGCTCGGGAGCAGGCTGGGAGGCTGCAGCACTATTCGCTAAGGGAGCTTGCCCGAGGGTAGCGACCGCCCTTGGGCTAGGACTGCGGTACTGCGTCCAGGCGTAGAGCGCGAGGGCAGAGCTTAGGACGATGACCAGCAGCATGAGGACGATGCGCTCTGCCTTGCCTATGGGATGGTCGCCTTGTCGCATATCGGTCTCTGGCTATAGGCTATCGCGGCGCAGCTCCTGCTCGATGCGTCCGTCCCTGAGGACGATCATGCGGTCGGCACGCGCAGCGAACTCGGAGTCGTGGGTGACGATGACGAAGGTCTGCCCCAGCTGGGCACGCAGGTCGAAGAAGAGCTGGTGTAGGCTCTCCTTATTGGCCGTGTCGAGGCTGCCCGAGGGCTCGTCGGCGAAGATGACGGCGGGCTCATTGACCAGCGCACGCGCCACGGCGATACGCTGGCTCTCGCCGCCCGAGAGTTCGCTGGGCTTATGCCCCGCCCGCTCCGAGAGGCTGAGGCGGCTAAGGAGCTCGAGAGCCCGCGCCTTCGCCTCAGAGCGCGAGCGCCCCAGCAGCAGCGCAGGGATCATGACGTTCTCCAGGGCGGTGAACTCAGGCAGCAGCTGATGCGACTGGAAGATGAAGCCGAGGCGGCGACAGCGGAGCTCGGCCAGTCGGCGCTCGCTGAGCTGGGCGACCTCCTCGCCCTCGATACGCAGCGAGGCGCCGGGCTCGGCCTGCTCCAGCGTCCCGAGGATCTGCAGCAGGGTCGTCTTGCCCGCGCCACTAGCGCCGACGATAGAGATAATCTCGCCCGCCTCAACACTGAGGTCGACGCCCTTGAGCACCTCGAGCGAGCCGAAGTGCTTGTGTATGTTAGTTGCCTGTAGGAGCATGCTGCGGGGGGATAGCGGATGAGGCGTGGATATGCTGCAGCACATAGGCCGCCAGCTGGCAGCCGAAAAGGGCCGGCATATAGGAGATAGTGCCTGCGGTGGAGCGCTTGCAGCGCTCGCCCTCGATCTCCAGCACGGCCGACTCATCAGGCAGCTCGCTGGAGAAGACGACGGGCACGCCGCGGCTGATGCCCAGCTTACGGAGGCGCTTGCGAAGGGCGCGGGCCAGCGAGCAGTTGTAGCTGTGCGCTAGGTCCGCCTGATGGATCTTGGAGGGATCGCTCTTCGCCCCCGCGCCCATGGAGGAGACGATGGGTAACCCGCGCTCCCGCGCCAGGGCGATGAGGTAGACCTTGGGTGAGAGGGAGTCGATGGCATCGACGACGAAGTCATAGCGATGGCGGTCGAGCAGCTCGACCATGTTCTCATCCTTGAGGAAGTCCTCGACGACCTCCAGCTGGACCTCGGGGTTGATGTCCCGCAGGCGCTCGGCGAGCACACGCGCCTTGGGCTCGCCGATGTGGCGATGCGTGGCGACGAGCTGGCGATTGATATTGGAGGGCTGTATGGTGTCGGCGTCGACGATGGTGAGGCGACCGATGCCGCCACGTACGAGGAGCTCGCTGGCGTAGCCGCCGACACCTCCCAGCCCCACAACGAGGACATGGCAGGCAGCGAGTTCGTCCACACGTTCATCCCCGAGCAGCAGTCTCGTGCGCTCCGTCCAGGCTTTGGCTTGACTCATCGAGGGGACTTAGTTGATGCCGCGCTTATTGAGCTCCTGCTGGTAGAGCTTGGCGTTGACCAGATGCTCGCTGAAGCGTGCGGCGAAGCGGTGGTATCCCGAGAAGTCCTCGCGGGCACACATATATAGGTAGTCATGCGCCTCGGCCGCCAGCACGCTGTCGATGGTCGCCGTGTGGGGCAGCACGATGGGGGCAGGCGGGAGGCCTACGACGCGGTAGGTGTTGTAGGGGGACTCGGTGGCTAGGTGCTCACCCTTAATGCGCTTGAGGGCAAAGTTGCCCGTGGCATACTTCACCGTCGGGTCGGACTGTAACTTTATGCCCTGACGGAGACGATTGAGGTAGAGGCCTGCGATGCGGCTATACTCGTCGCGCTTGGCCGACTCGCTCTCCACGATGGAGGCCAGCGTCGTCACCTGCAGCGGGGTGAGCCCCAGGCGCTGGGCGGCCTCACTGCGCGCACCGCGCCAGAAGCGCTGGTAGCCGCTGTGGATGCTGTCCAGCAGCTCCCTGCCCGTAGCCGTCCAGCGCAGCGTGAGCGGCTGGCGCATCAGCTGGGCACGCAGCGTCTCGCGGGTCATGCCGTAGCGGGAGAGGAGCGCAGGGTCACTGAAGGCCGCCTCCAGGCTATCGCGCTTGACCCAGAGCTGGGCGGCGAAGAAGTCGAGGATCTCGGCGTTAGTCCGCAGCGCCCCCGGCTGGAGCACGAGGGGCACGTCCGCGCCGTGCTGCAGCTCGTCGATGACCCCAGCCATATTCATATCGCGCGTGATAGCGTAGCGGCCGGGGCGCAGCGGCTCGGAGCTCAGGCCTCGGTAGTCCGCCAGCCAGCCGAAGAGGCGAGGATAGCGCAGCCAGAGCTTGGACTGCAGCTGCTGTCGGAGCTCAGGGTACTTCGCCCCTGGAGCTACGAGGATGTAGGTCGTATCGGCCTCGGGGCGTCCTGCAGGTGCCGTATAGAGGTAGCCCCCAGCACCTAGCCCTAGGAGGACAAGGAGCAGAACAAGCAGCAGGAGGTAGCGTCCCCAGGGGCGACGACGCCCGTAGCTGGAGCGGTGCCCGCGGTATTTGGAGGGCAGGAGTCGACGCCCATTGATGCGCTGATAGTGCGCGACAGAGTTCTTTGACATAGGAGGGAGAGCTCGGGGAGGTGAGTATTAGCGGTAGAAGGCGCTCGGCGAACTGAGGCGCTGTAGGTCTCCGCCGCGGATGGCGTAGAAGGAGGGCAGGCGCTGCACGTTGTACAGACCGAGGCTACGACCCTCGGCATCATGGACAGTTGTCCAGGGGAGGGTGCGTGTGGCGTTCTTCCAGAAGTAGCTATCGGCGTCCACCGAGACCTCGTAGATACGCAGCTCGGGGTGTGCCTGCTGGAGCTGGCGCAGCTCCGCCACGAGCTCGGGTGACCAAGGCTCAGCGTAGGAGGTGAAGCTAACGAGCGTAGGGCCCTGAGCCGCGAGCTCCTTGAGCGAGACCGTGCGCCCCGTGCGATCAGGATAGCTGAGCTCGGGGTAGGCGACGACCTCGGGCTGCTGAGGCAGCTCGTAGCCAGGCTCGTTGATCACGCAGCTGCCACGCTTAATGGCTCGCGCCTGGAGGGCAGCCTGCTTGAGCAGTGCCGCATAGGGAGCCTCTGGGTAGAAGGTATCGTAGGCGGTGGCTACGGCGGCGAAGGCCGCGGCGTCGTCTGGATTGAGTGGGGAGAAGTAGCTGCCCGATCCGATGGTCTGCAGCAGCGCAAAGCAGGCTGCGGGGCTCTTGGGGTCGGCGTAGATGAAGCGCTCGGTGAGCTGCTTCTTGAGCGCCGCGATGAGCTCCGAGCTACGAGCCCGAGCCGAGTCGGCATTGAGCCTATTCGCCCAGGCCTCCTGCACCATGGGCTCCAGCTGTCGGCTGGTAGCCTTGCTGAGGCGGCAGACCTCCTGGATCTGCTTATTGTAGTCCTCGGGCGAAGTGATACGGTAGCTATCGAAGAGGCGCGAGGCCTCAGCTGTGATGCTGAAGCGACGTGCCGAGTCCGCCGCGAAGGGGATATGCTGCTCCCCGAGGCGCAGACGGTAGAGCATCGGGTAGCTGTGCCCCTCGCCGCGGAAGGAGAAGTGCCCCTCCTTATCAAGGTGCACCGAGTCGATGATGCGAGGCTCCTCGGAGATCGTCTCCTCGAGGTAGAGCATCTGGTCGGCGGCTCCGCTGATGGTGCCCTCGGCGATGAAGTCGCTGGACTTATGGCCTGAGCAGCTGGCTAGCAGGCAGAGGGCTAGCGTCAGCCCCAGTAGTCGTCCTATTCGCTTGGTCATGTGTCTATGATCGTGTGTGTCCTTATTCTGTCCAGTAGTCCCCCGTGGCGAGCAGCAGCTCCTCGGCACGGGCGATCTCGGCGAAGAGCGTCTCACGGGTCGTGGCCTGCAGCATGGCGATGCGCACGGGGCGGAAGTGGTCTATGCCCTTGAAGATGGGGCTGGCGGCGATGTGGCGGCGGCTGTGGAGGATGCCGCGGCGCTCGTCGAGCTTGGCGATGTTATTGTCCACCAGCTGGCGCAGCACCTCGACGTAGTAGCTCTTGGCACGCATCGGCAGCTGCTCGCCTGTGGTGAGGTAGTGGCGCATCTGCTCGAAGATCCAGGGCTGCCCGATGGTCGCGCGGCCTACCATGACGGCATCCACGCCGTAGGTATTGAAGGCGCGGCGAGCCTCTTCGCCCGTCGTGATATCGCCGTTGCCGATGATGGGGATGTGCATGCGGGGATTGTTCTTCACCTCGCCGATCAGCGTCCAGTCCGCCTGCCCCGTGTACATCTGGGCACGGGTACGGCCGTGGATGGTGAGGGCCTGGATACCGCAGTCCTGTAGGGCCTCCGCCAGCTCGACGATGATCCGACTGTCGTGGTCCCAGCCAAGGCGCGTCTTGACCGTCACGGGGATCTTCACCGCCTTGACGATCTCACGTACGATCTCCAGCATCAGGGCGGGGCAACGAAGCATCCCGCTGCCAGCGCCCTTGCCCGCTACCCGCTTGACGGGGCAGCCGAAGTTGAGGTCGAGCAGGTCGGGTCCCGCAGCCTCGGCGATGCGTGCCGCCTCCACCATAGGGGCGACCTCACGCCCATAGATCTGTATGGCTACGGGGCGCTCCTCTGGGTCGATGGCGAGCTTGCGCGTCGTGCCCGCCACCTGACGGATGAGGGCATCGGCGCTGAGGAACTCGGTATAGACTAGGTCAGCACCGAAGCGGCGGCACATCAGCCGAAAGGCGGCATCCGTCACGTCCTCCATCGGAGCCAGCAGTAGCGGCTCCTGTCCTAGCTCTAGGCTCTGTCCTATCTTCATCCCTTCTTTCCTTCTACTATATATACTGAGGCCACCTCTAGTGCCCGATGGATATCCGGACAAATATAAGTATCTCCGATGAGATCTGCTAGCCCCGTGGCGCGCAGCGTGCTGTGGACACGCTCGTTGACCCCCGAGAGGATGAGGCGCGTGCCGCTACGCTGTGAGGTCGCGACGAGGATCCCGAGGTTACGCACCGCCGTCGAGTCCATGAAGGGCACCGAGCGCATACGTAGGATACGCACGGGCGGAGCGGCCTGCGTCACCGACGTCACTTCCTCGAAGCGATTGGCAATGCCGAAGAAGAAAGGCCCCTCGATCTCATAGACCTCTACCCCCTCGGGCAGCGTGAGCCGCTCGCTCTGGCCTTGATGGCCGTCATCCCCCGCAGCATGCAGCTCCAGTTCGCCGCGCGAGACGAGGATACGCGTGCTCTCGACCATGCGCTGCATGAAGAGCAGCATCGCCAGCAGCAGCCCCAGCTCGATGGCGATCGTCAGGTCGAAGATCACAGTCAGCAGGAAGGTCACCACCAGCACCGCCACATCGCTCTTCGGCCCGCGAAGCGAAGCGCGCACCGAGCGCCAGCCACTCATATTATAGGATATGACCACCAGCACCCCTGCCAGCACGGCCATAGGGATATAGGCCATCAGCGGCATGAGGAAGAGGAAGGTCACAAGGAGTACCACGGCGTGCGTCATCCCCGCGATGGGGCTGCGCCCGCCGTTGTTGATATTGGTCATCGTGCGGGCAATGGCTCCCGTGACGGGGATCCCGCCGACGAAGGGCACGATGATATTAGCCACGCCCTGCGCCACAAGCTCGGTATTGGAGCGGTGCCGCTCGCCAATGACGCCGTCGGCGACGCTGGCCGAGAGGAGCGACTCGATCGCACCAAGCAGCGCGATGGTGAAGGCGGGCGATATAAGGCGCTCTACCAGCTCCCAGCTCAGCTCGGGAGCAACGAGTGGAGGTAGGCTCGTGGAGATCTGATAGCGGTCACCTATGGTCACCAGCTCGGTGATGCCGCAGTAGGTCTTCAGCACGTAGCCTAGGATCGTCATCACGACGATCGCCACGAGCGAACCAGGAATGACCTTCGTCAGCCGTGGCGTCAGCTGGATGATGACGATACTCCCGAGGCCTACGGAGAGTGTCAGCCAATGGGTCTGCCCAAGGCTCGAGAGCAGGACGCCCCACTTGGGGACGAACTCCTTAGGCAGGCTCGTGAGGCCGAGGCCGAAGAGGTCATTGATCTGCGTGGTGAAGATCGTCACCGCGATCCCTGCCGTGAAGCCCAGGATAATGGGATAGGGGATGAACTTGATGAGCGTCCCCAG
This sequence comes from uncultured Porphyromonas sp., assembly GCF_938046015.1. Taxonomy (GTDB): domain Bacteria; phylum Bacteroidota; class Bacteroidia; order Bacteroidales; family Porphyromonadaceae; genus Porphyromonas. Next base: position 27,385 of record NZ_CALIXW010000004.1, on the reverse strand, counting down.
CCTAAGCAGTCCCATCAGTACGAGGAGGATCCCCGCCATCAGCGTCGCCACGAGCAGCCCGCTCATGCCGTACTCGGTGATGATCCCGAGCACGATGACGATGAAGGCGCCCGTCGGCCCCCCGATCTGCACCGAGCTACCGCCTAGGGCGGAGACCACGAAGCCCCCGATTACAGCCGTGATCAGCCCCACCTCTGGGGAGACGCCACTGGCGATGGCGAAGGCGATAGCCATAGGTAGGGCGACAATCCCTACGATGAGTCCTGCCAGGAGGTCGCGCGTCAGCATCCCCCGATTATAGCCCTTGAGGCTATCCAGCAGCATAGGTCGTACAGAGAATCCTAGCTTCATCTACTTCCGTCTATATATGATCATGAGGACTACAAAGATACGAAGAGCAGGGCGCATCACCCAGCCCTAGCCTCAGCCTCAGTCCGCCGCCAAGACTCCTTCCCCCCAGCGCAAGCACGAAGGCAAGGAGGCTACCGCACCCCACACGAAGTCTTCTCCTTACACACTCCCTCAAGGCTCGCACGTATCAGGGGGTATCGCTTATAGAGGCTGAGTATAGGGTCGCGTGCTGATGTGTCAACACCCAGTTGGCACTTGGCCTACAGCTGGGGGTACAGCCCTGCGTCGATGAGGCCCGACCTAGAGAAGTTGTCGGCAAAGAGGTTCTTGACCTAGACGTCCACCTTACCAGGCTCGGTCATTCAGCTCGCGCCTCATCCCCAGGAAAACTCTCGGAGCTGACGCTAGAAGTCCAGACCTTTCATGGTCCAAATTATTGATTACATTTGTGACAGCTCGAGAGAGTTAGGGACGCAGGTAAAACTGCGCACCACGGCTGAGGCAAGTATTCATATACTTGCCTCTTCTATTTTGGTTGAATGGTCACTGCGAAGGTACATTGGCGGGCGGCCAATCACAACGGCGATATATAAAATTAAGCCCCACCCCAAGAAGGGGGTAGGGCTCAATCGGGGCGACGTCCCCTTACGGGGTAACATCACCGATGCAAAAATAATTAATCTACCCCGAAGTCCAAAATAAGGACATCGTGGACCTAGTAGGGTTGGATCGCTACTGCGGAGGCACATAAACGGGAGGCAATCACCACCTAGACCTTGGCAAGCGCGGGAGCGGGGAGGCCGAGGGGAGGGGCACGAGGGAGCGAGGCGGCAGGGACAAAAGGAGCGCCCCCGCGGAGCGGCTGCTGGGCAGCGGCGCTTCGCGGGGGCGTTCGTTATTAAAGGAGCGGAGGCAAGGGAAGCATCTCGACCCTGAGGGAGAGGCTATGAGGCCTCAGCTAGAGGGAGAGTCGGCGGAGCCTCACGGGGTGGCGAGGGACTTACCTCACCTCGCCTTGGGCTTACTTCACCTCGCCCTTGATGCGGAGGGTGAAGCCGCCGTCCTTGCCGTTGCTGTAGACGGCGATATTCTTGTAGAAGGGGCCGGGGCGGCCTGCGGGGTTGTAGGTCACGACGACCTTGCCCTCCTTGCCTGGGGCGATGGGCTCGCGGGTATGCTCGGGCGTGGTGCAGGAGCAGGGCGTGGAGACGCGCGTGATGATCAGCGGAGCGTCGCCGATATTCTTGATGATAAAGGTATGCGAGACCTTACCATTAGCCTCGAGGATCGTGCCGAAGTCGAACTCCGTCACAGGCGCCGAGATGACTGCCCCCTTGGTAGCCTGAGCTAGGGCAATCCCCACGAAGAGCAGGAGCGCGCTGAGGATAAAAGCAAATCGTTTCATAATCTATCTTTATTAGGTGATCACAGCCGTCCCCCATCAAAGGGGAGGGCTAGCAAAGGTAAGTAAATAACGCCTAGCGGGCAAGCTAGCGTATCTCTGAGGCCTCGGCCTCGGGCAGATCGTCCCAGTCGAACTCCAGCTCCTCGCCTTCGTCCCACTCCTCGTCCCACTCGTCCTCTTCCTCCAGCTCGGGCAGCTCCTCATCCTCGTCCTCCCAGCTGAGGCTGGTGACGTCGATGGTCTGCTGGATGAGGCTCTCGGGGCGGTGCTTGGTCTCACGATTGAGCTCCTGCCACAGCAGGTCCTTGAGCTCGGTGAGGCCCATGTGTGCGGCCGAGGAGATGAAGACGATAGGCAGATCCGTGTCCAGCTCCTTGTGGAGCTCGTCCAGCAGCCAGCCCTGGATCTCCTCATCGATGAGGTCGCACTTGGTGATGGCCAGCACCTTGCGCTTCTCCACGAGCTCGCGGTTGTACTTGACCAGCTCCCCGAGCAGCAGGCGATACTCGTCGGCGATGTGCTCGGTGTCGGCGGGGATCATGAAGAGTAGGAGGGCATTGCGCTCGATGTGACGCAGGAAGCGCAGCCCCAGGCCACGGCCCTCAGCGGCGCCCTCGATGATCCCGGGGATGTCGGCCATGACGAAGGAGCGATCGTCACGGTAGCGCACCATGCCGAGGTTGGGCTCGAGCGTGGTGAAGGGATAGTTGGCGATCTTGGGCTTGGCAGCCGTCAGGACGGAGAGCAGCGTGGACTTCCCAGCGTTGGGCAGGCCTACGAGGCCTACGTCCGCCAGCATCTTGAGCTGGAGGATGATGGTACGCTCACGGGCGGGCTCGCCAGGCTGTGCGTAGCGGGGCGCCTGGTTGGTGGCTGTCTTGAAGAAGGTATTCCCCTTCCCGCCACGACCGCCCTTCAGCAGGAGCTCGGTCTGTCCGTTGCGGTTGAGGTCGGTGATGAACTCGCCCGTCTCGGCATCGTAGACCGCCGTACCCACGGGCACCTCGATGACCTGATCCTCTCCGTCGGCACCCGAGGAGCGCTTGCCGCTGCCGGGGGCACCGCTGGTAGCGATGACGTGGCGCTGGTAGCGGAGGTGCAGCAGCGTCCAATAGTTCTCATTGGCACGCAGGTAGATGTCCCCGCCGCGACCACCGTCGCCGCCGTCGGGGCCACCCTTGGGGATGTACTTCTCGCGTCGGAAGTGCGTCGAGCCGCGACCGCCCTTACCAGAGCGGCAGTAGATCTTGACGTAGTCTACGAAGTTTGATTCTGCCATAGTCGGCTATACATTGATAATAAGGAAAGGCGGGCATCCGAGGCGTAGCCCCTCGGGAGCGAGGACGACTACTCTTCGGATGCCGCGCCTTGTCCTCCAACCGTAGTGGTCTGGCCCCTCCCCGCTCGGGGAAGGGCCGAGATGAGGGGGCTTAGCCTAGTGCGTCGATCACCGCAGCGATGCGCGCTGTGATGTCGCTGATGGCACCGCTGCCTGCGATGGCGTGGTGCACGCCCTTCTGGGCGTAGTACTGGGCGATGGGCGCCGTCTGTGCGTGGTAGACCTCGAGGCGCTTCTTGATCGTCTCGAGATTGTCATCGCTACGACCGCTCTCCTGGCCGCGCTTGAGGAGGCGCTCTACGAGCTCGTCCTCAGCGACCTGTAGGTCGAGGACGGCGTGCACGGCCGTAGCGTGCTTGGCGAGCAGCGCATCCAGCGCCTCGGCCTGAGGCACCGTGCGGGGGAAGCCGTCGAAGATAAGGCCCTTCTTGGGCTGGCGCTCCTGGAGCACCTTCTCGATCATGTCGATGATGAGGCTGTCGGGGACGAGCTGCCCTGCGTCGATATAGCTCTTGGCAGCCTTCCCTAGTTCGCTCTCGGCCTTGATCTCAGCGCGGAGGATATCCCCCGTGGAGAGGTGGTCGAAGCCATACTGAGCGATGAGCACCTCGCTCTGCGTTCCCTTACCAGAGCCTGGGGCTCCGAAGATCACTAAATTCAGCATCGTGGGTATGATGTTTAGTCTTTGAGTTGGTAAATGTCCTTGTACATGCGGCCGTACTCATCGTAGTCGAGGCCGTGGCCGAGGATGAACTTATTCTCGATGTCCATGGCTACGTAGTCGGTGTCGACGTCGCAGCTCACAGCCTCGGGCTTGCGGAGCATGGCGGCGATATGCACCTCGGCTGCGCCCTGCTCGAGGAAGAGCTTCTTGAGGCAATACACCGTATAGCCGGTGTCGATGAGGTCCTCGACAATGACGACGACGCGCCCCTTGAGGTCCTGAGTGACGGGCAACAGCTCCTGGAGCCGACCCGTGCTCTGCGTGCCCTCGTAGCTCTTGTAGCGTGCGAAGGCTACCTCCCACTCCTCGTCAATGGTGTACATCAGCTCGGAGGCAAACATGAAGGAGCCGTTCATGATGCAGACGAAGAGCGGATCACGATCCTTGAAGTCATTCTTTAGGCGCAGCCCCAGCTCTCTGACGGCAGCACTGACCTGCTCGCCCGTCAGATAGGGCTCGAAGGTGCGACCATGAAGTACTACTTCTTTCATCTTTGTATCGTTACTATTCTATACGGTCTATTACGAAGATAGCTTACTAAGAAGCCACAAAGATAATGCTATTCCCTGAGACACAGCTCCAGGCACTCCATGCGGCCTCCAGCGCAGACGGAGCAGCCCTCCCTCCCCTACCCTAGTACAGCCTCGTCCCTACTCCAGTCAAGACCCAGCAGCAGCCTAGCGCGGCAGCAGCCTTGTCCGAGCTCCACGAGGGATATCCCTCAGGCGGCTGAGGGACGTCAGTCAGCGTCACGAGGGATAGCAGTCAGTGCGCTGAGGGATATCCATCAGCAGCGCGCGGGCTAAGGCATAAGGAAGGGCAGGAACTATGGGGGCCTCGATCAAGGCCAGGAGCGGCCGCGCGTAGAGCCCCTGCGGGCTAGAGCCCATAGCAGTTGCGCAGGACGACCCAGCCAAGCGTGAAGAGCGCCAGCAGGAGGAGCGTCACGGGGTGGCGCAGCAGACGCGCCATCCGCGGCCAGCGCTCCCCGTAGCGCGGCAGGGCTAGGTAGAGCAGCCCCAGGGGGAGCATGATGAGGAGGAAGTAGTTATAATGGAGGGCTTCGCCCAGCCGCCCCCCGAGGAGGGCATGCAGCGCCCGCTGCGTCCCGCAGCCAGGGCAGCGCAGGCCCGTCGAGCGATAGATCAGACAGCTGGGGAAGTAGCCCAGCGCGGGGTCTACAAGGGCATAGATGAGGAGCAGCAGCCCTAGGCCTATAAGCCAATAGTCCCTAGCCCACCGCCTGAGGCGTGTGAGATAGGGACTAAGACGTAGGGCAGGCCGGCGCCGCATGATGCGTCTCGGAGCGCCCGCTAGGAGAGGATGGAGAAGTACTGTGCGATGGTCTCGAAGTTCTTCTGGCGAGCCTTATCCTGGATCTGGAACCAGTCTATGACGGTCCAGATCCCGCAGCCACCAGCGGTGATGAGCTTGAGCGCGCCCATCGGGATATCCCCCAGCAGGAAGCGATCGATGCCGAGGTAGCCGCCGAAGATCGAGACGAGGAGCATGACCGTAGGGTCCATCAGCTCGACCCCATTGATCGAGTGGAACTGCTCATCGGTCAGCTGCATGAGACGCTCACGGATGTAGGGCAGGTGTTCGGCGGCGAAATACTTCTGCTTCATGACAAGGAAGAGGTCCACCATTTGCTTGTCCATAATCTCTCTGATAATTATGTGAATGAATGCTTGAGGCTAAGGAGCCCTAGCGCAAAGATAGTGCTATTGAGCGATGATACAGCCCGCCCTCAGCACGCTACCACCAGAGGTCGTAGACAACGATCTCGCTGCGGGTACCGATGCGGTAGGTAGCCCCCGCCGAACCGATCCCCTGCGAGATATAGAGCTCACGCTCTCCCTCGCGGCGCAGGCCCGAGGCCATACCGACGCGCGCCCAGACCAGCAGCTGTCCTGGCCAGATCTGTCCGCCGTGCGTATGCCCGCAGAGCATGAGGTCCATGGGATAGAGGCTGAGGCTGTCGATGGACTTCGGCGTGTGCTCCATGAGGATGGTGGGGAGGCTGCTGGGCGTACCGCTGAAGAAGGACTCCAGCGGACGGCGTGCCTCATTGACCGCATCGTCGCGGCCGATCAGGCGCAGGCTATCGCCCTGCGGGCTGACGATGAGAGCGGTGCTATCGCGCAGGAGCGTGGCACCCGTCTCCGCCACGTAGCGGATATTGGCCATCGTGTCGGCACGGTACTCATGATTGCCCAGCACGTAGTAGGCACCGCTGGGAGCGCCTGCGTTGAGGCGCCGCATCAGCTTCATCACCCGCGGGTCATAGGCGTACTCGCTGAGGTGGTCGATGAAGTCCCCACCCGAGAGGATGACGTCGGGGTGCTGGGCAAGGATGAGGTCTACGGCGCGGCCTACGTAGTCAGGGGTCATCGCCTCGCCGATATGTAGGTCAGAGAAGAAGACCAGCCTCATACGCTGGCGCGGCTCAGCCCCCGCGGGCGTCAGCCGCGAGAGCACCATGCGGCGGTGCACTACCTGCGGGTAGCGGACATTGCGATGGCCTACGACCATGAGGCCGAAGAAGAGCAGGACGAGCCCTGCGAAAAGGCCCTGCTTGAGCCACCGCTGCCCACGCAGCCCAAGGCGCGCATAGCAGCCCCAGTAGCGCGCGTCCAGGCGCCGCAGCCCATTGATCAGGAAGACCACCCCCGCTACATAGAGCGTGGAGAAGAAGATGTAGACCATCCCATTCATCACGGCGCTCATCCAGTCTGCCTGGAAGAGGCGATGCGTCGCCAGACCCACAAAGAAGAGGACGAAGATCGTCGCCAGTAGCCCCCAGAAGAGGCGGCGTGCCCGCGCGCCGAGGGCTTGGCCTCCGCGCCAGCCCAGATAGGGGAAGAGGAAGAGGCAGCAGAGTACCGAATAGATGTAGACCATAGGAGTAATGATGCTTAGCACCGGGCCCAGCCAGCGCGCCTGGGCCTAGCGCCCTTCGCCGAACTGACGGTCGAAGATGCGGAACTGGTAGTACATCAGCGCCATGCCCAGTACCCCGGCACAGATATCGGAGAAGGGCAGCGCCAGCCACACGCCCGTACTCCCCCAGAGGCGAGGGAAGAGGAAGAGCGCGGGGATGAGGAAGAGCGTCTGACGCGAGATACTCAGCAGGAGCGCCTTCCCGCCGAAGCCTATGCTCTGGAAGAACTGCGTGGCCGTCACCTGGAAGCCCACGAAGGCGAAGCCATAGAGGCAGAGGCGCAGCGCATGCACCGAGGCCTCGATCATCTCGGGCGAACTGGTGAAGAGCGAGGAGATAAGTCCTGGCACCACCACGGCCGAGAGTGTCATCAGCAGCCCTATACCGAGGTTGGTCGTCGAGCAGATCTGGAAGGTCTGCCGCACACGAGGTAGGGCACGCGCCCCATAGTTGAAGCCCACGATGGGCTGCATCCCCTGCGCAATGCCCACCATAAACATGAAGCCCACCAACGCCGCGCTATTGATGATCCCATAGGCGCCCACAGCACGGTCAGCCATCAGCGGGCTCTCGGCGTAGTCGGCCAGTGTCTTATTGATCAGGAAGGCCACACCGCTACTGAGGAGCTGCAGGAAGAAGGGCGACATCCCGATCGAGAGGATGGAGCTGATCTGCTGCCAGGAGAAGCGTAGATTGCGGCGGCGGAAGTGCACCTCACTATTGGCACTTAGGAAATGGTGCATCACGAAGGCCATAGACACCGCCATGGCGATGACCGTAGCCCAGGCAGCACCCTCGATTCCCCAGCCAAAGCCGTAGATAAAGAGCGCGTCGAGGAGGGTATTCAGCACCGCTCCGATGAGCATCGTCACCATGGCCTTGTAGGGGTAGCCCGAGGCACGCATGATGGCGTTGAAGCTGAAGCTGAGGGTGGAGAAGATATTCCCCGGGATGATGATCTTGAGGTAGTCGTAGGCGAAGGGGAGGGTCCTATCGTTCGCCCCCAGGAGGCGCAGGAGGTCCTCCAGCCAGATCATCACGGGGATGATGGTCGCCAGCTGCGTGACGAGCGTCAGCAGGAGGCCGTTCCCCAGGATACGCTCGGCCTCGTCATGCTTCCCCTCGCCGAGCAGGATGGACACGCGGGAGGAGGCCCCCACGCCGATGAGCATGCCCCAGGCCTGCATGAAGATGATGATGGGGAAGGTCAGCGCGAGGCCCGTGATGGCGAATTCGCTGACGCCCTGACCGATGAAGACGCGGTCTACGACGCTGTAGAGGGCGTTGACCATCGTCCCCACGACGGCGGGGATACCATAGTGGAGGAGGAGGCTAGGGATACGCTCGTGGGCAAGGCGCTCCGTGCGCTCGGTATGAGGGGTGGCTGTAGCCGACATATCGGGAGGGGATGTGGGAGGTGCGGAGGGATCGAGGGGATAGGGGTGATTGCCCTACCGAGCGCGCTCAGGCGCGGCACTGGGCAGGAGGGCTAGGGAGCTACACAGAAGAGGCTGCCCGCAGTATGGGACAGCCTCTTCTAGGGTAGCTATACACACAGCATAGGCCTTTGAGGGACTAAGGTCTGTGTGGGAGGGGGAATGTCGGCTTAGGAGAAGAACTCCTTGACAGCTTCGTTGGGTACCATCTCTTCCTGGAAGACGTAAGCGCCCGTCTTAGGGGACTTGACCATCTTGATTACCTTAGAGTAGGTACGGCCGTCAGCCTTCTTGAACGATGCGACTGCTTTCTTTGCCATTGTCTTATCTCCTTATCCTTACTTGATTTCCTTGTGAACAGTCATGCGCTTGAGGATGGGATTGTACTTCTTCAGCTCGAGACGCTCTGTCGTGTTCTTTCTGTTCTTGGTCGTGATGTAGCGGGACGTACCGGGTAGACCGCTTTCCTTGTGTTCGGTGCACTCGAGGATGACCTGCACTCTGTTGCCCTTAGCTTTCTTTGCCATGTCGTTTATCTCCCTACTTTACTTTGATTTCACTTAGATAGCCCTTATCTGCAGCCTGACGGATAGCAGCATCGAGACCGATCTTGTTGATGATGCGGAGCCCAGCGGCCGAGACCTTGAGGGCGACCCAGCATCCTTCTTCTGGCCAGAAGAACTTCTTGGTAAACAGGTTGACATCAAAGCGGCGCTTCGTCTTGCGGTTGGAGTGCGAGACGTTGTTGCCGACCATGGCCTTCTTGCCTGTAATCTGACAAATCTTTGACATTACTCTTTATATTTAGTTTGTTTGGTTCAAACGCTTGGGCGACTGCGGGACCGATCCTCTCGGACACAGGACCCTACAATCGGTTTGCAAAGTAAGTAAAAAAAACGCACTTCAGCAAATGAATACAGCTCTGCCCAGTGCCTAGGCGCACTCTACCCTCGGACGAAGGTGCGACAGAGCGTGGACGGACGGCCCTTCCCGTCTAGCATTAGCCTAAGAAGGAGGCGTAGGCGAAGCGCTCGGAGCGCCTCTTCGATGACTCGCGACACCCCTCCCCTAGCCTAGCCTCCCTCCCCTGCCGCTCGAGCAATAGAGCTAGCTGGAGCGCGGTCGGCAAGCCTCCCCAAGGTCTCGCCCCAAGCCCCTCGCGCTCAGCTAGGCCAAGGGCCGCGGCGCCTCGTGCTAAGGGTAGGGGCCGTGAGGGCTATCCGTCAGCGGGCTGAGGGACGGCAGTGGGCGGCATCACAGCTATCCCTCAGCCCGCTGAAGGATATCCCTCAGCAAGACAAATGCAGGCGACGAGCACGCTGGCCCTCCCCCCGAGTAAGCGCTGGGAGCCCTCCGCCGAGACCTCGACCAGGAGGGGCAAGGTGCGGCCGAAGCAAGGGAGGAGAAAAAGGAGCAAAGGCTAGGATACAGGGAACTAAGGGACAGGATACAAAGAGGACGCGCCCCCAGGCGGCGTCAGCTCGAGGGCTGGCATGCCTGAGGGCGCGTCCTTAGTATAGGGACTATACGCTCGTGCTTACTTCAGCGCATAGGGCTTGTCCGCGCTGGTCGGCCAGTTGATATTCTGGTAGAAGTAGCTGGCGTCGACCTTACCCGTAGGCGAGCAGAGCTCCATCGTCTGTATGGTGACAGGCGCGAGGTAGTGCGCGAGGTAGAAGGTGTAGCCGTCGTACATCACGTTGTTGTTCTCCTTGGAGATAATCTGATAGGGACGGTGGTACACGCCGAGGCTGCGCGCCGAGAGGTTGGACTTAGAGGTGCCATCGGCGACGATACGGCTCTTGTACTGGCCGCCTTCCTTGACGAAGTTACCCTGCTTGTCGCGCTCGATGAAGTAAGGGTAGGTGTACATCTTCGTCCAGATGTTGACGCCCTCGATCTGATAGTTCTTCACCTGGTCCATAGCACACCAGCGGACGAGGTCCTCATTGCGCATGCCTTCGCCAGCGAACTCACAGCGGCGCTCGCGGCGGATGCTGTAGAGCGTCTTGTCCACGGGCTGCCCTGCGGAGAAGGCACCCCAGTCGTAAGAGGCACGGTTGACGTTGGCCTCCTTGCTCATATCCGTAGCCGCGATCGTCTCGTCGATCGATCCCGTGATGCCGGCACGCTTACGCAGGGCATCCCAGTACTTGCGCGCATCGGCGTCGAGCGTCTTGGTCAGCTCGTAGCTCGCCTCGATGTAGTTGAGGTAAGCCTCGGAGGCACGCAGGATGGGCACACCCGAGACGTCGTTCATCTCAGAGCCAGCACGCATGGCGGGGTCGTAGTTGTAGTACTTGCGCTGCGCGTAGCCCGTGACATCACGTACCTCAGGCTTGTCGATCATATTGGGGAACTCGTAGGCACGTACCTCGCGCTTCTCCGTGTCGTAGAAGCGGGGAGTCTTCTCATCGAAGAGGAAGAGCGACAGGCGCTCGTCTCTGTCCTTCTTGACATCCTCCAGCGTGGCGTCGGTGTAGCTACCCGTCTTGGCGTAGTAGGGCTTACCATCCTTCATCAGGAAGGACTCGACGAGCCCACGCGTCCAGCCCGAGTTGGTCCCCGAGATCAGCTGGTGGGAGACGAGGTGCACGATACCGCGCTCCTTGTTGTACTGGCGCCACAGCAGGATCTCCGGGTAGCCCGCCAGGCTACGCGATGCGAACATCTCGTAGTAGGGGTTCCAGCCGCTGAAGTTCGGCAGGTCGGGGTTCATCTTGTGGCTGTTCTCCGTCAGCTGGACGGCATCGGCCACTATCTTGGCAGCGTTCTTAGCCTCGGTGAGGAAGAACTCTACCTCGGCCTGCTGGTTGAAGGTCTTGCCTGCGTTCCACTCCTTGTCCTTGCCGGGCCAGTTAGCATCGCCTGGCACACGACCCGAACCGCGGTGGTGCAGCTCGAAGGTCCCCTCATAGAGGGCGACACGGCTCTTGAGGAGCTGAGCGGCGAGCTTCGTCAGGCGCTGGTTCGCTGGGTAGCTAGCACGCAGCATCGAGATGGCCTTGTCCAGGTCCTTGAGGATGAAGCGTGCCACCTCATTACGCGGCATACGGCGCGAGGCCTCGAGGATCAGCTGATCGTCCGTATCCTTGAGGATCTTCGTCTCGTCGAGGATGGGGAAGTCGCCGTAGGAGGTCAGCACGTCGAAGTAGAGCATGGCGCGGATGACATAGGCCTCGCCGATGTAGTGCTTGATGTCGTCGGCGTTCCCCGTGATGGTCCCCGCCTCGTACTTCGGCAGTACGTTGCTGAGGAAGACATTGACATTGCGGATCGAGGAGATATCAGGCTGCCCCGTGCTCCCGACCTTCCACTGGTCATTGCTGAAGGTCTGGCGGTTGGGCTGGGTGCCGGCCTGGTTGTCCGTGCCGTTATCATAGAGGGCGATCCCTGCGTTCCAGCGACCACTACCATGTCCCTGGAAGATGGAGGCGTAGTAGTTGATGGGGAAGGTGCTCAGCTGGTCGGCCGTGTTGTAGTAGGCCTTGGGCCCGACCTGGTCCAGCGGATCGCGGTCGAGGACGTTACACGAAGTGGTAGCCAGGGTAGCCAGTGCTAGCACCAGCGCCTTCTTAGTACTCTTATATAGGTTCATCGTAGTCAGGATTAGATATTGACGTTAAGCCCGAAGGAGATGACACGCTGCAGTGGATAGATCTTACCAGGACCCCAGTCACCACCCGTAGCCTCAGGGTCGAAGATCTTAGGCATCTTGGTGAAGGTCACGAGATTGTCCGCTGAAGTGTAGACACGTACGCGGCTCAGACCCCACTTGGTCGTCAGGGAGGTAGGCAGCGTGTAGCCGATCTGGAGGTTCTTGATACGCATGTAGGCAGCGTTCACGATGTAGCGGGACTGCGTCTGCATGTTCTTGCCACCGGCGCTGAAGAGCGGACGGGGCAGATAGGCGTTGAGGTTCGCACCGAGGGGGTCACCCTCTGGGCGGAAGAAGTCCCAGTGCTCCTTGAAGCCCGCTGCCTGCCACTGCCCAGCGCTGGTAGCACCGACCGAGTAAGGCGAAGCGTCGAACCAGTCGCGATGGCCTACGCCCTGCAGGAAGAGGGAGACATCAATACCATTCCACGAGGCGTCGAGGTTGAGACCGAACTTGTAGCGGGGTACGTTGTAGCCCAGGATACCGAGGTCACCATGATTGTCGAGGGTGCTGGCGCCGTCGGAGACCGTCTTGTCGCCGTTGAGGTCCTTGTACATGATGTCCCCAGCCTGCCAGTTGGAGCCCCAGGTGGGCTTATTCTCCTTGAGGTGATCGGTCATCTCCTGATTGCTCTTGGCGATACCGACGGTGGTGTAGCCCCAGATCTCGCCGACACGCTTACCCGAGTACCAGGTGCTGAGGCTACCGGTGGGGTTGTTGTACTCGGTGACGGTCTGGATGTCATCCGAGAGGACGAGACGAGCGCCGTAGTTCACCTTACCGATGTTGTCGCGCCAGCGGAGCTCAGCTTCCCAGCCCTTAGAGACGAGGGTAGCGTTATTGACCTGAGGCAGGCCAGCACCGATGGTGAAGGGCTTGGGCGCAGGAGGACCGACCATGTCGCGCGTGGTGCGGTTGAAGTAGTCGAGCTGTCCCTGCAGTCTGTTGTTGAAGGCGCCGAAGTCCAGCCCGACGTTCCAGGACTCGATGCGCTCCCAGGTCAGTGAGCTGGAGACGAGGCCAGGGGAGTTGGACGTATTCTGTCGCTCGCCGTTGAGGACCCACTGAGAGTTGGCCGTACCGACGGGCTGGGCGAGGAACCAAGGATAGAGGGCCTTCACCTCAGTGTTCCCCAGCGTACCCCAGGAGCCACGGAGCTTGAGCATGGAGACGTGCTGCTTGAGGGGAGCGAAGAAGGCCTCGTTGGCGATGTTCCACCCGAGCGAGAAGGCGGGGAAGGTCGCCCAGCGCTTGTCGCCGATGAAGCGGGAGGAGCCGTTGCGACGGAGGGAGAACTCGAAGAGGTAGCGCTCGTCGTAGGCGTAGTTGAGACGTGCGAAGTACCCCATCGTAGCCCAGTGCGTGTAGCCGCCATAGAGGCTAGGCTTGTCGTTGGTAGCGGTGTTGACGGTCGCTACGTCATTGGTGATGAGGTCGAGCTTGGTACCGCCGAGGTCGCGATACTTATTGATCTCAAGGTCAAGACCAGCTACGACCTTGACGTCGTGCTTGTCGGCGAAGAGGTGACGATACTCCCCGTAGTAGCGGCCGTTGAAGTAGTTCGTCTTGTAGGCGTCCTCATGGACAGAGGTACGACCCGCGTCACCACCCTCGCGGCTGGTGAGGACAGGCTCGCCCTTCTTATCGTGGCTATAGATGGCGCGTACGTCCCAGTGGTTATTGGCCGAGGTGATGTTGTAGTTGTTCTCAGCGCGCAGCATCAGGCCTGCGATGGGTCGCGCCTCGAGGGTGATCTGCTGTGCGGAGTAGTCCTTCTGCGTGCGGTCGATCCCGCTATCCTCCATCTGGATGATCTCATTCCCGGCGACGTAGTGCCCGTTGGGGTCACGTACGGGGTTGGTCGGCCAGCGGCGGGCGATGTTGTGGAAGAAGAGGCCCGTCATGTAGCTGGGGCGGGAGTACTCCTCGCGCGTCCAGCGGTTGGTGTAGCCGAGGGTCAGCCAAGGGAGGATCTTGATGTTCATCTTGGCCGTGAGGTTGTAGCGCTTGAAGAGGTCGGAGCCGTGGCGGATGATCCCCTGCTGATCCAGGACAGCACCGCTGACGTAGTAGTTCACGTTGCCCGAGCCACCCGAGACGGAGAGGTTGTGCTCCTGCGTGGGGGCGTTCTTGCGGTACATCTCGTCGAACCAGTTGGTGTTAGCCCAGGCGTTGGTATAGAGCGCCCAGTTCTGGTCACGATCGTTCCACTCGGTACCGAACTCATCACCCTTCTCGCTGCGGCCAGCCTTGTAGGCCAGGATGCGCTTCATCGCTGCGTCGTTGAAGACGACCCCGTTCCCGGAGTTGGCCCCTGCGGCGTTGAAGTACTTGGCGAACATCTCCGAGTCCATCATCTCAGGGATCTGCGTCGCGGTAGCGAAGCGCACATTACCCGTATAGGATACGCGGGGCTTGCCCTCACGGCCGCTCTTGGTCGTGATGAGGATTACCCCGAAGGCAGCACGCGAGCCGTAGATGGAGCTAGCGGAGGCATCCTTCAGGACAGAGATGTTCTCGATATCGCTGGCCGACAGAGCGTTCATATCACCCTCCGAGCCGTCGATCAGGATGAGCGGGCTAGCGTTGGAGCCCGAGCCAATCGTACCTGTACCACGGATGTCGATGTTCAGCTTGCTGTTCAGCGCACCCCCGCTATTACCTACGGAGAGGTTGAGCCCAGGGATCATCCCCTGCAGTGCCTGACCGACATTCTGCACGGGGCGAGCTGCCAGCGCCTTGGAGTCGAGCTGCGAGACGGCTCCCGTGAGGTTGACACGCTTCTGCGCACCATAGCCGACGACGACGACTTCCTGAGTGATCTTGGCGTCCTCGCTCAGCACGACATCGAGGGTCGTGCGACCTGAGAGGGCTACCTCCTGCGTCTTCATCCCGATGAAGGAGAAGACCAGGGTGGCATTCTTGGCCACTCCCTTGAGGGAGTATTCGCCCTTCATGCCGGTCAGTGCTCCGTTAGACGTGCCCTTGACGCGGACCGAGACCCCAGGCAGGGCCTCCTTCTTGGCATCGGTGACCGTCCCCTTGACGGTGATCCCCTGTGCCCAGGCCAGCGAAGGACTAGCGAGGAGCATCACTAAAGTGGCCAGGACAGCCACTAGTGATCGTACTCGTAAGAGATACTTCATGTTGTAGAGGTGTTAGTGTGGATTGATTGCTTTTAGTGTAGTTGTACGACCGAGGTCTACAGATAGAGAAAGCCGCCTCGTGGGTAGCTATACCGCGGCACTGCCCCTAAGGGCTCCGTGGTACGCCAGCCTCTAGGCGGCACCATTTGTATAATATGGTTAAATCCCGGCATCCTGCTCTGCAAACCTTTTATGCCAAATTTAGACAAATTTGTAGCAATACAAAGCCGCGCCGAAGGATTGGATTTATTAAATTTTGATGATAAGTAAAAACACTTAATATCACACCCTTACCACCCTCCTAGGGAAGTCCCCAAGTAGCCCCCAAAGTCGCGCGCCGTGCCCCAAAGCGCTCAGGAGGCCCCAACGAACCAACTATAAATTTATTCCCAGGCGTACATTATTTAACACATCTATACACTCCCAGCGCCCTCCGAGGCCGCCTCAAGCTCCTCCAGCCCCCCTCTCGAGCTGAGCGGCACGAGGCCGTAAGGAGCGCCGAAAGCTCGCCCGCAGCACAAGCTGCGCGAGCCCTCCCCGAGCCGACAGCTAGCCGCCCCCGCTGCGAGGGATATCCCTCACGGCTCTGACTGCCGTCCGTGGGCGGCGTCACTGCCGTCAGTCAGCTCGCTGAAGGATAACAGTCAGTGTGCCGAGCACGAGACTTCGGAGGATCGCCCCTATAGGGCTCTATACTTCTTTATCCAAATAACCCAGGGTTTGGTCGCCCTTGCAGGGCTACGCACCCTGGGCTTTGAAAAGGGTCGCCCCTATAGGGGCTTAGCTCCATAAGGGGCAAGCAGGCGCACGGGAGGCTAGCGAACAGCGAGATCCGACATGCCAGCAGCGCCCTCCACACCGACTGCCTACAAACGGGCCCGCAAGCCCCAGCGGGGCGATCCGTCCAGAGCCCAGGGTGCGTAGTCCTGGGCTTTGAATAGGGGTGCCCCTATGGGAGCTTAGCTCCATAAGGGGTAAGCAGGCGCACGGGAGGCTAGCGAACAGCGTGCTCCGACATGCCAGCAGCGCCCTCCACACCGACTGTCTACGAACAGGCTCGCAAGCCCTAGCGGGGCAATCCGTCCAGAGCCCAGGGTGCGTAGCCCTGCAAGGGCGACCAAACCCTGGGTCAAGCCCCTCCCAAATCCCCCAAGAGCCCTACAGGGGCGACCCATAAGACGAATAAGCACGCAGACGGTAGGCTGCCTCAGCACCACGAGACTTCGGAGGATCGCCCCTGTAGGGCTCTATACTTCTTTATCCAAATAACCCAGGGTTTGGTCGCCCTTGCAGGGCTACGCACCCTGGGCTTTGAAAAGAGTCGCCCCTATAGGGGCTTAGCCCATAAGGGGCAAGCAGGCGCACGGGAGGCTAGCGAACAGCGAGGCGGAGTATAGCGAGGCGGAGTATACCGTACGCGCGGGCGCGGCAGCTCAGCCCATAAAAGAAGCCCTGCGGAGCGGAGGCTGCTGGAGCAGCTCCGCCCCGCAGGGCTCTTTGTTTAGTCGCTCGGGAGGCTAGGCCTTTGCCTGATGCGCGAGGCACCAGTCGTAGGCGTTGCGGAAGGCCTGCATCCAGGGCGTCACCTCATGGCTAGCACGCTCGCCCTCGGGGTAGTAGCCGCACTGCCAGGGGAAGATCGCTCGCTCGGGGTGCGGCATCAGCGCTAGATGACGGCCGTCGGCGCTGCACAGCCCCGCGATCCCCTCGGGCGAGCCGTTGGGGTTGGCAGGGTAGCCCTCGTAGGCATAGCGGGCGATGACGTGGTAGCGGTCACTGCTGTAGGGCAGGTCGAACTTACCCTCCCCGTGCGCCAGCCATACGCCGAGCTCGCTGCCAGCGAGATTGCCCAGCATCACAGAGTGGTTCTCGGGGATGGTGAGGCTGACGAAGGCGCTCTCGAACTTGTGCGAGTCGTTGTGCTCCATCTTGTGCTTCAGCTCGTGCTCGGGGTAGAGCAGCTCCAGCTCGGCCATCAGCTGACAGCCGTTGCAGATCCCGAGGCTGAGCGTATCGGGACGCGCATAGAAGCGGTCCAGCGTAGCCTTGGCGCGCTCATTGAAGAGGATACCCGCAGCCCAGCCCTTGGCCGAGCCCAGCACGTCGGAGTTGGAGAAGCCCCCGCAGAAGACGATGAGCTGCACCTCCTCGAGCGTCTCACGGCCCGAGATGAGATCCGTCAGATGCACGTCCTTGACGTCGAAGCCTGCCAGCCAGAGGGCATAGGCCATCTCGCGCTCGCCGTTCGTCCCCTTGTCGCGCAGGATCGCGGCGCGCACGGGTGCCTTCGCACTGCGGTCGGGATCGAGGCCGAGGCTCGCGAGCTTACCGTCGAAGCCCTCGGGGAAGCGGAAGCGCAGCGGCTGCTCCTTGTAGTGCTCGAAGCGCTGGCAAGCCAGCTCCTCGCCACTCTGATGCTGATCCATGAGGTAGGAGGAGCGGTACCACAGCTCACGCTTCTGGTCGATATCCAGCTCGAGCCTGCGGCCGCCCTGATGCAGCGCGAGCGTGCGGCTGCCGAGGACAGGTGTAGCTAGGCGCACGAAGCCGAGGCTGGCATCACGCAGCAGCGCCTCCAGCTGCTCGGGGTCGCTGGTCTGCACGAGCACCCCAGGGTTCTCGGCGAAGAGGAGCTTGACCCAGTCGCTCTCGGGGAAGGCCGAGAGGTCGACGGAGAGCCCGCCCTCAGTGTGGCTGAAGCAGAGCTCCAGCAGCGCCGTGATGAGCCCACCGCCCGAGATGTCGTGCCCCGCCACGAGGATGCCGCGGCGGAGGGCCTCCTGCACAGCGGCGAAGGCCTCGCGGAAGTACTCGGGCTCGGCGATGTAGGGCGTCTCGTCCCCCAGCTGCCCGAGGGCCTGCGCCAGGGCAGAGCCGCCCAGCGCCAGCGGAGCGAAGCTAAAGTCGATATGGTAGACGGGATACTTGGGATCGAGGCGCAGCACGGGCGAGAGGATCTTCTTGACGTCCGAGACCTCAGCCATCGCGCTGATGATGACCGTGCCGGGGCTGAGCACCTTGGAGCCGTCGGGGTACTTCTGCGTCATGGACAGCGAGTCCTTACCCGTGGGGATGTTGATGCCGAGCGAGATCGCCAGATCCGAAGCCGCCTCTACAGCGTCGTAGAGACGAGCGTCCTCGCCCGCATTGCGGCAGGGCCACATCCAGTTGGCACTCAGCGAGACGCCCTCCAGCCCGTAGGTCAGGGGGGCGAAGACGATATTAGTCAGCGCCTCGGCGATCGCCAGCTGCGAGCCTGCTACGGGGTCGACCAGCGCGGCGGCTGGGGCGTGCCCGATGGAGGTCGCCATACCCGAGCGGCCGCGGAAGTCCACTGCCATAGCGCCGCAGTCACTCAGCGGCAGCTGCAGCGGGCCCTGACACTGCTGGCGCGCCACGCGCCCCGTGACGGAGCGGTCGACCTTATTGGTCAGCCAGTCCTTACAGGCCACGCCCTCCTGCTGCAGCACGGCATCGAGGTACTGCTCCAGCTGGTTGGGCTCGTAGCGGAGCGCGGGCTGCTCCTGGGGTTGACGGCTATCACGCATATAGGTCTTCGGCGCCGAGCCGAACATATCTGAGAGCGCCAGGTCGATGGGACGCTCGCCGCGACCGTTCTCGAAGGTCAGGTGCATGTCGTCCGTCGTCTCCCCGACGACGTACATAGGCGCGCGCTCACGCTCGGCGATGCGGGCGATGCGCTCCAGCGCCTCCTTCTCCACCAGCAGCCCCATACGCTCCTGGCTCTCGTTGCCGATGATCTCCTTGTCGGAGAGCGTCTCGTCGCCGACGGGGAAGCGCGTGAGGTCGAAGTGCCCGCCCGTCGTCTCGACGAGCTCGGAGAGGCAGTTGAGGTGCCCACCCGCGCCGTGGTCGTGGATGGAGATGATGGGATTGTCCTCGCCCTCGGAGAGGGTGCGGATGACGTTCTGGACGCGCTTCTGCATCTCGGGATTGGAGCGCTGGACAGCGTTGAGCTCGATGGCACCCGCGTACTGCCCCGTATTGACCGAGCTGACGGCGCCACCGCCCATACCGATGCGGTAGTTGTCCCCGCCAAGGAGGACGACCTGCTCCCCAGGCTTGGGCGTGCCCTTCTGCGCATCGCTGCGGCGGGCATAGCCGACGCCCCCAGCGAGCATGATGACCTTGTCAAAGCCATAGCGTGCCTGGGGCGTGTCCTGCTCGAAGGTCAGGACCGAGCCACAGATCAGCGGCTGGCCGAACTTATTCCCGAAGTCGCTCGCCCCATTGGAGGCCTTCGTGAGGATCTGCTGCGGCGTCTGGTAGAGCCAGGGGCGCGCCTCGGTATGCTGCTCCCAGCTACGCCCTGCCTCACTGCGGGGGTAGCTGGTCATATAGACGGCCGTACCCGCCAGGGGCACACTCGCACGGCCGCCCGCCATACGGTCGCGGATCTCGCCGCCCGTACCGGTGGCTGCGCCGTTGAAGGGCTCGACAGTGGTGGGGAAGTTGTGCGTCTCGGCCTTGAGGCTCAGCACGCTGTCGATAGACTTACGGACGAAGTAGTCGGGCTTATCCCCAGAGGCGGGGGCAAACTGCTCCAGCGCCTGTGGTCCGTCGATGAAGGCGACATTGTCCTTGTAGGCAGAGACTAGGTGGTTAGGGTTGGCAGCACTGGTGTCCTTGATCATGGAGAAGAGCGAGCGCTCCTGCTCCTCACCATCGAGGACGAAGGTACCGCCGAAGATCTTGTGACGGCAGTGCTCACTATTGACCTGCGAGAAGCCGAAGAGCTCGCTATCGGTGAGCGGACGCCCTAGGCGCTGCGCCAGCTCCTCGAGGTAGACGATCTCGTCCTCGCTCAGGGCGAGGCCCTCAGCCTCATTGTAGGCACGGATATCCGTAACGGAGGCGATGGGCGCCGCGCTGAAATCCGTGACGAAGACCGACTGATCTAGCCCCTCATAGCGGTGCTGCAGCATGGGGTCGTAGGCGGCGTCCGCCGTGGCGACCTCCGTAAACTCCTCGATGCGCTTCACGCCGGGGATGTTCATATTGCGGACGATCTCCACGGCATTGGTGCTCCAGGGGGTCACCAGCTCGCGGCGCGTACCGACGAAGTGTCCTTTGAGCTCGCGCTCGGCCAGAGGCTCGGCCCCTGCGAAGAGCCATATCAGACGATCAAGGGAGGTGGGATCTAGTGCCTCCTGGCTCTCTACCACGTAGAGGGTAGCGCGCTGAGGCTGGCGAAAGAAGGTAATCATTCGGTAGGTCTTATCCTAGTCTAGTATAGTGAACAGACGTGCGGTGAGCGCCTGTAAAGGCGCCACTTAGCACCACAAAGATACGCAAAAGGCTCGGAGGCCGCACCGCACCACGCTGCCCGAGGCGCTAGCCCCGTGTATTCCGCGTCTGCCGCCCCCCTACTCCGCCCCATCCTATCCGAAGAACTCTACCCGAGGCAGCCTGCTGGGCTACGCCCGACGCTGCCGACCTTCCTCACGTCTCCTAAAGACGCTGCCCAGCCTCTAGAGCCGAGCAAGAGCGCTAGGCTGGGACAGCACGGACGCTTCAAGGCCAGTCCTATTCGGGGGCTTGGCCCATCGAGACGAAGCCTGAGACACGTAGCAAACGAGGGAGGTGAGCTAAGAGAGGCCCTATATATATGTAGCGTGGAAAAGAGAGGGAAAAGCGGAGGGCAAAGCTGAGAAGCTAGAGAAGGCTGGGCTGACGGCTGAGCTTAGCGACGGCAGACACCGCAGCTATTCCCTGGCAGAGAGCAGTGGCGGCAGTAGCGGCAGTTCTTGCACACACGGCAGGACTTGCTACCCGTACAGCCGCGACGCTCCAGCGTCTGGGCGTAGACATAATAGCAGCTCGCTCCCGCCCCCACGAGGAGGACAAGCGAGAGGAGCGCATAGAGGAAACGCTTCTTGATAAGCATAGGAAGGAGGGAAAAAGGAAGCGCCCCTCACCCTGCCGTACGGCGGAGTGAGGGGCGCTATCATTGGGGATAAGGCACTATTACCAGCTAGCCTTCTTCACACCAGGGATGAGACCGGCAGAAGCCATCTCACGGAACTGGATACGAGAGATACCGAACTGGCGCATGTAGCCCTTAGGACGACCCGTCATGCTGCAGCGGTTGTGCAGACGTACGGGCGAAGCATTCTTAGGCAGAGCCTGAAGCGCTTCGTAGTTACCTTCGGCCTTGAGCTGAGCACGCTTGGCAGCATACTTAGCGACGAGCTTCGCACGCTTTACCTCGCGTGCCTTCATTGATTCCTTTGCCATAGTATATTAGTTGCCTTTCTTAGCGTTCTTGAATGGGAGGCCGAACTCCTTGAGCAGCGCATAGCCTTCTTCGTCCGTCTGAGCGGAGGTCACGAAGGTGATGTTCATACCCAGGATCTTCGTGATGCCATCGAGGTTGATCTCGGGGAAGATGATCTGCTCGCTGATACCGAGGGTATAGTTACCACGGCCGTCGAACTTGCTTTCGATCCCCTTGAAGTCACGGATACGAGGCAGGGCGATGCGGATGAGGCGCTCGAGGAACTCGTACATCTGCTCGCGGCGGAGCGTCACCATGACACCGATAGGCATCTTCTTACGGAGCTTGAAGTTGGAGATATCCTTCTTCGAGACCGTAGCGACAGCCTTCTGACCGGTGATGGCGGAGAGCTCAGCGATAGCTACGTCGATGATCTTCTTATCAGCGGTAGCGATACCAAGCCCCTGGTTGATGACGATCTTCTTGAGGACGGGCACCTGCATGCGGGACTGGTAGCCGAACTGCTCGATCAGGGCAGGAACGATGCGTTCCTTGTATTCGTTCTTAAGACTTGCAGTGTTGCTCATTACTTGATCTCCTCTCCTGACTTTTTGGAATAACGTACGAGCTTCCCTTCGTCATTGAGGCGACGACCTACACGCGTAGCCTTACCCGTCTTAGGATCTAGGACGTTGAGCTTAGCGATGTGGATAGGAGCTTCCTTCTTCTCGATACCCCCCTGAGGGTTCTTTGCGCTGGGCTTAGCGTGCTTAGCGACGATGGCGATACCCTCGACGATAGCGCGCTGCTTGTCGACGAGGACCTCGAGGACGCGGCCCTTCTTGCCCTTGTCAGCACCACTGAGGACGACGACCTGGTCGCCCTTCTTGATATGTAACTTACTCATTTCTTCTTCGTCTTTAGGATTAGAGGACTTCAGGCGCGAGAGAAACGATCTTCATATTCGTGGCGCGCAGCTCACGAGCTACAGGACCGAAGATACGGCTACCACGCATTTCGCCAGCGGCGTTCAGGAGGACGCAAGCGTTGTCATCGAAGCGGATGTAGGAGCCGTCGGGACGACGTACTTCCTTCTTCGTGCGGACGATGACAGCCTTAGAGACGACACCCTTCTTCAGATCCGAGGAGGGGATGACGCTCTTGACGGCTACTACGATGATATCACCGACAGAGGCATAGCGGCGACGCGTACCTCCGAGGACGCGGATGCAGAGGGCTTCCTTAGCACCGCTGTTGTCAGCTACTACGAGTCTTGATTCTTGCTGGATCATATACTACTTAGCTCTTTCGATAATATTGACTAATCTCCATCTCTTGGTACGGCTCAAAGGGCGAGTCTCCATGATACGGACAGTATCACCGATGTTGCACTCGTTCTTCTCGTCGTGAGCATGGTACTTCTTCGTCTTGTTGACGAACTTACCATAGATAGGGTGCTTCTCCTTCCACTTGACCGCGACCGTGATGGTCTTGTCCATCTTATTGGAAGAAACAACGCCTACACGTTCTTTTCTTAATCTTCTCTGTTCCATCGGGAGGACACATTAATTATTGTTGAGTTCACGCTCACGAAGAACGGTCTTCATCTGAGCGATCGTACGACGCATACGGCGGATCTCAGCTGGGCTATCAGCTGGCGTGACCGCGTGGTCGATGCGCTTCTTGTTGTAAGCTGCTTCCTCAGCTACCACACGCTCCTGTAGCTCGGGCGTGGTGAGCGCCTTGATCTCTGCTAACTTCATCTCTTCTATTACAGGTTGGTGTTGGACATATCGTAGTCACGACGGACGACGAACTTGGTAGTTACGGGGAGCTTCTGAGCGGCTAGGCGAAGTGCTTCCTTAGCGATCTCGAAGGATACACCCTCGATCTCGAAGAGCATACGACCTGGAGTAACGTTGGCGACGAAGCCCTCGGGCGAACCCTTACCCTTACCCATTCGGACGTCGGCAGGCTTCTTGGTGATGGGCTTATCTGGGAAGATGCGTACCCATACCTGACCCTGACGCTGCATGTAGCGCGTCACCGCGATACGAGCAGCCTCGATCTGGCGGCCAGTGATCCAGCGTGTGCCGAGGGACTTGATCCCGAAAGAACCGAAGGCGAGCTGATTGCCACGCTGAGCGTTGCCCTTAGCACGACCCTTTTGGACTCTTCTAAACTTGGTTTTCTTAGGTTGTAACATTGCTGTCTTCTGTTCTTATACGTTAGCGATTGCCCCCGCGACGACCGTCACGACGGTCACGGCGACCACCGTCACGGCGCTCACGGCCGTCACGACGACCTGCCTGGCCGGGCTGGGGGTTGGTGAACGAAGGAGCGAGATCACGCTTGCCGTAGACTTCGCCCTTGCAGATCCACACCTTGATACCGAGGATACCGACCTTCGTCAGAGCTTCAGCCTGAGCGTAGTCGATGTCGGCACGGAGCGTGTGCAGAGGAGTACGTCCCTCCTTGTACATCTCGGAGCGAGCGATTTCAGCACCATTCAGACGACCAGAGATCTGTATCTTGATCCCTTCTGCGCCACCACGCATAGCAGCGCCGATGGCGCCCTTGACTGCACGGCGGTACGCGATCTTCCCCTCGAGCTGGCGAGCGATGTTATCAGCAACGATCGCAGCGTCGATATCTGGACGACGTACTTCAAAGATGTTGATCTGAACATCCTTGTTGGTGATCTTCTTCAGCTCTTCCTTGAGCGTATCTACATCCTGTCCACCCTTACCGATGACGACACCAGGACGTGCCGTGCAGATGGTGATGGTGACGTGCTTGAGGGCACGCTCGATAACGATACGAGAGACACTTGCCTTAGCCAGACGGACGCTCAGGTAGCGACGCAGACGGCTATCTTCGAGAAGCTTCTCACCGTACTTACGACCGCCATACCAGTTGGAATCCCATCCACGGATGTATCCCAAACGACTGCTAATAGGATTAATCTTTTGTCCCATCTGGTTTAGTTCTCTTTATTGGTTATTGAATCGACAAAGATCGTGACGTGGTTCGAACGCTTGCGGATGCGATACCCACGACCCTGAGGGGCGGGGCGCATACGCTTGAGCGTAGCTGCTCCGTCGACGAAGATGCGCGAGATGTAGAGCTCGCCATCCTCGGCCTTGCGTCCGTTCTTCTCTTCCCAGTTAGCGATAGCCGAGCGGAGGAGCTTCTCCACGCGTGCTGCAGCTTCCTTGTTAGAGAACTTGAGTACCCCGAGGGCACGACCTACTTCCATACCGCGCACCAGGTCAGCCACCAGACGCATCTTGCGAGGCGAGGTGGGGACGTTGCGCAGGGAAGCGAAGTACGTGGACTTCAGGGCTTCCTTTCTTCCTTCGGCTGATATTTTCTTTCTTGCACCCATTTCTTTAATCTTACTTAGTTCAGAGGTCTGAAGTGTGAATTACTTCCAGCCGAATTACTTCTTCTTGTTGCCACCATGACCACGGAAGGTACGCGTGGGGGAGAATTCCCCTAGCTTGTGACCGACCATGTTCTCCGTGATGAACACGGGGATGAACTTGTTCCCGTTGTGTACGGCAATCGTATGACCGACGAAGTCAGGGCTGATCATCGAGGCGCGAGCCCAAGTCTTGATGACGACCTTC
This sequence comes from uncultured Porphyromonas sp., assembly GCF_938046015.1. Classification (GTDB taxonomy): domain Bacteria; phylum Bacteroidota; class Bacteroidia; order Bacteroidales; family Porphyromonadaceae; genus Porphyromonas. Next base: position 2,512 of record NZ_CALIXW010000004.1, on the reverse strand, counting down.
TTGCCAGATTCATTCATCGCCAAGACCTTCTTCTCGAGCTTCAGGTTGATATATGGACCTTTCTTTAGTGAACGACTCATAGTTCTTTTGCTTTAATCAGATTACTTCTTACGTCTCTCGATGATGTACTTCGACGAGTGCTTCTTAGGAGCACGCGTCTTGAGACCCTTAGCGTAGAGACCCTTACGAGAGCGTGGGTGACCACCGCTTGCGCGACCTTCACCACCACCCATTGGGTGATCAACAGGGTTCATGACGACACCACGGTTGTGAGGACGGCGACCGAGCCAGCGGCTGCGACCAGCCTTACCGGAGCGCTCCAGCGCGTGGTCGGAGTTACCTACGGCACCGATGGTAGCCTTACATGCGGAGAGGATGCGACGGGTTTCACCCGAAGGCATCTTGATGACCGCATAAAGACCTTCACGAGAGGTAAGCTGAGCGAAGACACCCGCAGAGCGGACCATCTTGGCTCCCTGACCTGGACGAAGCTCGATGTTGTGGATGATCGTACCCACAGGGATGTTAGCCAGTGGCAGGCTATTCCCTACTTCGGGAGCAGCTTCAGCACCCGACATCACTGTCTGACCTACCTGCAGGCCGTTGGGAGCGAGGATATAGGCCTTCGCACCGTCGGCGTAGTACAGCAGAGCGATACGAGCCGTACGATTGGGGTCGTACTCGATGCTCTTGACCGTAGCAGGGATACCGTCCTTGTTTCTCTTGAAGTCGATGAGACGCAGCTTCTGCTTGTGACCACCACCGATGTAGCGCATGGTCATCTTACCGGTGTTGTTACGACCACCGGACTTTCTCTTACCTACGACAAGAGACTTCTCTGGTGCGCTGGCAGTGATGTTATCGAACGCACCAATAACCTTATGTCTTTGCCCCGGGCTAGTGGGCTTCAGTTTACGTATTGCCATTATTTACTTAGATATTAGCGTAAAAGTCAATGGTCTGACCATCCTGGAGGGTAACGACCGCCTTCTTAAACGCAGCGAACTTGCCGCGTATGAGTCCACTCTTCGTATAGCGAGCCTTACGCTTGCCGCTATAGTTTACGGTGTTTACACTCTCGACCTTTACATTATACAGAGCCTCGACAGCCTTCTTGATCTCGATCTTGTTGGCATCGGGAGAGACGCGGAAGACGTAGCGTTCAGCCTTCTTCTCCGTCAGGGCAGTAGTCTTCTCCGTGATTACGGGCTTGATGATGATTCCCATTCTTCGTATCTCCTTTATTATGCCTTAAACTGTTCGTTGATCACAGCTACAGCCGCTTCACTCAGGACGAGCTTCTTGCAGTCGAGCACCGAATAGGTGTTCAGCTGGAAGGCGTTCATCACGCGAGCCGTACGGATGTTGCGCGAAGAGAGGACGAGGTTGTCCGTGAGGGCTTCTACTACGAAGAGCGCCTTCTGACCTTCGACCTTCAGAGCCTTCGTGAGGGCGATGAAGTCCTTAGTCTTGGGGGCAGCGAAGTCGTAGTTCTCCACCACGATGATCTCCTGCTTCTGAGCCTTGTAGGTCAGCGCGGAGCGACGAGCCAGCGCCTTGAGCTTCTTGTTGAGCTTGAAGCTGTAGTCGCGGGGCGTGGGGCCGAAGACACGACCACCACCGACGAGCACGGGCGAGTTGATATCCCCACGGCGAGCACCGCCACCGCCCTTCTGGCGGATGAGCTTGCGCGTACTACCGGAGATCTCGCTACGCTCCTTAGACTTGTGCGTACCCTGACGCTGGTTGGCCAAGTATTGCTTTACGTCCAAGTAGATGGCGTGGTCGTTTGGCTTCTCGATGGCGAAGATCGCGTCATCGAGGACGATCTTGCGACCGGTATCTTCTCCCTTGATATTATATATGCTCAGTTCCATTTACTTTTCGATTGCAACGATTGAACCTTTAGCACCAGGCACGCTCCCCTTGACGAGCAGGAGGTTGTGCTCGGGCATTACCTTGATCACTTCGAGGTTCTGAACGGTCACGCGCTCAGCTCCCATCTGGCCCGCCATGCGCGTCCCCTTGAAGACCTTCGCAGGGTAGGAGCACGCACCGACCGAACCGGGAGCACGGAGGCGATTGTGCTGACCGTGGGTCGTCTGACCGACACCGCCGAAGCCGTGACGCTTGACTACACCCTGGAAACCCTTACCCTTCGACGTACCGACGACGTCTACGAAGACCGTGTCAGCGAAGAAGTTGACGTCGATCACATCTCCCAGATTGTACTGAGAGCAGTCGAAACCCTTGAACTCGGCCAAGTGGCGCTTGGGAGCGACGCCGGCCTTCTGGAAGTGGCCTTGAAGGGGCTTGGACGTGTGCTTTTCCTTAGCATCCACGAAGCCCAGCTGAAGAGCTTCGTAGCCGTCCTTTTCCAGAGACTTGATCTGCGTCACTACGCAAGGTCCTACTTCAATAACAGTGCATGGGACGTTCTTCCCCTCGGCACTGAAAACGGATGTCATTCCGATTTTCTTTCCTAATAAACCTGGCATTTCAGTTTCTTATT
>NZ_CALIXW010000003.1 GCF_938046015.1 uncultured Porphyromonas sp. | reverse complement strand
CCCCCAGCAGCTGTGACTGCTGGGGGCGAGGGCCTTTATTATGTGGTCGAAGTGCGAGGGCCGCGAAGGAGGGCACCTGAGGGATATCCATCAGCAGGCTGAGGGACGTCAGTCCCTCAGCCGAGGGATACCTGTCAGAGAGCTGAGGGGTATCCCTGCCGAAGCTCGCCCTAAGCGATCAGCTCGCCGCGCCTTCGTACAGCGCTTGCTGGCAGGGGCTTGGCCTAGAGCCACAGCTTCCGTGCAAGCAAGCTCATAGTCTAGTAGGACAAGACTCCCGCCTTGCCGAGCACTAGCTTACTTCGCAGCGAAAGCGCGCTAGACAGCGGGGAGATTCATCCCCGTGAGGCGACGATAGAGGTCAAGAGCATAGAGGTCCGTCATACCCGAGATATAATCCAGCGCACACTGCACCTTGCCGTAGAGCGTCGTCTGCGCCGTGTCGTACTGGCTGCTGACGCGGCTCAGGAGCGTACGGCTGTAGAGGTGGTCGGGCTGCTCCATCGCCTTGATCAGTTCGTCCAGCAGGGCAGAGAAGATGCGATGCCCCGCCAGCTCGACATCCACCACCTCGCGGGCACGATAGATACGGGCACGTGCGACCTCCGAGCAAGCCTCGTAGGCACGGCGCGTATGCGGGGAGGTGAGCTGGATGAGCGGCTCGGCGAGCGTGCCCGCCAGCAGCTCCGCTTCACAGTCGAGGAAGGCCGCAGCACACTCCTCGACCAGCAGGTTGATGACCTTACTCCTCAGGTAGCCGAGGCGCTCATTGTCATCCCCTATCGTACGACAGACGGAACGGACGTCTCGGAGCTCCTCATCGGTAAAGAAGGCCTCCAGTAGCGCCGTCGCCTCGCTGTAGGGCAGCAGGTGGAGCTTCGACGCATCCTCTATATCCATGATCTGATAGCAGATGTCATCGGCCGCCTCCACGAGGAAGACCAGCGGATGACGCACGTAGCTGAGCGGCGCGCTGGAGCGCTGGATGAGGCCCAGCGTCCCAGCGACCTCACACATCGTCTCCTCCTCGCTCTGGAAGAAGCCGAACTTACCCTTCGTCCCCGCCTGCTCCGAGCTATAGGGATACTTCACCGTGCTGGCGAGCGTGCTGTAGGTGAGGGCGAAGCCCCCTTCACGGCGACCGTGGAACTGATGCGTCAGGAGGCGGAAGGTATTGGCATTGCCCTCGAAGTGGACAAAGTCCTCCCAGCGCCCACCCTCGGCACGCACCTGATCCTCCAGCCTACGCCCAGCGCCCTCCGTAAAGTAGGCGCTGATGGCACGCTCCCCACTATGTCCAAAGGGCGGATTGCCCATATCGTGCGCCAGTGAGGCCGCGCTGACGATGGCGCTTAGCCCCGAGCGTAGCGGCACCTCGCGCGCCTCGGGATGACGCTCGGCGAGACAGTCGCCGACCAGCGAACCGAGGGAGCGCCCCAGGCAACTAACCTCGAGGCTATGCGTCAGTCTGTTGTGTACGAAGACCTTGCCCGGGAGGGGGAAGACCTGGGTCTTATTCTGCAGGCGGCGGAAGGGCGGCGAGAAGACGAGGCGATCATAGTCGCGCTCGAAGTCGCTGCGGGCGATGGAGCGCGAGGCGGGGCGGCTGCTGGCGCTCGCCCCGAGGCGTCGATCGGAGAGTAACTGTTCCCAAAGCATAAGCGTGTGTTTGAGCGCCTAGCGGCGTCGTGTGAAGAGCTGCTTGGCGTAGTAAATGACGCGCAGGACCAGTGCGGCCGTCCCGAGCGACTGGAAGAGCAAGGGCTGCGTATGGCGGTAGAGGAAGAAGGCCACGAGCGCTCCGCCCGCTAGGATGAAGAACCAGAGGGTGAGCGCCGAGTCTATGCGATCGTGCTGAGGGCGCTGGCTAGGGGTAGGCATAGTATATAGCGGGTGAGATGATGGATACTGGGTAAAGAGCTAGAGCCCACGCTCGGCCGCAGCTCGCTGCGGCGTGAGACGTAGGCTCTAGCACTATAGGGGAGATGGGGAGGACTAGCTGATGCTGTCGAGCGTCTTCTTGAGCTCGATCTCCTCGTAGGCCTCGATGATGTCGCCGACCATGATGTCGTTGTAGCCCTCGATATTGAGACCACACTCCTGGCCCATGACGACTTCCTTGGCGTCGTCCTTGTAGCGCTTGAGCGAGCCGAGCTCCCCAGCATACTTGACGATACCGTCGCGGATGAGGCGAATCTTGTTGTTGCGCTTGATCTTCCCATCGATGACCATACAGCCGGCGATGGTACCGACCTTGGTGATCTTGAAGGTCTGCTGTACCTCGAGGTTGGCCACGATGTTCTCCTTGATCTCGGGCGAGAGCATCCCCTCCATAGCGGACTTGATGTCCTCGATCGTATCGTAGATGATGGAGTAGGTACGGATCTCGACGCCCTCGCGGTCTGCTAGGCGGCGTGCAGCCTGGCTGGGACGCACCTGGAAGCCCAGGATGATCGCCGAGGAGGCAGAGGCCAGCACGACATCGCTCTCGGAGATCTGACCGACGCCCTTGTGGATGACGTTGACCTGGATCTCCTGGGTGGAGAGGCGGATGAGGCTGTCGGAGAGCGCTTCGATCGAGCCGTCCACGTCGCCCTTGATAATGACGTTGAGCTCCTGGAAGTTGCCCAGAGCGCGGCGACGTGCCAGTTCGTCCAGCGTAAGGCCCTTCTTGGTGCGGTTGTCCTGCTCGCGCTTGAGCTGCTCGCGCTTGCTGGCGATGCTGCGGGCCTCCTGCTCGCTCTCCATGACGTTGAAGGTCTCACCAGCCGTAGGTGCTCCATCGAGCCCGAGGATCAGCACGGGTTCGCTGGGTCCAGCCTTCATGACCTTCTGGTCACGCTCGTTGAACATCGCCTTGACACGCCCGTAGTGGGTACCGGCGAGCACGACGTCGCCCTGAGCGAGCGTACCGTTCTGGACGAGGATCTTGGCTACGTAGCCGCGGCCCTTGTCGAGCGAGGACTCGATGATGGAGCCCACGGCACGGCGCTTGGGGTTGGCCTTTAGCTCGAGGAGCTCGGCCTCCAGCAGCACCTTCTCCAAGAGGGCATCGATGTTGAGCCCCTGCTTGGCGGAGATCTCCTGGCACTGGTACTTACCACCCCACTCCTCTACGAGGTAGTTCATCGCAGCCAGCTGCTCGCGGATGCGGTCGGGGTTGGCGGCGGGCTTATCCACCTTATTGATGGCGAAGACGATGGGCACACCTGCAGCGGCAGCGTGGTTGATGGCCTCCTTGGTCTGAGGCATCACATCGTCATCAGCTGCGACGATGATGATCGCGATATCGGTCACCTTGGCACCACGAGCACGCATAGCCGTGAAGGCCTCGTGACCTGGGGTATCGAGGAAGGTGATGCGCTTGCCCCCTGCGAGCGTGAGGGCATAGGCCCCGATGTGCTGCGTGATCCCCCCTGCCTCACCAGCGATGACGTTGGTCTTACGGAGGTAGTCGAGCAGCGAGGTCTTCCCGTGGTCGACGTGTCCCATGACGGTGACGATCGGCGGACGCGTGACTAGGTCCTCTTCGCTATCGGGCTCGTCGTCCTGGTTGACGGCCTCGACGACCTCGGCACTGACGAAGTCGGTCTTGAAGCCGAACTCCTCAGCGACCATCTCGATGGTCTCAGCGTCGAGACGCATATTGATAGAGACCATCAGCCCAATACTCATGCAGGTACCGATGACCTGCGTCACGGGGACGTCCATCATGCTCGCCAGGTCGCTCACGGTGACGAACTCGGTGAGCTTGAGCGTCATGCTCTCCTCCTGGCTACGCTCCTGCGCATCCAGTGCTGCCGAGCGGGCAGCGTCACGCTTGTCACGGCGGTACTTAGCAGACTTGGCCCCCTGCTGGTTCTTGCCCTGCAGGCGTGCCAGCGTCTCCTTGACCTGACGCTGTACGTCCTCATCGGTGACGGGTGCCTTCTGCTGGGGCTGCTGGTTCTGTCGCTTTGCCTTACGGCCTAGCTTCGGCTCTGTAGCACCCTGACCTGGACGATTAGCCCCACGACCGTTGAGATCTGCGGAGCGACCACTCTGAGCACCGGTGCCCTGGGCGGGCTTCTTAGCTCCCTGCGTCTTGGCGCTTAGCTCGGCAGCCTTGGCCGCCTCGGCCTTGACGTCGACGGGATTCTTGCCGACGCGAGCGCGCTTACGGTTCTTGTCGGTCTTGCTCTTCTTGGAGGGACGCGTGTTGTCATTGATCGCGGAGAGGTCGATCTTACCCACGACGTTGAAGCTGATCCCTGCGCTGGGCGTCGAGGGACGGAAGATCTCGGGCTCACGCTCGGTAGGCACTTCGTCGGCGGGCTGCTCTGCGGCGGGCGCTGCAGGGTTGGGCTCGGGCTTCGCCTCCGCCTTAGGCGCTTCCTCTACCTTAGCGACAGGAGCAGCAGGAGCGGGTTGTGCGGCGACGGGCTCGGGCTTCACTTCGGGCTTAGGCTCTGCCTTGGGGGCTTCCTCCACCTTGGCGGCGGGGGCAGCAGGAGCAGGCTGAGGGGCGGGCTCAGGCTTGACTTCGGCCTTGGGCTGCTCTGCCTTGGGTGCTTCCTCCACTTTAGGAGCGGGAGCAGCAGGGGCAGGCTCGGGGGTGGGCTCAGGCTTAGCCTCAGCCTTGGGAGCCTCGACCTTGGGAGCGGGGGCTGCGGGCTCGGACTTCTGGATGGAGCCGTCGGCAGCCAGCTTACCGACGACCTTGAGACCCTGTCGGCGGCTAGGCTCGGGAGCGGGCTGAGGGGCCTCTTCCTTGGCTGGAGCGGCGGGCTGCTCGGCCTGAGGGGCGGGAGCTGCTGCGGGCTCAGCCTTGGGCGCACCACCCTGCAGCTCGGTGATCAGTTCGTCGATCTGCGTCTTGTTCATCCCCTTGCCATGCTCCTGGATGAGCTGAAGGGCGATATCGACAGGGACGCGGCTATTGGGGTTGATATTGTCGGCGCCTGGCACATTGCGCTTCTCGAGGGATGTCCTGAAGGAGGCTATCCCTACGTTGAGCTTCTTGGCCAGGGTGAAGAGCTTAATTTCTTTTGGCATGTATATCTATTCCTCTTGTTATATGGTGACTCATCGGCTGCACTGGGCGGCTCCCCTACTCTCTATGGGTGTCTCTACTCGCGACGGGAGCTAATAGACAGGGCAGCATACGATGACGATATGGGCACTAGGCCTCTTCTTCCTCTCCCTCTTCGGTGGCCTCCTCGGCGAGCTCTTCTTCGGAGAACTCAGCAGCCAGGACGCTCAGGACGTGATCCAGCGTCTCCTCCTCGAGGTCGGTCTTCTCGAGCAGCTCCTCACGGCTAGCACGGAGCACGGCCTTGGCCGTCGTGTAGTCGTTCTCCTTGAAGCGGCCGAGGATCCACGTATCGATCTCGTCGCTGAACTCATCCAGATAGATGTCCTCCTCGGCGTCCCCGTCGCGGAAGACCTCGATGCGGTAGCCCGTCAGTAGCGAGGCGAGCTTGAGGTTGGCTGCATTCTTACCGATAGCCAGGGGCACCTGGTCGGGGCGCATGTAGATCTCGGCCTGCTTGCCCTCCTCATCGAGGGTGATGGCGGTGGCACGTGCAGGGCTGAGGGCGCGCTGGATGAAGAGCAGCGTATTGGTCGTGTAGGTGGTGACATCGATGTTCTCACCACGCAGCTCACGGACGATACCGCGGATACGGGAGCCGTTGACCCCGACGCAGGCCCCTACTGGATCGATACGATCGTCGTAGGACTCGACGGCGATCTTGGCACGCTCCCCTGGGATGCGCGCTACGGCCTTGATGGTGATCAGGCCATCGGCGATCTCGGGGACGTTCTGCTCCAGCAGGCGCTCGAGGAAGCGACGGCTGATGCGGGAGAGGATGACCTTAGGGTTGCCGTTCTCATTCTCCACACGCTCGATGACGGCGCGTACGGTCTCGCCCTTGCGGAAGTAGTCGCCTGGGATCTGCTCGCTCTTAGGCATGAGCATCTCGTTGCCGTCGTCGTCGACGAGCAGCGCCTCACGCTTCCACACCTGGTAGACCTCGGCCGTGACGAGCTCGCCGACGCGGCCAGCAAAGTTGTGGTAGAAGTTCTCCTTCTGCAGGTCCAGCATCTTGCTCGAGAGCGCCTGGCGGAGGTTGATCACCGCACGACGGCCGAAGCTCTTGAAATCCACCTCGTCGACGAAGTCCTCCCCTAGGTCGATGTCGGGGTCTACGGCCTGTGCCTCGCTGAGCGCGACCTGACGGACGGGATCCTCGACCTCACCGTCAGCGACGACGCGACGGGTACGCCAGATCTCGAAGTCCCCCTTCTTCTCCAGGTTGATGATGACAGAGAAGGTGTCATCCGAGCCGAACATCTTGGACAGGACATTGCGAAGGGAGTCCTCCAGCACCTTGATGGTGGTGTTCTTGTCTATATTCTTCTCCTCCTTATACTCCGAGAGGGCGTCGATGAGATTAGCTTGTTCTTTTTTCTTTGCCATTGTTGGGCTTTATTATTGTTGTATGTTCACTTGCTTGATTGGTGGGCTAGAACTTCAGGATACGCTTGGCCTGCAGCACCTCCTCCATAGGGATGACGAGCGCCTCCTCTACGGCCTGCTTGCGCTTAGCCCCCTCGGGGCGCACCATGCGTACAACCGTGAGGGTGATGGCCTCGGCCGTGGCCGCCGTCAGCAGCCCCTTCTCCTTCACGCCACCCTTACGCAGCACCTCCAGCTCCTCTCCTATGGCCCCCTCGTACTGACGAAGCACCTTGAAGGGGCTGGTAAGCCCCGCCGAACCGACCTCGAGCTCGAAGTCCTCGACCTCACGGTCTAGGTGCGCCTCGATATGCTTGGTCAGCACCACGCAGACATCAATGCTGATGCCTTCGTCTGCGCCCAGCTCGACGACAATCCTATTGCCGGGGTGGACGGCTACGTCTACGATGTAATAGTCGGGATGCTCACTGGCACAGAAGTCCGTGACCAGCTGCTCGATGAGGCTCTTTGCGATCATTCCTTTGCTTTCTTTGCTTGCTCCACCCCTGCGCTCAGCGCATGAGGGAGCTTTATAAAATGAGGCGGAGGAAGCTCTTTGCCTCCTCCGCTCTCTCGTTCTGTATCTTACACTACAAAGGTAGCACAAATTAGTCGCATAGCCAAAGGTCTGCTATAGGACAGCCTATTCCCCCTTCGCGATCTCCCCGAATAAGCACCCCAAGTCCAGCCTCAAATACCTCTCCTCACCAAGCTCCCTCTACGTACGACGAGGGCTGTGCTAAGCCCCAGCGAAGCGCTGCTTTAGGCGGAGCCTCCGTGAGGGATATCAGTCAGCGTGCTGAGGGACGCCCATCACGGAGCTGAGGGACGGCAGTCGCGAGGCTGAGGGATATCCCTCACGGTGAGGCCAGCGAGGCTAGCCTAGTCTAATGGCCAAGTCTCCACAGCTTGGTTACGATCGTTCGCTTGCGGGCAAAGGTAGGCGCTTGAGTACCCCGCGCTTGCCCTGAATGACGAGTTCTCCTTGGTCTACGTAAAGCGCCTGGACGATCTTGGCGAAGACCAGTTCGTCAGGCTCCCCAACACACACGACCTGGGCATCCACCAAGGCCTTGCCCTGAAGGAGCGAATACTCGAGGCTGAAGCTATCAGCAGTCAATCGTCCACGTAGCTGCACCTTGAGCTTCCGCTCCTTATCTATGACCTTACTCAAGATACTCCACGTGTTCTCGCAGCCCTCCGAGCGAAACTGACGGAAGCTCTCCAGCACCTCATGCTGTGGCAGTGCGAAGCGATCACCAGCGATCGCGAAGCCCTCCACGAGTATGCGCTCTATGAAGTCATAGTAGTCTCCCATCGTCGTCAAGCTCTGGTAGCCCGCAAGGTCAAAGGGCAAGACGATCATAAGGACGCCAGGATAAACAAGCTCTGCGCTTCGCTCCATATATGGAGCGTCAAAGCCATACCGAGCGTCGATACAGATGGTGTCATAGTCCGCCCGCTGCTTGAGCTTGCTGAGGCAGGTACGCTCGATGAAGTTGAAGAGGTGCCTACTCTTGAGATAGAACTCGTACGCAAAGTGCGGGTGCGGGGTTTTGCTCTGCTCTAGGCTTAGCTTGATAAGAAGTCTCTTGATTACCATTGTTTAGCTTACTTCTGCTGTACCAAGGCTGCAGCCTCTCTACGACTAGCGCTCGGACTACGCCGAGGCAGGAGGGGGATCTACAGGGTTTAGGGGCGGGGAAGCCGTCTAGGGCTTAGGGTTGCGCGGCGGACTGGGTCAGCAGCATGGGCATGTAGAGGCGCAGCTGGAGCTCGGTGAGCCAAGCGGAATGCCCCACGAGGAAGGCCGCCAGGTAGCCCAGCACCCCAGAGAGCACCAGCAGCACAAGCCCGACGCCGCCGAGATAGAGGAAGGAGGACCACAAGACGCCCCGTGAGAGTCCCTTGATGAAGCTCCGCTCGAAGTCCTCGTAGTCGTCCTTGTGCAGCGCGTAGTAGGCCGCTGTGATCGATCCTCCGGAGACCGAAGAGAGTACGTCTACCTTGTCTAGTAGTCCGAGGCGATGCAGGGCGCGCAGCGTACCAATATGATAGGCTGCCGCTCTATAGCCTCCTCCGGATAAGGCCACCCCTACTTTCTTTCCTGCGATGCTCATGGTCTGGCAATAATGAAGGTGATGCGATGCAAGGTGAAGAAATTATGTACGAAGAACTTAGTCTTGGCTAACACAAACATACTACATTATTTCTACTTTACCGCGAGGGGCGTTTCGGAGCGCCGTCGCCCCCTCCACGCGAAGGCGCTCCGAGGCCCTCGGGGGAGCTCTTTCCTTAGTCCCGATAAGGCTCGCTAAGCCCGCCAGCTCTCGGTGGGAAGAGGTGTAGCGAGGCGACAGTCCTGCCCCACCTCCGTGAGGGATACCCCTGGCCTCACTGACCGATATCCTTCAGAGGCCTGATGGGCGTCCCTCAGCACGCCCACTGATATCCCTCAGAGCCCCTCCCCCTAGCCTCTGAGCGCCGCCCGGGTCTCGGCAGCCGCCTTCCTCCCCTTGTCTACACCTCACGGGAGCGGCGAGCCGACGAGCTGGCGGAGCAGCTAAGACAGAGGCATATACCGAGGCTGGGAATTCAGCGACCCCGCTCGCGTGCGCGTTTCATTAGTGGGCACCAAGGGAGCTACGCTGTGATTACGGAGGACTTTACGTACCTTTAAGGGTGATTTTAGGCGAGGGCACAGGGCGCATTGGCCGAGGCTGTCGGTGCCCGCTCTCGCCTCCATGGACCCACTAGACTCCAACACGTGATGACGATCAAGACACCACAAGCCACCCGCCTGGCTAAACGCATCCTGATAGCAGCTGCTGTGGGAGGCCTCTCCTTCGCCTCCCTCGCTGCCCAAGTCTCTACGCTACGTACCGGACGCCTGCCCAACGGACTGACCTACTACATCAGCCGCGACGCTGGCGCCTCCGAGGGTACAGCGAACTTCTTCCTCCTGCAGAATGTAGGAGCCATCCTCGAGGACGAGCAGCAGAATGGCCTAGCTCACTACCTGGAGCACATGGCCTTCGAAGCCACCGAGCACTTCCCCGGTGGCGTGATGAACTTCCTCCGGGCCCGCGGCCTCTATAGCTTCGATGCTCGCACAGGGACGGACGACACCCGCTACAGCATCATGGATGTACCTACGGCGGAGAAGGGACTTACCGACTCCGTGCTCCTCATCCTCAAGGACTGGTGCAATGGGATCTCCATCACCGAGAAGGATACGGAGAAGCAGCGCGGTATCATCATCGAGGAGTGGCGCCAGCGTGGCGGCATCGACAAGCGCCTCAGTGACAGCATCGCAGGCGTCATCTACAACGGCTCGCAGTACGCGAAGCGCAATGTCATCGGCAGCCTCGACGTGCTGAAGACCTTCAAGTATCGCGACATCCAGGACTTCTACAAGACTTGGTATCGCCCCGACCTGCAGTGCGTCATCATCGTCGGGGACATCGACCCTGTGGCCTACGAGCAGCAGGTGCAGAAACTCTTCTCCTCGCTCCCCGCAGCGCGCAAGGCCAAGGAGCGCCCTGTCTTCACCATCGCGGATAACGAGCAGCCCCTCTACTACCGCTTCATCGACAAGGAGAACCGCTCCCACTCCTACGGGCTCTACCAGCGCGTAGCTACCCCCACCAACCGCCCTACGGCAGAGGCAACGAAGGACTACCTCCTCGGTCAGCTCTTCAATGCCCTAGCGCCGCAGTACTTCGCCCGCCTGCGCAATAGCGGCACCGAGGCCTATATCGCCGCCTCGGTCAGCTACTCACCCCTGGTACGTGGCTACAGCCAGTTCGCCTGGGACTTCGTCCCCTACGAAGGGCAGGATCGTAGAGCGCTCCAGCAGATCCTCATTGCGCGTGCCCAGATGCCCTACTACGACTTCTTCACCAACCAGGCCTTCGAGGCTGAGAAGCAGAAGCTCTACGAGGGGATGAAGGAGGTGCTGAGCGACGACAAGGGTCTGGGGACACCGCAGAACTTCATCGACATCTACCGCAACAACTACCTCTACGGGACGCCGATGCGTGAGTTCCGCCAGCAGCTCGAGGACAACCTCGAGGCACTGGTAGAGCTAGAGTCTGACGACCTACGCGCTTGGCTCAAGCAGCGTGCGATGGGAAACCGCAACCTCGCCTTCGTTGCCTATACCAATAGCCCACAGGCGGAGGCGATCTCCGAGGAGTACTTCCGTAAGGCACTCGTCGCTTATAATGGTCCCGTCTTCGAAGCGCAGGCTCCTCAAGCCATCACGAAGCTCATCGACTTCAAGCTCCCGGCAGGGCGCATCGTTCAGGAGAAGAAGATCCCCGCACTCGGAGCTACCGAGTGGACGCTCTCCAATGGCATGAAGGTCCTCTACAAGCATCTGCCTAAGGAGCTCAAGGGCGAAGTCCTCTTCCTCGCCTCCGCCAAGGGCGGGCAGTCCATCGTGAAGCCCGCTGACCTCCCCTCCTTCTCCGCCATGCAGAGCCTCATCATGGCCTCGGGCCTCTACAAGTACGACCGCAATCAGCTCGCCGAGTGGCTGCGTAGCCGCCCTATGGAGGTCAACCTCTCCATCACGGAGTACATCGACGGGATGCAGGCACGCAGCAAGACCGATGGCGTGGATGATCTCTTCTCCTACCTCTACCTCGTGCTGAACAAGCAGCGCTTCGACCAGCAGATCTTCGACAAGTGGCTCCAGCGCAAGCGCTACATCTACGCCTCGCAGCCCCAGCAGGGCCGTGAAGCCGTAGACCGCGAGATCCGCGAGCTGCTGAGCCCCATCACCGAGGCCAACCCGCGTGAGGACGAAGCCTTCTACAGCAAGATGAAGCTGAGCGATCTGCCCCGCCTCTACGCCGAGCACTTCGGCGACGCCTCGCAGCTGGCAGGCTGCCTCGTCGGGGATATCAGCGAGGCCGAGGCCAAGCGTATCGTCACGACCTACCTGGCGGCTCTGCCTGGCGACCCCAAGGCACCACGTCGCAGCTACACGATCCGCGACCACAGCTCCCGTGAGCGTGTCATCGAGCGTACCTTCGAGGTCGACACCGAAGGGGATCTCGGCGAGGTCGAACTCTCCTTCCTCGGCGACAAGAAGCTCAGCGAGCGTGAGCGCCTCGCACTCGGGCTCCTCGAGCCCCTGCTACAGAACCGCCTCTTCGACGAGCTCCGCGAGAAGGAGCAAGGCACCTACAGCATCGCCGTCAAGACGAGCTATACCGACGAGCCTCTAGCGAGCAGCAACCTCTCGATCCACTTCATCACCTCCCGAGCCAAGGCCGACCACCTCAAGGCGCGCACCTATGAGATCCTCCGCTCCATCGCTGCGGGCAAGATCGACCGCGACGAGTACAAGAAGGTGCACATCCCTCAGGTCCTCGACGAAGAGGCCGAGGAGAAGGCTGCAGGCAATGAGCTAGGGCTCGGCGACTGGATCGCGCTGCTGAACGCCTATGCCGAGACGGGCAAGGTGCCCGACCTCTCCAAGAAGGCTACAGGGCAGGAGGTCAAGGTATCGGCGGTCACCGCCCAGGACCTCTCCGCACTCCTGAAGAAGCTCCTCGACGAGGGCAAGCGCCGCGACATCGTGGTCAAGAGCATCGCCCCCGAGGCCAAGACCTGGGAGCACTAGCAGCCTCATCGAGATAGCGAGATACATTATATATATGTATAGCACGACACCGATCGTCTAGCGACGTCCAGTGGAGGCGCCTAAGTGAAGCTGCCCTAGGGTAGCAGTCTAGGCGCCTTCGCTGGAGGCTCGCACTGCTATACATAGTCCCCATCCCCCCGAATAGATAAGTCATAGTCCATACCTATTCTCCATGCGACAACCATTACATAGTACACGTCGGCGCCTAGCCCTTGGGCTGTGCCTCTGTACGCTCGGCCTCTCCACACCGACGGAGAGCTGGAGCCAGAGCCCCACGCCGACCGTCTCGATCTCCTTCAAGGACAAGGAGATCGCCTCTATCCTAGACTTCATCGCCAAGAGCTCAGGCTACAAGATTGACTATGAGCCCGAGCTCCGCACAGCGGGCTACAAGGCCACGGTCTCCTTCGATGAGGTGAGCCCAGAGAAGGCCGTCGAAGGTCTGCTCAAGGGCACGCCTTTCGTCTTCGCCGTAGACGGCAAGACCATCCGCATCTTCCGTCCCCAGCAGCAGGCCACCGCTAAGGGGCAGCTCACGGGGGTCGTCAAGGACGCTCGAGGCGAAGCTGTCATCCGTGCCAACGTCCGCATCAAGGGGACGAAGCTCGGCGCCCAGACCGACATCGAGGGGCGCTTCACCATCCTCACGGACAAGACCTCTGGTGAGCTCCAGGTGAGCTGCGTCGGCTACTACGACGGTAGCGCCTCCTTCTCTGCAGGGCAACCCGTGACCATCGTCCTCAAGGAGAACGTCAAGGCCCTCGACGGTGTCACGGTCATCGCCTACGGACGCCGCAACACGCGCGAGCTCGTCGGAGCCGTCAGCTCGATCAAGGCCGACCAGCTCAAGGACGCCCCCGCACCCAGCCTCCAGTCCCTACTGCAGGGGCAGATGTCTGGGCTCTCGGTGACGAACCAGTCTGGCTCCCCTGGGGGCGGCGGTACGCGCATCAACATCCGTGGGATCAGTTCGCTCAACGATCAGGGGATCAACGATGGCTCGCCCCTCTTCGTCGTCGACGGAGTGCCCCTCTCGAAGGTCTCGGCTGAGTCTACGGGCGGGATCAACGCGCTGGCTGGGCTCGACCCCTCGACCATCGAGTCGGTAGAGGTGCTCAAGGACGCTGCCTCCGCTTCACTCTATGGCTCGCGCTCGGGCAACGGGGTCGTACTGATCACCACCAAGAAGGGGAAGTCGGGTAAGGCAGAGTTCGGTCTGAACTTCTCCCAGTCCATCTCCTTCCTCCCCGCTACACCGCTGCAGATGCGCGGCAACGGCGAGCGCCTCGTGCACAACCTCCTGGCACGCCACCAGCGCATCGGGCACAACGACTACACGACCAACCGCTACACCCTGCCCCGACGCTACGGCCAGTCCTATGGCTGGGAGCCTACGCTGGACGGCGCCTACGACTACTTCTGGGGTAATGGGAATGTACTAGCCAAGGACAACCAGCCCCCCGCCTCGGCACAGGACTCGCTGAATAGCTTCTACAACAATGACACGAACTGGTGGAAGTATATCTTCCAACTCGGCCGTGTCAGCTCAGGCGACCTCTATGCCTCGGGCGGGAACGACAACGTACGCTACCTCGTCAGCGCTGGGCTCTACGATGAGCGTGGAATCCAGATCAACTCGGGCTTCAAGCGTCTGAGCTTCCTCTCCAACCTCGACCTACGCCTCACGCCGAAGGTCAACGCCTTCACGCGCCTCAACCTCGCCTACAACAAGCAGGACGCCATCAGCGGCTCCAACATCCAGGGGCTCGATGTCGACCCCAAGGAGACGCCCTCGGTCTATCCTGGTCGCGGCTCAATCGCTGAGCAGCTCACCCTGCAGAAGATCCGTGATGTGCACGCACGCAACGGGATGTTCAACGCCCGTCTCTCCGTCGGGCTCGACTATGCGCCCATCTCGGGGCTGAAGTTCGCCACCTCGGCCTCAGGGGACGCCTACTTCTCCAACAACCACGTCTTCCGCCCCTCCTACCTCAATAATAATAACCTCTCCTCCGTGGAGGCCTCGCGCTCGATGGTCGCCATGCTGCAGTGGGAGAACATCCTCTCCTATCGCTTCAACCTCCGCGACCGCCACAACTTCGACGTCATGGCCGGGGTCACCACAACCTACGACCTGATGGAGAACATCAAGGGCAAGGCTGCAGGGGGCCCGACGAATAAGATCTACGAGATCGGGGACGGCTGGCCTCAGGCACGCTCGGTAGAGGGACGCGACGAGTACCTCCAGCGCGTGACGACCGACCGCCAGGAGCAGATCATGCTCAGCTACCTGGGACGCGTCGCCTACAACTTCGACAAGCGCTACATGCTCGAGGCGTCGCTCCGCTACGACGGCTCTTCCGTCTTCGGCCGCGATGTACGCTGGGCTGCCTTCCCCTCGCTCGGTGCTGCCTGGGCCTTCTCCAAGGAGCCCTTCATGAAGGACTTCTGGTTCCTCAGCTTCGGGAAGCTCCGCGCCTCCTGGGGTAAGAGCGGGCAGAAGTTCCAGGAGGCCTACCTCGCGCACGGGCTGATGGAGGAGTCTAACTCCTTCCTCGGCCAGCCCGGGCTCCAGCCCAGCGCCATGGCCAATAGCCACCTGACCTGGGAGAAGAGCGACCAGTACGACCTCGGGCTGGACCTCGACCTGCTCAACTACCGCTTCAAGGTCAAGCTCGACTACTACTATAAGCACTCCTACGACCTGCTGATGCAGGTGCCCACCCCAGGGAACTTCTTCATCTCGAAGACGACCTGGACCAATGCCTCCGCCATCTCCAACGAAGGTCTGGAGCTCGACCTCTCGGCCGACGTGATGCGCCGTAAGGACTTCAGCTGGACGCTGCGCTTCAACATCGCACGCAACTGGAACCGCTTCCTCGCCTCCTATGACGGCAAGGACCTCGGGGACAAGGTGCTCGGTCGTCCTATCTATGGGATCTATACCTACAAGGACGAGGGCCTCGTACAGCGTGAGTCCGATATCCCCTACTACTACGACCAGACGGGCCAGCGTGTGCCCCTCTCCTTCGGCTCACTCGCCTATCCGCTGCGTGTCGGTGCCCGCAAGATCAAGGACCAGAATGGCGATGGCTACATCAACAGCGAGGACCTCTACTACGCGGGCAGTGCCATCCCCAAGGCCTACGGGGGGATCACCAATACCTTTACCTACAAGCGCCTTGCGCTGAACGTCCTGCTGACCTACACGCTCGACCAGCGCATGATGAACATGGTGAAGAACGGGGCCTTCCTCTTCAACAAGAAGTTCGGCGTCGTGATGAACGACTTCTCCCGCGCCTCCTTCTGGCAGAAGCCCGGGGACGAGACGCAGTACCCCTCCCTGGAGTTCTCCGATGACGGCTACACGGGGCAGTTCGATGGCGACATCGACAGCAACATCGAGCGTGTGAGCTACCTGCGCCTCAAGCAGCTGAGCCTCTCCTACACGCTCCCCGAGAGCTGGACGAAGCGCCTTCGCCTCAAGGACCTGCGTATCTACTTCGCAGGTGAGAACCTCTTCCTCCTGACCAACTACTCTGGGCTAGACCCCGAGATCGTCGACCCGGCTACGGGTAAGGATACGGGGCGCATGTATCCCCTCAATCGTAAGCTGACCCTTGGTCTCAATCTGAAGTTCTGATGAAACGCTATATCCTACCCGCCCTAGCGATCAGTCTGCTGGCCTCCTCCTGCACGCTAGACCTGACGCCCGAGAATGCCATCACCTACAGCAACGCATTCTCCTCTGAGGCTGAGCTCAACACCACGACGAGCACCATACACTTCTACCTCGACAACTGCATGGATGCCTTCACGCCCCTGACGAAGATCGGCCTCCTCGCCGACGAGACGCAGGACGACGGGCAGCTCCGTGAGGGCAACCCCCGCAGCATCATCGAGGCAGCCGCCGACTGGGAGTACGTCTACCGTATGATCTTCGAGGCGAACCTCCTGCTGGACAACATCGACAAGACCCAGGGCCTCTCCGAGGAGCGCTATGCCTACCATGCAGGGCAGGCGCACTTCGCCCTCGGCTTCGGCTACTTCATGCTCTCCCGCGCCTATGGTCAGGCCGTCGTCACCGACAATGCCAAGGACCTGAAGCTCTACGGGCTCTCCACCCAGCAGCAGGTCATCGATGCGGGGATAGCACATGCCCTCAAGGCCTTCGAGCTGCTGCCTACCTACGACAAGCTCCGTACCGCCTCGGGCAGCCTCGCCAGCTACAAGCAGTACGGCAGCAAGGGGAACTCTGCAACGCTCCTGGCCCACCTCTATGCCTGGAAGGGAAGCATGGCCGAGCTCTACTCCGACAGCTCGGTAGATGCTGCGGCAGCCTACCGCAAGAGCATCGAGTATGCCAGCAAGGTCATCAACGGCGAGGTCGGTGCCTACAGCCTCGTCTCCACGCCCGAGCAGCTCTGCCAGCTACTCTCGGATCCCAGCGCGACCAACCCCGAGGAGATCTTCTCCCTCGTCTATGACAAGAGCCGAGGCAATGAGTCGACCTCCAAGAACGAGGTGGCCAATCTCTTCGCTACCTGGCCCGTCAATAGCACGCTGACGCAGGGGAACCTAGCGCAGGCCTCCTTCCGCCTCAAGAAGACGACCATCGAGAAGCTCTACCCCGATACGGATGATGCACGTCGTACGGCCTTCTTCTATGAGTTCGACACCGACCACGAGGTCTCGGGCGTGAACTATGCCGTGCCCTACAAGTTCCGCTCCGCTGTCTACACCGTAGACCAGAGCTCCGACTCGGGCAAGAGCTTCCTCAGCATCAATGCCAACTATGTCTACTGGCGTCTGGCGGACGTCTATCTGCTGCGTGCCGAGTGCTCCGCCAAGCTCGGCGACAATACGAGCGCTATAGCTGACCTCAACAAGATCCGCTCCCGCGCTGGTGCTGCTAGCTACCCCGCCTCTGGGGAGAGTGACCTGAAGAAGGCCATCTTCCGCGAGCGCGAACGCGAGTTCATCCTCGAGAACGATAGCCGCTACTACGACATCCTGCGCAACGGCTACCACAAGACCGAGCTCAAGGGTAAGTTCCCCATGCTCACCACAGCGGATATCGCCGGCGGTGCGCTCAACCTGCCCATTCCCTCGAGTGCCCAGCGTGACAAGGATGGCAAGGTCATCAACGGCCTCATCCTACAGCGTCCCTACTGGTTCCGCTACATGTAGTACTTACTAAGGATCTATCCATTATGCGTACGATCAAGCACCCTCTCTATCTACTCGCCCTACTCTTCCTCACGATATGCTCCTCCTGTACCAAGTATGACTTCGTCGAGACGGGCAAGGCCAAGGCCTACCACGACACGACGATGTGGGAGTACTTCCAGACCGATAGCTATAACTGGAGCTACCTAGTCTATATGACCAAGCGTGCTGGCCTGGAGGATCTCTTCCAGGGCAAGAGCACCCAGTACGGGCCCAATATCACCTTCCTCGGGATGACCAATCACAGCATCCGTCGCTACCTCTACCGCACCTATGGCATCAAGACCGATGGTTCGGAGTCGCCGGAGAATGCCGTCGATCCCAGCAAGCTCACGGAGGAGGAGACGATGAAGCTTATCGACCGTATGAGCGTCGCTACCTGCCGTAGCCTCATCCTCGACTGCGTCATCCCCAAGGAGAAGATCCTCCTGGAGGACTTCCCTGCTGGCCGTAGAGCGGCCGATGGGAGCGCCGTCGGTACGGGGGGGAAGACCTATACGATGGCCTCAGGCAAGCAGCTATGGCTCTATACCTTCCGCGACACCTATGCAGGGGTAGCGGGCGCTGGGGCCAACCGCCTGCACGTCGTCTCACCCACGACGAGCATCTCTCGCGACATCGCCTCGCACAATATCCAGACGCGTACCGGCGTGGTGCACTCACTCCAGTACGACTTCACGCCTACGGACTTCTAATACATTCTCCTGACCGATGACAGCAAGATCCATCTATAGCCTGCTCCTCGTGACGCTCCTAGCGCTTGCCCTACCCTCTTGCCGCAAGGTGACGGTGGGCTACCTCGACACGACGCACGCCACCTTCGCCACCAAGCAGCTCAAGGTCTACCGCACCGTAGCAGACGACGATCCCCACAGCCTCAAGCAGAAGTACCCAGCTCCCTGGACCTCCCAGCGTATCCAAGGCGTCTCGGGGACGAACCCTGTGAACTACCAGTTCCTCAGCGTCGACGTCGCTGACGGAGGCGACGCGACGAAGTTCGCCGCCGCCGTCCAGGCGGGCAAGATCACCGTCAATGGTGGCACGATCAACCTCTTCCCTGAGGCCGTGCAGAGCCTGCCGAACGGACGCTACACCGTCAATCTCCGCGTCTATAATGAGGGCTACAGCCGTGAGCTGCGTGGCCTCTTCACCTTCATCATCCAAGACGAAGCCTAACACTCCCTCCCTATGAGATACCTCAAGTACATGACCTCCGTGGTCGTCGCGCTCCTTGCCTTTGCTCTGGTCTCAGCTCAGGAGACCGCGGGCATCCGCTTCTTCAAGGGCAGCTTTGCCGAGGCTCAGGCCGAGGCACAGCGTCAGGGCAAGCCCCTCTTCGTAGACTTCTACGCCACCTGGTGCGTCCCCTGCAAGAAGATGGAGAAGACCATCTTCACCCAGCCCGAGGTCGGCGCCTTCTTCAATGCTAAGTTCGTCAACCTCCAGCTCGACGCCGAGGCGCCCGAGAATGTAGAGATCGCCAAGAAGTACAAGATCGAGGCCTTCCCCACCCTCGGCATCATCGCTGCCGACGGCAAGGCCATTCAGATCAACGTAGGCTTCATGAAGGCAGACGAACTCCTCGAGATGGCCAAGACCGCCGTCGGTGAGATCAAGGGCTTCGAGGAGCTGTACAAGGAATACCGCGCTCAGCCCGACGACCTCAAGATCCAGCAGGAGCTCCTCACCATCGCTCCCCGCTTCCTCACCACGCAGGACGGCATGGATGCAGAGAAGTGGGTCGTCCGCGTCCGCAAGCTCTACAAGGAGTACCTGGCGAAGAAGATGGCCGACGGCAGCCTCATCAACAAGAAGGACTACCTCATCATCAGCAACCTCGGTGGCGATGATGCCGACGAAGTAGCCCGCGTCGTCGAGTACATCAATGCCAACCTCGACGCTTGGATCGCTGCCGTCGGTGAGCCCGCCGCCTACTACGTCATCGAGAAGAATGATGAGCGCATGCTCGATCTCGTCAAGAAGGGCGACGAGTCCTACAAGACCTACCTGGAGAAGATCCGCACCGACTACAAGAAGGCCTACGACGTCATCAAGTTCAAGAAGGTCACGCCCTACCAGAAGTCCGTCGACTACTACGGCGCGCTCTACGCCATCTACAAGAGCAAGGACGTAGCCCGCTACATCCAGCTCATGTCCAGCTACCTCAACGGCCTCGGCGAGGACGCCAACGCTGCCGACTACGGCATCGCAGCCCAGTCGCTCTACAATGCCGCGGGCAACAAGCTCACCGCTGCCGACCACAAGCAGGCCATCGCTTGGCTCCAGAAGGCCATCCCCAGCGAACGGACGCTGATGAATAAGATCAACTTCCTCGTCATGGTCGGCGACTCCTACCGCGAGCTCAAGGACTACAAGCAGGCACGTGAGTATTACAACCAAGCCTACGGCGAGTCCCTCCAGATGGGTGAGGCCGAGCAAGCCCAGCAGATGATCCAGGCCTCCATCGTCTACAAGCTCTCCACCCTCGAGCTCCTCGAGAAGTAAGCCACCCGCCCTACTTCGGGCCCTTCCCCACCGAGCCCCGAGCGTCCCTCTTGGGACGCTCGGGGCTTGCTCTTTCTTCGGGCTACCGCTCCCGCCCTTGCCCTGTTTTCGCCGCTCCTTTACTTATCCCTCAGCGCGCTGACTGACGTCCCTCACGGCGTCGACTGGCGTCCCTCGGCTCGCTGACTGATATCCCTCACGACGCTGACTAATCGCTCTCACGAGCCTTCTCCCTAGCTCTAGGTAAAGTTTGCTAAGGCTGTCAAGGCTTTGAACGACCAAAGGACGGACTGCTGAGGGACTTAGCAAGCAAGCTAAGGGAGGCCTCCGAGCGAAGTTCTTAAGCCGTCTGCGGAAAGTACCTTATGAGTCAAGAAAAAGTGGCTAATCTTTTGCGCAAAAGTTTAGCCACTTTTTCCGAAAAGATTAGCCACTTTTGGGAGGAAGATTAGGGACTTCGTCTCGAACCTGCCTCAAGCGCCCTTGCGAAGTCCTTCGACATCGCCAGCGAAGACCTTCGACCTTGCCAGCAAAGACCAGCGACTTCTTTCGTCCTTAGCCTAGTCCAAGGGAATGAAGCGGCTGAAGGAAGGCTTAGAAGCCTCCTTACCTCCGCCACCTAATGACTGGGCTTCGTGGCGTCTTCGCAGCCCAAGCCAAGCGGCGGGCGCTGTCGCGCCTTCGCCTTATCGAGGCTGAGGCAAAGCAAACTTACCATCTTTGCCGTAGGCAGAAGGGCTACAGAGCCTTTGTTGGAGCGCTGGGACCACCATCAGCGCTGACGGATCATGTTGGTCGAAGGACCCACTTGCGTAGCTTTGCTGAGGACTTCGGCGGGATTCGATAGAGACTTCAGCGGGATTTGTTAGTATCTTTGTGCTATATGAATCTAGCACAACTACAGACAGGACAGCGAGCAGTCATCCTACGTGTCGGTGGCTCTGGAGCCTTCCGCAAGCGCATCCTTGAGATGGGCTTCGTCCAAGGCAAGGAGATCATGGCCGTACACAACGCACCGCTCAAGGATCCCATATACTATAAGATCCTCGACTACAACGTATCCCTGCGACGCAAGGATGCCCAGCGTATCGAGATCCGCCCCCTAGAGGGCCTCAGCACAAGCCCCATCAGTGAGCCCGAGGAGGAGCTCTTCCCCGCCCCGGAGCTGCACAGCCTGCAGCGCATGGACGGCCGTGGCTCCGAGGCCAAGAAGCTCCCCACACTGCGCGTCGCCCTTGTGGGGAATCCCAACTGCGGCAAGACCTCGCTCTTCAACCAAGCCAGCGGCGCGCACGAGCACGTGGGCAACTACAGCGGTGTCACCGTCGAGGCCAAGATCGGGCACATCTACTACGAAGGCTACCGACTGGAGCTCATTGACCTGCCCGGTGCCTACTCCCTCTCGCCCTACAGCCCCGAGGAGCTCTACATCCGTCACTACCTGACGGGCGAGGAGCGTCCCGACCTCGTGCTCAACGTCATCGACGCGACCAACCTCGAGCGCAACCTCTACCTGACCCTTCAGCTAAAGGAACTGGGGCTACCCGTCATCGCGGCGCTGAATATGTACGATGAGTTCCTGCAGCGTCGGGAATGGTTCGACTACCCACGCCTAGCTACCCTGCTGGGCGTACCGATGATCCCGACGATCTGCCGTACGGGGCTGGGGCTCGAAGCACTCTTCGACGAAGTCATCAGCCTAGCCAAGGGGCTTAAGGAGGGCGACGAGACGCTGCTCGCAGCAGAGACGGGCAAGCTCCGCCCGCTACGTATCCCCTACGGACCGCTCCTTGAGCCCATCATCGAGGAGCTGACGGAGAAGGTCAAGGAGCACTCCGAGATCAAGGATCCCATCGCTGCGCGCTCGATCGCGATACGCCTACTGGAGCGGGACAAGGATACCGAGCAGGAGCTACTGGCACGCCATGCCCGCGGCGGCTTCCTCCTCTCGGCACGTGACTACGCCCTACACAAGCTGCAGGAGCACGCCAGTGAGGAGGCCGAGGAGCTGATCACGGACGCACGCTACGGCTTCATCTCGGGCGCACTCAAGGAGACCTACCATCCCAAGCACCGAGGCGAGCGCACGCTGACCGACAGGCTGGATGACCTGGCCACAAGTCGTCTGTGGGGCTTCCCGATCTTCCTCGGGCTGATGATCACGATGTTCTTCGTCACCTTCTCCCTCGGGCAGTACCCTATGGACTGGATCGAGGAGGGAATAGGCCTACTCGGCGGCTGGATCGGCAGCCAGATGAGCGAGGGGCCGCTGCGTGATCTGCTGGTCGATGGTATCATCAAGGGCGTAGGCGGCGTCACCGTCTTCCTCCCGCAGATCGTCCTACTCTACCTCTTCATCTCGCTGCTGGAGGACAGCGGCTATATGGCGCGTGCGGCCTTCATCATGGACAGGCTGATGCACCGCATGGGACTGCATGGCAAGAGCTTCATCCCGCTGGTCATGGGCTTCGGCTGCAACGTCCCTGCCGTCATGAGCACGCGTATGATCGAGAGCCGCAAGAGCCGTCTGATCACGATGCTGGTGCTGCCCTTCATGAGTTGCTCGGCACGTCTACCCGTGTACATCCTGCTGGCGGGAGCCTTCTTCCCCGTCCCGTGGCAGGCGACGCTCGTGCTCTTCTCTCTCTATGTCATCGGAGTGCTGGTGGCCGTCCTCTCGGCTCGGCTGCTGAAGACGGTAGCCTTCAAGGGCGAGGATATCCCCTTCGTCATGGAGCTGCCGCCCTATCGCCGCCCCACGCTGCGCTCGGTAGCCATCCACGTATGGATGCGGGCACGGCAGTACCTGCAGAAAATGGGTACCGTCATCCTCGCCGCCTCCGTCATCGTATGGTTCATGAGCTATTACCCCAGGCAAGAGCAGGTACGCCAGCAGGTGGATCACCAGATCGAGCAGCTGAAGCAGAGCGAGCTCGCCCCCGAGCTGCGTCAGGAGCGGATCGACTCGCTGGAGCAGGCCTTCGCCACCTTCCATCAGGAGCAGTCGATCATCGGGCGTATCGGTCAGGTCTGCGAGCCAGTCATCCGTCCGCTGGGCTTCGACTGGAAGATGGGGGTAAGTATCGTATCAGGCTTGATGGCTAAGGAGGTCGTCGTCAGCACCATGGGCGTCATCTACACAGGCGTAGGGGAGGACGACGATGCAGCTATAGCCCAGCTCTCTACACGCATGCAGCAGGAGCAGCGCGCGGATGGTAGTCCGTCCTTCACGCCGCTCATCGCCTACAGCTTCATGCTCTTCATCCTGCTTTACTTCCCCTGTATCGCGACGCTCATCGCCATCGGGAGGGAGTCGGATGACTGGCGCTGGGGGCTCTTCGCAGCCGTGTATT
The DNA here is from genome assembly GCF_938046015.1 of uncultured Porphyromonas sp. Lineage (GTDB taxonomy): Bacteria > Bacteroidota > Bacteroidia > Bacteroidales > Porphyromonadaceae > Porphyromonas. Next base: position 20,491 of record NZ_CALIXW010000003.1, on the reverse strand, counting down.
CCTGCGTCGTAGCCTGGCTCGTATGCTTCGCTGTCTACCAGGTGGGACAACTTTTAGCCTAGCTCCGCGCTTTATTTATCATGGTACAGGAATTTATTGTTTTCGCCATCGTCGGCGTCGTCCTCTTCTTCATCTTCCGCTCCCTTTGGCGCATGCTGCGCCCACCCAAGGGAGGGCAGCGCGGCCCAGGATGTACGGGCTGCTCAGGTAGCTGTGGCGGCTCTTGCTAAGCCAAGGAGCTAGCCACAGCGCATGCACACTCTAAGCATTCATAGCCTATGATACTAGATATACTCTACTTCATCCTTGGGGTCGGCCTGATCATCGGAGGAGCAAATTACCTTACCGAGGGCGCCTCGACGCTCGCTCGCCGCTTCGGCGTATCGCCCCTAGTCGTGGGGCTCACCATCGTAGCCTTCGGCACCTCCTCTCCCGAGCTCATCGTCAGCCTTACCTCAGCCCTCAAGGGCAGCGCCGACATCTCGCTGGGGAATGTCGTGGGAAGCAACCTCTTCAACGTCCTAGCCATCGGAGGGGTCACAGCCCTTGTCGCCCCCATCTCCATCACACGCGGCACGCTGAAGCGCGAGATACCGCTGATGCTCCTGGCGAGTTTCGTCCTCTTCTTCATGGTACTGGACAGAGTCTTCGACCCTACGGCGACGGCCAATGTGATCACTCGCAGCGAAGGGCTGACGCTGCTGGCCTTCTTCCTCATCTTCCTGAGCTATACCTTCGCCATCGCCAAGGGACACCCTGGAGATACCCATGCAGTGAGCGATAGCCCGAATAGCTATCCTCTGTGGCTGCAGCTACTCTTCATCTTCGGTGGTCTAGCGGCACTGGTCTGGGGCGGGGATCTCTTTGTCTCCTCGGCCTCGTCGATCGCCAGCGCCCTCGGGATGAGCGAGAGCTTCATCGGGCTGACCATCGTAGCTGCGGGCACCTCACTGCCCGAGCTCGCCACCTCGGTAGTAGCAGCCCTGAAGAAGCAGCCCGAGATCGCCGTGGGGAATATCGTCGGCTCCAACATCTTCAACATCTTCTTCATCCTCGGCACGACGGCCACCGTACAGCCCATCCGTGCTAGCGGCATCGGGGTGCTTGACCTCGTGGTCATGACAGCAGCCGCGCTACTCCTCTATATCTTTGCGCTACTCTTCGGTGATAAGGTCATCAAGCGCGGCGAGGGCCTTATCCTCCTCTCCTGCTATATCGCCTACACCATCTACCTGATCACCCAGCTCTAAGGGTCAAGACAAGCGACACACCACGCACAGGACAGTAGCTATGGAACAGCTCTATACCGCATTCACCCCTGAGGAAGAGGCGCTAATCGAGCGCGAATACCAAGCACTCATCTACGACTACGTCAACTCCCCGCACCGCAAGAAGACGGAGATCATCGACCGAGCCTTCCGCCTGGCGCGGCATGCCCACGGCCTCGTACGCCGCCGCAGTGGCGAGCCCTACATCCTGCACCCCATCGCCGTGGCGCGTATCGTATGCAAGGAGATCGGGCTCGGCTCTACCTCTATCTGCTGCGCCCTCCTGCATGACGTCGTCGAGGACACCGAGTACACGGTGGAGGATATACGCCACCACTTCGGTGACAAGATTGCCCAGATCGTCGAGGGGCTCACCAAGATCTCAGCCCAGCAGGTCACACAGCCGATCGACAGCCTGCAGGCGCAGAACATCCGCAAGCTGCTGCTGACCATAGGCGACGACGCCCGTGTCATCCTCATCAAGATCGCCGACCGCCTGCACAACATGCGTACGCTCGCCTCGATGAAGCCCGAGAAGCAGCTCAAGATCGCAGGCGAGACGGCCTACTTCTACGCTCCGCTGGCCGATCGTCTGGGGCTTTTCTCCATCAAGACGGAGCTAGAGGACCTGTCCTTCCGCTACGAGCACCCCGAGGCCTACCGCGAGATCTTGCGTAAGGTACAGGAGAGCGAGGCGGGGCGCGAAGACCTCTTCCAGCGCTTTGCCGAGCCGCTCAAGGCGCGCTTCGATGCCATGGGGCTCGTCTACGAGATGAAGGCGCGAGTCAAGGGCTGCTTCTCCATCTGGCGCAAGATGCAGACCAAGGGCATTCCCTTCGAGGAGGTGTACGACCTCTTCGCCGTGCGTATCATCTTCGACAGCTCGGACGGCTACCCCGAGAAGAACCGCTGCTGGGACATCTATACCACCATCACCGAGACCTACCGTAATCGCCCTGAGCGTCTACGCGACTGGATCTCCACGCCCAAGGGCAACGGCTATCAGGCCTTACACCTGACCGTCCTCGGCCCCGACGCCCAATGGGTCGAGGTCCAGATACGTAGCCAGCGGATGAACGAGATCGCCGAGCAAGGGCTAGCCGCCCACTGGCGCTACAAGGGCAACGAGGTGGAGGAGGATCGCGAGCTGACCATCTGGCTAGACACCATCCGCGAGGTACTTAATCACCCCGACAGCGAGGGGATGGAGTTCCTCGACACGGTACACCTCAGCCTGCATGCCAACGACATCACGACCTTCACCCCCAAGGGCCGTACCATCACCCTGCCCATTCAGGCCAGCGTGCTGGACTTTGCCTACGCTGTGCACACCGACCTCGGCGACCGCTGTATCGGGGCTAAGGTCAATCACAAGGTCGTACCCATCTCCCAGGTGCTGACCAACGGCGACCAGGTGGAGATCCTGACCAGCCGCAGCGTACGCCCCGAGCCGAGCTGGCTCGACTTCGTCACCACAGCCTACGCCAAGGTCAAGATCGAGACGGCTCTACGCCGCCACCAGCGCGAGCTGGTCACCCGCGGCGAGGAGCTGCTGGAGGCCGCGCTAGCCGAGACAGGACGCCCCCTCTCCTCCGACATCATCAATAAGCTCACGCATCTCTATCGCTTTGACCGTCCCGACACGCTCCTGAGGCATATCGGGGACGGGACCTTCTCCCTCCCCCAAGATATAGACGCCGTACTGCGCGGCAAGAGCGAGGGGCGCCTAGGGCGTATGTCGCGTGCCATCGGAGGCCTCTTCAGCTCGGGGCGCGACAAGGGTGCTAAGAGCGACACCGAGGCCGAAGGTCAGGAGCACATCGACCACAACCACCGCTTCGAGCTCAACGAGGACGACTACGGCATACGCTACCGTATGGCCCCCTGCTGTCACCCCATCCCTGGAGACGATATCCTCGGGGTCGAGGACGGCTCGGGAAAGGTCGTGGTGCACCGCAGCAGCTGCCCCGAGGCGACACGCTACAAGACGACTCAGGGTGACCAGCTACTGGCCCCCGTATGGGGTGCGCAGCACAGCCCCCTCTTCGAGACCAGCATCGTCATCGGCGGGATCGACAGCCGCGGGCTGCTCAACGCGATCACACAGGTACTGCTCGAGGACTTCAAGGTCAGCATCACCGCGATCCAGATGGTAGCGAAGGATGGTGTCTTCGAGGGCGTCATCAGCCTGCGCACGCTAGGCGTCTCCCAGGTCGAGGCTATCTGCGCCCTGCTGCGACGCAACGAAGCCATCCACGAGGCCTACCGCCTCTCTGAGCTCAGCGAGCGTCCCTAGGCCCTCAGCCTAGGGATGCCCTCCCCTCCCCCTATAATACTATGAGCACCGCCCCAGAGCACCGCCCCATACACGTCATGGCCAAGGCCGCAGGCGCTGCCTGCAACATGCGCTGCGACTACTGCTACTATCTCGACAAGGAGCGCCTGTACAAGCAGGACGAAGACCCGACGCCCCGCACGATGATGCCCGAGGACTTCCTCGAGCGCTACATCCGCCAGTACATCGAGGCGCAGCCCAAGGATGTCCCCGTGACCTTTACTTGGCACGGCGGAGAGGCACTGCTGAGGCCACTTTCCTTCTACCGCAAGGCTATCGAGCTACAGCAACGCTACGGCGAGGGACGCCTCATCGAGAACACGCTGCAGACCAATGGGCTCCTCGTCAGCAAGGAATGGTGCGACTTCTTCCGCGAGCATCACTTCCTCGTGGGGATCTCTCTGGACGGGACTAAGGAGATGCACGACCGCTACCGCAGGACGGTCTCGGGCCTCCCGACCTTCGAGCGTGTGATGCGTGGCGTCAAGCTGCTGCAGGACGGAGGCGTAGACTTCAACATCCTCGCCACGGTCAATCACTTCAACGCCGACGAGCCGCTGGAGTTCTACCACTTCCTCAAGGCCATCGGCAATCCCTACATCCAGTTTGCCCCCATCGTCGAGCGCCTACGCCCTGGAGCTAAGCGCCACGCCTTCGTCGAGGCTCCCTTCATCACGGAGCGCCCCGAGGAGCGTGAGCTGCACGGGGATGATGAGGTGATCCTTGCCCCCTACAGCGTCCAGCCCGAGCAGTGGGGCTACTTCATCACCACGATCTTCGACGAATGGGTACGGCAGGATGTGGGGCGCTACTTCATCCAGCTCTTCGACGCGACACTGGCCAACTGGGTGGGCGTCCCTCCTGGGGTGTGCATCTTCACCTCAGAGTGCGGGCACGCTGCCGCCCTTGAGCATAATGGCGACCTCTACAGCTGCGACCACTTCGTCTACCCGCGCTATCGCCTCGGCAATATCGCCGAGCAGCCTATCCGCAGCCTTATGGACCAGCCCGAGCAGCTACGCTTCGGGCAAGCCAAGCGCACAGGGCTCACGCGCCAATGCCAGGAGTGCGAATACCTCTTTGCCTGCTGGGGCGAGTGCCCCAAGAACCGCTTCGGCTACAGCCTCGAGGGCGAGCCAGGGCATAACTACCTCTGTAAGGGTTACTACCAGTACTGGGATCACGTCGCTCCCTACATGGACTATATGAAGGCCTGCCTCATGCAGGAGCTCCCGCCCGCCCAGGTCATGCAGTGGGCGCGAATGCAGGATGTACGCAATACTTAGCCTTACTAAAGCGCAGGATTTGGTACTTTGCGAGAAAGTATTTACCTTTGCAGGGCAAACGAGAGACAAGCACGCTAAAAGGATGCCAAAGTCTCGAGTGCAGCACCGCGGGATGTAGCTCAGCCCGGTTAGAGTACTCGTCTGGGGGGCGAGTGGTCGCTGGTTCGAATCCAGTCATCCCGACTGAAGGCATCGATAGCAATAGCTGTCGATGCCTTCTGCTTTTTAGGCTCAGTATGGCTGCTCCAAAGGTAGCGCCCTCCCCTCCCTTACTTCTCAAGCCAGCCCCAACAAGGCGGGGCGAGCACTTCCGTCCTTAGCACACTCCCTCCCCAAACCAGCAGACAGTCCTTCCACATACGCTTGAGGAGCTCCCCCACCCTACAAATTGTAACAAAATGCTATATCGCAGGAAAGTTTCGTACTTTTGTAGAAAAGGAACCACAGCAAATAGCAAGATTCAGAGTCCCAATGAAGAAGTTGAACGAACTAGACCTAAAGATCCTGCGTCGGCTGACCGTGAACGCTCGTGTCCCCCTACGCAACGTGGCAGAAGGGGAGAACAGCTCGCGCTCCTCCGTCAATCAGCGCCTACAGCGCATGATCGAGAACGGCGTCATCACAGGACTGAAGTACCACGTCAGCCCCAAGATGCTAGGCTACAACACCTGCACCTTCGTCGGCGTTCGCCTCGAGCGCGGATCGCTCTACAAGGAGGTAGCCGCCCTGCTGGAGCGCATCCCTGAGATCGTCGAGTGCCACTATACGACGGGCCCCTACACCCTGCTCATCAAGCTCTACGCTACGGACAATAACGACCTCATGCGCATCCTCAACGGCACCATACAGGAGATCCCTGGGGTCACGGCCACGGAGACGCTCATCTCGCTGGACGTTAGCTTCGAGCGCAGCATCCACATCCCCAATCAGCCGCCCCAATAGTCCGAGATACGATGGAGGATAGCGCGAACCTCCGCTCCTTCAGCCTCAGTGAGCTCCTCCGCTCGGTGCGGCGCTGCATCGAGTACACCTACCCGACACGCTACTGGGTACGTGCTGAGGTGAGCGACCTAAGGCGCTCTGGCGCGGGAGGCCATGGCTACCTCGAGCTCCTAGAGAAGGGAGCTGGGGGCGATATCGTCGCGCGCGTACGTGCTACTATATGGAGTACAGCCTATCAGCAGATCGAGCGGGCATTCGCCCAGCAGAGGCTAGGTAGCCTCAGCTCGGGGATGAACGTGCTGGCTCTGGTTAGCCTCAGCTACCACGAGCTCTATGGACTAAGTCTCAACATCGCCGACATCGACCCCCGCTACTCTCTCGGCGAGCTCGCACGCCTCAGACAGGAGACCATAGCCCGCCTCAAGCGACAGGGGCTCCTCGAGATGAACAAGGAGCTGGAGCTTCCCGAGCCCCTGCAGCGTCTGGCGATCATCTCCTCGCCCACCGCAGCAGGCTACGGGGACTTCATGCGGCAAATCGAGGCCAATAGTTACGGGGTCAAGCTCTATACCGCCCTCTTCCGCGCGCAGATGCAGGGAGAGCAGACGACGGACTCCATCCTCTCGGCCCTCGAGCGCATACTTAGGTACCAGGAGCACTTCGACGCCGTGGTCATCATCCGAGGCGGGGGCGCCGTCAGCGAGCTCCGCGCCTTCGACGACTACCGTCTGTGTGAGAGCTGCGCCCAGTACCCCCTACCCATCATCACCGGCATAGGCCACGAGCGAGACGTCTCCGTCCTCGACCTTGTGGCTCATAGCTCCTTCAAGACGCCGACCGCTGTCGCCAGCTACCTCATCGAGGGGCTTGCGACCGAGCTAGGACGCGTCGCCTACTGCAGCGAGCGCCTCCCCCGACTCCTAGAGCGCCTCTCGCTGGGGCGCGGCCAAAGCCTGCAGCTGCTCAGCAGCCGCCTACAGCAGACCGCACAGCGCAGCATCGCTCGGGCGCAGTACACCCTCACCCAGCAGCAGTCGCAGCTTGGGCTACAGACCCAGTCCACCCTACGTCGGGCAGACTTCCAGCTTGGACAGCTTGGGCGCCGCCTTCCCGATCTGCTACGCCTACGCCTACAGGAGGCACATCAGGAGCTACACCGCCCACTGCTGCGCCTTCCGCTCCTGCTCGAGCATCTACGCGGTCGCAGCTATCAGCAGCTAGTACACTACGAGCAGGCGATACGGCTCTCCCACCCCGACAACATCCTACGGAGAGGCTTCAGCATCGTCAAGCGCGCTGGCCAGATCCAGACCTCGGCAAGCGCACTTCAGGCGGGAGAGGAGCTGGAGCTCTGCTTCTACCAAGACTCCGTGCGGGTACGCGTAGAGGGCTAGCCCCCAAAGCGATACCAGCACTGAGGTCTCGACGCTCCCTCTAACTTTAGGAGGAGCTAAGGGACGCACAAGCCCTAGCAAAGATCCGAGCATAAGGGAAGCGCTCCTGAGGGATATCAATGCGGGTGCTGAGGGCCATCCGTGGCGAGCGTCAGGGATATCCATCACGAGGCTGAGGGACATCCCTCAGGGAGCTGGGGCAAGGCTGTCACTGCTCTGCGCCTTGTCCTGAGCTTTACCCAGGCCCCCTCGCCCACCGAGCTCACAGCCTGCACTTCGAGGCGCCTCCGACAGCTCGCCGCGGGCTAGCGCTTTGCCCTGACCGAAGGGCTCCCCAAAGGGCTACTCCCCCAGCACTTGAGGCAAATGGAGCGTCCCGACTAGAGCTAGCGCTCCAAAGCCTTGTAGTCTCGGCTTTATTGTATACATTTGTGAAGTGATTCGTCACGGAACTCATCGATCGCAAGATCCACACTCACAGCACCAGGATGCATACAGACAACTATTGCGTCATTATGGGCGGCGGCGTAGGTAGCCGCTTCTGGCCCTTCAGTCGCGAGGCGAAGCCTAAGCAATTCCTAGACATCTTCGGCACAGGACGCACGCTCCTACAGATGACCTATGACCGCTTTGCGCGGGTCATCCCTCGAGAGAACTTCGTCGTCGTGACTAACACGCGCTACAAGGCGCTCGTCCTCGAGCAGCTCCCCGAGCTGCAGGAAAGTCAGATCCTACTGGAGCCGATGCGGCGCAACACCGCCCCCTGCATCGCTTGGGCTAGCTACCACATCCAGGCCAAGAACCCTAAGGCGAACGTCATCGTCACTGCCGCAGACCACCTTATCCTCCATGAGGACCTCTTCGTCGAGGCTATCCGCAAGTCACTGGCCTACGTAGCCGCCCACCCCCAGCTGGCAACCCTCGGGATCCGCCCCTCACGTCCAGAGACAGGCTACGGCTATATACAGACCATCGGGGAGCCCGACCAAGAGTTCTACAAGGTGAAGACCTTCACCGAGAAGCCCAACAGCGAGATGGCCCAGGTTTTCTTCGAGAGCGGGGAGTTCCTATGGAATAGCGGGATGTTCGCCTGGAGTATCCCCAGCATCCTCGAGGCCTTCGGGCAGTACCTCCCCAGCCTCACCACCCTCTTCGAGGAGGCCAAGGACTGCTTCGCCACACCTAGAGAGCAGGAGACCATCAGCAAGGTCTTCCCCGAGTGCCCCAATATCTCCATCGACTACGCCGTCCTCGAGAAGGCGAGCAATGTGATGGTGCTGCCCGTGGACTTCGGCTGGGCCGACCTCGGCACCTGGGGCTCGCTCTACAGCCTCAAGGAAAAGGATGAGCAGGCGAATGTAGCCCTACACACCGAGGCGCTCTTCTACGAGGCCAGTGGCAATATCGTCTCTATGGACGGCACCCAGAGCGAACGGCTCGTGGTCGTCCAAGGGATCGACGACTGCATCATCTCCGAGAGCCAGGGCGCTCTGCTCATCTGCAAGCGCGACCAGGAGCAGCGTATCCGAGAGTTTATGAGCGAGATCTCCCTCCGCTTTGAGAAGAAGTTCGACTAAGCTCCTACACCGCAGATCCTACAGCGAAGCCCCCAGCCCCAGCAGCTATACTCCGACGAGTAGAGCCTCCGGGGCTGGGGGCTTCGATCATCATCGCTAAGAGCAAGGCGCAACCGAAGTACCCCGTGCCTTGTTTTGCCTACAGAGGGTTCATTCAGCTCCTGCCCTCACCCTAGCCGCAGCGATCTAGGCTAGAACAAGCCTACTGCGGCCTCTCCCAAGTGGAGCTACACACTATATATAGCTACAAGATCATGATAGCAACAGAGATCAAGGACTTTGGTCAAGTCATCAAGGAAGAACACTTCAAACTCGTACACGTCAACCTCCCCCAGGGGAAAGTGATCCCCGCACACGACCACCTCGACCACGAGATATATTTCACCATCGTCCGCGGTGAGGTCAAGACTATACTAGACGGCGTAGAGGAGCACCACCTCAGCCCAGGGACCGTACTCAGCTTCCCTGGCGAGGCGACCATCTCCATCGAAGCGCTCGTAGATAGCGAGTTCTTCGTATCCCTAGTCAAGCGCCCCTAAGAGCAGCGAGCATGGAAGATATGAGGAAGCACCTCCCTGAGGTGGATATGGAGAAGCTCAAGCGCGTCCTCGACATCAAGGCTCGCTATCTAGCGGGGCAGCTGAGCCTCTCGGAGGCACAGGCCGAGCTACGCCAGCAGGTCAAAAAGATCCGCCCCTATGAGCTAGCGCTGGCGGAGCAGGAGCTGAAGACCTTCGAGGAGGATGAATGCCGCAAGGAGGACATCCAGCAGATGATGCTACTCTTCGACGGGCTGCTCGACACGGGGCGCCCCGAGCTCGACCCCGAGCACCCCATCATGTGCTACTACCGCGAGAATGACGAGATGCGCAAGTGGCTCAAGGAAGTCGAGCGCCTCGCCCCCTATCCCGTCATCAAGAACGAGTGGCTAGGGCTCTACGACGAGCTGCAGAAGTGGCGCACGCACCTCTCACGCAAGCAGAACCAGCTCTACTCGATCCTAGAGCGCAAGGGCTTCGACCGCCCGACGACGACCATGTGGCTCCTCGACGACTTTGTCCGCGATGAGATCCGTGATGCGCGCCGCCTGCTGGAGGAGGACCAGGATGAGGCCTTCATCGCACAGCAGAAGACCATAGTGGCCGACGTACTCGACCTGATGCAGAAGGAGGAGACCGTCCTCTACCCCACTTCGCTGGCAATGATCAGCCCTCGGGAGTTCGAGGAGATGAAGGCTGGCGACCGAGAGATCGGCTTCGCCTGGATCACAGTGGGAGCCAGTGAGCAGCCCAAGACCAGCGCTCCTACGCAAGGGGCGGAGGCTGCAGGCTTCGCAGGCGAACTGGCTCAGCTCCTCGGCAAGTATGGCTTCGGCGGCGGCTCCAGCCCCGATCAGCTACTCGAGCTAGCTACGGGACAGATGACCCTCGAGCAGGTCAACCTCGTCTACAAGCACATGCCCGTGGACTTCTCCTACGTCGATGAGCAGGAGATCGTACGCTTCTACACCGATACGGAGCACCGCGTCTTCCCCCGCAGCAAAAATGTCATCGGCCGCGACGTCAAGAACTGCCACCCCCGCACCAGCGTGCACCTGGTCGAGGAGATCATCGAGAAGTTCCGCAGCGGGGAGCAGGACTCGGTAGACTTCTGGATCAATAAGCCTGGGTTCTTCATCTACATCTACTACGTCGCTGTGCGCGATGCCGAGGGACGCTTCCGTGGCGTCCTGGAGATGATGCAGGACTGCACACGTATCCGTAGCCTCGAGGGCTCGCGCACGCTGCTAACTTGGGACAAGAGCAATAAGGAGGCAAGCAAGGGCCAGGCTGAGACAACTTCCGCAGCTGCGCCCGAGGTAGTCCAAGAGCCAGAAGAAGGCAGCCCCGAGCCCACGCCTTCGGCCTCCGAGCCCCTAGAGCTAGGCCCCGAGACACGCCTCAAAGCCCTGCTCGAGGCCTATCCCTGGCTCAAGCAAGCTCTCCCAGAGATCAACCCAGCCTTCAAGATGCTCTCCTCTCCCCTGGCACGCATCATGATCCCCAAGGCAACTCTAGCGATGATGAGTGAGCGCAGCGGCATGCCGCTCGAGGAGCTGCGTGCAGCCATCCTCCAGCGTATCACCCAGCATCAGGGCTAGGCTCACCTTGCCTCTCCCTAAACGACCATCGCCCCCTGCGACCATCGGGTCACAGGGGGCGATGCCTTATCGAGACGCTGCGCGCAGCGTACTTTACTAGCGTAGATTAGAACTGATAGCCTACAGAGATATTAGTCGTGAAGAAGCGCGAGGTACCGACATTGACCAGTGCCTCGTGTGCGCCCTTGACCTGACCCATAAGGCTCGTGTCGAAGCCCACACGCAGGAAGGCCTTGCGATACTTGTAGAGGAGACTCACCCCAGCACCGACGTCCATGCGGCGGAAGATCTTCTGCTTGTAGAGGTTGACGCTCTCGCCATGACCAGAGAGCTTAGCGCTCAGGCCATAGGCTACGTAGGGAGCAGCGTTGATATAGAGGTGCTGCTTCTCGTCGAACTCAGCCAGCATCAGCGAGACTTCGAGAGGAAGCTGCAGCGCATAGCTACTGACTTCGTAGGGATCCTTCTGAGTAGCCAGCAGCGAGCCCTGCTTCTCACCACGCCCCAAGAGATAGAGCCCAGGGTTGAAGCTCAAGGCAGTACCCTCGAAGGGCATCACGACGCTACCCCCGACGCGGAAGCTGACAAACTGCTTCCCCTTGTCCCCGTTCATCCCAAGGCCAAGAGCAGAGATCTTAGAGAACGTAGTACCGACCTCAGCACGGTAGCTCAAGGGGCCCAGGACCTGGGCGGACATGCTGGAAGCCCCGATGAGGAGGCCAAGGGCTAGGAGCCCTAGTTTCTTAACACTTACCATTTGCATATTGTTACGATTACACTTACCTGGTGCAAAGGTAGCTAAAAGTCCCCTTGCTATCAAACAGATAGCCTGCCGACTCCAAAACGAAGTCTTACGAATACTAGTCAAAAATCATTATATTTGCTCCATCACAAGCAGGAGGGCAGGGCTCTCCAGTCAGACGACAGCGTATGAGCAAGCATGCATTCCGTGGGCTAGGAGTAGCCCTCGTCACCCCCTTCGACGGGCGAGGAGAGGTAGACTATCAGAGCCTACGCACTCTACTCAACCACCTACTGAAGAATCAAGCGACGGATTTTATCGTCGTCCACGGGACGACGGGCGAATCTCCCTGCTTGACACGCGAGGAGCGTGATCAGGTCACCCGCTTCGTAATAGAGGAGGTGGCTGGACGCTGCCCCATCATGATCGGCCTTGGGGGGAACAACACCCGAGAGATCGGGCAACGCATTGCAGACCTCGACACCGAGGGTATTCAAGGAATACTCTCCGTAGTCCCATACTACAACAAGCCTTCCCAGGAGGGCATCTATCAGCACTTCGCCCACCTGGCTCGCTGCAGCCGTCTCCCCATAGTCCTATATAATGTACCCGGGCGCGTAGGGGTCAATATGGCCTCTGACACAGTCGTACGCCTAGCTCGTGACTTTGACAATATCATCGGGGTCAAGGAGGCCTCGGGCTTCCCTCAGCAGGCAGGACAGATTACCTCAGCTGAGCTTCCCGAGGACTTCGTAGTCCTCTCAGGGGATGACGCCCTCAGCGTCGCCTTCATGCAGCAGGGTGCCCAAGGAGTCATCTCTGTAGTCGGTAACGCCTTCCCCCAGCTCACCTCGGAGCTCATCCATCTGGCGATGGAGCAGAAGTATCCCGAGGCGGACATGATACAGACCGAGATGCAGCAGATCAACACCCTACTCTTCCAGGAGGGGAACCCCGCAGGCATCAAGGCTCTTCTCCTAGAAATGGGGCTCATCGCAAGTGAGCAACTGCGCCTTCCTCTAGTTCCCGTCAGCGAGGAGCTCAAGGCCAAGCTAGGCCAAGCAGCCCAGAGCTTGATCCACTACGAACAAGGGCGGAAAGGCTAGCACGAGGTAAACCGTGAGCGAAGAGCTAATCGAGATAAAGGATAGCTACTGGACGATAGCGGGCGAATCAGAGGGCAACTACTCCGAGAAGCGGAGTAAGTTCCTCTCCTTTGCCTACCCCGTCACGACCGAGGAGGAAGCGCTGGGGCACGTTGCCGCAGTCCGTAGCCTCTACTACGATGCCCGCCATGTCTGCTGGGCCTATCGGCTAGGCCCGGATGGCAGCACAACCCGCGCCAACGATGATGGAGAGCCCTCAGGGACGGCTGGGAGGCCCATCCTAGGGATCATCACCTCCCTAGGGCTGACGGAGGTCATCGTACTGGTGGTTCGCTACTTTGGTGGAGTCAAGCTGGGGACCAGCGGACTGATCGAGGCCTATCGCGAGGCTGGACTGGCCGCCCTCGAGCCCGCCGAGCGAAAGGAATGCATCCTCACCGAGGAGGTTGAGCTCTACTTTGGCTATGAGCTCATGGGTCTCGTGATGCGTCACGTCAAGGAGCTCGAGGCCGAGGTAAAGGCTCAAGATTTCCGCGAGAGCTGCATCCTCCACCTCCAGCTGCGCAAGGCCAAGATTCCAGAGCTAGAGCAGCGGCTCGGAGCTATCTACGGCCTCACTATCAAGCAATCAAGCAAAGACTAACCTCACAGCGATCGGCCCTGCTTCGTGCTCCCGCATCCCATACTAGGCTTACATGGCAAGCAACAAAGAAGAAGAACTTAAGGAGATCCTCTACGACACCGAGGCCTTAAAGCGTAAATCTGTGACAGGCTTTGGCTGGGCAGTACTACAGCAGGGCTTGGGGCGTATCATTAGCTTCACGGTCATGCTGCTCCTAGCTCGCTTCCTGACGCCAGAGGACTTCGGAGCCTTGGCAGCCGTGGCTATCCTGACCGACATAGCACGCGTCCTATCGGATGGGGGCTTCGGAGCCTCGCTTATGCGATCACCTGAAATCGACGAGCGCGATATCAACAGCATCTTCTATTTCAACCTCACGATGAGTGGCGTCTGCTACCTCATCATCTTCGTCGCAGCCCCCTGGATCGCCGATTTTTTCCATGCTCCAAACCTTGTTCCACTGATGCGCGTCCAGTCGCTCAGCCTATTTCTAGGTTCCCTTGGAGTAATTCAGGGGATACTAATATGGCGAGATATGAACTTCCGTGCGCAAACTTGGTCGAGTACCAGCTCAGCACTCATCGGCGGGATTATAGGCTGCACCATGGCCTATCTAGGATATGGGCCTTGGGCCCTAGTTGCCCAAGAATTAGCTAGGGCTTCTACATTCATGATCGTCAACTGGTATATCTCATCGTGGCGTCCCAAGCTGATCTTCAGCGTACCACACTTCAAGAAGCACTTCGCCTTCGGCTCGCGCATCGCAGCAACAAAAATTTTAGGGGTCATCTATGAGAAGCTCTCGACGATCCTGATTGCGCGCTTCTTTAGCCAGAGAGATCTAGGACTCTTCAACCAAGCAAAGACCTTCGAGCTCGTCCCCGTCTCCATCCTCTCGGATCCTATCACTCAGACCACGAGCCCTGTCTTCATGCGTGTACAGGACGACATTGAGCGCCTAAAGGCTGGCTATCGCCGTGCCCAGCGCCTACTCTTCCAGCTGTCCACGCCAGTCATCCTTGCCCTGATCATCCTATCCAAGCCCCTATACCTTTTCCTCTTCGGGGAGAAGTGGATGGAGGCTGCCCCCCTCTTCCAGGTCCTCTGCGTCAATGGTCTGCTGTACCCCATAAACTCCTATAATGCGAACATCGTCCAGCTCAAGGGCCGCAGCGACCTCTACCTCAATATGGACATCGCACGCAAGGTACTCGAGTTCATCGCTATGATCATCGGCCTATGGGCTGGGGGGATCTATGGGCTCGCGTGGGCACTGGCCGTAGCGCAGGTCTTCAACCTCTTCATCAATACACGCTACTCGGGGCAGCTCCTTCACTTCCCGCTGCGCGAGCAGCTCGGCGAGCTCTTCCCACTCTTCCTCCTGGGGCTCGTCTCTGGAGCCCTAGTCTGGCTCCTCGACACCTTCCTCATGGCAGGCTGGGCACCCTTCTGGCGCCTAGCTCTAGGCGGAGTAACTATGGCCGCAAGCTACGTCTCGCTGCTGTGGCTCTTCTCTCGCGAGGATCTACTCTACATCTGGGACTACGCATACCATCATATCCTCAAGCGTCCTAGCAAGGCCTCCACAAGCACGCCCAATGAAGACTAAAGAAAGCAAAGACAAGGTAGGATCCATCCCCGAGCCCACCCTAAGGCGCCTGCCCTGGTACCTATCCTTCGTCAAGCTCCTCCAGACCGAGGGGCATCGCTATGTATCCTCCCCCCGCATTGCCTCTGGTGTCGGCGTCGATGCCGCACTTGTCGCCAAGGATCTCTCCTATGTCAAGCTCCAGGGACGCACCCGCGTCGGCTATGAGACGACGGCCCTTATCGAGTACCTCGAGGAATTCCTAGGCTTCACCCAGCGTCACCGTGCCTTCCTCATCGGCGTCGGGAGCCTCGGCTCTGGGCTGCTCGCGGACAAGGGCCTGAATCAGTTCGGGCTCGAGGTACGGGCAGGCTTCGACGTTGCCCAGGAGCTCATCGGCACAGAGGTCGCAGGCGTCCCCGTCCATCACATTGACGAGCTAGCCTTGCGTATCCAGGCCGAGGAGATCAAGATCGCCATCCTCACCGTACCCATCCTGCAGGCGCAGCTCATGACCGACCGCCTTGTACGGGCGGGCATCAAGGCGATCTGGAACTTCACCCCCTTCCGCATCCAGGCACCAGCTGACGTCGTCGTACAGAACACCTCCATGTACGCACACCTCGCCCTCATGTTCACCCGGATGAAGGCTGCTGGCGAGCGCCAGGGACAAGGCGAGGCATGAAGATCCTAGGCGTAGGCTTCAACTATCGGGAGCACAAGGCCGAGGCGCCAGACCTAGGGATAGATCTTCCTCATCAGCCCGAGCCTCTCTTCTTCCACAAGGGCGATGCGCTGCTCAAGCAGGGTATGCCCTTCTTCCTGCCCGACATGGGCTCTAGGATCGACTACGAGGCTGAGCTCGTGGTACAGATCTGCCGCGTGGGCAAGTGCATCGCCGAGCGCTTCGCCCACCGCTACTACCAGCACATCACCTTAGGGATAGACTTCACCGCACGCGATCTGCAGCGAGCAGCCATCGCGGAGGGGAAGCCTTGGCTTAGCGCGAAGGTCTTCGACGGCTCTGCGGTCGTCGGGCGCTGGATCGACAAGGAGACCTTCGGCTATCCCGAGCGCCCTATTCCCTTTGCCCTAAGGCATAACGGCCTCGAGGTACAGCGCTCCGACTCCAGCTATATGATCCACAGCATCGACCAGCTGATCGCCTACATCAGCCGCTACCAGACGCTGCGCATGGGCGACCTCATCTACACCGGCACCCCTGCGGGCACAGGCCCCGTAGCCATCGGGGATCGCCTCGAGGGCTACCTAGGGGAGGAGCGCGTGCTGGAGCTCGCGATCAAGTAGTGCACTTTTCGTATCTTTGCGCCGTAGTCTAGAGCGCCTTAGCCCTAAGTTATGGGTAAGGGGAGACCGCTCTCGAGCTACATCAGAGTGCAACATTCAGTAATCATATAGACTTTTAAGACCTAGCCTATGGGAAGAGTGCTCATTATCGGTGCCGGCGGTGTCGGCACGGTAGTAGCCAAGAAGGTGGCGCAGAACAGTGACGTCTTCACCGAGATCATGCTCGCTAGTCGCACCAAGAGCAAGTGCGACAAGATCGCCTCCGAGATCAAAAACGTCAAGATACAGACCGCAGCTGTGGACGCCGACAACGTCCCCGAGCTGGTGGCGCTGATGAAGTCCTTCAAGCCTGAGCTCGTCATCAACGTAGCCCTGCCCTACCAGGACCTCCATATCATGGACGCTTGCCTAGAGGCTGGCGTCAATTACCTCGACACGGCCAACTATGAGCCGCTGGACGAGGCTAAGTTCGAATACAGCTGGCAGTGGGCCTACAAGCAGCGCTTCGAGGAAGCAGGCCTGACGGCCATTCTCGGCTGTGGCTTCGACCCAGGGGTGACGGGGGTCTTCACGGCCTATGCAGCCAAGCACTACTTCGACGAAATCCATTACCTCGATATCGTAGACTGCAACGGCGGCGACCACCACAAGGCCTTCGCCACCAACTTCAACCCCGAGATCAACATCCGTGAGATCACGCAGAAGGGTAAGTACTACGAGGATGGCCAGTGGCGCGAGACCGAGCCTCAGGAGATCCACAAGCCGCTGACCTACCCCAACATCGGCGTACGTGAGTCCTACCTCCTCTACCATGAGGAGCTCGAGTCGCTCGTCAAGAACTACCCCACCATCAAGCGTGCACGCTTCTGGATGACCTTCGGGCAGGAGTATTTGACGCACCTGCGTGTCATGCAGAATATCGGGATCACCCGCATCGACCCCGTCCTCTACAACGGCGTAGAGATCGTCCCCATCCAGTTCCTCAAGGCCATCCTCCCCAACCCCGGTGAGCTCGGCGAGAACTACACGGGCGAGACCTCCATCGGCTGCCGCATCCGCGGGATCAAGGATGGCAAGGAGAAGACCTACTACGTGTGGAACAACTGCAGCCATCAGGCCGCCTATCAGGAGACGGGTGCTCAGGGTGTCAGCTACACGACGGGCGTACCAGCGACCATCGGCGCACTGATGTTCTTCAAGGGACTGTGGCGCAAGCCTGGGGTCTACAACGTCGAGGAATTCGATCCAGATCCCTTCATGGAGCAGCTCATGACGCAGGGCTTGCCTTGGCACGAGCAATTTGACCTCGACCTCGAGCTCTGATGTATACAGACAATTAGCCAAGCATACAGGCGGTCGTTTCCTCGCCGAGGGGACTACCGCCTGTATGCTTATCCCCCTCCTCCTATATCCTACTCCCTCTGGGGAGACTCAATCCTAACTACAGCCTCAAAGACACATGAACGTACTCCTCATCATCGATCCGCAGATCGACTTCATCAGCGGCAGCCTCGCTGTCCCTGGCGCTACGGAAGCTATGGACTTCCTGACCCACTGGGTCGAGCAGCACGAGCAGGACTACGACGCTATCGTCGTGACTATGGACCAGCATCCTGCCGACCATTGCAGCTTCGATCGTATGGGCGGCCCTTGGCCCCCGCACTGCGTCCGCTACACCTACGGCGCGGCGATCTACCCACCTCTGGCCGAACTCCTCGGGCGCATCAAGTGCAGCCACCGTATCCCGCTGCTCTACATCCCCAAGGCAATGTCGCAGCATCGCGACTCCTATAGTGCCTTTGCCGACACCATCCCCGAGCTGCTGATCGCGGCCAGCCGCATTGATGTCGCGGGCTTGGCAGGCGACTACTGCGTCAAGTGCTCGATCCAGGACATCCGTCGTCAGCTCTCGATGACAGAGATCCACACCTTGGACGAAGGCATCGCGTGGATAGGCACTCCCGAGCCCCTCATCCCCTCCGCAGCCTTGAAGCAGAAATAAGCCCACAGGCCCTCGCAAAGAGGTCAAGGAGTCTCAAGCTCCCCTCTTTGTAGCCCAAGCAAGAAGCCCAGCCAGCTGTCAGACGATCGTCCGACAGCTGGCTGGGCTTTCTTACTGATACCCCTCAGCGTGCTGACTGATATCCCTCGCGGCGCTGACTGCCGACCCTCGGCTCGCTGACGGATATCCCTCAGCACGCCCCCATTCCGTAGCGGCTTCCTCGAGCTCTGATGAGGGGTCCAAGGCAAGGTCTAGGGGCAAAGACCGCTCCCACTCCTTGGAGCAAACTAAGCAGCTGGGCCATCAAGTCGCTTAGCCTATGCCCTCCAAGGACTCCCGGCCTACGCTTCCTTAAAGAGCGCCCTATATTGGCCTAGTCTGACACCAAGCATCAATAAAAAGAGAGCAGGAACAAGACAAATGGCAGGGAAGAAGCGATAGAAGGGATAGCGCACGGCTCCCCATCCGAAGGCACAAAGGTATCTGCTCCTCACGAATAAGAGCGGCGGCAGATGGAGCAGCAGAATGAGTATACTGATAGCGTAGAAGCTAGACTCAGCTCCTTAGGCTGGAGCTGATCTAGTAGCCCAAAGGCACGCTCTATCTTTTCCGCCCAATAGGCATCATAGACGAAGCCATTAAGTATCGTCACATAGCCTGTAAGACAATACCTTTTAAGGAACTTTCCCTATCTTCGCATCAGCAGGAAACAGAAACTTCGATTTGGTCGCTGCCTAAAGGATAGACAGCGCACATAACAATCAGCAGAATCAAATAAGATGGAAAGAGCAGAGAGACAAAGGCTCACCTTAGAGCGTATCGATGCGGTCCTGAAGCCGAGAGGATACAAAGCTCGGATAGCCGATGGAATACGATACTATCTACCCCAAGATGGCGTAACTACCGCATGGGCGATTGTCTTCCTCAACTTGGGGTGGATAAACTCAAGAGAAGCTATGGTTACCCATGACGAGGTAGAACTGATACTACAGAGGGTTGCAGATGAGAACTATCCTTTCCCTTGGCAGACACATAGAGGGACAATACTAACCCCAACAATAAGTCACAGCACGTTCGTTGATGAGTATCAAACGGCAGATATGGATACCGAGGAACAGATAGAGGATTACTGTAACTGGTACCTCGGCTATATCAATGGCGAAGGTGCGGACTTCGTACAGCACTACTCCTACCTGCCGAATGTCCTCAAGCGCATGGATGAATTGGTCGAAGCTGGGTTAACTTGGCAATACCCTGACAAGGGAATACTCTCAGGGACTTTGGATGCAAGGTTTCGAGGGCTAATCATCTCGAAACTGTGCAATGACCCAAACTTTGAGAAGAAGATCGCTTGGTGCGACGAGCGCTTTTACGATGGGACAAATAACGAGTGGCTTCCCTACTACGAGAAGCTAAAGGCCGAGGTGCTCCCAATCATCGAACCCAAGTACAATATTTAGGGCTATAAAAACCTCCACCTACTTAAAAGACTTCGCCCCGAGCGGCCACGGACGGCTGCTCGGGGCGAGGGCTTTTAGTGCAGGACGAAGCCCTTATAGTCCGCTGTTGTGGGACTCGTCCTTGGGCTTAGGAGCGGACTCGCTTGCTTTGGGCTTGGCAGGCTTGGCCGCTTTGGCGGGCTTTGCCTCGGTCTGCTCGTAGCTGACACCCGTGAGCGTGAAGTACTTCTTGGAGGGCTGGAGCAGCACGACGGGCTTCTCGATGTGGACGTTGGCGTTGAACTTGGTGCCCTGCTCGACGGCTTTGCTCTTGAATGAAGGCATCAGCGTGCCGAGATCTCCGAATTCGACGATATCGCCATTGGCGACGATGTCCTTGGCGATCTCGGTGGCGTAGTTCAGGACGGCCTCGACCTCCTGGCGGTTGAAGGTCGTGGACTTGGCGACACGCTCGCAGAAGTTGCGGAAGTCGATGCGATGGCGGCCCGTAGGCTTGGCGATCTGGACGAGCTTTCCTGCGTTTTTGCCGACATTGAGCTTGCGCTCGACGACTACGAATTGCAATGGTTTGTTGGCCATGACATGATTTAGATTTAGTTCCCTCAGGTGAACCTCAAGGAAGGAGGAGGGGCTTTGCGATGAGGTATTAGATGCTTCGAGGACAAAGTTACTAATCTTCCCAGAAAAAGTGGCTAATCTTTTGCGCAAAAGTTTAGCCACT
>NZ_CALIXW010000002.1 GCF_938046015.1 uncultured Porphyromonas sp. | reverse complement strand
CTCGCGGGGCTCACGCTGCTGGCGTTCCTGACGCTCGTCACGGCCTGGACGCTGCCCGTCGCGGCCGTCACGGCTCTGACGCTCGGGGCGCTCCTCACGGCCTTCGCGGGGCTGACGCTCGGGACGCTCCTCGCGGGCAGGGCGCTCGTCCTGGGACTTACCTTCGCCGTTGGACTTCTTCTTTTTCTTGTTCTGCTTGCTCTTCTCGCGCTGTAGCTCCTCATCGTCGGGACGGCGGCGCAGCAGCGAGGGCTGCTCCTTCTTGAGCGAACCGAGGTTGAGGCTCAGGGCGTCGACAGAGATCTGTATCTCCCAGATGCAGACACAGAGGGAGGCCGCTAGCAGCACCATCCCCCCGCCGAAGACGATATCCCCGAGGACGGGTAGGTGGATGTAGAAGAAGAACATAGCCGTAAGGCACAAGAGGAGGCTACTGGCCCCGAGGATCTGCATGGCGCGGATCAGCTTGAGGCGGCGGTAGAGGTTGTGCAGCTGTGCCAGGCTGGTGGGCTCGGCCTGAGGGTCGCGCTCGTGCTTCTCCTTGAGGCTACGCACGATGCTGGCGTAGGAGAGGAAGCGGTTGGTATAGGCCAGCAGGATCAGCGAGATGGCCGAGAAGAGGAGGGAGGGCGTGGAGAGGTTGATCTCATTCATATACTATGGGGCGTATGACAAGGGTGAATAACTAGTAGCGCTGCGGCATGAGCTCGCGCAGCCTACGGTGGAGGATGGATACCAGCAGGTGGCGCGTGGCCACGAGGTCTATGGCCTGGCCTGTCTCGCCTGCGATGGAGGCTACCTTGCCCTGCTTGAAGCCACAGGGGTTGATGAGCTGGAAGGGGCTGAGGTCGTTGGTGACGTTGAGCGCGAAGCCGTGCATCGTCACATAGCGGCTGCTCTTGACGCCTATGGCCGCGATCTTACGCTCCCGCTCGGGGTTGCCGACATCGAGCCAGACGCCGGCCGCACCTTCCTTCAGTTCGCCCCGAATACCATAGAAGCGCAGGAGCTCTATGATCGAGCTCTCCAGCAGCTCTATGTAGGCGCGCAGCCCGAGGCCGAAGCGCTCGAGGTCAAGGATAGGGTAGCCCGTGATCTGGCCAGGGCCGTGATAGGTCACGTCGCCGCCGCGCTCGATCTCATAGAAGTCGTAGCCCATATCGCTGAGGAGCTCGGGGCTCAGCAGCACGTTGGCCTTGTCGGCGTGCTTGCCCATCGTGAAGACGGGCTCGTGCTCGCAGAGCAGCAGGTAGCTACCCGTGGGGCGGCCCTCATGCTTGAGGGTGAGCAGCTCCTGGAAGAGCTCCTTCTGCAGCTCCCAGGCCTCGGCGTAGGCGATACGGCCGAGGTCGCGGTAGAGGAAGGGCTGCTCGAAGGGAGGCAGCGGTGTCTCGGTGACCTCGCCGTCTGTAAGGCTGAGGCACTGCCCGTCGTAGGCGGGACGGACGTCCGAGGGGAGGAGCTGCTCCAGCGCGCGGTGGCTGGGGGCGTGGTGCGAGAGGTGCGTCAGGAGCGTCAGCTGGGGGTGCTCCGTGAGCTGGGGGAGGAGCTGCAGCACGTCCTCCACACTCTGATGGCTCGGGTGGGGACGGCTATAGCGAAGGGCGTTGAGGACGACGAGCTTAGCGCCATCGACCTTCTGCCACTCGGAGGGCTCGATCTGCTTGAGGTCGGTGATATAGACCAGTGGGCCTATACGGTAGCCGACGATGGGCAGGGAGCCGTGCATGAAGGATAGGGGGATGACCTCCTCGCCGCAGACTTCGAAGGGCTGGCCCTCGACGATGGGATGGAGGCTAAGGCGTGGCGTCCCAGGGTAGGGATTGGGCCCGAAGGCGTAGTGCATGCGGCTACGTACGGCCTCCAGCGTGCGCTCCTGCCCGTAGATGGGCAGCTCCTGTCGCCAGGCGATGGTGCGGATGTCGTCCAGGCCGAAGGTATGGTCGTAGTGCTCGTGCGTCAAGAGCACGGCGTCCACGCGGTCCAGCATGAGCCGCGTAGCCTGCTCGTGGAAGTCGGGGCCACAGTCGATGAGGATGCGCTTGCCCTGATCGGTAATGACGAGAGCAGAGGTGCGTAGTCGACGATCACGCTGATCGTCGCTCTGGCATACAGGGCAGCCGCAGCCCACCTCGGGGATGCCGGTACTGGTACCTGTGCCTAGGATGATGACCTTCATGTATATGTACGGGTGTGCTACGGTACCCAGAGAGGTGGGTACCGGCAGCTAGCTGATATAGCGCACCTCGGGCTGTAGCTCGATCCCGAAGCGCTGCTGTACCTGCTGCTGTACGTGCTGAGCTAGGCGTGCGATGTCTTGCCCCGTAGCCTCCCCGTCGACATTGGTCAGCACGAGCGCCTGCCGTGGGTAGACGCCCGCATGCCCCAGGACGAAGCCCTTGAGCCCGCAGCGATCGATCAGCCAGCCAGCGCTGAGCTTGACCTGACCCTCGGGGGCAGGGTAGTGGGGGATGTCGGGATAGGTCTCCTGGAGCTCCGTGAGCCGTGCGGGGGGGACGATAGGGTTCATGAAGAAGCTCCCTGCATTGCCTAGCTCGGCGGGGTCAGGGAGCTTGCTGCGGCGGATGGCGATGACCTCCTGGCGTACGTCCTCGGGGCTAGGGGCAGCGCTGCGGGCGGCTACGCGGGCCTTGAGATCGGCGTAGTCCAGCTGCAGCTGCGGCTGCTTGTCGAGGCGTAGTAGTACGTGCGTGACGATGTAGTCTGCCCCCTCAGCGGTCTTGAAGAAGCTGTGGCGGTAGGCGTAGTCACACTCCTCGGGGGCGAAGTGACGTAGCTGGCCCGTACGGCGGTGTACGGTGTGCACGGCGACGACACGCTGGCTGATCTCGGCACCATAGGCTCCGATGTTCTGCACGGCTGCGGCGCCGACCTGGCCAGGGATGAGGGAGAGGCATTCGAGGCCTCCGAGTCCGCGGGCACAGGTGTATGCTACGAGGTCATCCCAGTGCACACCAGAGCCTACGAGGAGGGTGAGGTGCGCCTCATCCTCCTCGTAGGTCTCGAGTGTGGTGATCTGGGAGTGCAGGACGATACCATGGAAGTTGGTAAGGAAGAGCATATTGCTCCCCTCGCCTAGGAGGAGGTGCCGGCACTCCTGGAAGTACTCATCCCGAGCCAGGAGCTGCAGCTCCTCAATGCTCGTGTAGGGGATGAACCAGTCTGCCTGCGCGTCGATACCGAAGGTGTTGTGCGCCTTGAGGGAATACTCCTTCCTGATATCCATAGCTAGCTGCTCGCTCGGTGGATTACTGAGCGTTCTCTAGGAGCCAAGCGTCCTTGAACTCGGGGGCGAAGCGTGCCTTGACGGCCTCACGGCTGGCAGCTGCCTCATCGCGCGTGTCGAAGCTAGAGACGATGACACGCAGCATACCCACGTCATTGGTAGCGAGTACGGCCTGGTAGCCAGCCTGCGTCATGCGGTCCTTGAGGCTGCGCGCGTTGGTGGGGTTCTGGAAGCTCCCTACGACGACGCTGAAGCGCTTGAGGTGGCTCGCATTCTCCCCTTCGTAGGTGGAGACGCGCTCCTTACGTACGGTGACGGGGGCAGCGGGCATCTGAGCGGCGCTAGCCTCGTACTGTACGGCGGGCTTGGTGTCCTGTGCAGCGATCTCACGCTGCTTTGCTTGTTCGTAGGCCTTACGGTAGGCGCTCTTCTTAGCGCCGCAGGAGCTGAGGGTCAGCACAGCACCCAGTGCTAGGGATGCAAGGATGATCTTCTTCATATGTTTCTATTATTGGGGCACCCAGCGCGATACGCAAGCCCGCGCTGTATGCTATTATCCATACTACAAAGTTAATAATTCTCTCGTAGCGGCGAGCAAAGCGCCTCACCGAGGCTTAGGGACTTCGTTCGACCTCCTCCCATGAGGCTCGGAAGGCCCTGCCCAGACGCCCCCCAGCGGCTGCCCGCCGAAGGCTGCTCCGCGCGCCCTAATTAGATATGTATATAACGCAGCTGGGACGCCCGCCGCATAGCACCGTGGCTGGGGGCGCGTCCCGTACAGCCGCGTCTCCTGCTTGCTCCTACGGACTCTTCTCGGTGGCACTAAGCTGAGGGCGCGCTGAAGGATATCAGTCAGCGCTCTGAGGGCCGTCAGTGGACGCCGTGAGGGATATCAGTCAGCCTCGCTGAGGGATATCCCTCAGCGAGGCTCTGGGCTAAGGAAGACCGCGTCGCAGCCTTATCGGGAGGAGGGCTGAGAGGCGTCTTAGACCGTCTTTAGGCTTCGTAAATAAATTAAGGAAGTGCTTGTATTACACGACTTTTACTAACCCTTGCTCGCCCCGATCATTATCCCTAAATTTGCCCTCAACGAAGGAAGAAAGAGGAAAACACCAGGGGCGCCGAGGAGGAGACCTCGGCCCGCACCCCGAGCTGGGGAAGAGTAGGGGAGAGCTGTCCCCCTACCTGCCCGACCCTCCCCCCCAGCACTAGCCCCCAGCTAGACCCGTACATACATACACTATAATTAAAGTCACATGAAAAGAAAACTACACAGGTCGAGACTCCTCGGGCTGCTGCTCCTTCTGCTGACCCTCCTCATGCCGCAGCTCTCGGCGCAGAGCCTGGTGGTACGCGGACGCGTCGTAGACAGCAAGGGCGAGGCCGTCGTCGGAGCCTCCGTAGTGGTCAAGGGCGCCCAGGGTAAGGGTAGCGTGACCAATCTGCAGGGCGAATTCTCCCTCTCGGGACTGAAGAAGAGCGACGTGCTCCGCGTCAGCTTCATCGGCATGAAGACCGAGGAAGTCGCCCTCGACGGTCGGCAGTCGCTGACCATCACCCTACAAGATGCCGCCACCAAGCTGGACGATGTCGTCGTGGTGGGCTACGGCGTACAGCGTAAGGTCAACCTCACCGGGGCGGTCAGCTCGGTCAAGGGCACCGAGCTCGCACGCCGTCCCGTAGCCGATGCCTCGCAGAGTCTGCAGGGGCTCGTCCCAGGGCTGCTCGTCACCAACGGCTCCTCGGGACGCCCTGGGGGGACAGGGACGCTCTCGCTACGTGGGCAGGGCAACCTCAAGAACAACGCCTCGCCCTACGTCCTCGTCGATGGGGTAGAGATGGCCCTCTCGGATGTCAACCCCAATGATATCGAGAGCATCTCCGTGCTCAAGGATGCTGCCGCCAGCGCTATCTACGGGGCACGCGCGGCCTACGGGGTCATCCTCGTCACGACCAAGAAGGGCGTAGCGGGCAAGATCCGCATCGGCTATCAGGGCAACTTCGGCTGGTCGGCACCGACGCTGCTGCCCGAGATGGTCAACTCCTATGAGTTCGCCAAGTACTGGAACGCAGGCGTGCGCAACTCGGGCTCACCTCGTCTCTACAGCGATCAGAAGCTGGAGCTGCTGCAGCGCTACATCACTGACCCCTCCAGTGTCGACCCCTGGGCAGAGCTGCCGAAGAACTCGATGATGAACCCTGCCTTCGAGAATTCGGAGCAGGGCGTGGGCAATGTCGACTACTTCGCCCTCCACTATAAGGACTGGGCACACAAGCAGAGCCACAACCTCAGCGTCTCGGGCGGCAGCGAGGGCACGCAGTACTACGTCTCGGGCGGCTACTATACCGAGGACGGCATCCTGCGCTATGCCAAGATGCAGTACCAGCGCTACAACTTCGCCTCCAAGCTCACGAGCCAGCTCAAGCCTTGGCTGCGCCTCAAGCTCGATACCAAGTACGTCCACGGACAGAATGATACGCCCTTCGGTGGGGGCGGCCTCTCCGAGGGCTTCTACCACTCGCTGGCGCGCTTCCGCCCGACGGTCTCCGTCGTCGACCCTAATGGGCACTTCACCGAGCTGAGTATGATCCCCTACCTGCGGAGCGGCACCTACACGCGTCACAAGCAGGATCGACTCAACCTCACGGTGGGCGCCGAGCTACAGCCGCTCAAGGACTGGCGCATCTATCTCGACTATACCTACCGCCTCGGAGGCTCGGAGTACGAGGCCCTCAATAGAGCTCCGCGCATCTTCGCTGCCGATGGACAGCGCACCTCCCTCGGGGTACGCAGCGAGCTGGGAGTACTGCCGCAGGGCAAGTTCACCCGTAGCTTCCAGAAGGACAACTACCGCTCGATCAACCTCTACACCAACTATCTGCTTGACCTCGGCGAGCGCCACCACTTCACCTTCCTTGCGGGCTACCAGGAGGAGGACAGCCATACGAGCTTTCTGGAGAGCTCGGTGACGGGGCTCTACTCGCTGGACAACCCCAACGCAGGGATAGGCTCGGGCGACAAGGTGCCCGTAGATCAGCGCTACGGCTGGGCTACGCGCGGCTTCTTCGGACGCATCAACTACAACTATGACGGGCGCTACCTCGTCGAGCTCAATGGCCGCTACGACGGCTCCTCCCGCTTCGCCCCCGCACACCGCTGGGGCTTCTTCCCCTCCTTCTCGCTGGGGTGGAACATTCATCGTGAGCACTTCATGCGCTCCCTCTCCCCAACGCTCTCCAACCTAAAGCTCCGTGCCTCCTACGGGCTCCTAGGGAATCAGGCTGGGGCGGCACTCTATACCTTCGCCTCGTCGATGAGCCTGAGCCGCGGCCTCGGGAGCTACATCTTCCAGGACGGACGCCATCCCTACACGGTCGCCCCACGCGTCATCGACCCCAATACGACCTGGGAGAAGGTCTCCAGCCTCAACCTCGGGCTGGACTTCGGCCTATGGCAGAATGCGCTGACGGGTACCCTCGAGATCTTCCAGCGCGATACCCGCGATATGCTTGGCCCTGGGCTGCCGCTGCCTGACCTCTTCGGTGCTGCCGCGCCCGAGACCAACAATGCCGAGCTGCGCAACCGTGGCTGGGAGCTCTCGCTGAACTATCACGGCCGCATCGGCAAGGATATAGACTACTCCCTCGGTGCTCAGGTCTCCGACGCTACAGCTGTCGTGACCAAGTACACCAGCATCGACAAGAGCTCGCCCCATACCCAGTGGTACGAGGGCCGCAGCCCAGGCGAGATCTGGGGCTTCCGCTCCGATGGGCTCATCCAGACGCAGGCCGAGGCGGATGCCTACAACAAGGCGCATGACCTCAGCTACCTCAGCGGGCAGCCCTGGACGCCTGGGGACGTCAAGTACCGAGACCTCAATGGCGACGGCAAGATCAATATCGGCAAGAGCAAGCTCGGGGATATGGGCGATATGACGGTCATCGGGGACACGACGCCCCGCTATCAGTTCACCTTCAACGGCAGTATCGCTTGGCGCGGTCTCAGCCTCTCGCTGATGCTGCAGGGCGTAGGGAAGCGCGACTGGCACCCAGGCCCAGGCTCCATCTACTTCTGGGGCTGGGGACCCTACGCCCAGGTCACGGTCTTCAAGCTGCACCTCGACTACTGGACGCCCGAGAACCCTAACGCCTACTACCCCAAGCCCTACATCCACACCGCAGGCGGGGTAGCCCCCTTCCAGGGCAAGAACAAGGTCACCAACGACCGCTACCTGCAGAACGCCGCCTACTGCCGCCTCAAGAACGTGACCCTCAGCTACGAGCTCCCCAGCCAGTGGACCAAGGGCAGCAAGGTGCAGGTCTACCTCTCGGGTGAGAATCTCCTGACCTTCACGGGACTCAAGGGGATGTTCGACCCCGAGGCTATCTTCACCGGCAACGGCTATACGAGTGAGGGGGGGAAGAACTACCCGATGAACCGCGTCGTCTCCTGTGGCGTCGTCGTAAACCTCTAAGCATACAAGCTCATGAACAAGAATATCCTACTCCTCTGCCTCGGCCTTACGCTGGGCTCGGGGCTTAGCTCCTGCTTCGACCTGAACAAGGAGCCCGAGGGGACGCTCTCTACCACCAAGCCCTTCGCCAGTACAGGCGAGATGCAGAACTACCTAAACATGTTCTACGAGTCTGGCCTACGTACGCAGGGCTTCAGCGCTGGTGGCGGCGCGGGCATAGCGGGCGACGACGTGATGAGTGACAACATGACCAGCAGCGCCGTCAATACCCGACTGGACGGACGCTTCAGTCTCAGCAACGCTGCCTCCCTGACGACCTACGTCCACATCCGTGATGTCAACTACCTGCTGACCAACCTCGAGAACACCACCGAGAAGGGCTCGGCGCGCTACAATCAGTGTGTCGGCGAGGCCTATTACTTCCGCGCCTGGTACTACTACACGCTGCTCACCAGCTACGGCGGCGTCACCTGGCTGAGCGAGCCCCTAGATCCCGTCGTGGAGCGCCTACAGCTGCCGCGCCATAGCCGCCTCGAGCTCACCGACAGCATCCTAGCGGATCTCGACCGCGCTATCGGGCTGCTGGGCGAGCAGCAGAGTGCTGCCAGTATGCGCGTGCACCGCGACGTGGCACGCGCACTCAAGAGTGAGGTCGCGCTCTTCGAGGCCACCTGGGAGCGCTACCACAAGGCCAAGGGGGATGCCTTCGCCGACCCTCAGGTGACTGAGGAGAAGATCAAGGGCTACCTGACGCAGGCCCTCGAGGCGGCTAAGGCCGTCGTCGCCCGAGGCGTGTGGAAGGTCTACAGCGCCGGTCAGCCCACGGAGGACTACCGTCAGCTCTTCCAGACGACCGACCTCTCCTCCAACCCCGAGGTCCTCTGGTACAAGCGCTACGACGGCAATGAGGTGGGGAACAATGTCAACCGCTACCTTAACCAGGGCGGCGGTGGGATAGGCCTCACGGCTTCGCTCGTCGATGATTATCTGACCCGTGACGGGCGTCCCTTCGTCGGTGCCGAGCGGCTCGAGGCGAAGAAGACCTTCGGCACCGAGCTCCAGCCCACGCTGCGCGACCCACGCCTGGCGCAGACCGTCTGCACGCCTGGTCAGCGCCTGCGCCCCGACCAGCCTGCCTATGAGGTGCCGCCCTTGCTCGGGGCATCCTACCATCAGAATATGACGGGCTATTCGCTGCTCAAGCACGTGCAGATCGACTACACGGGCAATCTCGATGCCGAGTACAAGGGCGCGACGCCAGCCATACAGTTCCGCTACGCCGATATCCTGCTGAACTACGCTGAGGCACTCGTCGAGCTCGATGGGGCGATGCACGCCGCCGAGGTCATCAAGATCCTCCACCCGCTGCGCGCACGTGTCGGGATGCCCGACGTGGACTTCGACCGTGAGTACAATACCGAGGCGGATTACCCCTTCCGCAGCCTTAATAAGTACGTGCAGGCGGTACGCCGTGAGCGGCGTGTCGAGCAGGCCTGCGAAGGGCGTCGCTTCCGCGACATCGCGCGCTGGGCGGCCGCTGAGGAGCTCATTGTAGGCAAGCGGGCTGTGGGGGCGCTCTTCGTCGGGAGCAACCTCAAGGGGCATCCGCGCTACGGCAATCGCCTCGTCTACGATGCCGCCACAGGTAATAATCTCTTCCTCACGGGCAAGGCGGGCGACAGCTACCGCTATATCCTCCCGAGCAATCCCGCGGGGCACGAGGCGGGCTGGGGCTTCAATCCCAAGCGCGACTACCTCCTGCCGATCAATCTCGAGATCATCTCCGCCACGGGCGGCAAGTGGACGCAGAACCCCGGTTGGTAGCCTAAGGGCCGCCGCTCTCCAAGCGCTGTCCTAAGCCTCCCGCCCCTCTGCGGACGTCTCCAGAGTCAGGCGCTCCCTCCTCAGTTCGCTGGGGGGCGGAGCGCCTGACTCTTTTTCTACCCTGCTCCGCTGCCGCCTACTCCTCCCTTCCGCCCTGCTTCTTCCCGCTTCTGTCCCTCTTGTCGCGCCTCCCCGAGGGATATCCCTCACGGCGCTGACTGCCGTCCCTCAGAGCGCTGACTGATATCCCTCAGCCCCCCTCTAGGCTATCGCTCCCGACGGCCACAGCCTTGTCTCTCCTGCCTTACTGATCTTCCTCAGCACCCTCCCTGCCCGCCCTCAGCGGGCTAGCCGCCGTGTCTTAGCCTCCCTCTCGAATGTGCCTCAGCGCGCGGAGCCTTGGGCTGAGCTATTTGTCTAGTTAGCTGAGATAGCGTATCTTTGCGCTGCATTCATCTTGGCGGCCTATACCGCTTAGCCTGGGTGAAGAGCTGAGGATTGTCTCGTGGTGTAATGGTAGCACAACAGGTTTTGGTTCTGTTTGTCAAGGTTC
>NZ_CALIXW010000001.1 GCF_938046015.1 uncultured Porphyromonas sp. | reverse complement strand
AGGGCTGGTCGGGGTGGCTGGACAGGGATCGGGAGGCGGCGAAGAACTTGCCCGAAGATGCTTAGCGGCTTAGCCCAGCGCCACGCAGCACCGCTTGGCCCACCGCTGACCCATAGCAGTCACGACGCCCACCGGCGCCAGTCAGCCCAACGACCCACACCGGTCAGCGCGGCGAGGGATATCAGTAAAGGCCGCTCCCCCACAAGGCTCGATGAGCTTTGCGGGGGAGCGGCCTTCCTTTATATATAAGCGACGAGGGGAGTCGCTATACGTGAGAGCGGGGACAGAGATCCATCAGAGGGGCGCTATATATAGGTATGGGCGGAGGTGCGGCGGGAGCTAGGGGCAGCTGGGGAGCTCCTCGAGGCGCGGGGCGAAGCCCAGTTGGCGCGCCAGTTCGGCATCCTGCTCCAGGCGCGCCCGATAGCGGAGCGCCGCAGCGCGGTCCGTGAAGCCCCAGACGCGGAGCCCCTGCCGCCCCGCCTGCTCATGGGGGCTGAGCTCGAGCAGCTGCTGGGTAAACTGGCTGTAGTGGTAGGCTGTGAGGAGGAAATAGACTTCGTAGAAGGCCAGCCGTAGTCCCGTGGGGAGGGGAAGGAAGTAGCTCGGGATGACTTCGGCTGTCGCCTTGGGCTGCGCCTCACGCTGGGAGGGGGGGAGGCTGTCGGGCTTCGTCCAATCGAGCTCGGGCGGCGCGATGGGGAAGGCGCCAGGCTGACGACCTGCCGCAAGCTGCTGCAGTAGACCCGCCACCAAGGGCTGCAGCGCGGAGGCTGGGTAGCGCTGCTGGAGCTCAGTGAGGCGCGCTTGGAAGGCGGCGACCCGCCCCTCCTGAGCCAGCAGTAGCGCAGAGAGGAGCTCGGCCTGCACGCGCGCCGTCGTGTCCAGCCGCTCTCGAAGGAGGCTGTCCAGCATCGGACGCGCCTCGTGGCTGCGCCCGCCCCGATAGGCCTCCAGCGCCTGATCGTAGAGCGTGGGACGCGGTGAGGATGCGGCTGCGGAAGGCGTGGGGGTGAAGGGCGTAAGGGGTGAAGCCGCGGGGAGGCTCTGGACGAGGCGGCTGTAGTAGCGGCGCAGCTGGGAGCGCCGCTCGCGACGCAGGAGCTCAGGGAGCAGGCGGCGGGCGGCGGGATAGTCGCCCGAGGCCAGGGCTAAGGCCAGTCGTGCCGTGTAGCCCTCTACCTGCTGAAGGGTAGGGCTCGCGGTGCACTCCAGCTCCTCGATCAGCAGCACAGCCTCCGCCGTGCGCCCAGTCTCAGCATAGAGCCGTGCCAGCCACAGCGAGGCCGCGGCATAGGGAACGGGCTCGGTGAGGTAGCGCTGGCGCATCTGCTCCAGCCGCTGCTCGGCCTCGGGGAGCTGCCCGAGGAAGTAATGGCTCTGCCCGAGGAGCAGCCAAGCGCGCCACAGTACGGGATTGTGCTCCTGCCGTGCCTGCGCCGCCAGCGCCTTCGGGTCGCGCCGCCAGCCAGGCGCCTTCGACGGGCGCTGCGTGAGGCTGTGCTCGGCGATCGCTAGCTGCGCCTTGTCCCGCGCACGAATGAAGAGCGCCCGCGCGGAGTCCCGAGCGAGCGGCAGGTAGTAGGTCGTAGGATGGGGGGGAAGGGTGTCGGGGAGCGCGGAGAGGAGCTTAGCCTGCCCCTCTGCGAGCGCCTGGTCGCCATGGTAGAGGACGTTGTAGCGTGTGGTGAAGCCCTGCCAGAAGCGCGTCCAGGGGGTCGTCCGCCGTCGTGAGCAGGAGGCCGCCACGAGGAGGAGCAGCAGGAGGACGAGCGGGAGGGAGCGCCTTAGCCGCGTGCACCTCGTCGCTGGAGCATGCGTACACATTTGCCTAGAGCGAGGAAGAGGAAGAGCAGCAGGATGATCAGCACGCCCGAGGGGACGGCGATGAGGTAATAGCTCAGGAGCAGCCCCCCGACATTGGCCACGAGGCAGAGCAGTACCGAGCCGATAATGATGCGGCGGAAGGAGGCGGTGAAGAGCCCCACCGTAGTCTGCGGCAGCGTAAGCAGCGAGAGCAGCAGCATGATGCCTACCGAGCGTATCGTCAGTACGAGGCTGACCGCGACAAGGATCAGCAAGAGGCGCTCCCAGGCCTCGACCCGCAGGCCGCGTGTACGGGCAAAGTCGCGGTCGAAGGCTAGGTAGAGGATCGTATGATAGCGCCAGGAGAAGAGCAGGATGAGCAGCGTCGCCAGCGCCGCCAGCGCCCAGAGGTCACTCGTCGTGACCAGGAGGATATTGCCGAAGAGATAGGAGGGCAGGCTGCTCGCGTAGCCTGGAGTCAGCGTCATGAAGAGCACGCCGAGGGCCATACCGAGGGCCCAGATGCTGGCGATGGCCGAGTCCTCACGGATGCCTTCGCTGCGACTCATGCGCCCGATGGAGAAGGCGGCCAGCACCGCTGCCCCTGCCGCTGAGAGCAGCGGAGGGATGCCGAGGTAGAGCCCCAGCCCAATGCCCCCGAAGGAGGCGTGCGTGATGCCGCCGCTGACGAAGACGATGCGGCGCACGACGATATAGGCCCCGACGATGCCGCAGACGAGGGCCGTCAGCAGCGACACCAGGAGCGCGTTCTGGAAGAACTGGTAGCCGAAGATCTCCATCCTCTACCTCTATCCCTATACTATGCGGCCTACGGACTTAGCCTAGGCCTTTAGGCAGCCGCTTCCTCAGGGCGTCCGTGCAGGGCGTGGGCGGCACGCTGCTCCCCTACCAGCAGGTAGAGCTCGGGGCGCAGCGCCTCGGGGAACTCGAGCCCACGTAGCTGCAGGCTGCGCACCCAGGGCGATACCTCGTCCTCCTGCAGCGAGAGCAGTACGTCGCGGAATTCCTCCACGGCGGCCTCGCTATAGGCCTCGGGGCTCGTGCCGCGGTAGCGGTCCAGCTCCTCATCCTCGTAGTAGACGATCTCGGGACTGACGGCCGCCAGCAGGCTGTCAGCCTCACAGGTGGCGTGCTGCCCGCAGCAGCCCTCAGCCGGAGCGACATACTCGGGCTCGGGGGCGACGTATTCGCCGCGGTCGATACGGCGCTGGCGGCTACGTGCCTGCAGGCTGCTGACGATGGCGGCGGCGGCCCCCAGCAGGACGAGGGCGGCGATGATGACGATGATTCCCATATATATAATGTAGGCTTGAGATGATACCTGGCTATCCCTTGCCCCCTCCTCTGGGGGGAGCTCAGCGCCTTGTGGCGCCTTGTCTCTATAGGAATAGTACGGGCGCAAAGATAGTTCATTATATCTTTGCAGGTATGACGCAGGACATCAGACCCCAAGACATCGCAATAGCCTCATACGACTACGAGCTCCCCGAAGAGCGCATCGCCAAGTATCCCCTCGAGGAGCGCAGCCAGTCGCGCCTCCTCATCTGGCGCGGCGGCGACCTCGCCGAGCGCCACTTCTACGACCTCCCGGGCGAGCTGCCCGAGGGCACGGTGCTGGTACGCAATGACTCGAAGGTCATCCGTGCCCGCCTGGTCTTCGCCAAGGACTCCGGGGCGCGCATCGAGATCTTCTGCCTTGACCCCTCGGCGCCGACGAGCTACGAGCGCGCGCTGGGCTCGACGACGGGCTGCAGCTGGCACTGCATGATAGGCAATGCCAAGCGCTTCAAGCTCGGCAGCTCCGTCACCGCGAGCCTCGAGGGAGCCAAGGGCCCCGTGACGCTACGCGCTAGCCGCATCACCGAGACGGAGGTACACTTCGACTGGGACGAAGAGGCCTACAGCTTCGGCGAACTGCTGGAGCTCCTCGGCATCCTCCCTATCCCACCCTACCTCAACCGCGCCACCGAGGAGCGCGACCTCAAGACCTACCAGACGGTCTACGCCGCACATGAGGGCTCGGTAGCCGCTCCGACGGCAGGGCTGCACTTCACCCCCGAGGTCTTCGCCGCCCTAGAGGCACGCGGGACGCAGGTCGTGGATGTGACGCTGCACGTAGGTGCGGGCACCTTCCGCCCCGTCAAGGCCGAGCAGATCGGCGACCACGAGATGCACGCCGAGCTGATCAGCGTCAGCCGCGCCACCCTCGAGACGCTGCGCGCCGCCCTCGGGCGCATCATCGCCGTGGGGACGACCTCGGTGCGCACACTGGAGAGCCTCTACCACCTCGGCGTACAGCTGCACGCAGCCCCCGAGACACCTGCCGAGGCGCTGCACGTCGGCCAGTGGCAGCCCTACGAGGTGGGCTATCCACTGAGCCCCGAGGAGGCCCTCTCGAGCCTCATCGCTTGGCTGGAGGCCCACGGCGAGGAGCAGCTGGTCTTCCCCACCAGCATCATCATCGCCCCAAGCTACCGCTACCAGCTGATCCGCGGGATGGTGACGAACTTCCACCAGCCGCACAGCACGCTGCTGCTGCTGATCGCGGCGCTCGTCGGCGAGGACTGGCGGCGCATCTACGACTACGCCCTCAGCCACGACTTCCGCTTCCTCAGCTACGGCGACAGCTCGCTGCTGCTGCCTTAGCACGGGCACACTATATACCTATAAACAAATGCCAGGGGGCACTGCGATCGACTGATCGCAGCGCCCCCTGGCATTCTCAGAATAGGGCCAGCTAGCGGCAGTGGGTATGCTGGTAGAGGTCGGGGAGGATGGCCTCGAGGAGGTCCAGGACGTGCTCGAAGCCCTCGGCGCCGCCGTAGTAGGGGTCGGGCACGTGGTCGCGGGCGGGGCGCTCCGACCACTCGGGCAGCAGGGAGACCTTCTCCTGCAGCTCGGCCGTCGGCGCCAGGGCTAGGAGGCGCTCCCTATTCGGCTCGTCCATCCCGATGATGTAGTCGTAGTGGAAGAAGTCCTCGTAGCTGATGGGACGCGAGCGCGAGTCCAGCGTGTAGCCACGGCGGGCAGCGTGCGCACGCATGCGTCCATCGGGCAGCTCGCCCTCGTGGACGGCGATGAGCCCTGCGGAGTCAATCTCGTAGTCCTCTGCAGCACCCTGCTCGGTGACGTAGTGGCGGAAGACGCCCTCGGCCGAGGGGCTGCGGCAGATATTGCCGAGGCAGACGAAGAGGACACGCACGGGACGCTGCTCCTCGCGTGGGGCAGTGCTGAGCTTAGGGAAAGGCATAGCTATTGGATCTATCATGGATAAAGCTGCGTGCAGCACAGCGCCGAGGCTGGAGGCCCCGAGGGCTGTGCTGCACGTGCATTAGGAGGAGTCTTAGGCTAAGGCCTACTCGACGGCCAGGTCACCGATATTGACCTGCTCGACGTCGCCTACCAGCTTGGTGACCACTAGGCGCAGCGTTTGTCCCTTCGTCCCCGCGGGGAAATCCACAGCGACGGGGATAGGGTTGTTGCGGATGTTGGCGAACTCTCCCGCCGCTACGCGCTTGCCATCGACGTAGAGCTCATAGCCCTGGATGTGCCCCTGCGCATCGCGCTGCTGGGAGGGCGTGTAGACGAAGCGTGTGAGCGGACGAGCCTCAGGGAACTCGATCGCCAGCGAGCGGACACCCTTCCCGAGACGCGTCTCCGTGCGTCCCGAGCCATCGAAGAGGGCGAGGTGCTGCGCGGGGCTGAGCCCGGGCGTGACGAATTGGCTCGCCGAGTAGCCCAAGCGGTAGCGCAGCTCTGGCTTGTCCTTATTCACCTCTGTAGAGACGCGCGCCACGAGCTCGACATGGTCGCCGGGCAGGTAGACGGGACGCGTATAGGTCTGCCAGGGGCCCTGCTTGCCGCCCGTGAGAAGGGCGTACTCGAGCTTGGCATCACGGCTGAGGCTCGTCAGGTAGAGGCTGTCGCGGCTGTCGCGGCGTACGCTCGGCGCTTCCAGCACCTCGGGCACGAGATAGGCAGCGACCTCGGAGAGCAGCACGGGGCCACGCGACTCCAGTACCGTCACACGCAGCTGCTTGGTCTCTACGGGACGGAAGCGCAGCAGGCGCTTGTAGCCTATGGTCGTCAGCGAGTCCTGCGTGTCGATGGGGCGGAAGCTGCCATCGGCGCCTGCCGTCTCGACGCGGAAGCGCGCCACACGCTGCCCCAGAGCGATGGGCTCCTGCAGCATGAGGTTATTGATCTGCGTGGCGCGCGGCAGGGTGAAGGTGAGGCTCACCTCGCCCGAGCCTTCGGCAGCCGCCCAGTAGGTCTTGGTCTGACCGTCCAGGAGCTGCTGTGGAGCGAAGGCCTTACCCGTGCGCTGGCTCGAGGCCTGGACGGAGGCGGAGCTGAGGAGGTTGTGACGGAAGCCCGCCTTGAGGTGGTCGTACCAAGCCACGATATTGGTCGAGTCCTGCGCAGGGACCTTGCCGCGGAGGTCGATGGGGAAGTTGAGCAGCAGGTTGGCATTGCGCCCGACGCTCTGGTAGTAGAGGTTGACGAGGTTGGCTACGGAGCGTACCTGCTGGTCCTCACGGGCGTGGTAGAACCATCCTGGGCGCACGCTCACGTCTACCTCCCCAGGGAGCCACTGCTTGGCATCGCGCATACCCCACTGAGCCTCGGTGTGGTGCTTCTCCTTACTATAGTCGTACATCGCCCAGTTGGTCTGCCCAGCCCAGCCACGCTCGTTGCCGATCCAGCGGATCGTGGGCTCGGTACCGCCGAAGATCATCATCTCGGGGTTGTTGCGGTAGAGGATCTCGGCCGCCACGTGGTAGCCGTAGTAGCTCTTGGGGTCGATCTGGCGTGCCTCGCGAGCACCGCCGTAGTAGCCCGTACCGCCGTTGGCGCCGTCGAACCAGAACTCAAAGAGCTGGCCGTACTGCGTGGAGAGCTCGCGGATCTGCTCGTGGTAGATCTTCTGATAGGCCTCCTTGCCGTAGCCCGCATTATTACGGTCCCAGGGCGAGAGGTAGAGGCCGAACTTCAGCCCATACTTCTTACACGCGCGGCTCAGATCGCCGACGAGGTCGCCCTTGCCTCCCTTCCAAGGGGAGTTCTTGACGGAGTAGTCCGTCGTCTTGGTGGGCCAGAGGCAGAAGCCATCGTGGTGCTTGGCCGTGAGGATGACGCCCTTCATGCCGGCGCGCTTGAAGGTGCGCACCCACTGCTCGACGTCGAGGAGCTCGGGGGCGAAGGTACTGCTGGGCGTGTCGCCGTAGCCCCACTCGAGGTCGTTGAAGGTGTTGAGCCCGAAGTGGACGAAGGCATAGGTCTCCAGCTCTTGCCAGGCGAGCTGCGCCTTGGTGGGCACGGGCCCCACAGGGGCGGGTGTCTGGGCGCTGAGGCTCGCCGCGGAGAGCGCGGCACTGAGCGCCAGGAGGCTTAGTTTCTTCATAGGTGTATCGCTATACATTAGTGTTTGTACTTACGTTTGTTCTCCTCGCTCAGCAGGGCAGCGGGATCGGCCAGCGTCGACTCCACGAGCTCGCTGAGGCTCTGGATGAAGGCGGGACTGCTATTGAGGCAGGGTACGTAGCTGAAGCGCTCACCACCCTCCCGCTCGAAGATGCCGTGGTAGTAATCATCGATCTCCTGCACCGTCTCCAGGCAGTCACAGACGAAGCCTGGGCAGACCACCACCACACGCTTCACCCCCTCGGGCACGAGCTGATGGATGCGCTCACTCATATAGGGGCGCATCCACTCATGGATGCCGAGGCGCGACTGATAGACCAGCTCCACCTGCTCGGGGGCTAGCCCCAGGTCGCGGCAGAGGTAGTCCTTGGTCTCCTCGCACTGCAGGCGATAGCAGTCCTCCTCGCCCCAGCGCTCGTGCCAGGAGCGGCGGGAGGCACAGCCCCCGACGACGCCGTTGTCGTGGCGGCAGGCCTTGGGGATGTGCGAGGTGGGTATGCCGTGCATGGAGACGATGAGCCGATCGAAGGGCTCCTCTAGATACGGCCGCACGCTCGCGGCAAGGGCCTGGCGGTAGCGCTCGTCGGCGTAGAAGGGCGCCAGCAGCCTCACCCTCAGATGCCCGAGGTCAAGGCGGCGCAGCTCGGAGAGGGCATAGGCCACCGCCGTCTCGTAGCTACTGCGGGCGTAGTGGGGATAGAGCGGCGCGATGACCAGCTCCTCGAGGGCGGGCATAGAGGCCAGGGCCTCGAGCGCCTCGCCCGTCGTCGGGCTGCCGTAGCGCATACCGAGGGCCACGGGCTCGTGCCTGAGGGCGCTGAGCTGCTCGGCGATGGCAGCGCTGTGGGTGATGAGGGGGAAGTTCTGGGCACGCTCATCCCAGATGGTGGCGTAGCTCTCGGCCGAGCGCGGCGCGCGGTGCGGGACGATCATCTTCTTGACCAGCAGGTAGCGCACCCACTGCGTGAGCCCGATGACGCGCCTATCCATGAGGAACTCATCGAGATAGCGGTGGACATCCTCTACGGCGGGGCTGTCGGGGCTACCGAGATTGAGCAGCAGCACCCCGCGGCGTGCGCCCTGGTACTCCCCGCCATAGAGGCAGGGACGGGGACTGGGGGAGTAGCGGCTAGGCATGATCCTCTGCGGCTAGCTCCTCGGTCTCGGCACTGTAGTCCTGGAAGAGGAAGTCGTTGTAGGGGAAGCGCTGCACGTGGATCTCCTTGACGCTGTCGTAGAGGCGCTGCTTGAGCTGCTCGATGCCCTCCCCCGTACGGGCGGAGATGAAGACGCAGCCCGACTCGCCGAGCTGAGCCATCCAGCTTGCCTCGAGCTCGGCGCGGCTGACATTGCGCTGCGTACGCTCGCTGAGGTCATCGGCCTGCTTCTCCTCGTAGGTGAAGGCATCGATCTTATTGAATACGAGGATGACGGGCTTCTGCTCCCCGGCCATGATCTCGCTGAGCGTCGTAGAGACGACCTGGATGTGCTCCTCGAAGTTGGGGTGCGCTATATCCACGACGTGCAGCAGCAGATCGGCCTCACGCACCTCGTCGAGCGTACTCTTGAAGGACTCGATGAGCTCGGTGGGGAGCTTGCGGATGAAGCCCACCGTATCGCTCAGCAGGAAGGGGAGGTTGTGGACGATGACCTTGCGCACCGTCGTATCGAGCGTGGCAAAGAGCTTATTCTCGGCGAAGACTTCGCTCTTGCTCAGGACGTTCATCAGCGTGGACTTGCCCACGTTGGTATAGCCCACGAGGGCGACGCGCACCAGCTTGCCGCGGTTCTTGCGCTGCATGGACATCTGGCGGTCGATGACCTTGAGCTCCTCCTTGAGGTGCGCGATGCGGTCCTGAATGAGACGCTTGTCGGTCTCCAGCTGGGTCTCCCCAGGGCCGCGCATCCCTACCCCTCCGCGCTGGCGCTCGAGGTGCGTCCATAGGCGCGTCAATCGGGGCAGCATATAGCGGTACTGGGCGAGCTCGACCTGCGTCTTGGCGTAGGCCGTGGTAGCGCGGGCGGCGAAGATATCGAGGATGAGGCTCGTGCGGTCGAGGATCTTGACCTTGAGGGCGGCCTCTATATTGCGGAGCTGCTTGGGCGTGAGCTCGTCGTCGAAGATCACCAGCCCGATCTCCTGCTCCTCGACGTAGAGGCGGATCTCCTCGAGCTTCCCCTTGCCGACGAAGGTGACGGGGTGCGCCTGGTCGATGCGCTGGGTGAAGCGCTGGACAGGGTGCACGCCGGCGGTGCGGGAGAGGAAGTCCAGCTCATCGAGGTACTCCCTCGACTGGGCCTCGCTCTGCTGGCGAGTGATTAGGCCGACGAGGACAGCCTCCTCGCTCTTGGCTTCGGTTATAATGAAATCTCTCATATACTTAACAAAAATACGACTTATCCGCCACTTGGCACCGAGGGAGCGCAGACGCGCTCGGGAGCACTGTCTCCGAGGAGAAGTGAAGGCGGCAGGTCGCTCCTCTAAAAAGCGCGCGAAGCAGCTCGTCCTCAAGCCCCTACCAGCTCGCAGAGAGCACACTACGAGGGATAAGCTAAGCCCTCCACAAGGGAGGCGAACGCTGCAGGCTAAGGCGGGGCGCGGCTGAGGGATATCCGTCAGCGCGCTGAAGGGTATCAGTCAAGGGGTGTGAGGGATATCCCTCAGCGCCTTGATGGATATCCCTCAGGGAGGCGGGGGATAGCGTTTAGGGAAGCGGTAAAAGGCTTGGGCTGCGGGCACAGGCCTAGGGGAGCGCTGCGCGGGATGAGGGAGCACGCGCTGAGGCTACAGCGAGAGGGCGCAGCAGGGGAAGGGTGCGGCGAGGCGAGGAGGAGGGGTGCTGGGAGCTGCAGGGGAAGGATGCGGAGGGGCGAGGGAGAAGGGCGCTCCGAGCCGCGGGGGAGCAGCCTCGAGATGCACACTCGGAGCGCTTGTGTGCAAGGAAAAAGCGGATAAATTTCCTTATTCGTAAAGTTTGGCTTACATTTGCAGAGGTAAGGACACCTTTGTCGTCACCTATTAAACCAACCGTTAGCAATGTTACAGGAATTCACCCTTAGCCGAGGTCGCGCCATCATCAACTTCACCTCGAAGTACTGCGACAACCGCCGCAAGATCCTGACCAGCTACGCCTATGGCCGCGTAGTCGAGTCCTTTATCTACTATCTCAAGAAGGACAACCCCGTTATCTTCGAAGCCTTCAGCAAGGGCTTCGAGAGCGATGACCAGCTCATCCGCTCCTTCATGGAGGTCATCCGCCTGCTCAGCGTGTGCAGCGTCGAGGAGCTCCTAGAGGTCAACAACAAGTACGCTCCCTTCTTCCAGGACCGCGACCTCTTCCTCGAGGTCATCGAGCTCCTCTACCACTACTGGCGCCGCATGGAGCGCATCGTCGTCGTCCACAACCAGCGTCAGGGCGATGGCGTGCAGAACGTCCGCTTCGTCCAGGCCTACGAGCTCTTCAACGAACTGATCCTGTCCATCTACCGCCGCACCAAGGAGGTAGCCAACGGCTTTGCTAGCCAGGTCTACCGCCAGACGACGGCGGGCGCCAACGCGGGGCTCATCCTCAATGACGTCACCTGGAACAGTCCCCTCGAGTACAAGGGCCTCACCGGGATCCCCTTCATCAACTCCGTCCTCATCAACCCGCCCTACGTATCCTACACCAAGAAGAATACGCGTGACGGGATCTTCAGAGAGCAGACGCTCAACCCCGTAGCCGGCATGATCCTCAACGAGGACGACTGGTTCCTCTTCCCCGCTAAGGTCGGCGACCTGCTGGCCTTCGTCTACTTCCACAAGGACTTCATGTGCCACGGGCTCGGACTGGCCAACCTCTTCGAGCTCGCCAAGCAGGACGAGTACGTAGGGAAGAAGCCCGACATGATCTACATCTTCGGTTACCCCGACGGCCACGATGAGAAGCGCACCTTCTACTACAAGGATAAGAAGAACGACATCCTCGTGGGCTATGCCAACTACTGCGACGATATCGACTACTTCGGCTACATGAAGAAGATGCTGCTGACCCTGCACAACATCAAGCAGATGGAGCGTGGCAAGCTGCCTATCCACGGCGCTATGGTCAACATCATCCTCAAGAATGGGCGTGAGGCCAATATCATCATCATGGGAGACAGCGGTGCTGGGAAGAGCGAGAGCCTCGAGGCCTTCCGCACGCTCAACGAGAAGTATATCCGCCACATGCGTGTCATCTTCGACGACATGGGCTACCTCTCGCTCGATGCTGATGGGCAGCTCAAGGCCTACGGGACCGAGATCGGGGCCTTCGTCCGTACCGACGACCTCGACCCCACCTACGCCTTCAGCCAGCTCGACCGCGGGATCTACACCAACCCCGACAAGGTCAACGCCCGCGTCACCATCCCCATCTCGACCTACGAGCTGATCTCTAAGGGCTTCCCCGTGGACTACTTCCTCTACGCCAACAACTACGCTGAGGCCGAGCAGAAGATAGCCCTCTTCGACAACATCGACGAGGCGATCAAGACCTTCGAGGCAGGGGCGCGCAAGGCTAAGGGTACGACGACGGAGCAGGGTCTGGTGACCTCCTACTTCGCTAACCCCTTCGGCCCCGTGCAGGAGCGTCCTCTGGCCGAGCAGCTGGTGCGCCAGTACTTCGGCGTCCTCTTCGAGCGTGGCGTCAAGGTCGGTGAGATGCACACCTCGCTGGCGATCGAGGGTCAGACCAAGGACGGGCCTCGCCTGGCAGCCGAAGAGCTCTTCAGCATGATCAACGAGGACTAAGCCTCCCCTCCCCCACAGCAAAAGAGCAGCGCCCCCGAGTAGCACGTGCTACTCGGGGGCGCTGTCTATAGGAAGAGCCTCACGAGCGGTGAGGCTAGAGAAGGCAGCGCCCCAAGGTCCGGCGGACACTCGGGGCGCGCTTGCTTTACTACTCGTTATCTACGATCGCGTAGACCTCCGAGATCGAGCCACGACCGGACGGGTCGTAGGAGGCTGCAGTACTCGTATAGCGGAGGTAGCGTGCAGCGTAGGCCTTGCGGAAGTAGATCGTGCTGAGGTCGATGAGGAAGCCTGCGCTCGTCGTCTTCTCATCCCCGAGGGTGAGCTCACCCAGCTCCGTCCAGGCCTTGCCGTCCGCCGAGCACTCGAGGCGGAAGCCTACGGGCATGTAGGAGCCACTCCAGTACTCGAGGTAGACCCCTCGGAGCTTGGACACGACACGACCGAAGTCGATCGTGAAGCTGATGGGGGGCTGGTCGGCTGCCAGGTCGCTGCTCTGGCCGTCGAAGAGGACGGTGGGGTTATTGGCGCCCTGGATACCAGGCGTGACGTCGATGAGCTTCCACTTCGTCGCACGCGTATCGCCATCGGTGTCGTAGTCGAGGTAGCCGACATTGCCCGTATAGTTGGCGATGAGGGCATCCTCACTCTGCTTACGCTTGTGGAAGGTCACCGCATAGAGGTTCTGATTGCTGGAGAGCTGCAGCCCTGCAGGTGCGCTCTTGACCGCATCAATAGAGAAGCTGACCTTGAAGGTCTGGCTCTCGGCCTTCGTCTCGAGCTTGGACTTGTCGATGGTGAAGGTGATGGGCTCGCTGGTGATCTTCCCCGCCTTGACCGTAGCCTCGGTGGCGCTTACCTTGAGCGCGTCCTTGAGCTCAGCCTTATCGAGGGTAGACTTGAGCGTGACGACGACGTCCTGCGCCTGAGGGCGCGTCAGACGTACCGTGACCGATCCACCCAGCTCGCCCTCGATACCATCGGAGCTATGCTTGAGCGTATAGGTCAGTGCAGGGGCGGAGTAGCGGTCGCCCTGCAGATAGACGCGGGCGGGGTAGTTGCGCTCCATGAGCTCCTCGACCGACTCGCTGTCCTTGGAGCAGGAGGAGAAGGCTGCCGTGAGGGTCAAGGCTGCACACGCAGCCACAGACCAGTGCTTGATATACTTGTTCATTCTTGTCAGCTAGCTTAGTCCTGATCGGAGCGGATATCCACCCAGTGCGAGGTCAGGTTCTGGTTAGACGAATAGAGCTCGAGGGCGGGCGTCTTACCCGTGTACTCCTTGAAGCTCGTACCCGCGCCGTCGTCCAGCTTCCAGTAGGCCATGAGACCAGGCGTCTTGGGGTCTACGGCGTAGCGATTCTGACGGATCTGGCTGGCCGTACGGGCGACGTTCCAGAAGCGTACCTCGCTCATGTAGTAGTTGGAGCGGCGGTAGGGGTGCGTGGCAGAGCGGGGGTAGGCCAGGGAGAACTCCTTGTACTGCGCCTTGATGGCGAACTTGGCGTTCTGGAACTCCCCACTGGGCTGCCCATTGACGTAGAGGCGTACCGTACCAGCGTCGCAGACGATGGCCACGTGGTACCACTTGTTGCTCTCGGGCTTGACGGTAGCGTTGATCCCGTCGTGGCCGTTGATCTTGAACTGCAGGGCATCACCCTCCCAGCGACCGAAGATGAAGCCTGAGCCCTCACCTCCGCCAGGGATCCCCGAGCCGAAGCCGAGGAAGGACTGGTTGTTGTAGCGCTGGCGGATGTCGTCACTCTTGATGCGCATCTCCACCGTCCAGGTGTTGGTCTGGATGCCCTCGGGGCGCATGACGCGCATGCCCTGGGTCTGCTCCAGCTTGATCGCCTTGGTCTTGATGACCTGGTCGCAGGCCACGACGAAGGTACGCTCGGCAGCCTGAGGAGCGAAGTCGGCACCCGTCACGCTAGAGATATAGACGGGGACGGCGTACTTCTTACCGCTCTTCTGCAGCTCGGCGCTGAAGGGCTTGATCTTGACCGTGAGCGCGGGGGCGGATACACGTCCTGGCTCGATGGTCAGCTCCGTAGCCGAGAGCGTATAGAACTCTGCGGGCA
The DNA here is from genome assembly GCF_938046015.1 of uncultured Porphyromonas sp. Taxonomy (GTDB): domain Bacteria; phylum Bacteroidota; class Bacteroidia; order Bacteroidales; family Porphyromonadaceae; genus Porphyromonas. The sequence goes on along the minus strand of NZ_CALIXW010000001.1, from coordinate 8,883 downwards.
GCAGCTCGTAGCTAGCATCGTAGCGCTTGTTGTAGGCCTCGAGGGCCGCCTTGTCCACCGACAGCTGCACCTTGACGGGCTGAGTCACGGGAGCAGCGGTACGGATGAGGAGCTCGGTCGAGACCTCATTGTCGCCGATGGTAAGGGTGCGCAGCGGGTCAGCCGCGGCACCGTGGATATAGACGGAGTTGTCCAGGGGCTTGTAGTCGGCATTGGAGCAGCTCGAGAAGGCTGCCAGCGCCAGCGCTAGGCCGCAGACGGATAGGATCGTCTTATTCATCTTGTTCATTGCTTAGCCTGTGATTACTTGACGGGAGGGTTCATGATGCGGATGGCGCGGCGCAGGGCGGGATAGGTCCCTGGCTGACCCGAGACAGTGTACTCGTACTCCATGTGATAGGTACCGACACCGGCCTTCTGCAGCACCTTGCCGTCGACGATGGGCATCCAGCGCGCCATACCCTCGACGCTAGCCATGGTGTTGCCATAGCGGTCGCGGTAGTTGGGAGCGCCACCCGTAGAGGCGTACTTCTCGTAGTTCTCGGTGACGAGGTACTTACGTGCCACTTCGGCTGCAGGGAGGTGCCCAGCGTAGTTGCGCACCGTGGACTGGAAGCGGCGATCCAGGTCAGCGTCGCCGCTGCTGTCGTAGGCCTGGACGATGAAGTAGTCGAAGTACTTGCCCAGCTCAGGCACCATGCTCTGAGGCTCACCGTTGACCGTCAGGATACGACCCGTGCCCGACTGGGGGCCGAGGCGCTTGCCGAGGGTCTCGATGAAGGCCTTCATGTTGTCAGCCTTGATCTTCTTACCTGCCGTGCTGTAGTTCGCATTGTAGTTGAAGGAGATGTTCCCGCTGTGGCCGTAGCTGGGCTCGAAGTCGAAGTCAAAGCCATCGAGACCTAGGGAGTCGATGAGGTCACAGATGGCGTTGGCGTACTTCTGTATGGCAGCCTTCTGCTTAGCGAGTGCCTCGGGGCTCGTGCCGTCCTCCCAGCCCCAGTACTTGGCAGCGTCTTGGCCGGCAGGCGTCATCTGTACCCCGACGTTGTCGATGATGAAGCCAGCGATGACCTTGGTCCCCTTGAGCGTCTGCACGGCCTTGAGGTCGGCGCGCTTGAGGTCGTTCATGTTCTTCCAGTCCCCCCAGAGCGAGACGAGGCCGAGGCTATCGGGGAGCCCCATCAGCTGCGTCTTCATCGAGGCGCCCTCACCCGTCCAGCCAGCGAACCAGCCGAAGCCCGTAGGTGCGCCCGTCGCCTTCCAGGCGCGGAGGTTGGCGTAGTAGTCCTCCGTCGTCGTATTGCCACTTAGATCTGTGGGCTTGTACTGCGTGGGCTCCGTCCACTTGGAGCAAGAGCTTGCTCCAAGGGCGACGACAGCACCAGCAGCCAGTGCCCAGCGCTTGATATTCTTCATATGCTTATTCTTTACCATGGATAGTATAGGGCGGCCTTAGTTCTTCTTCTGCCACCACATCTTCGTGGCGAAGTTATCGGGGCCGCCGAGCAGGCCGACAGCCGCCTGGATGTTGGCGCCATTGACATCGTACTCCTTGCGCGAGAAGGGCATGCGGTTGGCCACGTCCATATTGGCGTAGGCCGACTCAACGGTGCCCACCAGCGGGAAGAACTTAGGATAGCCCGTACGACGGTGCTCGCACCAGGCCTCGAAGCCCAGGGGCCAGAGGGCGATCCACTTCTGCGTGATGATACGCTCGAGGTTCTCCTCCGTGCTGGCACCAGAGTCCCAGCGGGGAGTGATGGAGCTGACGGCAGGCGTGCTGTACTTGCCTGAGGGATCGGTGTAGGCAGCAGGCATAGCGGTGCTCGCCAGGTAGCTCGCAGCCGAGCTCACACCCCACTGAGCGAAGGACAGCTTGATCCCATCCTCATAGAGGCTCTGAGCCGTAGCCGCACCCATGTTCCAGCCGATCAGCGCCGCCTCTGCCTTGAGGAAGGCCACTTCGCTGGCCGTCATCAGGATCGTGGGGTCGTTGTTGCCGACCAGGACATTGGAGTACTTGGTGTACTCAGCACCGTCCTGCGTGGAGCCCGAGCGGATGCCTTCGTAGCCGCCACCGGGGAAGGTCGAGGCCGTGAAGTAGAAGGCACGACGGGGGTCGCTGTAGCCATTCATGTAGCTGGTGAGGTCGGCCGCTACGCGGGCATCGTTCCAACCCTGCGTGATGAGCCAGAGCATGCTCTGCCCCTTCTGATGGAGGATAGCGTTGTCGCCGTTCTCCGTGATGACGCCGTAGGTCTGGCTGACGGCCTCCTCAGCAGCCTTGCGTGCCGTAGCGGGGTCGGCGTAGCGCATACGCATGGCGATACGCAGCTTGAGCGAGTTGGCGAAGCGCACCCACTTGCGGAAGTCACCCTGGTAGACCAGGTCCTGATCCTTCATGAGGATGGCCGTGGGATTGACCGTCAGGTAGCTCGTGATCTCAGTGATAGCGGTGTTGAGGTCGGCGAGCATCGCCTTGTAGACAGCCTCCTGCGAGTCGTAGGGCACGTGCAGGTTACCGCCCTCGATCTGCGTGTAGGGGATGGGGCCGTAGAGGTCGGTGAGGCGGTGCATCAGCCCCACGCGGTTGATCAGCGCCCAGGCGTAGCTGATGCCACGACCCTGAGTACCCTCCTTAATCTTACGGAACTCGGGGTAGAAGTTCGTCAGGATATCGAAGGGCGTATTGATCCAGCCCTCGTGCATGTAGCGGAAGACCGAGAGGTTGTTGTTCCACTTCGTATTGCTCATCAGGAAGCGGCCCCAGGTATCCCCAGCGAGGCTGAAGTGCTGGAAGTAGCCCGAGCTAGCCGCGGGCACGATGAGCTGCTGCAGCTGGGGGAAGGAGGCTGCGATCTCGTAGTTGTCCCCACGGAGCTGCTCCTTGGTGAAGCTATTCTGCGGCTCGTTGATCTCATCGAAGCCACTGGTACAGCTGGCGACCGAGCCAGCCACGACGAGCGTGGAGAGCAGGATCTTCTTGGATATATTCATTGCTTGTAGTAGTCTTAGGAAGGGATACTAGAACTCCAGTCGGAGGCTGAAGCCGAAGCTACGCAGCGAGGGCATCATGAAGATGTCCGAGCCCTGATTGTAGGTACCCGTGGAGGCCGTTGCCTCGGGGTCGAAGGGAGCCTTATTGTAGATCATCCAGAGGTTGCGCCCGACGAGGGAGGCCGTGAGGCGTGCCTTGTTGGCGAGCCACTTCTTGGGCAGCGTGTAGCCCAGCGAGAGCTCCTGCAGGCGTACGTTGGTCGCATCGTAGATATACTCCTGGAGGATCCCGTTGCGGCCAGCCACTTCGTTGTAGTAGCCCTCTGCATCGACCATACCCTTATTCACACGGATACCGCCTGCGTTGCGTGCATCAGCCGAAGCCTGCGATACGCCGTAGGCATCCATCATCATCTGCGTCATCGAGGTCACCTGACCGCCGAAGCGAGCTGCGAAGAGCGCCGTGAGGTTGATCCCCTGCCAGGAGAAGGCATTGCGCCAGCCGAGGTTGCCATCAGGCAGTACGCTACCGATCTTGCGGGGCGTCTCGAGGTTGGTCGCCTTGACATTGTTGGAGGAGGGGTCTACCCAGATATTGCCGTTCTCATCGCGCTGGAAGTCTCGCGAGGTGTAGAGGTCTCCCATAGAGCCGTCCTTCACGAGGCGCACGTTGCCCATGTTGAGGAAGGGCAGGCTGTAGGTCTCCTTGGTGACGGGGTCGTAGTAGTTGTCCAGCAGCTCGACGATGCGGTTGCGGTTGAAGCTGTAGGTGACGTTGGTCTCCCAGTTCAGCTTGCCGAACTCCTGACGATAGCCGAGGGCGAACTCCATACCGTAGTTGCGCACATTACCCGACTGCACGTACATCGAGGAGTAGCCACTGGCGGGCGAGGTCGTGATGTTGAAGGTCTGATTCTTCGTATCCGACAGGTACCAGGTGACGTCCAGCGAGAGGGCGTTGCGCAGGAAGCGCATGTTCAGACCCGCTTCCCACGAGGAGGTCTTCTCGGGATAGAGCTTCCCGAGGGGACGGTAGGTGGGGGCTACCCAGGTACGCGACTTCGAGTCCCAGGTGTAGCGAGGCTGCGTGAGGTTGCGTGGCAGCGGCGAGCCCACGTCCGCGTAGGATACACGGGCCTTGAGGTAGCTGACGAACTCAGGGAGCTTCACCATATCGGAGATCACACCCGAGAGCCCGATCGAGGGGAAGAAGTAGGAGAGCTGCTCCGTGCCCGCCAGCGTAGAGGACCACTCATTACGCGCCGTGACGGTGAGGAAGAGGTAGCGCTTGTAGCCCAGCTCGGCGCTCCCGAAGGTCGCCAGCGAGCGCTCGCGCCAGCCGCCTGCGCTCGGAGAGCCGAGGTTGCGGTCGATGTTGTAGACGTTGAAGCCATTGGGCACATCGGCCAGAGGACCGCCGTAGCCCAGGGACTTGTAGGAGGTGTTGGAGAGGCTACCCCCGATATTGGCCGTGAGGCTGTAGTCGTCACCGAAGGTCTTGTTGATGTTGGCCATAGCATCGGCGTACATCTGCTTCTCCTCGGAGCGGCTCTCGCCATAGCTCCCCTTGAGACTACCGCCCGTCCAATAGGTATCGGTACCAGCGCGGAACTTGTCCGTGCTATTGACCACGGAGTTGTCGATACGGATACGTCCCGTCAGGTCGAGCCAGTCGGTGACCTTCCACTTGAGGCTACCATTGAGCATATAGCGCTCGCGGCCCTGCTGGCGGTTCTTGCCATACATCTGCCAGTAGGGGTTCTCCATGTCGATACCGCCGTTACCCCAGCGCCAGTTCTGTACGCTGATGTTGCGCGCCTCGTCGAAGATCTCATACTGACGCACCTCGTCGAAGCTCTCCCCACGGGGGTAGAGGTAGAGTGCGGGCAGCGGGTTGTAGTAGTAGCCCTGTGCCACCATGTTCTTCTGATTCTGGATGATGTACTGCGCCCCGAGGTCGAGGTGGAGCTTATCGCCAAGGAACTTGGTGGAGTTACGGAAGGTGAAGTTGTAGCGGTTGTAGTGGTTGTTGGGCAGGATCCCAGCGGAGTTGGTCGTCGCTGCCGAGAGGTAGGTCTGATTCTTGTCCGTACCCGTGGTGAGGGCTACCGAGTTGATGACGTTGGTCCCGGTGTTGAAGAAGTGCTTCGGATCGTAGTTCAGCGCTGCGCCCTTAGCACCCCAGCTGCGGAAGGAGCCTGGGACATTGCCATACTCGCTCTGGAAGCGGGGCATGATGAAGGGATCGGAGAAGGTCGTGCTGTTGGAGAACTCGAGCTTGACCTTGCCCTCCTTACCCTTCTTGGTGGTGATGAGGATGACCCCTTGTGCGGCACTGGAGCCGTAGAGGGCAGCAGCGGCAGGCCCCGAGAGGACGCTCATGCTCTCGATATCATCGGGGTTGATGTCCGAGATACCTTCACCGCTAGGCTGGCTGGAGTATTCGCCCGAGGTAGCCCCGTTATTGACGTTGAAGATGGGTACCCCGTCGATGACGTAGAGGGCGTTATTATTGGCGCTGATGGACTTGATCCCACGCATGACGACACGCGTAGCACCACCGACGCCGGCTGCCGAGCTATTGATATTGACCCCAGCGACCTTACCGGCGAGGCTGTTCATGAAGTTGGCGTCCTTGACGGCCGTCAGGCTCTCGCCCTTGACCTCCTGGACATTATAGCTCAGCGCCTTCTGTGAGCGCTTGATCCCGAGGGCGGTGACGACCACGGCATCGATCTGCTTGTCTGCCGAGGCGAGCTCGATCTGGAGCTCCGTCTGCTTGCCTACGGCGACCTCCTTGGTCGTGTAGCCGATGTAGCTGACCACGAGGGTAGCCCCAGCCTTCACGCCCTTGAGGGTGAACTTACCGTTGATGTCGGTCACAGCACCCTGTCCCGACGCTCCCTTTACGGTCACTGTCGCACCGATCAGGGGCTCATGATCGGCGGCATCCGTGACGGTACCGCTCACACCTCGACCCTGGGCAGCTGCTGTAGCCACACAGAGCACGAGGCTCATGAGGAATAATAGTACTTTCTTCATATAGTTAAATTAAACACACTTGTGTACAATCCTTGAGCTGGGTGAGGCGCAGTGCGTGGCGCTGCTCACCCATCGAGCGGACTGCTGAGCCCAGTGGCCGCTCGTGTCGGTCTTGTCCCCCTCCCAGCCCCTCGAAGCCAAGGGCAGGTCGCGGCAAAAAACCGGGCTAAGATAGACAAAATACCTACGTCAGCAAAGCGATCTTAACCCCTCAGACTTAATAAATTATTTAAGGAAATATATTCCCCTCAGTCTCTGCCCGCTACGCCCCTCGGGAAGGGGGCCTGCCCAAGGCGTGCGAAGGCCCCACTGCACCGTTATTTAGGCTGCCGTCCCCTCCCGAGGGAGGCTCGGCGGCAGGCTTAGCCGAGGGCGCCGCTGAGGGATATCCATCAGCGAGCCGAGGGACGGCAGTCAGCGCCGTGAGGGATAGCAGTCAGGACGCCGAGGGATAGTCCTCAGCAGCGCCTCGAGCTAAGGGCAAGCGAAGCCCCCTGCTCAGGGGGCCCCCAGCCCCAAGCGAGGCCTCCGCCCAAGCAGCCACAGCGGCCGAGCCCAAGCACAGAAAAAGCCGAGCGGACAGAGACGCTGCTGCATCGCTGTCCGCTCGGCTGGGGGCTTCGCCCGCCTAGGGCTGCCGAAAGGGCTTAAAGCGGAAGGTAGACGACCTTCTTGGTCTTGAAGAAGTCCTCCTTGAAGGTCGGATAGAGCTCCTGCACCTCGACGATACGCTTGTAGGGGCGCAGCTCGGCCTGCAGCTCGCCGCCCTTGAGGCAGATGAGCCCATTGGGCATCCCGTTGCGCTGCTCGTGGTGTACGAGGCGGCGCACGAAGCCTACCAGCTCGCTGAGCTGCATCACGGCGCGGCTCACGACAAAATCAAACTGCTCCTGGACGTCCTCGCCACGGCCGTGCAGCGTGCGTACATTCGTCAGCCCAAGGGCCTCGGCGACCGCTGCGGCGACCTTGACCTTCTTGCCTATGCTATCCACGAGCAGGAACTCACACTCGGGGAAGAGGATCGCCAGCGGGATCCCAGGGAAGCCACCCCCTGTGCCGAAGTCGAGGATACGCGTGCCGGGCTTGAAGCGGATCATCTGTGCGATGCCCAGCGAGTGCAGGATGTGATGCTCGTAGAGGGCGTCGATGTCCTTGCGGGAGATGACGTTGATCTTGGCGTTCCAGTCGCGGTAGAGGGCATCCAGAGCAGCGAACTGGCGCTGCTGCTCCTCAGTGAGCTGGGGGAAATACTTCAGGATAAGCTCCATCGAATGGTAGGGGGACTTAGTTCGTAGGGAGATAGGCGGCGAGCGGCGAGCCAGGGCGCAGGAGCTTGGCCAGCTCGACATAGGGGACGCGCACACGGATCGTACCCGCGGCGAAGGGCGCTATCTCGTAGGGGTTGTAGCAATAGATGAGCCCCTCGGGCGAGAGGGTGAAGTTATCGTTCGGAGCAAAGTCCGTGAGGTAGGCACCGATCTTCTCCTCCAGCTCCTCGACCGTCTTGCAGCCGTAGGTCGCGAGGGCGCAGCGCTGCAGCACCTTGGCGAGCTCAGGCTGATAGCCGTCGACGAAGAGGTCACCCTCACTGAGCACGGTGCGCGTCTTGAGGTCGATATTGTAGTAGGAGGTGCCGAGGAGCCCATGCGCCGCACCTGCCGAATAGGTATAGAGCTCCTTCTGCAGCGAGAGCAGCCCGTGAGGGACATCTACAAAGCTGGCCTTGGTCACCAGCGAGAGCTCGCTCTTGAGGTCCGCGATCTCCTCGGCCGTGTACGTCGTGATGCTATCGTCCGGGGCGAAGAGATACTCCGCCCGCACCTCACGCGCATAGCGTTCCAGCGCCTCCTGTGGCGGGATGCTGTCGTAGCCGTCCCCGAAGGTCAGACGCCCGAAAAGGCGCTGCAGCGTGCTGTCGGCCTTAGGGAAGAGGTAGTTGATGAAGACATCCACCGAGGAGCCCTTCTTGTGCACATCGTCGTCGTAATAGGTACGGTCGAGGATGAGAGAGTCCCACTGCATCTCGGAGAGCATAGCCGCCGAATCCGCCGCGCCCTTAGCTCCACCCGAGCCCGTGCAGGCCGTGAGCGAGAGGAGAACAAACAGCCCGAAGGCCAGCAGCAAGGAGGGGATACGATGTGACATAAGCATAGCAATACCTGCGATTATCAAGTGTGTAGCAAAGATACGGAATTATAAGCCGCCCACCTAGCTGCAGCGCCCTTCGCCACCCCTTGCTGCATCGCCTCCCGCTGCCTTCCAAGACGCCTCCACACACTGCCCACTACACCTCCACGCTCTCTACAATCTGCCTCCCGACGTGCTATAGTCGAGCAGCAAGGCATAAGGGGAAGCTCGCCCAACGCAATGTGCAAGGCAAGCCGCACAGAGGTCTAAGGGAAGCCTGAAAAGCCGATAAGGCAAACCAGCGCAGTATATAAAGACAAGGAGGGAAAGGGGCAAGCAAGCTCGGAGACCTAAGACAGCGCGGCTATAACTAAGGGAAAATGCCCTGCCGCCCCACCGCGCGCAGTAGGGATAAAAGGAAAGCCGCTAGTCACTAGGCGTACCTAGTAACTAGCGGCTCTTCGTAGTAAGTGGAGAATAACGGATTCGAACCGTTGACCCCCTGCGTGCAAAGCAGGTGCTCTAGCCAGCTGAGCTAATCCCCCAGGTAAAGTCTCTTAAGTAGTCCCAGGCAGAGTTGAACTGCCGACCTCTACATTATCAGTGTAGCGCTCTAACCAACTGAGCTATAGGACTGTCTTAGGACTCGATAAGGAAAGACATTGATATGACAGCAGAAGGTAGCACGCGCGCTAAAGGTCCAAAACCTAACAC